>JADYXR010000088.1 GCA_021772095.1 Candidatus Obscuribacter sp. | reverse complement strand
CCGGTGGCAGCAGCGGCGGCGGCGGCGGATATCGTGGTGGCGGCGCTGGTCGTAGCAGCAGCGGCGGCAGTGGCGGCGGCGGCGGTTACGGACGTCCAAGCGGCGGCAGCAGCGGCGGTGGGGCCAGAGGTCGCACTGCAGGTGGTGGCGGCGGACGCTCAACTGGCCCAAGTGGTGGTTCCAGAAGGCCGGCCGGAAAAAAGCCCTAACTACATAAGCCAACTAAACTTGGCTGCATAAGCGCTTATCCATTGATTTCGACAATAAACTTGGAGGAAGACGTTCAATGAAATTGCAATTCCTTTTATTGGGTGCGATGCTCGCCTTAGCTTGCCCTGCCACATCAGCAGCGGACAGCTATCCGGCAATAGTCACGAAGAAAGAACTATTCGCAAAAGTAGATCTGCGCGGAAAAACCGCTCCAGAACTGGAAGTGAAGAGCTGGATCAACGGCGCCGCACCCGACACTAAAGGCAAAGTGGTGCTCATAGATTTCTGGGCAACCTGGTGCGGTCCTTGCCGAAGCTTGATTCCCGAGTTAAACGGCTTCAAAGAAAAATTCGGAGATGACCTGGTCATCATCGGATTGAGCGATGAGCCGGAAGAAAAACTCCAGGAGTTTCTGAAGACAAACGATATCAAATACAGTGTCGGAACTGATCCAACCAAAACCATGAAAAGAAAACTCGGTGTTCAAGGAATTCCGCATTGCATGGTGATCTCGCCAGACAACATAGTTCGTTGGCAAGGTCTACCTAATATGGATGAGGACAAGCTCACTGAAGAGAAGCTTGCCCAAATCATCGCAGCCAGTAAGTCAAAAGACTAAGCGCCATAGTTCGGAACAATCGGGTCAGCACCAATCGACCAGGCTCTCAGCAAAAATCGACAAGCTTCTGCTGTCCGTTTCATGTTCACGTACGCCGTTCGGCTGTCCGTTCCAAGCACACGTTCTTGAATCAAAACGATCGGCGCGCTGTTCGAAACTATCGTCGTCGCACTAATGCAAATTCGCATGACCAGCGGCTTTCGGCTTGGCGTGCTTCTTCGCGTGCTTGCTGCTCAAATGGGTCTGCGCATTTGTATGATGATGTTTTCCATCACTCAATGCCGCTGCAATGTGCGAAGTCTGACCAGCCGATGCCACCGGTTTAATCGGTTGGACCACGGCAGCCGGTGCACCCTTATGCTGTGAAAAAGCGATAACGGCACCAGAAGCAGCGATAAAACCACCCAAAACTATTCCAAAGACTGCCAGTGTCATCGCTGCACTTTTGGAATTTTTGAATGGGCTGTTTGGAATGCCATCGTTTTCAAAAGTTGAACGAGATAAACCAACGCGGCTGTTAGTTCCAGATTTTTGCGCTTTCATTTTGCTTACCTCTGCCATGAAGGCAGACACTTGACATCCCTTAATCTGACCATCATATACCCCAACGAGTCGTCACCCCCCAAGCTATACCTTCTATTCACAATTGCCGATCTTTCATCCAAACCAATCACCCCTATTGGTGATGCATCGAAGAGCGCGAAAACCTAAACTGTGTAAGGTCGGAACCAACCAAACGCCTCGATGCCTCACATCGATTAGGGGGCAAAGTGAACTTAGCAGTTCCTATATCAGTGTTACTGGTAGAAGATCATTCGCTGCTACGAATGGGAATCAAGCTGTCATTATCTAACGAACAATCCATTTTGATTGTCGGCGAAGCATGTAATGGCGCAGAAGCAATCGACAAAGTAGCTGCGCTCAATCCCGACGTGGTGATCATGGATCTTTCCATGCCTGTTATGGATGGACTGCAGTCTGCGCGGATACTGAGGCAACTGGGATCACACGCGAAAATCATTATTTTGAGTTCTCACCAGGAGGACTCAGTTGTCCTTTCGGCATTGTCGTCCGGAGCACGTGGATACGTCTCAAAAGATCTAACTGATGATAATCAGCTGCTGAACGCGATTCGAGCCGTCCAAAGTGGAGAGATCTGGTTAGACCCGAGAATAAAAAATTCGATGTTGAAGTCTTCTTTCGAACTGAAGAACTGTGATGCACAACAATCATTGGACGAGGCAACTCAATTGGACATCGAACAAAAGGATACCGTGCTCAGTCTTCGCAAAGTGGATTGCGATTTTGCGCCGCAGTACCTGCATGGTTTGTCGTCGAAATTCGAATATCTCAATTTACTGGGTCGAGGCGGAATGAGCGTAGTTCATAAGGTAAGGCATCGCTTGCTCGATAAAGTCTTTGCGATCAAATTTCTTTCGTCAGCGCTATCGACCTCAGATTCATTGTGCAAACGCTTTACCCTGGAAGCGAAAATTACAAGTCACCTCAATCATCCAAACATCGTCAACACTCACGATTACGGCATCGCTCCCGATGGTCAACCTTATTTACTGATGGATTTTGCTGAAGGTCCAACAATTGCCGACGTGCTCACTGCAAATGGCAAAGTATCAGAATCTCATGCTCGTCCTATTTTCAAACAGATCGCAGAAGCCCTTAACCACGCCCATTCACACGGTATCATGCACCGCGACGTCAAGCCAAGCAACGTGATTCTCACCCGAGATGAGAAAGGAGAATTGCGCGCAAAACTTCTGGATTTTGGTCTGGCCAAGATGACCGATTACGATAACCAGAGCCTGACCAAAACCGGACAATGCGCGGGAAGTCCGCTCTACATGAGCCCTGAGCAATGCCGCAGCAGTCAACTGGACGAACGATCGGACATCTATTCTTTTGGTTGTCTGATGTATGAAGTGATTTGCGGACGGCCTCCATTTCGTGGAAGCAGCGCGTTTGACACAATGCATATGCACGTTCACGATCAGCCCGCGGAGCCAGACTCTGAGCTCTGCTCAGCAGCACTAAATCAGATTCTGCATAGTTGCCTGCAAAAAGATCCGAGCTTGCGTTTATCAAGCTCAGAATTAGTCAAACTACTTTAGAAGCTCAAAAACCATTTGAACCCTAAAAACCTGTTGAAGTTGACCACTTCGAAAGCTCAGCGAAACTCGATCAAAGCCCAGTCATTGTTTTTGGCCGGCTTCCTCTCTCGCTTTTCTCAGCGCTTCGCGCTCCACTAACAAACCCTGCCGCTCGTATGTCTTCCAAACCTCCGACCACTTCATTTCGACAAAGTGAGTCGTAGAATATTTCTTTGCCAATCGAGTCACCAACGCATTTCCGCTGCGCAGTAATTCCATTTCGGAAAGGGCAGAACACCGAAGACAAAAAGCTTCCTTCTCATCGTCCTTTTTATTCAGTCGCACGATTTCGTCAACGTTCAGTTTCGCGTCACAACCGTGGCAACGGGATGCTCGACTCAATGCGAACAGCACATCAGGTTTCGCAACAGGTTCTTTAGCCATTCAAGTTCTAACTAACTATGCGAGTTCTTTAAACGCTTTTTCGAACGCTTCAATCGTTTGATCGATTATGCGTTTCGTATGTTGTGTCGAAAGAAACGCGGCTTCGAATTGTGATGGCGGCCAGTAGACACCATGCTTGATCAGCGATTTCCACACTTTAGAGAAGGTCTCGGTGTCTGCCTTTTGTGCCTGTTCGAAGTTGGTGACTTCCTGCTTGGTGAAGAACACGGTGATCATTCCGCAGGTATGAGAAACGGTCGCATTCACACCATTCTCTTTGATCAGGTCTTTCAAACCTTGAGCAAGTTTGTCGCTAGACTCTTGCAGTTCGGTATAGATTTTTTCGTTTTGCAACACTTTCAACTGAGCGACACCGGCAGCCATTGCCACTGGGTTTCCGGAGAGTGTGCCGGCTTGATAAACATCGCCTTGTGGTGCCACCATTTCCATGATGTCTCTTCTGCCACCATAAGCACCAACCGGCATACCGCCGCCGATTACTTTGCCGAGGCAGGTCAGGTCAGGCTTGATGTTGAACATCTTTTGCGCGCCGCCTTTGTTGACGCGGAATCCGGTCATCACTTCGTCGAAGATCAAAAGTGATTTGTGTTTCTGACAAAGTTCGCTGAGACCTTCAAGGAAGCCTTCCTTAGGCAGAATCAATCCGGAGTTGCCGACGATCGGCTCGACGATTACTGCGGCAATTTCATCCTTATGCTCCTGGAAAGCTTTGGTGACCGCATCCAGATCGTTGTAAGGCAGTGAGATAGTCAGTTTCGAGAGGGCCTCAGGAACGCCTGGACTGCTGGCAATTCCGAGAGTCGCCATACCGGAACCTGCTTTAACAAGAAAACTATCGGCATGTCCGTGATAGCAACCATCAAACTTGATTATCACGTCGCGCTTCGTAAACGCTCTTGCCACGCGGATTGCCGACATACATGCTTCGGTTCCGGAATTGACCATGCGCACCATTTCCATCGACGGCATGAATTCGGTAACCAATTCGGCCAGTTCAACTTCGGCTTTGCACGGAGCACCAAAGCTGGTGCCACGAATTACAGCGCGCTCAACAGCTTCGAGAACACGAGGATGGCAATGACCAAGAATCATCGGTCCCCAGGACAAAACGCAATCAATGTATTCGGTATCATCGACGTCGTAAAGATAAGGTCCGTCCGCGCGAGCCATGAAGATTGGCTGGGAATCGACAGCTTTGCATGCTCTTGCCGGCGAGTTGACTCCGCCTGGTATCACTTTTTGAGCGCGCTCGAAAAGTTTCTGTGAATTGGTCGAAGGCTCCGTTTCAGCTGCTGGTGTGTCTTTCGCCTTATCTTTTGTAACTGTGTCTGTCATGTTTCACCTGAGAACGAAGTAGTTTCAACCTAATAATTCCAACAAAATCTTTCGCGATTTTGTTTTGACACCAACCCAACCAGTAACCAAGTACCCAAAGGTTTTGAAAACCAGATGGAAACAAATAGCCTCGATCAAAAAGTCGATCGGCTGACATTTTACCAATTCTGATTATCGAAAATCGTCCAGCGCTCTCAGGACATTCCCGATTGTTTCGAGACTGACGCCCAGTTTGCTGCGTTAATCAAATCAATCAGCGACTTTTTCCTTCTGTGCTTTCAAAATTCGTTCGATTGCAGGCTCGACCATCTTGACGGCCTTTTCGCCGGCCTTGAAGTCGCGCATTTTATGGTCTTCATCAAATAAGTAGTAGGCAGGAACGTATTTGTTCTCGAACTTATTTGTGATTTCGTGCCAGTTGTCGACAACGACAGGCTGCTGCACTTCCCACTCGGCCATCGCTTCTTTGACAAGTTCGATTTTGGTATCAGTTTCTTGTCGCGGCATGTGCACCGAGATGATCTGCAAACCTTCTGGTTTGTAAGTTTCCAACCATCGATTGATATCGGGCAAACTCTCTTTGCAGGTCCCGCAGCTCACCGACCAAAAGTGGACGAGTACTGGTTTACCTTTTAATTGTTCAGCCGTAACCGGTTCTGAATTGAACCAGTCCGTTCCACCATCCAGAGATGGCAGGGGAGCATCCATTCGAAGCGGCATACGACCTCCTTGATACCGTTATGAACTACCAATATTGTATCGCCGTAACTGAGCCGATGGTGTGATTATTCAAAAGAGTCGCCAGCACCTGGCCAGCGACTCCTTGAAATTCAATACTTATTCAATCGATTAGACGGAAATAGGTTTTTGACCTGGCTTCCAATCGGCTGCGCAAAGTCCACCGGTCTTGAGAGCTTCAAGAACGCGGAGGGTTTCGTCTACGCTGCGACCAACGTTGAGACTATGGACAACTTGATACTGGAGGTAACCATCTGGATCGATGATGAAAAGACCACGCAGTGAGATGCCCTTGTCTTCGAGCAATACACCGTAATCGCGGCAAACATCTTTGGTGATGTCGGAGCCGAGGATGTAATCCAATTTGCCCAGTCCACCTTTATCTTCGGTGGTGTTGATCCAGGCGCGGTGGCTGTATACGCTGTCGGTTGAGACAGCGAGGACTTCGGCGCCGGCGCCCTTGATGTCTTTCAATCTGTCATGAAAGGCTTTAAGTTCGGTTGGGCAAACAAAGGTGAAATCTAAAGGATAGAAGAAAAGAATGAGCCATTTGCCTTTGTAATCAGCGAGGCTGACATTTTCTTTCAAAGTTTTGAGGTCCTTGGTGGACGGCATGTCAAACGGCGGAGCTTTTTTACCAACTTGCAACATACGACGATAACTCCCATTAATAGCTAACGGTGCGGGTGATTTATGATACAGATGGTATCCGCTATGCCCGTACCACTTAATATGTTTAATGGAAATTGTATATTTGGCTTAACGCTTTATTTGCTCACAGGCTTGCTTTTCTCGACCCAGTCAGAAACTACGCGCTCCAATTGATTAAGCGCGACAAACTTTCGAATAAGAGGACTCTTCGGATCCCAGCCGATTGTCAGTAGATGTATAAGATGATCCCGAGGACTGCTGCTCGCTTTGCTGCGGCCAAGCTCATCTTCTTTTACGGCATCGTTACTCATGGGTGTTTACTTCCGGACAATCAGTACAAAACGGAGACATCGTAAGCTCGCAAGAACGTCTTTCATGTTACTGGATTCGGCTCCCCATGTACCCAATAGATAGACTCGGGTGAGGAATAACAAATGCTAACTCTGTCTATTCCTCTAAGTATTGAACAAAACTATCTAGCCAAATCGAACAGTCAATTGCATAGACGAAGGTTGTCATCGCGGTTCGCAAAGACTAAGTTGTCATTAAGAACTTCTTATCGTGCCCACTCCAGAAGTAGAATCGAGCGAACATCCAAGTGTCAGGAGCGCGTGTAGATGGATCTCACAAATTTTTCCATGAACCCAACATCCGCACACCAAGCTCTTCTTCGTTGCGACCTCAACCACAAGATTCTAATCACCAGCGTGTCCTTAGTGATTTTCTCCATGATGGCGTGGGCGTTTGGAGAATATCAAAAAGTTGCAGAACCAACTAATTGGCAGACAACGACAGCCGTAGTCAAAGAAATTAGGACGTCCGAGCTTAAAAAACAAGGAAAGTCGCAATTGCACCTGCAAGTCCAGGTCGGCAGCAAGCCCGCGTTTGAAGCCAGCTTTCCGCCAATGACTCCAGATACTGCCCTGGCGTTTAAGAGCGACATTGAAAAGAGCCACAACGTCGACATCTACCAGCGCATCGGGGACAATCCCGAATACACCTTGTCATACTCCTATCTCGCTTATCAGCGCTGGGTCTCAGTTTTGGTGATGGTCGGTGGCATCGGCATGCTTGTCATCTATGGTGTCTTGAGAAGTTGGACGATCGGACGCGAATCGATCAAGTCGGAATTTCGAGCGCCTGTGCTGGAATCAACAAAACCGTCCCAACTAGTTGCGGAAAAGTTCGCCCAAAGCCGCGGACTTGGCGGGTTCTGGGAGCCTAAAAAAACAAAAGCACAACTCGAGAATCGCGAAACGGTGATCAACGGCGACGGAAGCACCGATGAGCAGGGCAAACTGACAATCAATCAAGCGGCACAGCGAGAACAGCATTTGCGTTAAGCGGCTCCTCTTGAGAAGGCCAAAGTTCAAACAATTCTCATTTGCTATCAATAGTTAAGCAGCCAGCCCTGCCTTTTATTGCCCTCAGGGTGCATATTTGATAGTATTCACATTCGGTCTTTGCGCTCTTCAAAGAGAGCGAAGGACAGTCTTGCATGGACCTGCGGACCAAAACGCGGGCATCAGGACGATCCAACGTCAGTTACGTTAGTTAGAAAATTCCGGAGACAGCAATGTTCGCCATAGTTGAAGCCTGCGGCAGGCAATATAAATTAGAGCCGGGACGTTTTGTCGACATCGACTTCACCAGCGAAAGCCACGGTGAGAATCACCTTTTCGACAAGGTGTTGATGCTTGTTGATGGTGATGAAACCACAGTCGGTCAGCCATTCGTTGAAGGCGCCATAGTTACGGGCAAAGTGATCTCCGACGTCGTCGAGAACGAAGTGCACGGCAGAATGGAGTCTTCACTCAAAGCAGCCAAAGTGATTGTTTATCACATGAAGCCTAAAAAGGGCACACGTAAGAAACAAGGTCACAGACAGCAATTCACCCGTGTCTACATCGATTCAATCGAAGTAAACAAAAAAGTATTGGCTAAAGCCGAACCAAGACAACGCGCAGAAAGCAAGAGCTAGAGCGTCTTTCGACGCGCGGTGCCTCGGCGCCGTAATCAGGGAGTTAATTGAAATGGCACATAAAAAAGGAGCCGGTTCTACAAGAAACGGCAGAGATAGCCAACCTAAGCGTCTCGGCGTTAAGGTATACGGCGGACAACTAGCCATCCCGGGCAACATTCTTGTTCGTCAAAGAGGCACCAAAATCCATCCTGGATTCAATGTCAAAAAAGGCAGCGATGACACTCTGTACGCAGTCGTCACGGGTGTCGTCACCTACGAAATGTCCCGCGGCAAGAAGCGCGTCAGCGTTTATCCAGCGCCAGCAACACCAACGCCAGCAGTACCTGTCTAAATAAAACTGATAGCCTCAGGCATCTGCCGCTCCGATTCACGGAGGGTTTGCTTGAGGCTGACTGTAAGCGGATCTTTTGTCGTCGCGTCGGTCCCAAAAATTCTTCAGAGTCCAGAGCTTGACTCCAACCACAATGGAAGTTTCTCCAAAATCAGTCGGTCCACTGTTGAATCAGTGGGGTCTCAAAGCCGATTGGGAGAATGCCGAAAGCAGCATCTTCACTGGAGTTTCGTACGACTCTCGTTCTGTAGCTCCCGGACATATTTTCTTTTGCGTAGTCGGCGAGAAAATGAACGGCAATGATTTTATTCCCCAGGCGCTTGCCGGTGGAGCCGTTTTAATCGTAAGCGAGACGCCCAAACCAAGCGGCTTTTCACATCCCTACCTGCAAGTAAAAGATGTGCGCCAGGCGATGTCTGAAGCTGCCGATTATCTCTATGAACATCCCAGTCAAAAGTTGCGCGTGCTCGGTGTAACCGGCACCAATGGCAAGACTTCGACTACTCACATCATCGAACATATTTTAAACGGCTCCGGTCGCAAAGCCGGACTCGTAGGCACCATGGGCGTTCGCTGGGCTGGAGCCGGGCACGGCGACGACTACATCGAAGCAAAACACACCACGCCTCAGGCTGCAGACCTGCACCGGCTCTTCTATCAGATGGTCAAAGGCGGCGTTTCGCATATCGCGATGGAAGTTTCCAGCCACGCTCTTGCACTCAAGCGCGTCGACAACTGCCAGTTTGCATCAGCTTGTTTGACCAACATCACACAAGACCATCTCGATTTTCACAAAACGATGGAGCATTACTGGAAGTCAAAATTGCTTCTGTTCTCGGCTCTCAATCACAGTCCTATGGATCCGAAAAACGCGATCGTCAACCGCGATCTCGAGCTCGCCAATGAATTTCTCTCGGCGCTTGATCCTGACTTCAACAAATTTACTTACGGATTCTCCGATGGCGCCGACTTCCAGGCCAAGAATGCGCACTTCGATCACAGCGGCACAAAACTAACGGTGCTCACACCCGACGGTCCGCTCGATTTGAAACTGCAACTGGTCGGCAATTTCAATGTTTACAACGTGCTCGCCGCCCTGGCGATCTGCTTTACCGAAGGCGTAAGCAAAGACGAATTGAAGGAAGGCCTGGAGTCATTCCCCGGCGTATCCGGTCGATTCCAGTCAGTTTCCAGCAGCGCTCCGACCAAAGAGCCGCTCTGCATCGTCGATTACGCGCACTCGCCCGACGGACTTGAAAACGTTTTAAGAGTGGCTCGTGAATTGGTTCCAGCCTCAGGAAAATTAATCACCGTATTCGGTTGCGGCGGCGACCGGGACTCATCAAAACGCCCACAGATGGGAGCGATCGCGGAAAATCTCGCCGACACGGTTGTAGTCACCTCCGACAACCCGCGCTCCGAAGATCCGCAGCAGATCATCGTCGACATCCTGGCGGGCATCAAACGCATGAATGAAGACATTCTGGTTGAACCGGACCGCGCCAAGGCAATTCAGCTCGCTGTGCTCGATGCCGCCGATAACGATGTTGTGCTTATAGCTGGAAAAGGGCATGAAACCTACCAGATAATCAAAGATCAGGTTTTTGATTTCGACGATCGAGTCGAAGTTTTAAAAGCTCTTAAAAAACGCAGCGAAACGAAATCATAGGGCGCCGCTAGCGGCGGGCGGTTATAATTTTCGGACTGTGCCGAGCCAAGAGAATTGACCCGTGGGCATTAGCTTCCATATAACCTCGGTTCGCGAGGGCACTATATTCAACGTCATGCAATTCCTGGCCCTGGAAAAGGTTACAGGAACGCTGTCGATCAAATTCGGGCGCAATATCCCGGACGTGACGATGTACTTCGTCACCGGCACTTTGACGACTGCGGAGTTTGGCTCGATTTTGCGCGACAAAGTAATCGATATTCTTTTGTGCCAGGAATTTGCCGTCAAAGAAATTAGTTTCGCTCCGGAACGAATTGCTCAGATCAACGAAGCCGCCATGATCAAAGGCGCGAGGAGTTTGTCGGGAATTGTTTTAAACGCGTCCAAAGATGTCGATGAATGCCAGGCTCGCAGTTTGATCTACGGCATGATGCCGATGAAAGATATCAAAGGGCGAACGCCGGAATCGTTGCTGCATGTGCTCTACGATTTTAAAGATTACGAAAAGGATTTCGCAAAGGCACCAGTCGACCCGAAGGATAAAAAGGCACCACTCAAAGAGTGCGTCCTGCTCAGCCGCGCGTTGCGCCACAATCTGATTGCGTATCAAACGCCACTGGTATCACTCAAAGGCATCCGTCCTTTGATCAATATGCTCAATCCAATGAGTGAAAAAGAGGAAACCAATTTGCGCGGATATTTGCGCAGCCTGCTCCCGCATCAGCGCGCGACGCATCTTTCGATCGAACGCTTCTACGCCTTTGCCAGCGCAATCGAATCGATTGCCCAAAGGCGGGGACAGGAAGTTGGAGACCAGGCCAGAAAAGCGATTCAAGAACTCGTGCAACAAACAAAAGCGAGTGAGTCGGCAAACGCTTAGCGAGTGATAACCGGTGTTCGATCGCATCACAGAATAAACCGGTACTCAACTCGCTGAATGACACCACATATAGTATCAACTCCAGCCAAGTCCTCGACACTCTGGGTCAATTCGGCACCATGGAAATCGGCGACGAGACGAATATTGAACGGCGCCGCGTCATGATTGAACGATACGGCATGGAAAAATATTTAAAAGACTCAGGTGCCAAGCCGGTTTCGAGCGATGAATGCGGGCGCTTGTTTCGACTGCGCCCGCGACTACGAGACGAACCGATTCAGATAGTCGAAGTCAAAAATTCCACACCGGAACCGGATGGTTCATACAAGTTATATTACCTGCGAGTTCCGCCGGAGATTGAAACAGCCAGAGAGGCGGTTGCCTGGACGTTCTCGCTCACCGGAGCCCACGATTACCATCTGGAGAAAGAAACCTAGCTCACAGAACAGTCGACGAACTGTTCGAATTCAAGAGATACACAGCGACCAAAACGACTAATGTTGTGTTAGGGTTTAGCTCATGGGGCTTTGGTTTGGCATTGATAAAATCACTGAACGACATGAAGATGGATATGATGACTGGGGCCGCCCGGTCAGTTCTGCCATCGGGCTATTGGCACCATCCGGCGGACAATTCCGAGTCGCCTTGCCACCTCACTTTCGACGACGGTCCGTTTCCGGAGACCACCCCGCGACTGCTCGAGATGCTCGACGAGCACAATGTCAAAGCCACATTTTTCTTCACGGGAAGAAACGTCGAAAAGTATCCTGAACTGGCGAAACTAACGAAGGATCGTGGGCACCAGATCGGCAATCACACTTATAGCCATTTAGCACCACTTTTTATTCCGAAAGCACTTTTCGAAAAAGAAGTCGATGCAGCCAGCCTGGTGATTAAAAACGCAACCGGCGAGGCACCAACAGTTTTTCGCCCACCATATGGTTTGATCGATCCTGATAAAGCAGTTTCGCTGAAAGAAAGAAACTTGATGTGCGTCTATTGGGGTCCAGTCGCGGAAGATTGGAACGATGTCGGCGTGTCCGAAGTGGTTCGACGAATAGTCAGGCAGACCCGCTCCGGCAGCCTGATTGTCTTGCACGAAAGCACACGAAATTCGCGGCAATGCATCAAGTCGACGCTAGAGATTGTCAAATGGTCAGTTTCAAAAGGTCTTAAATTCGCACCGATTCAGTAGAGCGGTGCCCATGGTAAAGTAACGGTCTTGAATCCTCGAGTCAAGGAGATCGTTGATGCTCGATTTTAGACCGCCGCTGGATACTCCGTGGATGATCGCGATGGTCAAACTATTGATGCCACTATATATGAAGCTGGGTTTGAATGACACCACAGTCAGTGCCTCACCCGAAGCACTGGCGCGCTTCAATACACTCAAAGGCAAGAAAGCACTTATCTGTCCGAATCACAGTTTTCGACATGATCCGCAAGTCATGTTCGCGTTTGCGAAATTGGTGAATGAAGATTTCAATTTCATCGCCGCGCGAGAAGTGTTTGATTGGGATCATGGTTTAAACGGATGGTGGCTGCAACACATGGGCTGCTACTCTGTGGTTCGTGGTGCTGTCGATCGTGAATCGTTTAAAACCACGCGCGAACTTCTAGCCAATGGAAAGAAAAAACTTGTTCTATTTCCCGAAGGTGAAATTTCGCGCCAGAACGATACGCTTCTTCCGCTTGAATCCGGCGCTGCGCAAATGTCTTTCTGGGCATTGAGCGACATCAAAAAAGCAAACCCGGATGAAACCATTTACATCGTTCCAATCGCGTTGAAATATACCTTCCCGTACGACATCGGCAGCAACATCCGAGAGTCGCTCACCAAGATGGAAAACA
The DNA here is from genome assembly GCA_021772095.1 of Candidatus Obscuribacter sp. GTDB lineage: Bacteria > Cyanobacteriota > Vampirovibrionia > Obscuribacterales > Obscuribacteraceae > JADYXR01. Next base: position 39,824 of record JADYXR010000088.1, on the reverse strand, counting down.
AACTTGGACTAACGGCAGAACACTCGGGCGATGGTGACATCGTTAAAGTAGAAATCGAATCAGGCGAAGCTTCGGTGCGCGATCGATTGCGCCGAGTGGCTGACAGACTGCTTACTATTCTCGAAAAAGAATACAAACAAAAATGCGATCCGGCTTTGACGATGAATGAACGCGTCGAAAAATTGAGACGCGCTATCCTCCTGAAAGTGGCGAAGCAACTCGATGTCGAGATTTCACCGAATCAAAGAGAGTTGGAGCAAGTTCGAATTCTTCGAAACAATCTCGATGAGTACATCTACTCCGAAAAAGCGGCGTCCAGCGAGTACGAAAAACAAATTCACGACGAGCATGCGGCCAGCATCAAGGCTTGCTACAAGGACCTCGATCGCGCAGTCAATTTCATCGCGATTTACGACGGCTACGTCACCGAGCACATGTCGCAAGAACGTTATTCGCATGTTCTCGATCGACTCGAACAAGAAGTGTTCGGCGGCGCACCTATTATCCGCGGCGCGCGACGCGTATTGATCGACGTGGGCGAACCGATCAATCTGGAAGCGTACAAGGCGAAGAAGAAAGAAGCTGTGGCGCATGTCACCGACGAGATCTTTAGCCAGATTTCATCGATGCTGCATGGACTGGAGTCTAAACGCAAGAAAGTCTTCCTGAAGTAGTGGTTCGAAACCTGCGCCAGTGCCCGTCTAAATTTGTTTAAGCTAGCAAATCGGTCAATTTCCGCAATGATCTCTTAGAAACCTGGAGCATAAGTGGTAATATCAAGAAGCTCTGTTTCTTGAAACCGAGAAGTCTTTGCTCCGAGCCCATCTCGGGCTTGAGTCATTCTGGAGAATCTCAAAGTCGTATGCAAAAGCTTGCCCTTGTAGGTTTGGGTGCATCTGGTCTCTTCGCGCTGAAAGAACTCGCGGGAGCCAACGTCGAAGTACACGTATTCGACGTCGGACCGGTTTATGAAAAGCGATATGCCTGTCCAATCGACCAGGGGAAATTGACGGTCTGCCCGCCGAAGGCCTGCAGCTACTGCGCTCCGGGACAATCCGCCGGCAGCTGGAACGATTTCAAAGTAATTTTGTCAGCCTCTCCTGTGATCGGAGGTCGGCTCTACGACCTGGTCGGCGAACAAGAACTTCAAAAGCGCCTTGATGTGGTCAGAGAAACAATTCTCAAGCATGCGCCATGCGAAATCCCTGTCGTCAAGCCAAATGCAGAAGACCTGGAATGGATTCATAAGCGCGCGACCCTGGCAGGAATGACCTATCACTATCAGGAACTGTTGCACTGCGGCTCTGACAACGCACCGGCAATCAACTCGAGCATCCTTGCCGAGATCAAAGCACTCGGTCCGAACATTCACTTCCACTGGGACTCCAAGGTCGTTTCCGTAACCCGACGCGGAGAGAAATTCGCTATCCGCTACGATGGATATAGAAAGCAAGTCAGCGACGAAAAAGAAGACACCTTCGATTACTGCATTCTGTCGGTTGGCAGAGGCGGAGCGCATTGGCTCACCCAGCAAGAGTTCTACAAAGAGCTCGACATTTATCCTGGACAAGTCGACATCGGTGTTCGCGTTGAGACCAGCTGCTACTTCACAGAAGAAGTGGACAAGCGCTTCTACGAACCAAAACTTTATTACATCAGCCGACACACCGGCGACGTGGTGCGAAATTTCTGCTCCAACCCGCGCGGTTATGTCACTCCGGAAAACCACCGAGACTACGTTCTAGTCAACGGTCACTCGAAGATGTACGAGAAATCCGAGAACAACAATTTTGCAGTTCTGGTATCAAAAACATTCACGCGACCATTCAAAGATCCGCAACTTTATTCTCAAACGATTGCCAAGGTCGTCAACATGCTCGCCGGTGGAGGACCGCTCGTACAGCGCCTCGGCGACCTCAAAGCCGGACGCCGCACCAAGTCGTTGACCAACAATTTGATCAAGCCGACACTCGAAGCAGAATGTGGTGACATCTCGCTTGCATATCCTCACAGAATTTTGGCAAGCATCATGGAATACCTCGATGCGCTCAACAAAATTTGCCCGGGTGTTGCGGACGATTCCACCTTGCTCTTCGCACCGGAATGCAAAAGTTATCCCGATTCCATCAAAGTAAGTAAGTCGATGGAAACAACCATCGAAAACCTCTTCATCATCGGCGACAGCAGCAGCTGGACCCGCGGCGTCGGACAAGCAACAACAAGTGGCTTGCTCGCCGGCGAAGGCGTCAGGAAGAAAGTAAAAGAACACCACAATACGCCAGAGCGCGTTCCAACTCCAGCAGTAGCAACCGCCGCATCTTAAGTCACGTTTGGCTAAAGCTCGGTTGGAAGTTGAAGTAAAACTGTCGGCAATCTAGATCCGGGGGGGGTCAGCAAATCTCCTGGACTCGGCGGGCACTTTCAGAGGCAGCGCCTGCATCTCGAAACGGTTTTTAAAACGAAACGGTTTCAACGCAACTGCAATGCGTACCTGTGCCTTGCTCAGGCGCTTAAAACGCTCACTAACGTGTGCTTTCATTTTGTCGCCAGGGCTGAACATCATGCCTTTTAACAGGCATGCGTTAACACACAGACGCAGAAAAGCAATTAGAGATCTTCGTCTTCATCGTTGAAGCCAAGCTTGATAGCGGTTTCGCGCGCTTGTCTCGCTTTAGCCTTCTTGCCCAGTTTCGTATAGCACTGCGAAAGTGCATCGTAAATGTCCGGATACTCAGGCGAAATATCTATCCCTTGAAGCGCCAATGCAAGCGCTTTATCGACATCACCGGCATCGAGTTTGATTCTTGAAAGTGTGTCATATGGTGCCGGATCTTCTGCGTCCAGTTCAATTGCGCGCAGGCAATCTTTCTCTGATGAGATGACATCACCAAGCTTGTAGTGCTCCCATGCACGAGACACGTAGTACTCGGAACAGTCATCAACGTATTCTATTGCAGTGTTGAAATCCTGCAGTGCTTCAGCGCGTTGTCTCATACGACTGCGAACAAATCCGCGGCAGTAATACGCATCTGCAAAAGTGTAATTCAAAGAAATTGCTTCATCGAGATTTTCGAGAGCTTGATCTAACTTATCGAGAGCCTGTAAACACCAGGCTCGGCTGAGATACCAATCAGATTCGGCAGGAGCAAGTTCTATAGCTTTGTTATATTGTTTGATCGCGCTCGAGTAATCCTCGGCGGCCATATGAGCGTAAGCGGCTCCGGCAAAGGATTGCGCGTGATCGGGATTTATATCGATTGCGTGAGCAAAATCATCGAGCGCTTTTTCCAGTTCACCTTGCTGAGTGTAAATGGCACCACGATTATAGTAGTGACCTTCTTCCTCAGGCTCCAGGCTGATTACAGCAGTCGCGTCAGCGAGCGCTCTATCCCAATCACCATTTGCTTCAAACGACGCGGCACGTGCTTGCAACAAAATCGAGTTCAACGGCTCGCGTTTCAATCCTTTATCGAATTGCTCCACGGCTTTTTCGTGCAAACCGAGATCCTGATAAAGAGCGCCTCTTCGAGCAAAACTTTCGGTTGGATCGACAAGACTGATTTGACTCAAGTTGACTTGTTTGATCGACTCGGGTTCTTTCCAATCAACATCCGGACAACGAATTGGTTGCTCACCTTTAAGCCAGGCTTCCTCTGCTTTGATCCGTTCAACTTTCGCTTCGTCCAACCTTCCAAGTTTTTCCAGAGCTTCACTCTTCAAATCAAGAGCAGCGGCAAACGAAGGCAGAAGCTCGATCGCCTGCGATGCAGCAATCAAAGAGTCTTCATATTTTTCCAGTTTAAACAGAATCCGCGCACGCAATTCAAACAACGTAGGTCGCGTCGGAGCCAGCGATTCCACGCGCTTCAATTCTTCCAGTGAGGATTCGTGATCGTCGAGTTTGTCATACTCCCAGGCGCGAGCTTCCAGGTATTCCGCTTTGTCCGGTGCCATTAAAACGAGACGACTGTAATCGCTCAAGGCGCGCTCGTGGTCGCCCATGTGGCTGAAGATATGTCCGCGTTCGTAATAGGCATCGAGATAATTCGGATTCAACGCGATCGCACGATTGAGGTCGGCCATTGCACTGTCGAAATCGCCGATGTGATGATTGCTAACGGCGCGATAGTAGTAGAGATAATCGCTCTCGTCGTTCTCTTTGATCAATCGATCTAATTCTTCTATGGCTCGTCCAAAGTTTTGCGTTGCCATGGACAGAACCGCGAAGCCCCAGCGCACGCGGAGATCGTCATGATCGATTTCTGCGGCGGCTTCCAGATCTTGCTGACCTTCTTCTATATTACCCTTGTCGATCAATAACAAGGCGCGCCTGTAATAAGCGTCTATGTCTTTTGGTTCTAAACTAATTGCTTTTGTTAAATCGGCAATTGCACTGTCCATCTCATTGAGAGCGCCATAGAGAGCGGCTCTTGCTTTGAGAATGTCGGTTGTTCCTGCAATCTTGTCGAGCAGACCAGTGAGGATTTCGAGATCGCGTTTCAACTCACGCTCAGAGAAAACACTAAAGTCTTCGCACGTAAGAATGTCTTCCACGTTGACGACGCTGGCGCGAATCTGTTCGAGATCGGCTTGAATGGACTCATCCACATCTCGCTCGGAAGGACACAGCATGACAAACTGACTGAAACTTTCCGGTCCGTTCGACTCAGCCGGCCAGGCGAAATCGACCAGTGATTTTAGCGCCTCTGCGTCATGGGTACTGTCGATGCTGACGAAACCAGAAACGAGAGTATCCTCGCGCGCCAATTTCAATTCCACCCAATGAACTCTGCGTTCGTTCAAATAACTGGCAATCGAATCCATGCAAAGCGTGATGGGAAGCTCTTTCTTGACGTATGCCAATAAATCATTGCTGCGAGAACCTTCGACTAAATACGGTCCGAGAAAAACATCCCAGGCAATAAATTTGCCGTCGCACAGTGACGTAAGCCGCGCCGTGTCTACGATTACGTCGGACTCTGTTTTGTCGGCCTGAGCTTCGCGCTGTGCTTTTTTCTCTCGCTTCTCCTGCTTCTCAGCTTCAGGTGCAAGCGCGGCACGAAAGACCGGCCAGATGTGCTCGGCATAACTGCGAACCGCTTCGATTACGGATTCGTCTTCACTATCTGCCGTTCCAGTCGTCGACACCGTCACCGACATGGCATGATCACCGGCAGCGCGAAATAGAACTTTCGATCGAAAATTTCCGCGAATGGAATTGTCGACATGTTCGACCAGGCAAGTGATTTTCACTTCGTTGAGCCCGGTGGAGACAGAACCATCCGAATAATTAGCCGCAAGACCATCGTCATTCAGCCTTTCGACCAGAGTGTTCGATGCGATTGTTTCCAGCCGAGTCATTCAGACCTCTTAACAGTTCCTAATCTTCAAGCACCTGTGCGGCACAGCGGCATATACATTGTAGTTCTGCCGGCTGACCGATAGCACCCGACATCTTCTAATTGTAAACGGGAGCTGGTTTTGTGCGGTTGCAATTATTCAATCCTACGAAATTTTTTCGTTTCTAACCAGGCCTGACACCTCTAACCAAGCGAATCTTTGCGCTTCGTGCGATAACGCCGCTGTTTTTCGGCGAGATATCCGGGCTCCTTCAATTGTTTCGAGATCTGAAATGTCATGAATCGACAGGCGTCGGAGCAGAACCGAGCTTTCGAACGCCCAACGAAAAAATCAGCGCAGCGCTGGATCAACGGGTCTTCCAACAAGCGCTTCTCTTCGAGCAATGCAATCTCGCGCCGGTAGCGCTTCTCGGACTCGGACAAATGCTCTTCAGAAAGACGCGCATCTCGAAATACGCCCTCACAGCGGCACAAGCCCGGACCGCCCTTCTGATAGTCGGCGACGAATTGCGCAAACCCTACTATTAGAGCGCCTGCCAGGCGTTCCAAAATGTCGTCATCGTTTTTCGCCACCGCCAACAAAGATGGCAACCTGGTTTCAGCGGTTGCCGCCAAATCGATCTCAAGCGAGATTAGATTCAACTTGGCATTAAGAGCGCCTGTGGCAGGCTCTAGCCCAAAGTAAATACAACTGGCTTGCTCTCTGATGAAGTCGAGACTTGAACGAAATTGTTCGAATTGGGTTGTATTGGGGATGTTTAAACCCGGAGCAATCTGACGGAACCACTCGGAAAAATCGCCATAGTCGTGCCAGGCGGCTTCTTCGTTCAGAATGTCTCGCCAATCGAGCGGTCGCACCGGCTCTTTTGGATCGCTGGGCTTATCGGCAGCGTTTTTGGTGGATACCTTTGCTCGTCCGGCCATTCGGGAGAACCGCCTCTTCAGATTGAGGATTAACGATCTGATTATGCACCCTGCGTGGCGATTTGACAACCACGGACCTGCGTGGTAACGTTACCACGACCAGCCGTGATATACACGAGCGTCAAAAACAACGAGGCTTATCCGCCTAGGTCGGCTTCGCCATGCCTCGAATTGGTGGTGAAAATTGAACTCAATAATGAACTCAAAAATTGACTCCGGTATGGAGTCGCGTTTGAACTCCGAAAGACGAGCGCTACTGCTATCTATCTTGAAGTCGGCGTTTCCGATTTTCATCACTCTCGAATCAATCGCCATGATTGGTGTAGTCGATCTCGAAATCGCAGGTCGAATTTCAAGCGCGGCACAAGCAGCCGTCGGTCTCGGGGATCAACTTCTATATTTCACAAGCACGGCGGCATCAGGACTTTCGGTAGCGACATGCGCGATTGCGGCGAGATACTTTGGTGCAGGAAATATAAAGCGAATGTCTTCGACGATTAAGTCCAGCATTGCGATCGCCACCATATGCGGTATTGCAGCCATAATCATCGGTTGGGTTGCAGCCGACGATTTCGTGAGACTGCTGAGTTCTGATGCTGCTGTAATCCAGCATGGTGCAAAATATATTCAACTGTGCTCGCTCGGTTCTTTGCCGTATGTTTTATCTATAGTAATCGCGTCGATATTTAGATCGATCGAACGAACCGCAGAGTCGCTTTATTCCTCACTCACGACTATGGTGATTGCTATCGGTTTAAGCTACCTTCTCTTCGAAGTCGGCCCCTGGAAAGGCTCTCTTGATGCGCTTTGTGTTGCCTGGATTTCAGCAGCTTATATCGGTCTTGGCGTGAGTTTGGTTGTCCTTGCCAAACCGGCAAAACAATTCGCAAAGTCAATAGTTGAAACAGAAAAACGCGACTGCACAGTTCCAACCAGTATTCAAATTGGAAATTCGCGTGGTCAGTCCATTAGCAGCATCAAACCCAGGAGACTGACCAACGCGATCAACAGCTCGCGCGCGGACTATAGAAACGCGGTGCGTTTAATCAAATTGCTTTTCTGGATCGGAGCTGCAGTTGTTTTGGCTGAGTCGTCGACACTGGCAACGGACTTCCTTGTTTATAAACTACTTTCCATGCTGGATGGTGCCACCAATCTGCAAGCAGCCTGGACGATATTTTTGAAGATAGAGGAAACGTTCGCGATTATGCCGATCTCAGCACTGTCACTGGCTTTCGCGGCAACGGTCGCACAAATGATTGGACAAGGCAAAGAAAAACAAGCACGCGACTGTTTAAAATATTTAGTGGTGGCAACTTCCATCGCATCGAGCGTACTCGGCATCGTTCTTGTCACGGCACCACATTTAATGGCAACGTTTACGCACGCGGATCGCCAAGTTTTAAACAATGCCAAGCAAATGCTTTTTCTGCTACCAGTTTTTCTTCCACTTTTAGCAGTTAGATTTTTGACGTTCTCATTCATGGAGGGCGCAGGTCAAACTAGTGTTCCTATGCGGCTCGCCTTAATCGGCAATGTTTTAAAACTGGTAGTCGCGGGACTACTCATGAATGCTTTATCGATCGGATCGATCGGGCTGGTGTTCGCTATTTTGCTATCGCGCACTATTATGGCAATCGGTGCGGTGAGGGCAGCGATAACAACAGGCAAACCGGCAACAACATCCGAGGTAAAGTTCAAACCCGTCACAAAGGCTCTTGTTGCTATTTGATACTTGGCGTATCCGCCCGGTACTGATCGATGGTTATCGCGGCCCGGATTTCATCCACGCTATTCAAGCGTTCCGCTTCGTCAAGGCGAGTGCAGCTGGCAATTAACTGATCAAGTCCCTTGCTCAGCTGCGGCACGACATCAATCGGATGCGAAACTGACAGCGGTTCTGGATCTTGCCCGGTGAGCAGAAAAAACAGTGACGCGCCCAGTGCGTAAATGTCGCTGGCCGGCGTTGCCATGCCGCGCAGTTGTTCTGGAGGAACATATGATTGTTTGCCCACGATTGTCCCAACGACCGAATTTTCGATTTGCTGTGCGACGTTGAAATCAACTAGTTTCAAAACGCCGTCTTTCCCTAGAATCATATTGTCCGGAGCAAAATCTCGGTGCACCACAGGCGGTACTTGCGAGTGCAGGTAAGATAAAACATCAAGCATTTGGTCCAGCAGTTCGAGAACGCGCTCTTCTGCATATGGACCATTTGCAAGCACAATTTGCCGAAGCGAATTGCCATAAATCCGTTCAAGAACCAGATAACCACGGTGATCTTCGACAAAACAATCGGAGAGCTTCACCACTCTGTTGTGATCCAGTCGCTTCAACAAGTCAGCTTCGTCTAAAAATTTTCGCAATGCACTCTTTCGTGAATTTGAATCCACATATAATGGTAAAACAAATTCTTTAACAACGATATCCGCGGAATCGATTTCAATAATATGATCGGCATTGTCAGTCGATGATTCGGGAAGTTTACCGCCGTTGGTTTCTGAATTCGCATCACCCGAGTTCACCGGACTTTTAACAAGGGACAGCTTTGCTCCATCATCAATTGATTCTGCCAGGTAAGCCGTTCCTTGACCGCCGGCGGCTAACTGCGAATGAATATGATATTTGCCGTTCTGCAACTTCTTGCCACTGAGAAGAGGTTCCAGAGACTGCCTTTTGGAAGGTGCAGTCAGCGCTTCGAGCCACAATTCCGTGTATGCGTGAGATTGAGTTGCTGAGAGATTTTCGACCACATCTGATTGCACCGTATGCGGTGGCGCCCATCTCTCTATCGCTTTGCCTAAATTGTGGCGTTGTTCCAACGTATCCAGATTACGCAGATCCAGCGAAAACTTGTTGACCGCCAGATCGCCGGCGCCCTGTCCCAGTTTATACTGCCATTTAGGTTTATCATAAATGAATTCTACAAATCCTTCGGGCGACGAGTCTCCGCCCGCGCGCCTGAAAGAAATACTCTTCACATCAGACCACGGGACAACAGGTCCCGGGAGCAAAAGGAAGGGAATTTGCCATGCCAGTCTCAGCCCTTTTTTAGTCAGTGAGAAATGAGACTTCAGTCGAAGCAGCCGAGCCAAAATCAAGATCCAAATTACAGCAGAAACGATGCTGGCACCAGAAAAGAACTGTTGATTACCTGGAACACTTGCAGCATTACCGATCTGCTCAGCAACAGTTCGGAAGAACAAGTCGATCGGAGAATAGTGAGAAAGAGTACTGGCAAACCCCAACGTGTTACTTCTGACAGTATTCAAATCCAAGGCACGGTATAAATCCTGGCATGCCGGTATTAGACTGAGCAATGAAATCGGAATGCCTATGGCAACGGAAAGCATCGTACCTGACGAGAGCATCAGGAAAGTCGAAATACCGACTACGGTACACCAAAAGATTCTGCGATTTCTGATCCGAAACCGATCTTTGATCCATGAAGTTAGCCTCCCATGCGACGTGTAGGGGACCACAATGCAGTCGCTTGGATCCTTGTTTAATAGTTCGCTTAATAACTCGACCACTAAAATACTCTCTTACGATCAGCTGACTGTTGCGGTTTTGCCGATTCGATCCAGTTTTTCGAAAAGTATAGACGCCGATTCCGGCCGTCCAGTCGCATCCTGGCAAGAACAGCTTGTCACCAGCTGATCAACTTCATCGGATAAGGTGTCGACGATTGCTTTTGGTTTCAGCACACTCATAGCTAACGGGTTTTTCCCGGTCAGCATAAAATACATGGTGCCGCCAAACGCATAAAGGTCTGATGATAGCGTCGCTTTTCCGCGAAACTGTTCCGGCGCTATGAATGCTTGCTTACCAACCACAGTCCCAGTCACCGTTCCGAGAAACTCATTAGCGGCACCAAAATCGATCAAGTGAATATATCCGTCGTCAGAAAGTATCAAATTTTCTGGTGTCAAATCGCGATGAATAATCGGCGGATTTTGTTGGTGAAGATAATTCAGAATTTCCGCTATCTCTTTGCACCACTGCAACACAATCCGCTCAGGCTGCGGTCCTTTTTGATCGACCAATTGACGAATTGTCGGACCGGTAATTCGTTCCATCAACAAATAGTTACGGTTTTGCTCCAGAAAATGATCCAATACTTTGGCAACGCGCGGATGATCTAACAATGCCAAAAATTTTGCCTCGCGCGAAAACATTTCGATCGCCTTCGCTTTCAGCTTCGCATCTTGATCCGCAGGGATGACGGCTTCTTTTAGAATGACTAATTCTCTTCCATCTTTTTGCGCGAGATAGACTGCCGCCAACCCACCGAACGCAAGTTGTCGAATCACTTTCAGCGTTCCACTTCGCAATATGGTGCCCGGTTCCAGAGGAACGAAAACGGTGGCATGAAATCGATTGGAAAGTTCTTGTTCCCAGATTTCTGTGTAGCTAATTTTGCCGATGTCCTTGCTCTCGTTGCCGAGCGAATCTCGCAGTTCAACAACGTCCGTGCCAACATCGGCATCAGTTGCAAATACTTCGCAGGCAAGCAAAAACTTTTCCAATTCACTATTATCAAATCCGTCAATTCCAAAATCAACGAATCCACTCATCTCTAGTTTCAATAATTCGCCGGACTTAAAGATCATCACGATGTCGCTTCGATAAATATCAATGCTGCTATTTTTCAACAACGCCACCTTCGCAACCTCGGACCACAAGCGCTTCCGGCGAAACTTCAAAAAAGGGCTCAGGCACAAGGGAAAAATAATTGAGTCTTTCGATATATGGATTTGCTCATCGGCCGCGACTGCAGTAGTTGCCAAAATTAGACCAATGAAAAATGAAAAAACTAAAAGCAGTAACGCACCATAACCGAGATATTCCAGGCCTACAATGGATGGATTTAAAAACGTGATATACACGACATACAACGCCGCAAGAACCACCAGAACCGAGCCAAAGATGAGCGGTGTGATCAAAACCGGCATGGTAGCTGTCCAGACCATGAAACTCATTTTGAGCGCCGCAGGTTTGAATTTCACCACTCGGGCAAGTTGGTCAGACATAGCGTTTAGTCTTGCCAGAGCAAGTCGGTGTCATCTTCATCGTCAGAAGACATCTTCTTTTGCAGCGATGCGTACCGTGCCATTAATGAAGCAACTTCCGGATGCTCGGAACCCAGCGCTTTTTCGCTCAAGCCCAAACCCCAGCGGTAGAGCCGATCCGCTTCATCGAAATTCTCTTGTTCTTCATAAAGCTCAGCCAAACTTTGCAAAGATTTGGCAACGCTCGCATGTTCTGGTCCAAGATTTTCTTGCACTATGGATAGTGCCCGCCAATAATGTTGTTCTGCTTCATTGTATTTATGCTGATCGCGAAACACTTCGGCAAGCGAGTTGAGCACCTCAGCAACGTGCATGTGCTTCGGTCCCCAATCTTTGGTTCTGATTTCCAGCAGTGTCTTATACAGTGGCTCGGCTTGATCGTAGCGACATTGAATGTGAAACAACAGCGCTAAATTTCCCAGTGTTTGAGCCGTGCTTGGATGTTCTAAACCAAGCACAGTCTGGCGGATTTTGAGCGCGCGCCAGTGGATTCTTTCTGCTTTCGGGAAGTCGCCTGTCATGCGGTAAAGCTCTGCCTGATAGTTAAGCAAGGTAGCAACGCTAGGATGTTCTGGTCCCCACTCTTCTTCGCAAAGCTTCAAGGCGCGCGCGTAAAGCGGTTCTGCTTTATCGTGATCGCCATTGGCATGGTGCAGCAAAGCCAAGTTTTGCAAGAGTGGACCGATGGTCGGATCTTCCGGGCCAACCAGTCCTTCGCGCACGGAGATTGATTTGCGGAACAGCGGCTCGGCTTGATCGAACTTACCGTGGGCGCGATAAAAGTCGGCAAGATTTTCCAATGTGCTGGCCAGGCTGAGCTTGTCGCTCTCGTCATTGGCTTCATAAATGGTGAGCGCCCGTCGAAAGTAAGGTTCGACTTCCGAAAATTTTCCTTGCGCACGAAAGACTTTGCCCAGCTTGTCTAACACAGGCGCAAGGGTCGCGGCGTTGACACCAAAGCAAGTTTCTTTCACCGAAAGCGCCAGTTTATACGCCTCTTCAGCCTTGCGATAGGCAGCCTGAACCCAATAAAGATCGCCGAGCTTGGCATAAATCTCGCCGAAGCTGGGATGTTCGGACAAATCAATAATCGTCGAATCGCTCAGTCGGGGCTCTTCTCCAGAGTCGCCATCGGGATCCGGCAAACTCAAATTCACAGTCGTGTCGTCATCGTCATGGAGCGTGCCCTCGGCGAACTCGCGCCGGGCTTCAATCAGAGACTTTTGATAGAGCTTCTCAGCGTCGTCATAGCGACCCAGCTCGAAGGCGCGATTGCCCGCCTCAAGATAGTTCTTCCATGTGATGCTGTCCGTCGCTTGATCCATAGACATCGAGAATACACTCTTGACCACTAACAGTCGGCTTCCGCATGCTTTCTGCATTACTAGTGCTTTAATTCCCTTATATGCGCAGAAACCAACACGCTTTCAAGAACAGTTGATAAAGTGAATTGGTCAGCGCTCCCAGCATCGCCGGCGGAACTAAACTGGGTTTGTAGGCATCAATTCCGGAAACATCCACCGTTTCAATGTTTGGGGGTTTTAAGCATGGGATTTTTTAAACCATTTGCTCGAAAGAAAGAAAAGAAAGTTTTGACGAGAGAACAGAAACTGAAATTCTATGGTTTTGAATTTCTCAAGCTCACTATGTTGGCGTTGTTTTTGAGCCCGGCCAATAGTTACCTGACCAACTTTATGTTGTTTCACCCGGAGAAAGACACGGTTGCTGATGCTGAGCAGGTGAAGGCGCTCAAACAAAAATACAAATTGACCTGGACCGACGAATATTTTCACTCCAAAGATGGCACCAAACTTCACGCCTGGCACATCACAAAACCCGGCGCCCAAAAGACATTTCTGGTTTCGCACGGCAATGGCGGCAACCTCGCATACCGTTTGCCAATCGTCGAAGCGCTCGCAGATAGCGGCGGTTCCATATTTATTTACGAATACCAGGGCTACGGAGGCAGTGATGGTGAGCCCACTCCGGAAGGAATAGTCAAGGACGGACTTGGTGCTTACGATTTTCTGGTAAACGATAAAAAGGTTGCGGCCCAGGACGTCGTGCTCTACGGAGAGTCGCTTGGATGCGCAGTCGCAACTGCCATTGCAAAAGAACGACCAGTGAGCGGAGTGATTTTGCAATCGGGATTTTCGACGATCGCAGAAGCTGCACGCGACAAATTGCCGTGGTTTAAACTGTTTCCCGATCAAGCATTCCCGCAACGCTTCCTCGATAATGTCACCGCGTATAAAACAAAACATCCACCGCTGCTTCTGATTCACGGCTTGAATGATTGGATTCTGCCGTGCAAATATTCGCAAGAAATTTTTGATTCAGCCGTGGAACCAAAACAGATCGTGTTGCTGCCAAACTGCTCACATAACGATGTTTACGGTGGGACAAAACTGATCGCGACAAAAGCAATCGGCACCTTCGTCAAAAACTTGATATCGCAGACAGTGGCTAATAAAAAAGCAACAGATGTGATTCTTTCCACCGCCGCGATCACAGATCACAACCTGCACGCAACGAAACCGCAATAATTAAGATTTCCAATGTTGCCAATAAGCGCCGGAAAGCCCATGCTATGCTTGTCAAAGGAGGCACACATGGGCGAATCCGCAGACAAATTACTAGACAAGAAGCCGGCCGTTAAGCATGATTGGACATTCTTCTTCTTCATTGCTTTGTGTTCGCTCTTAATCGCAGCAGCGATAGCCTGGGTTTCAGTCAAGTCCGGATTATTCCTCGGTGCCGATGACAGCATTGAAAGCGCGATTGTGAATCAATCGCTGAACTAGCACGCTGTACTAACACGCTGTATTAGCACGCTGTATTAGCGCGCTACGCTACAACGCCGCACTTCTACGTCGCGCTAAACCTTCTCGTAAAATAAACACAGCGGCACCAGGGTACGATGGCACCGAATATGGTGCATCGCATTTCAGCGCGTTCTAATAGAAGATGTGAGTGTGGCTCACACTTTTTGCCCTATTTTGGCCCGTCACACTCACATTTTCCACGACGGTCCGAAACTAATACTCGACGAATTCAGGAACAACTGGTTTGTCGAAAAGTCCTTTTTCGTTTGCCATGGCAAACAGCGTTTCAACAGCCTTGCGCCCTTTCTCTCCTGCTTCGACAGACATTTTGTTGACGTACATGTCGATGTATTTGTCGGCAAGATCGGTAGGCATATCACGCGCAAAAGTCAGCGCATATTCGAGGGCATCTTTTCGATGTTCCAATGAATACTCGATTGAATGTTTGATCACGCCGGTTACTTTTTCGATCATCTCTTTGCCGAGATCGCGTCGAATAGCGTTGCCGCCGAGCGGCAGTGGAAGCGAGGTTTCTTGATGCCACCACTCGCCAAGATCGACAATCTTTTTCAATCCATCTTGTTGATACGTCAATTGTCCTTCGTGGATCAAAAGACCAGCATCATAGTTTCCTTTTACAACTTCATCAATAATTTGATTAAATGGAACTTCGAAGACGTTGAGCCCGGGCTGGTAAAGACGCAGCGCCAGATATGCCGTTGTCATCTTGCCGGGAATGGCAATTCTGCAGTTGAGCAATTCTTCTTTCGTCATCGACTTCGGTGCAACGACGATCGGTCCGTAATTGTCACCCATGCTGGAGCCGCATGGCATCAGCATATACTTGTCGCTGATGAATGGATAAGCGGCGAATGAAATCGCGGTGACTTCATAACGACCTTCAACCGCTTCATGATTGAGCGTCTGAATGTCTTTGAGCACCTGACGGATCTCTAAGCCCTTAGTGTCGATCTTCTTCTCGGCGATTGCGTAGAACATGAAGGCATCATCAGAATCCGGGCTATGCGCGACCGAAATCTCTTTGACTTGAACAACCATTGTGTACTCCCCGCTTCGAGCAAGAACTGTTTGGACGGCAAGGCTCAGCTTGAGCCGCACAAAGTGTACTAGATCCAGCGCGAAAACAAATTAGGGGACACAAAAGCTCTTACAATCAGCTCGGCTCGTGAACATAGCCCCACTCTTGAGGAGCCGTCATATTGAAGTCCTCGGGCAGAGGATTGGCATCGTAGATTACTTTCAAAGTGTTTACATCCCGGGTGGACAATGAGCCGAGTTTGTCTTGCGTCAGCTTTCCGGAGCCTGCTGAAGCCATCTCGAATGTCGACATCGCGTCGGTCGGTTTATCGCTATGTCCGAAGATGCCGAGTGCATGACCGAGTTCGTGCAGGAACGCATGGGCGAGCACTTTTTCCGGAATCGATGGATAATAATTGGGACGCAACATAAACACGAACACTTTCATCTTGCCGCCGGTCACAGTCAGCCTGGTGACGCCCAAAACACGCGGTGTTAGATGATTGACGAATGAAACTTCAATATCGGCACCTTCAGCTGCGGTTGCCTTTTTCAGTGGAAGGTATCGTCCCCATTTTTCCATTCCGAGATCCATCAGCTTTTTCCAGTCGGCGTTGCCGTCTTCCGGAAGTCGCACGCGCACAGGGAAGTTGGTCCATCTGGCGGTCGAATTGTTGACGAAACGGCTGATGCGATCGGCGTAATCACCGGCGCTTTTGTCATATGGAATTTTAGGAACGAACTTTTTTGCGGCGCTCTTGCCACCAGTGTCAGATGCAGAGCCTGTTGCAGAAGCAGTTGGTGAATCGCTTCCGGAAGCCATCGCTTTTAGATCTGTAGACCCTGCTCCGCGGCCAGCCGGAGTCGAAACACCATCTGTGGTATCAGACGGTGGCGGGGTGGAATCGTCGTCGGCGGTGTCGGGCATGCCGCTATCCTCATCTGGCGAGGCAGAAGCGTCGTCGCTCGATGTCGGAGTAGTGGTGGCATCGTCGTCATCGGACGAACCAGTTGTGGAACCTGGTGGAACAGCGCTGCCCGGTCCGTTTGGATCGTCGGGCGCTTTCAGCGCCAACTCTGTTGCTTTTGCAGCGACAGGCGGCGCAATGAGAGCGGGTTGAGATTGGGCGACCAGCCCTCCGTCGGAAGGTGCAGCGGAGTTGGGTTGCGATTGCGCGACAAAATTACTACGACCTGGCATCGATGGTGCCAGAGGTTGCGCGTAACCACCAGCGCCATAACCGCCAAACTGCCCGCGGCTCTGACTGCGCATCGGACTGCCGAACGAGTTGCCACCACCCAGTTTATTTTCAAGCCGGATAAGTCGGGATTGCAAATCTGCCGTCGACTTATCACCAAAAATTTCTTTCTCTAAATGATCGACTCTGTCTTCTACTTCGTGCTCAGGATAAGTAGATCCGAAGGCTACCTTCTCCAACCTGGCGACGCGAGCCTCGTTTGGATCAGTTGGCGGCGCGCCCTGTGCCGCACCGTATCCGGTGCCAGGATTAGACCCGGGCTGCATGCCTGGATTACCTCCAGCCGGCACGACCTGATTAGTCGTCCACATCTGCGCAGGACCGCGCGATGAGGCGTCCAGCGGTAATGGCTTATCGAAATCAGGTATCAAATTCGGTGAAGGATAATTGTTGGAAGCAAATTGTCCACCGGCAGCCGCGCCACCATAGCCGGCTTGCTGCGGATAACCCGGCGATGACTGCGGAGGATAGCCACCCTGCGAGTATCCCTGTGGCTGCGACTGAACGAAGCCCGGTGGTTGCTGATAGCCACCACCTTGCTGCCCCGGGTTGTTGCTAAAGCCACCACCGCTAAAACCACCAGTCGATTGCGGACCCGATTGCGGAGGTGTTCCTTGCGGAACCAGGTTTGGATGTCCACCACCAAGACGCGCTCTGCCAGCCGGAAAGTTGCCGGGCGGCGGCGAATTCTGCGCAGGCTGTTGATACCCATTCTGAGCCGGTTGCTGGTACGCATTTTGCGCAGGCGGTTGCTGATAAGACCCGGGCGGCCGCTGCTGGTAAGTGTTCGCACCAGGCTGAACAAATCCAGGCGGCGTGCTGTAATTAGAATACGAAGGCTGGCTGGCTGGCATCGACGGATAGCCGGGCGGACTGGTTGCAGGCGCACCATAAGCCGGCTGCTGACCATAGCCATAGTTTGGCGGCTGCTGCGGCGGCGCTTGCCCATATCCATATTGCTGCTGCTGCGGCGGATAGCTCGGATAACCCTGAGGCGACGCCGGATAACCACTCTGATAGCCACCCTGCGCGGGTGGATAAACAGTCGGAGCGCCGGTCGGATATCCCGGAGGTGCCGCTGCATACGCGGGCTGCTGATACTGAGGTTGGGCATATCCACCCTGCTGACCATAAGCCGGCGCCGGATAACCACCTTGTTGATACGGCACCCAGCCCGGCGGGGACTGCCCCGGCAGAGCGCCAGGTTTGTTCGCAGAAATCGGCGCGCCCTGAATTCCACCCATCGGATTCAATGTCGATGGTGGCGCCTGTGGTTTCGGTATCGTATCCATTTTCGCTTGCGACGGATCAATTGCCTTTAACACCGGCTTCGATGAAGCATCACTAGCAGCCCCATGGGCAGCCAGACTTACAGTTTGAGACAACAAAATAAAACTGGCGAGCATTACAGAAGTAATCTGTCGACTGCCCAATCCGGAGCGTTGATTGTCGCTTTGGTTAGGCATCGGATTACTCGTTCAAAAGATTTTCGTGAAGTTCGCCACCGGCACGAAGACTGGCTTGCAAAGCCATTATCGGCTCAACCAGCACCGGTCGCAAAACCGTTTCCGGTTCATAAACAATTTTGCAAAGAATGTCATAAACGGCCGGATCTTGTTTCTTCAAATACTCTCGACTTGGTTTCACCGAAAAAGCGGCAGCACATTCAGCCCAATATTCGTGATGAGTCGAACGCGCGTAACCCGAGACGAACACCCGCTTTTCGATTTGATGTCGCGAAACCAGCTCTGCCGCACCACCATACTCATGGGGTAGCGGATGGATTTTGTCGCACCGCTTTTTCTGTTCCCGATAAAGATCTTTGATTTTGTCTTGCGTTGCTTGCGACAAAACAAACTCTAACTGGTGCCCGAATTCGTGAGCCACGACCAGGTTGAGGCGCACTTCCAGACACTCTTTGATGCGCGTGGTAACCGCTGCAAAGCATCCATGTTCGTAGTAATACTCGATGTCGCGATCGAACTCTTCTTTGTCGAGCGTGACGTTGCCAGTTCTCACACCGGTTTGTCCGGCGGCTCCATGTTTCACATTACCGAGAGCACAGTTGCCTTCGCTTTTTCGAACTACTTGAAGAAGCCCTGTGGCAGCCCAAAGTCGAAGATTCTCGAACAGATATTTTTTCTGAGTTCCGTTGAGCTGATCGAAATCCATAAAATAACGAATCATCTCGGCTTCGCTGTAGATCTTATCTTTGCGATAAAGTGGCCGATGATATTCCATTTTCAAAACATCACCGGTACTCTTTTTGCCGTCGATAATGGTGCTCAATTGCGTGCTCTCATCGAGCTTTCGTCGAGACACCTTATTGCGCGGATCGCGTAAAAATATGGTGCCTTCATCGTCGAGCTCACCGACAAGACCATGATCGGGCGCGGCAATCCGTCCATTGACGACGTGAAACAGCACACCGTTGAACTTCATAGACCCTGATGGTCCGCGCTCTCCGGTGGGCAATACCAGTTCCAGTCCAGTCGAATCAATGCCGCGAAACAGACAGCCATTGATAGATTCAATCGGCCGAAGCGTACCGCTCGACCCGAGCACGCCGGACGTATGCTGCAAATAACCATCGTCATAGAGCACCCCGACGGGCGCGCCATCGTGGTAAATGCGACCGAAGTCGACAACCAGCATCTGCCCGGCAAGCTCAAGAAACCCGCTCGGGCCGCGCAATGTACTTTTCTCCACGGAAGTTTTAGCCGACATCACTTAGACGAATACCCTTGGTCCTCGAATAACCTCTATAAAGCATTCTAGACCGAAAGTGCTTCGGATATGTACCTTAAGGCGCCACAACTTCTTTTGCCTGTTTCCAATCCGCCAGGAATTTAGCCATACCACTATCAGTCAGTGGATGTTTGACCAGCATTTTGAAGACGCTGTAAGGCATCGTGCAAGCATCGGCGCCTCCCAGCGCGGAGCGCTGAACATGCATCGGTGTGCGAATACTGGCAGCCAAAACCCTGGTTTCGAGCGACTGGATGTGAAACATCTCGGCGATCTGCTCGACCAGCGCGCAGCCGTCTTCATTGATATCGTCCAGCCGTCCAACGAACGGGCTGACAAAATATGCGCCGGCGCGGGCTGCCATCAACGCCTGGTTGACGGAGAAGCAGAGCGTGACGTTGACTTTGATGTTGTCTTTGGCGAGTTTGGAACAGGCGCCGAGCCCAGCCGGCGTCAACGGCACTTTGACCACGACATTTTCCGCCCAGGTGGCGATATCGCGCCCTTCGGTCAACATCCCTTCCATGTCTTCAGCGACCACTTCAGCGCTGACCGGACCACTTACGATCTTGCAAATGTCTTTGACAAGTTTCTTAAAATCCTTTTTTTCCTTACTGACAAGCGACGGGTTGGTGGTAATACCGTCCAGCACTCCCCAGTTGGCGATCTCGGCTATCTCATCGAGGTTGGCGGTGTCCAGAAATAAATGCACTACATTCTCCTTTTGCAAAGGGCAGGTAAAAACTGGTTCAAATTCCTAAGAATAATCAGTATAGCCAAATGCTATGGGTAAGAATTATAAGCCGGGTTGTAATTAGATAGGTAGTCCACGTGGCGAACCCTCGTAACAGCAACATCTCCTCTGCGCAAATTCTTGTCGCTGCCATTTTGGGCATCGGCATCGGATTGGGCGTCAGTTATAATCTGGACCACCAGGGTCTGAGGACAAAACTAACCCCTGCTGTCAAAGCCGGCATCAAGCAGCTTTCTTCTCCTAATTTTAAACTCGCCGAGGCCGTCAGCCCTTTTCCCAAGCTCCAGAACCGCACCAACATATTGTTGATGGGTGTGGACTCAAACGGTAAAAAGGCTAAACGGTTTTTGAATACTCGTTCCGACACGATGATTCTTGCCAGCATCGACCCAGAAACTAAAAAGGTCGGGCTGATTTCTATTCCGCGCGACAGTCGCGTGCGCATCGCAGACCATAAGGGTCTCGACAAAATCAATTCCGCCCACGCTCTTGGTGGTCCTGAAATAGCCAAGCGCACCGTAGAACAACTGCTCGGTATCCCGATCGACCATTACGTCGTCATCGATACTCAAGGTCTGAAAAGCGTTTGCGAGATCGTCGGACCAATCGAAGTGCTCGTTGAAAAACGCATGCGCTATCGCGATCGCGCTTCTGGTTTAAATATTGATCTTGAACCTGGATTGCAAAAATTGAGTGCTGCTCAGGTCGAAGAATATTGCCGTTTCCGCCACGATCAAAAAGGCGACCTCGGTCGAATCGAGCGCCAGCAGTGGTTCCTCAGACAAGCATCGCATAAATTTAAAGAGCCTTCGGTAATTCTCAAACTTCCGGAGATCATCAAATTTGCCAACGAGTACGTCGTCACCGACTTGTCGCTTAACGACATGATGACGCTGTTTGGATTTGCAAAAGATCTCAAAGAAAATCAAATCGAAACCGCCATGCTGCCCGGAGAGGCGCGCATGATCAAAGGCGGCAGTTATTACGTCCCGGATCCGGAAGGCGTTGCACTCGTAATCAACAGATTAACTGGAACGACTGCATCGGTAGCCACGATTGCCGCTGCCACTACGTCGGCACATGATGTTCAGGATGCCGTAGCAGTTGATGGCCAAGAAAATTACGATCTGTCATCCGACGCCGCGCAAGGCCCCAACAACGACACGTTGCAAACCCCGTGGGCGAATTCTTACGCAGATACTAAACCATTGCGCATTGTAATTCGTTATCCGATGGGTCAAGAACAAACCGCAAAAGATTTTTCAGAGTCACTCACCGAGGCAGGCTACAACGTGATCTCACGTGTACGCTGCAAAACTTCAGAGTGCGCTCACCAACAAATTATGCTCAACAGTTTCCGCGCAGACCAGAACATGACGACCAGCTTGAAGTCAAGATTTCCTGAGCTTACCGAGTTCCCAATAGTGCTCAATCCGTTGACAAAAACACGCATTGATGCGACCATTCAAATCTCACCAGATACGATACCATTGATGCCGCACGAGACGGCTGGTCAATTTGACTACGATGTGTCGGATATCAACGGTGAAGTGAAGGCAAGCAAGTTCCAGAAATCAAAACTGCCGAACAGCTAATCGAGAGCGTCGTTCTGTGACTGTTGAAGAAATTATCAAGATGCTCGACTTGAAGCCTCATCCGGAAGGCGGCTTCTTTCGAGAAACATATAGAAGTTCTGATTCGTTGGCGATGGATCATCTGCCCAACAGATACACGCTCGTCAGCAGACCTTCGCGCGCAGGCGCGAGAGAAACGCTTGAGTGGCAAGTGCCGCCAGAGCTAGAAAAGCAAGTCGAGCACGTCGAGCACGCCGGTGCAATTGCTGCGCGTGACGCCTGCGACTCGGTACGGCCAGTTCGCAAGTCGGACATGTGGAGTGCCGACGATAAAACCGACCCGGGTGATGTTTCAAGAGCCGCTTCGGAAGACAACGAACGTTCATTTAGCACGACGATTTATTATTTGCTTACGCCCGACTCGTTCTCAGCAATGCATCGACTAAAGGGCGATGAAGTTTATCACTTCTATCTTGGTGACCCTGTCGAGATGCTCAACCTCGATTCTGATGGCAAGTCGACAACGGTACGCCTCGGTCATGATATCGCCGGCGGTGCCTTGCTCCAGCACGTCGTTGCTAACGGAGTTTGGCAAGGATCGCGTTTGGTCGAGGGCGGCAAATTTGCCTTGATGGGAACGACCATGTCTCCTGGATTTTCGTTCGCCGATTACGAACTCGGACACCGCAAAAGCCTGATGGCAGAATACACAGACTGCGCCGCATTGATCGAAAAACTGACACGCGCATAGAGTGATATAATCAACTTATTCAGCAATTTTTGCCGCAACAGCAATTCTGAATAAAGGCGCAGATATGACCACGGGTTCAAATCCTGCCGATTCAACGACTGCAACCGTGACTAAAACCACGGGTGGTGGCATACTGCAGCGGATACTTACGACAAGCCTGCTCTTCGTTGCTATGGGCTTCGGCGGCTATTTCCTGGGCACGCAAGCGCAATTCAGCCTGCAAGCAGAACCAAAAACCTTTGCAAATCTTCCCGGCATGTCGCTTCTCAATCCGCCGGTAAAACGTCTTTATTGGTTGCATTCCAAAGGCGCCGACCGTGCCGGTTATATGATCCGCGTCCTCGTCAACGGACAACTGGTCGCCACCTTCGTGAAGCCGGACATCAACGTCGACATCACGAAGCATATGAAGCCAGGGACGAACATAATTGCATACAGTGCCACCACTTTAGCCGCCGATCAAAAAAGTGATTTAAGAACGGCCGCGTTAACGGTCGAACTAAAATCAGCAGAAAAGAAAGATGAAGCGCCCAACAAATTCGAGGGCGGCAGCGGACTCGACGAATACACGCGCCACGTCACGGATTCCGGAAACTTTAACGAAATCCATGAACTTCTGAAAGTCGAATGAGGAAACGGAATGACAGCCAGTGACACTCCCAGCGTAAAACCTGCAGTTAAGAAAAAGAAGAACGGCAACCAGGGTGCGGTAGTTCTTTTTATCCTGCTTTTAGGTGTAGGCGGTGCCGGATTTGGTTTGGGATTCACACAGAAGTTTGTGCCGATCGATGCGGTTTCACCTGATACCACTCCGACAAAAATAACGACGATCGCTACCAGCGGGCCGACCGCCACGGCGCCCGCCACGACTGCGACAGGCGGCGCCACCACTCCGGCAACTTCAAACAGTTCGGCTAACACGACGGGTCCTGCAACGGGTACCGGAACCAACCCTGCTACGGGTTCTGCAGCTGGAACAACTGTTGCCACCGGACCAGCAACGGGCACCGCAGGCGGTACTAGCTCCTCCACACCGAGTGCTCTCAAAAAGGCTTACTGGATCGAAACTAGCGGTTGGGACAAAGCGGGATACGCAATCACTGTTTATATCAACGACCATCCAGTCGGCAACTTCGACGTCATTGACCGAACCGAAGACGTCACCAAATTCGTCGTCCCCGGAGAAAACAAAGTTCGTTTCGAAGCAAAATCTTTGCCGGCCGAGAACCGCAACGACTTCACCGGTGCGTTTCTCACCGTCACGATCAACCAGGGTCAGAAAACTTCCGCTAAAGAATTCACCGACGCACAGCCGGTGATTGAATACAAAAGAAAAGTAACCGAGACCACAGACTTCGATGAAACCAAGGAATTTGCTGCCATTTAGTTAGCCCAATTGGAACGGACGATTTCAACATGATGCAAAAATTCGCTAGCCTATTCATCGGTGTGTTGGTTCTAATCGACGCCTTCTTCATCGCGTATGCCATCGGCATCAACGTGCGAAAAACTAACATCATCGATCCGACGTTGCCTGTCCAAGCAGTGGTAAAACCTGTCGAAGCAAAACCCGCTCCAACACCAGCAGACCAAACTACCCCACCTCCAGCACCAGCAGATCAAACCGGTCCGGCAGCTGCGACGAACACACCAGGCGCGAAGGATAGCAAAGATACCGCAGCACCAAACGATCAGGAAAAAAAATCCGTAAAAACTAGGAACCCATAGTGATCGTTGAGACAGAACCAAACAATTATCGCGCGGAAGAATTTCTACGTGATGGTCGTGCGGTTACGATTCGCGCTTTGCATAGTGAAGACAAAGCGCTCTGGCAGGACGTTTGGGAGCACTTGAGTCCGACGTCGGTTTACTATCGATTTTTCTCACCGAAAAAAAATATGTCCGATCAAGAGGTCGCATATTTCACGCAATTAGATTTCATTACGCATGTCGGACTCCTCGCGATCGTTCACGATCCGACTGTCGGTGACGAACCTGCTGCAGTCGGCCGATATCTCCTTTCACTAACAGACGAAAATTCCGCCGAGATCGCATTCGCCGTCGAGGACGCATATCACGGACTCGGCATCGGCACTCTTTTATTGAAGCACCTGTCAGTCATCGCAAAGCAAGCAGACATCAAAGTCTTCAAAGCATTTGTTCTCGCGGAAAATCGAAAAATGGTTGAGGTTTTCGAAAACTGCGGAATGCCGGTAAGCAAAGAGTTGAAAGATTTCACTATGTACGAAGTGAAAATAAATCTCGAAGATCAGATCGCGAACGGCTAACCATCATGGTCGTCGTCAGCCACCAGTGAACAACCAGCTTGATACTACTTTGGATCGAAACCTTGCTACAAGTATCGGGCGACTTAAGTTCTAAGTGTGACTTCTATTTTGAAACGGATCACGGCGGCTGCGCAGACGCTGGGCTACAGCTTCGTCTTCTGCCGCGCGTTTCTTCTGCCACTGAGTGAAATCGTCTTTGTTCTCACTGTTTTTTGCCTTGTCTCCACCACCGGAGGAGTCTCGGTCGCCACCGCAACCACCAGGTCCTCAGCCACCGCCGGCGCTACGCGCCAGCTGCATTTCCGGTCGAGAGGACGGTGCGGGTCGTTCATGTCGCGTTGACTCCGGCGCTTGTCGCGACTCAACTTCTGGCGCGCGGTCTGCAGACGGCGCAGTCGGATTATCGCCGGACGCTGAAGCTGGATTATCGCCAGTCGTTGGAGCTGGATTATCGCCGGACTCTGAAGCTGGATTGTCGCCAGTCGTTGAAGCTGGATTATCGCCGGACTCCGGACCTGGTTTGTCGCCGCACGGGTTGTTGTCACCGCCAGCGCCCCCATCACGAAATCTGGCAGGTCCATCAGCTGCTGTATCAGGAGCATTTTCTGAGAACACAGAACCATATAATTGATCGGTAGATTGCAGTCCGTTATTCAAACTGTTCTGCGCATCAGTACCTGTATCGCCATTTCCAGAACCGGGGTTCGATGTGAGGTCTTTTGCATCGCGCAAATAATTCGGACCAACGTCGTTCATTACGGTGTCCGTGATCGGCGCTACATCACGACTGCTTGGTGCAGACGTATTGTCCGACGTCTGTGCGGGCGCAAAGTTTTGGTTCTGTGAACTCGACATCGCTTGATTGACCAAATAGTAAAGGGGCGGTTCGTTTTGATATTATGCGGAGAGTGCGTGAACTTTTTGTACCTAAATTGGCACGAAATTAGTTACCGAGCTGCGAAGCGATTTCCGAGCTGCCAAAAAGCAGAGCCCAGTTCACGTGCGTTTCGAACCGTACGCGAGTTTCGCCCCGATGCTCGTTCTCACGCGATAGTAGAACGACAGCGCCTGTTCGCACAGTACGTGCATTGAATTTCGTTTAAGCCAAACGATCAGCAATCAAATAAAGATTAGGATATCGATTTGAATCGAGCCCTTGCAGGTTCGAATCGAGAACTTGCATCGGCGCAAAGGTACCGCGCGAGCGATACCACTTCACGAATTCACGGATACCGTCTTCGAATGAAGTATTCGGTTCAAAATCGAGAATCTGTTTTGCCTTATCGACTGCTGCAAATGTGTTGGTGACATCACCAGTTTGCATTGGTTTGTAAACCAATCTCGCTTTTTTGCCGAGATGTTTTTCCAGTTCAGCAATCATGTCGAGCAGCCGAACAGGTTCGCTTCTACCTAGATTAATCACTTCGAAACCAGGCTGCGAAAGCTGCATGGCGCGCTCGATTCCGGTGACGATATCGAGAACGTAAGTGTAATCTCTCAGGGTGTTTCCATCGCCATAAACATCAATCGGACGTCCATCGTCGATCAATTTGCAGAATTTGTGAATGGCGAGATCGGGACGTTGTCTCGGACCATACACTGTGAAGAAGCGCAGGCAGACTACGTTTAAACCAGTAGCCACACGGAAGGAGTGGCAGATCATTTCGCCCGCCATCTTCGACGCGGCGTACGGAGAAAGTGGTCGACCGGTCGAATCATCTTCTGAGAACCGCTCTACCTCACGTTCGCCGTAGACTGAACTGGACGAACCAAACACTAGAAGCGTATGTTTTGCCGACGGCAAAATCTTGTCTAGCAAACGCTGCGTGCCAAGAACATTGACGTCCATGTAAGTCGCCGGTTCTTGGATTGAAGGTCTGACACCAGCCATGGCGGCAAGGTGAACAACGATGTCGAAAGGCGAGCCTTCGAACGTTCTTTCCAAGTCGACGGGACTACGTATGTCGCCTTCGATTAATTTGAAATTCGGATAAACAAGAAATGGAGCAACGTTCTCGCGTTTAATTCCAACGTCGTAGAACTCATTGAAGTTATCAATGACGGTGACATGATTGCCATTGGCCAAAAGTCGTTCCACCAGGTGGCTGCCAATAAAGCCGGCGCCCCCGGTAACCAGAACTCGTTTTCCCTTGACTGTCATCTAAAATGGTTGCCTCTAAACGGTTTCTATGGTCTGTTCACTTTCGGATTTGTTCTTGCGCCGAATGCGAACCAATCGATCGACCATCATTACCTTGGAGTATCTCCTGCAGGTAAATTCAATTTCTCGCGTACCGCGTAGATACGCTTGTCCTGCGACTCGTGATAAGTTCGCATAAGAATTTCAGCGAGCAATCCCATCAAAATAAACTGGATACCGACGATTAAGAACATCGCGGTGAGCACCGGCAGTGGTGTCTCGATGAATGTCGTTCCGTAACCATACTTAAGAACAAGCATCCAGACGAATGCGCCGAAAGACAGTCCTAGAGCGACAAATCCAGCAGTACCAAAAACATAAATTGGTTTTGTGAAATACGTCGACATGAATTTCACGGTAATCAAATCGAGCACGACTTTAAACGTTCTCGACAAGCCGTATTTCGATTGACCAAATTGTCTGGCGTAATGCGTCACAGGAATTTCCGCGACACGAGCGCCATGCCATGTTGCATATATAGGAACGAATCTATGCATCTCACCATACAAACGCACGTCTTTGATCACTTCGCGTCTATAAGCTTTGAGTGAACAACCATAATCGTGCAACGGCACGGCACTAATTACGGAAATAACTTTGTTAGCAATCCATGACGGGATCAGACGCGTATAAAGCTCGTCCTGACGATCTTTACGCCATCCGCTCACAACATCAAAACCTTCATCCATTTTGTCGAGAAGACGCGTAATGTCTTCGGGATCGTTCTGCAGGTCGGCATCCATCGGGATAATAATTTTGCCGGTGGAATGATCGATGCCTGCGGAAAGCGCCGCGGTCTGTCCAAAGTTACGAACAAACTTAACAACTTTTACTCGAGAATCAATTTCTGCCAAGCGAGTAAGTTGTTCAAATGACGAATCGCGCGAACCATCGTCGATAAAAATAACTTCAAACGTTCGGCCTACACGTGCCATAGCAGTAAGCAGCTTGTCGTATAGCGGACGGATATTGTCCTCTTCATTAAGTACTGGAATCACCACGGATAGTTCCGGCTGCATGCTTTCGCCTATCGTGGGCTCAAAGGTTAAGGTCTTATCCGTTGCACTGCTGACGCTGCGAGCGCCGACGGGGTCGGAGTTAGCCGAAACAGGAGCAACTAGTGGAATGCTTTTTGTCATCTGCCCATTATTGCTTTTGTCGCCGCCAAAAACTTACACCTTGGGATCTTTTCATCCTGCTCTTGAGATTTGTTCATGTGTGCCTGACAAGTGATGCCTGATAATAGGTTGGATGGCTTGATTTGAGCGCGAATCTGAAACAGACCTAATCTTAAGCGCGACAAACAAATCGAGAACTAGAGGAACGAAATTTTGACTTCAAGCGTTGAGACCAAACCAGAAACAATCGTCACACCGCGCCAACCCGCACCAACAGCGAAGCCTGGAAAGGACTTGCTCGCGTGTGCGGCTCTGCTGGTCGTGTGTTACTTCCTCTACTTCGTCGGTCTCGGTAATTTCCCGTTTATCGATCCATCCGAAGCGTATTACGTAGAAGCTTGCCGCGAGATGCTTCAGCTCGGCGACTACATTACTCCGCACCTCAACTATCAGATTTATTTTTCAAAACCAATTATCAATTTTTGGCTGATTGCGGCCTCATATAAGATGTTCGGATTATCGGAATTCTCGGCACGCCTGCCTTTTGCATTGTTGTCTTCCGGGCTGGTACTGGCTGTGTACGCCTTCACTCGTGGTTTGTTCAATCAACGCGCCGGTTTCATCGCCGGCTTCTGCCTCGCCACATCGCCGCTTCTGCTACTCGTTTCGCGCAAGTCATCTATCGATATAGCCTTCACGTTTTTCTTAAACCTCGCAGTTTTAGCAACTGCTTATACTCTGGCAAAACGAAACAAATGGTCATGGTCGCTTATCTACATCGCGCTCGGGCTGGGCGTTTTGACGAAAGGACCGGCAACGTTGATATTGTTTTGCGCAGGCATGGGCGCGTTCCTCGTTGTCGCTCGACCATCGTTTGCAAATATCAAAGATTGGTTTGCGCGTTTGAAGATGCCGCTTGGAGCGCTAATCTTCCTGGCTGTCGTGCTGCCCTGGCACCTCGCCGTATCATCTGCGACTGACGGCTTATTCCTAAAAGTATTTTTCTGGTACGAAAACCTCGCGCGCTTCCAGGGTCACACGAACTTCGGAACCGTCCGATACTGGTTCTACCTCAGCGTGCTCAGTTATGGACTATTCCCATGGATAGTGCTTGTGGCACCAGCGTTAATGTATGCATTGTTTGGTGATAAAAACGAAACCCTTTCATCTGCGAATACAGAATCGAGTGCAATCAGTTCCAACCCTGTCAGCAAATTCTTTCGTGGTATTTGGGACTTGATGCAACGCGTTCGTTCGCGGGCAGCCAACGACGGCAACGCCCGCGCCCTGATCTTGCTCACGACCTGGAGCGTCACAACGTTCGCGTTCTTCAGCGTTTCCAAAACACAGTTAGCTACCTATATATTGCCAATCCTCGCACCCGTTTCGATCTTAATCGGCGTCGTTGCCAATCGCTGGTTAACGGTCGGCTACGAACGTCTGTCGCGGAGCGAAATTGTCTGGTCCAACCTTTTTAGCTGGGTGTTCGCAATCGCCGGAGTAGCCTCCGTTCCTGCAGCCATTGTGTTTGCCATCAACTTCCCTGAAGCACCACCTGCGGTGTTGGGTCTTGCAATCACAGCTACGCTGGTTTTTGCCATCGGCGGTTTGGCTCAACTCGAAGCACTGCGCTCCAGAAGACTAATTCTTTCATCGAAGTGGCTCGCTGCAACAATCGCACTGACGATGGCAATTGGAACACCAATTTGTTTTGAATTCGCCGTCAACACAATGCAAGGCAACGTCAAAGCGATTTCACTTGCTGTCGGAGAGAGCAACGACAAAATTGCGATGTATGGCAACTTTATGCCTTCGGCAATGTTCTACGCGAAGAAGCCTGTCGACACTTTCTTCCACGGTCACCAATTGCTCCCTGTTAAATCGCCAGTCGAAGGGCAGGAGGGTGTTTATCCAAACGTACCTCAAGCGATTATCGTTCGCGATTCTGAATTCGAAGCACTGAAGAATTCGGCGCCGTGCAATATTGAATTGGTCGAGAAGAAAGGCAACTGGGGCTGGTACAGAACGCCAGGTTACGAACTGGAGTCAGTGAAAACTCTCGAAGATACATTCAGAGACCCAGTCGCATTCAACATCATCGTCAACGGACAGTCTCCGACCGGACCTCTCACCGTGCCTTATGCAGCAGGGAAATTATATGAACAGTTCAGCAAGGACGTCGAGCAATAGTGCTGTTGAACTCGAGCAATAGTGACATTCAACTCGCCCAATGGTGCATTCAAACTCGGACAATGCTGGCATTCCAACTCGCGCAATGGTGGCATTCCAACTCGCCATGCAAATTAACCCCGCCCAACGCAAGACTGACCAAACATAATCAGCTCAGCTAATTAACACAAAGAACCGAAACCCGGAACGCCAATTTAAAATGTCCGAAACCCAGACAAGCAGCCCCAACAGCGCGCCATCACGCGAGTTGAATCGCGGTGGTTATCACGGGCTTAATGCTGTAATTTTGATCTTCATTGTAGCCATCGGTCTCAGATTCACTGGTATCACATTCGATAGCATGTGGCTCGACGAGGGCTATCAAACAATGGTCGACGCCATCGGTGTAAAGCCCGAGGCGCTTGAACAACTTCGCCCCGAACCGTTCATCTACTCACTCGGAGAGCCGCGCAGCGTCGAGACCGTGCTTGCCAATTTCAGACAAGTCGATCCGCTCTGTCCACCGTTATACTTCCTGATGCTTAATCGATGGATGACAGTGTTTGGAACAACCGACCTGCCGATTCGCGCGCTGTCAGCCCTCACATCAATCGCATCACTGGCGATTTTGTATTTCGGAACTCGAAAATTACTCGGACCCAAGGTCGCGTTTTTCGCGCTGTTGATGCAAGCGGTTTCACCGTTCGATATCACTTATGCCCAGGAAGCGCGGATGTACGCGCTCGTCATGCTGACCTCGTCTCTGTCCGGGCTGTCATATTTTCAATTCATCAATGCCGCTCAAAAATCCCAGTCCTGGACAACCAAGATTGGATACATGTTGTTGTACAGTGTTTCGACATGGGCGTTAATCAATACACATTATACGGGTCTCTACGTCGTCGCCTTCCAGGGTTTGTTCGGCACCGCATACAGTATCAAGCACAAAGACTTCAAACTGTTCTTACACCTGTCCGTAGGCTGGGCACTGGTGTGCCTTTTCTGGTTGCCGTGGTTTCAACTATTCAGCCATTCGGCATCAAAGCGCGGCAACTTCTATGTCACGCGCGATGCGAATGTGTTCTGGGCATTCAAAGGATTTCTCAAAATTGTCCTCAACTGGATCAGCTTCATGGCGGGCGGAAGAATCGTTGCCTACGTCGCTCCGATCTATGCGACGAGCGTAGGTCTTCTGGTCGCTTGCGGAGTTTCACTAGCGTCGTCTCGCGTTCGCAACAGAATCGAAAAAGCATTATCGTTTGGTTCTAAAAAGCAAAACTCAGAACTTTCGACTAAGCCAGACGAAACGCAATTGACCGAGTCGAACGAAACGCAATCAAAAAATTCAATGCAATCGATAGCGACAACCGCGAGCACAAAAAGCACGATGATCTACATCTGGTGCTGGGCACTGGCACCAGCGCTAATCGCCCTAACCAGCGACATCGCCGAATCCAGAAAAACAATTGAAGTGACAAGATATTTGATGGGCACCGCTCCGGCAGTTTTCATTCTTGCCGGTTTCGGCGCAAAATATTTGATGGAAAAAGGCGGTCGCTTTCGCTGGATTGTTGTCGCACATGTTCTATTTGCACTGGGGAATTACACGTACGCACACATCATCGAACAGCGAGAGCCCTGGCGGCAAATGGCGGGATTGATCGAAGAAAAAATTCCCACGACTGAATTACTTTTGATCAGTCCTCATTACGATTTGATTTGTCTAAATCGCTATCTAACTAAGCCAAGAATGCAAGTCGGCACGGGTCCACTTCTGGGCAACCAACAAGTCTACGCCTTGGTCGAAGGACGCAATAAATTCTGGTTACTCACTGCCCAAGACGGCGGCTCCGTCACAGTTTTCATTCCACCGGAATACAAACAAACAGAAACCATCAAGATGTCACACGGACTTCTATTAACGTCCTGGGAATTGCCGAGCAAATAAACGTTGCCGACGTTCGCGTTATAAAACAGCCTGGTTGCAGAGTTCTACATGAAAGTTCTACACGAGAGTTCTATATGAGAGTTCTATATGAGAGTTCTACATGAGAGTTCTACATGAGAGTTCTACATGAGTAGAGTTCCGAAAACAGAACTCGGACAGTTCTAATTGCGAAACCTTCTAAACCGCAAAAACTATTCGTATGTTTTGTTGCCAAACGCAACGTTTGCGGCTTGCAGTCCAGGGTTGGCAGTCACTAATTCACTGACGCCGGCTCTTGTCACTGTGGTGTTTTTCAGCTCTACCAAACTCAATTTTTTAAGCCCTGCAAAACTGCTGAGAGTGCTGTCGTCGATATTTGTGTTATTCAAATTCAGCTGAGCGATAAACGGCAACTCGCCAATTTGCTTGAATTGCTGCGGTGTCAAAGTAGCACGATTGATTGCCAGTGCACTACATGTGCGGGCTGCTTTAAGCTCGGGAATAGCATCAGGAGCGATTATACAATCTTCAAACTTGAGCATCGAAATCATTGGCAGTGTAGCGGCCGCTTTTAGATCTTCACGATCAATGGTGCAGTTTCGAAACGTCAGCCAAGTCAAAACCGGCATTTTTGCAAACGGTGTGATTGGATGCTTGTAGTCCTTTCCACCTTCAATATCCACTGTTAGCAAGCTTTTCAACGGTCGCAAATTTTCGAGACCTGCCGGCGGCAGCGATCCACATTTTGTGATGCGCAGGTGAACAAGATTGTTCATTTTACCTACAGCTTTGAGCAACTCGTCATTAACCGTTGTACTGGTCAAAACAAGTTTCTGAATCGGAAAACCCAGGACGTATCGCATGCTGTGAACATCTAAGTTAAGCTTCTGGAACTGGAAACACTTGTATGTTTTGTAGCCGTCATTCATGGTTTGCCTCAGGGTTTGCCGGTCGAGATCTCCGGATAGAACGCAGCATTTATATTCACTGTCTTTATCTTTGATTACCGTGGCACCTGGTTTATATTCGGCGACGCCTTCGAAGGTGGAATCCATGGTGGCATCTAGCTTTGGAGTACTGGAGCTATCCGGTAACGCCCGCAGCGTGTCACTCTCAGAAATTGTTTTAGGCGCGCTGATATTTATATATCTCATCCACACAAATGGAAGCGACACCACTAGCGCTACCACTCCGATAGTGAGAGTAACCTTCAACGCGCGATTCATATTTTTAGCTTTTTTGGCAATCCAGGCTCCGGAGGCATAAAGCCCGGAGACCATCAAGGCTTCCGATTCACCGCGTTTTTGATAAAGCGCAGATTTCACGCGGTCCAATTCCGCGATCACTTCATCCATGTCCTGATAACGATCGGCTGGATTTTTTTTGATAAATTTCTGAACGTAGTTCTCGACTTCTTCATCAAATGGCTTGTCACAGGCTTGTTGCAACGTTGGTGGCAGACGACTGATTTGAGCCATCATCGTATGAAACGCAGTCTCGCCGACAAACGGCGGAATACCAGCCATCATCTCGAACAGAGTGCAACCCAAACTGTAAATATCTGAGCGGACATCGGTTTCTTTTCCATGGACGGATTCCGGACTCATGTACGGCGGAGAGCCCATTGCCGCGCCGGTCTTGGTGAGTTCATGACTCTGGTCGTTTGGTTTTGCCAAACCAAAATCTACCAACTTTACCCCGCCTTCCTTCGAACGATCGACGGCCAACATTACGTTGCTCGGCTTGATGTCGCGATGCAAAACCTGCTGCATATGCGCGTATCGAAGACCGCGACAGATCTTTTCAAAAATCGGCAGGATGTCGGGAAAAGTTTGAGAACCTCGAGTCTCGATCATCTGGCTCAGACTGTCGCCTTTGACGAACTCATTGATCAGATAAAGCTGTCCGTTGCTGGCTTGCCCGAAGTGTTCGACCTTCATGATGTTGGGATGATTGAATTTCGCCAGCGCTTTAGCTTCTGTGTGAAAGCGCTTAATTACCTGGTCCGGAGTATTTGGAAAAAGAACTTTGATCGCGACGGTCTTATCCAGTTCCAAATCATGACCGCGAAAAACTTGCCCCATTCCGCCCTGACCGAGCAGATTCTGGACACGATACCGGCCATCGATTATGTCGCCTTCTTTCATCGAAGGAGTCCGCTCTGCGCATACTTAATTCGATTGTAGCTGTCGGCGACTTCCAGGTAAAGAACATTCGCTGATAACGACATTCCACAGGAGGTCTACAGGAGGTCCACAGCAAAAAG
Source organism: Candidatus Obscuribacter sp. (assembly GCA_021772095.1). GTDB lineage: Bacteria > Cyanobacteriota > Vampirovibrionia > Obscuribacterales > Obscuribacteraceae > JADYXR01. Next base: position 5,551 of record JADYXR010000088.1, on the reverse strand, counting down.
CGTGGAGCCGTTTGCATCCTCCACGCTTTGTTCAGAACGGAATTACTTCGTCTATCTTTTTCTGGTTGGGGCACTACGCCATGAGCCATCACCAACTTCTTTCGTCAGCGAAGAAACAGGCGACGCTTTGCGCAAGTCCTCTGGTCCTTTGATCACCGCGCGGCAATCGGCGCAGAGATGATGGTCGTCTTTGCCTCGCGGCCCAAGCCGATGTCCGTAAAACTCGCAGGTTCGATTTTTCGTCGAGGCGCTGCTGACGGTGCAATAGTGCAACAGGTGTTGGACGATAGAACTAATTTTGGAACCGAGTGGACGCGGTCTGGACTCGGATTGCACTACCTTCATCTTGAGCGTAGTGATTTGCTCCTTCGTTGGTGACTGAGCGTCCGGATGTTTTTTTGAGATGACTGAACGATCGATCATGGTCGCTAATTCCCCAATTTCGCATTGTCGTTCACGCGAGCCTTGAATAAGGTTTCGCGCTCACTCAGAGCCGCAGCGTAGATGCTCTGAGCCGGTTTTTATTGTTTGATCAGGTCGGCGCTTCCGCAGTCCTTCCCGAGTTGCAATTAGCATCTCACGAGCAGTGGATCTTTTTTGTGACATGGATGGGTCTTAAAAGGCAAGACCCGCAATTGTTTAACGTATTTCCACGGGTGCAACTGGCACGGGCATCCTGACAATCGCGGTCATTCTAAAATTCCATCCGCGCGAACATCCTGCAAATTGCGGTCATCCCAAATTCCATCCGCGCGAACATCCTGCAAATTGCGTTCGTCTAAAAATCCATCGAGGCGATTATCCAAAACCTCATAAAAAAAAACCGCCTCCAAGAAAAACCAGGGAGGCGGGTTCAATTTTTAATAGACTTTCCGTTCTGTCTCAAACGTCCAAATGATTGACTCAGTCGACGTTTAAGGCAAATCGAAACTAGATCATTTCGTTGACGAGTTCTTCGAAGACCTTTTTGTCAGCGCCGAGTTTGGCTTTGACTAGTGGTCCGTTCTGAAGGTTTGGTTCGCCATCTTCATATGTAGGCATATCTGTTTTGTACAGAAGTCCGACTGGAATGGTGTCGCCCCACTCGTACGATTTTTCGATCGCACCGTAGAAGTTGCTGTGATCCCAACCGCTGTCTTCGAGCTTGTAGACACGCTCTTTGAACCACGGGTAGGTGTTGATTTTGTTGTAGGTCACGCAAGGACTAAACACATCAATCAATGCGAAACCTTTGTGAGCCATACCGCCGGCAATCATGTCGACGAGATGTTTCGGTTCGCCCGAGAAACCGCGAGCAACGTAGGTAGCACCGCAAGTGATACCAAGTGCAAGTGGGTTCAATGGTGATTCGATGTTGCCTTGTGGCGTCGATTTGGTCTTGTGACCTTTCGTCGTCGTAGGCGAAGCTTGACCGGTGGTCAAACCATAAATCTGGTTGTCCATTACGACGTATGTGATATCGAGGTTACGGCGCATAGCGTGGAGCAAGTGTCCAACGCCGATTCCGTATCCGTCGCCGTCACCGCCGGTGATGACTGTTTTCATTTCAGTGTTGGCCAGGTGAGCGCCGGTCGCTACTGGAACAGAGCGTCCGTGCAAACTGTGGATACCATACGCTTTGATGAAACCAGGCAGGTTGGATGAGCAACCGATACCGCTGACGACGAAAAGCTGATCTGGTTTAATGCCCAATCTTGCAGCTGATTCTTGCACTGATTTCAGTACACCGAAGTCACCACAACCCGGGCACCAGTCTGGGTCTACTGGACCCTTGAATGTTTCGACTGGAAGTTCAATTACTGTTGCCATTCCCGATTCCTCTAGATTCTCAGGGGGATTAAATTGATTAGATCCGTTCCGTCTTCGCCTTCGGCTCAGACTCCACTTAACTTTGACGACTGCATCTTTGCCGGCTAGCCGTATTCAAACGGCTAGCGTCGCAAAAGATATCTAAGCTTCAACCTTCTCGAATGAGTAGGTCGAGCCAGTCCTGCTGCCGATCTTCATGCTGCCAGCTTTTTTGCCGGTAACTCGTTCGGCCAGCTCGACGACCCAGATTGGTTCGCCTTTACCATTGGCCGCTTCTTTGCTGGCGGCAATTGGGCGCATTTTTTCAAAGTTGTGTGTGCGCAGATAGTGATAAGCCATCTCTTTAGCATCAGCTTCCGAAACGTCGAGATCGAGCGCTTTGTTTTCCATGATCTCTTTGATGCGATCGACCAAGCCTTGCGGCTCGAACGGTTCGCCGTCGTAACGGTTGATGTGCTCGTCCATGGCGATGCCGGTTTCCATGCGGATTAGCTTTGCCATGACGCTTGTGAAGTTGACTTCGACTGAAATCTTCTTCTTCGCTTTTGAAAGCAATTCGGTGACTTCTTTCGTGTGGAAAGGAGCGATGTATTTGATGCAAATAAAGTTTGTTTTCAAACCTTGAGCAGTCAAACGCTCAGCTGCTTCTTGCACTACGCCGCTGGTAGAACCCCAGCAAACGAGCGTGACATCAGCATCGGTTGGTCCTTCGATTACTGGTGCTTTCAATTCAGTCAACATCAGAGCGACTTTTCTCATCCGCTTTTCCATGATCTTGCGACGAGTTTCAGGCGAAGTGAACATATCTGAAATCAGGATGCTTTCTTCGTCGTGATCGTCGGAAGCGCTGACGTACAGCGTGTCTGGTGTGCCTGGATAGGCGCGCGGTGAGATACCGGATTCTGTGAATTTGAAACGTTTGTACTTGCCGTCTTTGGCTGTGTCCCAACTGGTGACCACTTCGCCTCTGTCAATTTTGACTTCAGCAGGCATCAGCTCAGCATCTACTGTTTCCGGGTGTTCCGAAAGAAGTAGATCAGACATGAACAAAACAGGCAATTGATATTTGTCAGCCAGGTTGAATGATTCAACTGTGGATGCGTAGCAATCAGCGATGTCGCGAGGAGCCACGATCAATCGTGGAAACTCACCTTGCGATGCGCCGAATACCTGGAAGAGATCGGCTTGCTCTGTCTTTGTCGGAAGACCGGTCGACGGTCCGCCGCGTTGGACTTCAACGCAAACTACAGGAACTTCCATAATTCCAGCCATACCAATCGCTTCGGTCATCAAAGCGAAGCCACCACCGGCAGTGCCGCACATAGAGCGAACACCGGCAATACCAGCGCCGATAGCCATATTGATTACTGACAATTCGTCTTCGCATTGTTTGACGACGATTCCAGTTTTGGTTTGGTTGGCAGCCATCCAGTGAAGAATGGTTGACGCAGGCGTCATCGGATAAGCGGTGTAGAACTTGCAACCGGCAGCATATGCGGCGAGCGCGATTGCTTCGTTGCCGGTGAGGAATGGACGTTTCTTGCCGGAGAAATTCCAGCCTTCCATAACCACTTTTGCGTTCTTCTTAGCGTACTCATAACCAACTGTGAGCAAGCCAATGTTCAAGTCGATGATGTCTTGACCCTTGTGCGCGAAGGTATCTTGCAGAACCTTAGAAGGCTCGTCAACACCGATTCCGGAGAAGAAAGCCGCAGCACCGATGGCAATGGTGTTTTGCATGATCGGTTTGATCGGTCCGTACTTCACTTTCAAGTCTGCAGTGATTTCAGCAATCGGCAGAGCAAGAACTTGTACGCCAGGGCCAACAAGCGATTCTTCACATTTGATGCGATCGCCATTGAAAATAATGGCGCCGCCTTCTTGGACTTCTGGAGCGTGACGCTCGATGGAGTCCTGGTTGAGGGCAATGAGGACGTTGAGTTGATCGCCATGGCAAAGAACTTTCTCATCGCCAACCCGGACCTTGAGCCAGATGTGGCCGCCGCGAATGATTGACTGATAGCTATTGTAAGCGTAGACATAGAGGCCAAGCCGTCCGCAGGATTTCGCAAGCGTGTCGCCGGACTTGTCTAGTCCATCACCGGCGGCACCAGCTATACCGATTGTGACTTCGTGCATTAACTGAATCTCCCTAACTTAAATCCATAAATTCGCCCAACTGCCACTTAAGCGGCTGAGCATCCGCGCTTCGGGGCGCGATTAAACCGCGGCCACCTACCCCCTGCGTATTGAGGGTTTCTGCCTGCATAAAGGTTAGCATAAGAAACTATCCAGATGGCAAGGGAATGTAATCAGCTAGCCATTTTGAGCAACAAAAGTTACCAAGATTTGCCAAAACCAGGATGTTAATTCCGCCGCCTAGCCCGTTCGACAGACGCTCGCGCCAACCTTGCCGTGTTATCAAGCCCACAAAACGGTAGGCTGAAACCCAAACACAGCTAGCGATCAGCGCCGGCGCCGGCGCTGCAAGGAGAGATGTGGTCGACGCCTTGCAAGACCGCGATATGTCGAGGTCCTGAAAGGCGCGATGTAGTCGAACGAGGCGATTCAAGCGCAATCCAGATCAGGCGCTCCCAGCGCTATCCCATCGACAAACGCCCGACGCGATGACTCGACCTCACAACCTCTGGGGAGTGACCTCTTAAATCCAGTTGGCGCAAACCCCAATTACAGACAAAACCGAAATTCGCCTGTAAATGCTGGACTAGCCAGCGTCTACAGACACAACCATCTTTTTGCCCCTTCGGCTGAATCAACAAATAGGCAACTAGCACCAATCTGGTGTAAATCCCGAAACGCTGATACAGCAATCGGTTTAAGAGATTTTAGCGAACCCTGCCAAGAATCAACATTCCGGCAAGACAGTCGAGGCCGCAAAAAAGATGCAACTGACCGGCGGCTCTTAATGATTTGCTTCTTTGGTCGCCGGAGTGCCTGGAGCCTGCGCTGGCGGCTGCGTTCCGGTCCACGCTGGAGCAGCTGCGCCCTTGGGCTGAGTTCCGGTCCATTCCGGAGTGGCGGGTGCGACAGGTGCGACGGTTGCTGCTGGTGCAGTGTTAGCTCCTGTTGCAGCGCCGGTTCCTGGTGCATTAGTGGTTCCTGGCGCCGCGCCTGGTGCAACTGCGGTGCCCGCAGGAACGCTACCTGGCGTGCCATGCGGATCTTCAATGACTGGAACGTTTCCATTCGGTGCAACTGGTACGCCTTCGGTCGTGGTCGGAGCTACTGGTGCGCCTTCCGGACCGGGAGCAACTTCATGGGCTCCGGGTGGGACTGTGCCGTGAAGCGCGTCATGCGCCGGGGCAGCCGAATTGCCATGAGTGGAGAACGTCTGCTCATGCTCGACGCCTTCGGAGTTATGCTCGTCCATATGAACGTTTACAGCCCAGTTAGCCATCGTTGCAAGCAATACGATAAAACACACTGTCAAGATGCCGAGCAAGAAAGAATCTTCGGCACTCTTCTCGGGCACCACTTCGGTATGCGCGATTGGACCTTCGTGATGATGATCATCTAAATGCGCATGATCGTCACTGTGTTCGTGAGCGTGTTGGGCGTGTGAATCTTGTGCCATCGCTAATTCAACCTTATCGAACTCTGCATTGTGAACTGAGACTGGGACTAAAGACTAAGACTAAGACTGAGACTGAGATTGGGATTGGGACTGGGACAGAGACAGAGACAGAGACAGAGACAGATACTGGGACTGGGACTGGGACTG
>JADYXR010000087.1 GCA_021772095.1 Candidatus Obscuribacter sp. | reverse complement strand
ATCTGAACAGGTTCGATTCGGTCCCTGAGCAAACGAATATTCATCTGAACAGGTTCGATTCAGTCCCTGAGCAAATGAATATTCATCTGAACAGGTTCGGTTCAATCCCTGAGCAAATGAATATTCATCTGAACAGGGTTCGCTTCCATTCCCTACTCAAACGAACTTCGTTCCCGCTTGGCCCGCGCTTAGCTGCTCTCGCGGAACATGCCCCGGACCCCGGACGGATCTGCCGTAAAGCCAAATCTCCGGTAAAAGTTGTCAGTGCCTGGATCGGCATAAAGCGTAACCAGTGGAATCCCTGACTGGTCGAGTTCTTTCAACAACTCTTCCAGCACGAATCGGCCTATGCCACGCCCCTGGTACGAAGGACGCACGACCATATCCCAGATCGTCGCGTTGAAAACCCGGTCCCCTGTGGCTCTTGCAAAGCCGACCATCAAAGACCGATCCCACGCTGATACGACCGCGACGCTATTTTCCAGTGCTCGGCTGATTAGCTCCGGTTCTCGACGGCTCCAACCAACTGAAGCGCAAATATCTTGAACATCATCCGGCGGAAGACTCCGATCGTGCCTGATTATGAGCCCCTCAGGCAGATCCTTCGAATTATCCGATTTCTTCCAAATTCCCGACAGCACCATCGTCTACAAATCTCTCTAGAGTCGCTACCGATTCGACATGGTAAGTCTGTGGAAACAAGTCTACAGGCTTCACCCGTTGTGTTTTATACCCAGTATAAACCTGCTTACCGTCGTCTTCCTGTAAAACGCCATCCTGTAAGATTTTTAAGTCTCTGCCAAGAGTCTGGGGATTGCAGCTGACATAGATCACAAACTTGGGTGCAAGTTTAATCAATGCGCTCAAGACCTCAGCGCTCGCTCCCTTTCTTGGTGGGTCCAATATGACAACGTCGCATTCGTAGTTTTCATCTGCCATCCTTTGCAGAATGGTTTCGGCGCTACCTTCTTCAAAGGTTATGTTTCCGACGCCGTTGTTTTCGACTGTGGCGTGCCCGTCTTGAACAGCGTCTTCGTATTCTTCAATTGCCACCACATTTTCGGCAAGCGACGAAACCCATAATGCGATCGCGCCAACACCTGCGTAAACGTCCAATACGCGAAGCGGCTTGCCAAGCCGTTCTTTGACCATGGCAAGCTGATCGTAGACTTCATCGAAAAGATTTGCCGCTTGTTCAGTATTGATCTGGAAGAAACTTTGAGAGGACATGCGGAATTTGATTCCGTCTTTAAGTTGCTGCGGACGGTCGTCCCGCTTGCTTTGCAGCACTTCTTCAATTTCGCTGACACCTTGCAGCGGAATGGTGCGATCACCAAATATTTTGTTGCCGCGCGCAGCGTTGAAATTCAGGCAGACGCCTTTCACTTCCTTTACGTTCTCCATCAGCTCTTTGGCGATGGTATCAAATGTTTTTTTAATGCGAGCTTCTTTGAGCGCGGCCTGATTTTGTAAATTGACCACCAAAGTGACAAGTACTTCGTTGTTGAAAAAACTTTGACGAGCGCAAATGTGTCTCAGTAGCCCCTCATGCGTGTCTTCCGTGTAAGCCGAAATTTTATGCTCTACAACTAAATATTTGAGTTCACGCAAAACCAGATCTAGCGTTTCGGGCTGCACGACGCATTCATCGATATCAACGATTTGATGCGAGCTGTGTTCGAAGTATCCGACTCGCAGTTTGCCGCGTTTGCTTTGTTTGACTGGAAACTGCGCTTTATTTCGGTAATCGAAGTCGTTCGGCGCTCTCAGCCCCTCTTCAACACTTACACCTTCAATGTGACGCACTGCTTGAACGATTATTTCGTGCTTCGCTTTCAGTTGCTCGTCGTAACTAATATGCTGCCATTGGCAGCCTCCACAGCGGTCGAAGTACATGCATCGCGGCTCAATTCTAATTTCCGACGGCCTGATTATCTCGAGTAGCTTGCCTCGAGCAAACGACTTTCGAACATCGAAAAGTTCGACGTCAACCTCGTCTCCTGGCGCCACTCGAGAAACGAAAACAGCCAGCCCGTCGTAGTGGCCCACGCCATCGCCGCCTGGAGCGAGCGATTCTATGTTCACGCGAATTGTTTGTCCCCGGTTTAAACCGTGGAGTCGCTCTAGTTTAGCCACTTTTGGTTACCTTTCCTGTTATCTGGCAGAACTAATTCCTGCCTGTAATTTTGCACTTTCAAAAACTTCCAGTGCATAAGCATAAGCTGCCCGAGCCCCGGCGTCATCGTTTTGTCGCACGGCGTCTTCAAGAAGGAGACATGCAGCCTGCAAAGATTCAACGTTAGTGCCGAGTTTTTGCATGCCCTCAATGCGTTTAAAAAGCTCAGAACGTTCTGGCAAGAGGATGCCATTGCCCGGATGCAACGTAGTGGCGATCTGCTGGTAGCTTTGTTTAGCCAGATTGTTTAGTTTAAAACCAAGACTTTCATTTCGCAGTTGTAATGCCTGAAAAATCGCCTCGTCCGAAAGCCGCCCGGCATCAAACTGTCTGACAAGATCGAGATTGATTTCGGTGAGTGTATAGGAACTTTGATCGTTTGGATTGAAAAAATAAACGCTGATGCGATCGATGGATAGATCGCGATTTTTCAATATTTCTTTTGCCACAAGCAGCGTGTCGATCTTTATGTCGATGTCGCGCCCCGATGGATGGCGGTATGTGGACAGCGCCAGAGTGGAGTCGGCGCGGACGATTTTAAATCTCGAATTGGATGGGAAGATGTGCGAGCCCTGAAGCGATTTCGAAAGGCGCTGCAATTGCCCACCTTCAGAATGTTGCCCGTGAGTTGATTTTGGTTTTGTAGCACGCGGGTGGCGTGGACTCTGCGTTTTTTTCGACTGGAAGGATTCGATTTCTTCGGCAGTGTCCAGATCCTCGCCACTCGAGAGTTTCGGCTCGAACGTATCGCTTGATGCCGGGCGCATCTGGTCGTAGACGCTCGATGCAGCAAGTAGCGATCGGTTGCTGCGGTTAAACGCAAGCAGCTGATTACCGTCGCTTGCGGCGACCGTGCTTGCAAAGAGGAGCGTGTTTAAAAATGCTCCTGCAAGACTCTTCCATATGAAGGTATTGCCGGCTGACATAATGATTTGACGGAGTGCCCTCAGATCGTGACAATAATTGTAACCTGAGCTCGCGCTCATTATATCTACTTTTGGGAAGTGCGTCGCCATGGCGATTCAGATTATCCATGTTTCCGACATTCATTTCGGCTCCGGCGAGTCGCACGGTCGTTTGAATCCGGAAACCGGATTAAACACGCGGCTGGAGGATTTTGTCGCGGCACTTACAAAAGTCGTGGATTATTCGATAGAGCAAAACGTTGATGTCTTCTTGTTTTCAGGAGACGCGTACAAAAACGCCTCGCCCGAACCGATTTATCAAAAATTGTTTGCACTTCAATTGAAGCGATTGTCTGAAGCTGAGATCAAAACGATTTTAGTCGTCGGTAATCACGACCAGATTCTTCGCTCGACTCAAAGCCACTCGATGTCGGTGTTTCAAAGCCTGCAAGTGCCGGGTGTGATCACTATCGAAAAGCCGATGTTCGAAATGATTGATACCAAAAATGGTGCCTTTCAATTAATTGGTTTGCCGCATATCACTCGGCACAATTTGATGTCGATGGACAAATACGCCGGATTCACCGCCGCGCAGATTGACGACGTACTCGTGCATCACGTCACCGATTTGCTAAGATCGAATTATCAGGAACTCGATCCCACGATACCGACAGTGGTGACCGCTCACATGTCTTTAGACCGCGCGCTTGCCGGTATCGAAGAAGAACTTTTGATCGGTTACACACTAACTTTTCCCAGCGATATGTTCATCGACAAACGTGTGGATTACGTCGCTATGGGTCACATTCACAAACAGCAAGTTATTCGCGGCGCCAACCCGGCGATAGTTTATGCCGGAAGTTTAGAACGAGTCGACTTCGGCGAAGAGAAGGAAGACAAAGGTTTCATCCACGTAAATCTTGAACGCGAGAAAACCACCTTCGAGTTCAAATCAATCGGTCCGCGTCCGTTCATTACAATCGACGTCGACGTCACGAAATCAGTCGATCCGACTGCGGCGATCGTGAAACGTGTACTCAGTGAAATCGTCAAAGGCTGCGTCTTGCGAGTGCGCTACAAAATCAATCAAGACCAGGTGTTGAATGTTGATGAGTCCGCAATTTACCATGCCTCACGCGAGTGCATGTCGGTACGCGTGCAACCAGATGTGGTGCCGGAACATTCGCGCGGTCGGCTGCCGTCCCTGACGGAATCGTCCGTAACTTCTCCTATCCGTGCCCTGGAAACTTATCTAGATGAAGTCGCCCCAGACCGAAAAGAACGGTTGGTCGATCGAGCCAAAGAAGTGATGGCTCAGCTCAATGCCGATCTTCATAAGGACCACGATTGATCGCCGCGCGACAAGTTTAAATCTTCGTTTTAACCTTTGTCGCATAACCCACTGGAGCGTGCACCAATTCAAGTCCGCGCGATCTGTTTGGAACAGTCGTCATTTGATGGTGGTCGAAACGTCCTACTCGACTGGCTTCAAGCACTCAGTTTTGTAACACCATAGTCCTTGACCTTTTCGCTTCCATTCACTATCGCCGAACAGAAATGCACCAGGAATGGTGCCGGGTTCGATAACTTTGTGAACGTGCGCGGTCGTTTGTTTGATTGGTCCGGTCGCTTGTTCCGCCTGGCCGGCTGAATGAACGGATGCCGGGCGCAACGTTTCACTCGACAAGAGATTCACCGGCAAAATCATTTCGTCCAGTGCCGGATTTACAAAAACGGCTAGCGAAAATCTTTGTCGATCGATTCTTTCATTCACGACTCGATGTGGGCTAGCGCGCAGATAGCCACCAGTCTCCAATTCGAGTAGTTCGCCGGTGTTCACAACCAGCGCATTTTTCATCGGTTCAACTTTGCGCCATACTCCGGATGTATCCATGGCTTCCAATCCGCCGACCTGATCTTGAATCAGGAAGGTTAGCCAGCTCCAGTCACAGTGCGCCGTCACGCCCATTTGTGGCTGAGCTGATCGATTGTTCGTTTGCGATTGATCGCGATTTCCTAATGACTCGCGAATTTCTTTTATCTCTCCGCATCCGCCCGACTCGCTGTGCTGTGGAAGATAAGACATCGATTTCAAAAGCAGATAAGGATTGCTTTTCATTCGGTTTGAGAAATAGTCAGGTGGCAGCTCCAGGGCTTCGGCCAGGACCGACAGCATTGTTCTGGCAACCGATTCGATAGCATCCATGTATCGCAGCATCGATCGGCGGAATTCTTCCGTGCGCCTGACGGGCCATTGGTTTGGTCCTTCCAGTAAACGGTATTGAGGCGTGTCGGCATGCTCGCCGAGATGATCGTTTGGTCCGACGTGATTGTTCGTTTGCGACCCGATGTCGAGACGATTGTTTTCCGGCTCCACGCCGATATGAATTTGTTCGCGCCAATCTCTGCTGTTTTTTAAACGGCCGAAACCGCGAAAGTGCGCCGAGTTCTTCATGCTGATTGCAAATTTTTCGGCATCACTGCAATCAAAAAAGCGTGCACTCTCAAAGAGCGCACGCTCGATCATTTCTTGATCGACATTATGTCCGATCAAATAAAACATACCAGCGTCATGGCAAGCTGCTTTTAAGTCAGCTCCCAAACGACGCCGCTCCAGGAGCCCTTCTTCTCCGCGTATGACCTTTTGGAAAAAAGGTCCGGCGTCGACGATTGGCAAACCCGACAAGCTCGCGCTTACCTGCGCAGGGGCATTGATGGTATGAGTTGTGTTCGTTTTCTATTTCTCCATCAGAGTCGGTTGGTTGTTTGGATCACCTGGCGCCGGTTTGCTGCGCACAGGTTCCTCGACGTCATTCAATTCTATATCACGTCTTTTGTTCACCATTTTGTCCAGATCCAGGTGCGGACTGAACACCCGAACACCTTTGTATTTGAAGCTCTCTCGAGCTTCGTGTTCCGCCCAGGTCGAAACTGATTTAAACACTGTGCGCACCACATCTGATGGCGTGCTGCGCGCGTTGATAAACCATTTTCGTCCTTCTTGCACTTCCATTTTGCCCGTGTACGAATCCTGTTCGATACCGCTAATCCAGATGTGAAAGCCGCCGGGCGCTTCTTCTACTTGAAAGACGTGATTGCTGAATTGTATTTCGGTGAGCACGTTTTCAATTTGTCGAATTGTGATCGAACCCTCAAGTTCTTTCACTAGCTTTATGCAGTACTTCGTTCCTTCGACGATGTCTGTGAAAATCGGCACGTTGTGTCGATCGGCCATGGCGCGCACGAAAATTCGTCCGCGATTTAAATCATCAGCTTCGACTGGATCGATCGTTGCGCCATACACATCCGCTCCGGCTTTGATGTCCTCAAGTACGATGGCGACTGGCTTTCGCGCACCAATCAGATAAGCGACCTCGGCCACTGAAGCGACTCCTCGAGTGCTGCCGTTTATAACAAACAGCTGCACAAGGCACTCGTCTTTTCGTTTCATCTCGTCGAACTGGTCGTCTTCCTTCCAGGCACCAAGAGGCATCTGGGGATTGTGATAGCTCACTTGAGCTTCCTCAAACAGAGGAATGGAAATGTCTTTTCGCCACGTAGTTAGCCCACAGGCTCCGCCCAGGAAAACCTGCTTTGATTCTTCGTTTTTCAATATCGTGTCTCCAACACACTCACGAGCAACATCTATTTAGATGGGAATATCTGCAAGATGTCTTTCGGGAATACTATGTAGAAAACGTTGGTTTAGCAATAATATCAGTGTGGTTTTTACGGCACGAATTAATCTATTGCCGCCGGCAAGTAGCGCAATCGAAAGAGCCAATGGTTTCCGAAGTGATTCCCCAGTCATCGTTAATCGCCGAGCTGTGGCTGGTTGAGGTGGAGGAATCGTTTAGTCGGCTGACGCCTTTCCATGCGTCAGGCGAATAATGGATTACTTTTGTCTGACACATGTCACCAGCCAGATCGTGAGCCGATGAGACCGCGAACGATAGTTTACCTTCCTGTTTTTGTGCCCACTCAATGTTTAGTTTTTCCATCAATGGGCGATACAGCTTCTTCGGGTCGGTATTATCGGTGGTATCAGTATTTTTTCGATAAATTACAAAATTTTTGATAGGATCTGCGAGCATGGTTTCTCTCAGACGATCCAAATCCAGTTTATGCTCTTCGAAATCAGATCTGATCTGCATATCGGGAGCGGCTGCCAAAGTGGTACAGGCGCCAATTAGAGTCGTCGCCACAATCACCAGACAGGAACGAACAAGCCAACGTTTAGCCATTACCCACCAATGCCGCCATTACAATAACCAGTTTATCGCAATCGGAGGCGTACAACAAAAGTTGGGCTCAATCGTGATTATCCGCTGGGTTGAACCTTCTTTAGAAATCCTTTCAGTGCAGGGAAGAAGTCCCAGTTCAATGGATCGTGGTAGCTGTTGCGCAGACGTATGTATTTTGTTGGCTGTGTGGCGATCCGAAAAAGTTAGTCCGAGTTTGATATCGGTATGACCCAATCTTCGGTGCCATGTATCAAGAGAACTGGCGGATGCACGCCTTTCAGGCACGTTCTGCACTCGAGTTCTGTTTTGGGAAACATAAACCTTGGATATGCATATAGAATCGGGTATCGTTGCTGGCCGCATTCAATCACCGATGCGTATGGTGAGAAGAGAATCAATCCGGCGGTTTTTCGTTTCTCGGTGACGTATGCCGCGACGCCCGTTCCAAGCGATTCTCCGCAATTGACGATGTGGTCGTTGCTGATTTTTTCGTTTTTGCAAACATAATCGAACGCCGCCAATCCATCTCGGCGAAGGGCGTCGATGCCTGGTTCGCCTTCGCTGCGACCGTAGCCTTCGTAATCGTAGATCAGAACATTTGCGTCGCAGTCGATAAACATCGCTGCCCAACCGCGCAGAAAAGTGAGGTTCCCACCTTGTCCGTGGTGGATGATTACTGTTCGTTTTGCGTTCGGTTTTTGGTACCACCAGCCATGCAACTTACTGCCAGTGTCCAACGCGATCCAGACGTCGCGCGGTTCGATGCTGCTGGCTACTCGGTCCTGATAGTAGCCGCCCGGATATTTCCAGGGGAAGAACAGAACTTTGTTGTACAGCCACATCGAGCACATTGGTGAGAGCGCCAGATATCCGCCGAGCAGAACGAGGAGCAAGGTGATGACCAGTCTGGCGCGCTTTTTTGAGCGAGCAAGTTTCTTGCGCTTTGAGGTAGGAGTGCGCGTCTGCATGTTTCAACGCTAGCAGGGCCCGGTTCGTCTGATTTTGTCGGACCAAACAGTTAACGAACTGTTGTTCACGAAATTCGCAAGCGACCGAACTATCATCAATCGATTTTCCGCAATCAATTGGATGGCAGCAAGAGTTTTTAGTCGCGATACCGCGGCCGTGGTATCGCAAAGTTTCGGAGCCGGTAACGCCCTGAACAGGTAACTTAAGTGAACATGTTTATTCGAGAATTATTTTTTGTCGAACGCAAAAGCAACAGCGCGCTTTGTTGTATTCGTGACTTTCTTGGGTGGTGGAACGGTGTCGCTGAGCCGATCTTCATCGGGTTGCTCGAATCCGGTGCCGAGTCGTCTGGCCACTAAATATGTAGGACGCTGACGAACTTCATCCAGAGTTTTGGAAAGATACACTGCGATCAGTCCGACGCATGCGATTTGCAGTCCGGTGAACAGTGCGATGCAGACTAACAATTGTGCGTTAGTCAGTTCGAAACTTCCCGTGCAGGCCAGGGTGATTAGAGCAATCAGCGAAATGCCGACCAGTCCAAGCCCAAGTGTGGATAGCAAATAAAGTGGAGCGGCGCTGAATGCCACCAGTCCATCCATTGCCAATGAAAGCAATTTCTTGACAGTGTAGGTGCTCTCGCCCAGTTCGCGCGCATCGCGATCGAGCGGCACGCCGCATTGTTTGAATCCAAGCCATGGAATCATGCCGCGCAGGAAGCGAGACTTCTCAGGCATCGAGGCGAGGGCATCGACGACTTTGCGGTCCATGAGCCGGAAATCGCCGGTGTCTTGCGGAATGTTGACGGAAGAGACTGAACTTAAAACACGATAGAAGAGGTAGGCGGTCGATCGTTTCAAAAAGCGATCTCGGCGTCGGGATCTCGTCGCATAAACAACGTCATAGCCCTCTTTCCACTTCTGGTACATGGTTGGAATCAGCTCAGGCGGATCCTGGAGGTCTGAGTCCATGTTGACCACCATGCGACCTTCGGTGTGGTCCAGACCGGCCGTAATTGCGGCTTGCTGTCCGAAATTTCGCGACAGCTCGATCAGTTTTATATTGGCGCATTCGGCGGCTATCTGGCGCAGGGCGCTGGTTGCGATGTCTCGCGAACCGTCATTAACGAAGACGACTTCATAGGTCAAATCGAGTGGGCGAATGTTCGCGTCAAGCCGCTCGAGAAGCCTGATTAAGTTGCGTGGGTCTTCGTTGTAAACCGCAACGATTATCGAAAGATCAATTTGCTTGGCGGCAGTGGTCACTGGTTATGTCCCTGGTTTCCAACAATAAAGGAATTCTCGCGCACAGTGCTTGACCTGGTCAACTTGGCAATTCTAATGTGAAAAACCTTAGATTTTTCCAACGTACGGGAAAGCGTCAGTGAGTCCCGCCTGGCAAATTATTCAGACCTGAACCAATGGATCGGGATGTAAACAGGTTAGACCAGACTAAGAGACTTGATCCATTCCCAGGATTTTTTCACGCCGGTCTCAAGGTCGACTTTCGGTTCCCATTTGAGCAACTGGCGAGCCAGTTCAATATCGAGAACGTTGGATTTGACGTCGACATTGCGCGCCGGGATGTGGTTGACCTTAACTTCGACGTCCACGACCTTGCGAATGGTTTCGACAATCTGGTTGAGACTGTAGCCCTGCCCAGAACCGACGTTGAACACGCGAGGCGCGTTGGGGCCGGCTACGTAGTCGGCGCAAGCAATCAATGCGTCGGCTGAATCATAGATATAGATAAAGTCGCGAACCACTTCGCCGTCACCATATATGGTGATGGGCTGGCGGCGGGCGATGCAACCGAGGAAGACGCCGATAGCGCCTTGCTTGGCGTCCGGATTCTGGCGCTCGCCGTATGGATTGGCGATTCGTGCCACCGAGTATTCCAGTTTCTTTGTATGGTGAAACAGAGCGAGATACTTTTCAATCGTCAGTTTCGTTATGCCATACGAGCAGATTGGATCGTTAGGATGATCTTCTTTGATTGGAACGGATTGTGGAACACCATATACGGTGCCACCTGAGGAAACGAAAACGAATTTATCTACGCCGTTTTCCACGCATTCCTGCAAAAGCTGGATGGTGTCGATGACGTTGGAGCGAACATCGTAGACCGGATCCACGTTGGAGGTTTCCGGCAGAGTCGTGTACGCCAGGTGGAAAACCCAGTTGGTTCCAGCCACAGCTTGATGCACTTCGCCTTGATTAGCGAAGTCGCCGATCATGTATTCGACGCCGTCGACCGGCTCTTTATACCGGCTCGGATAGCGGTCAAATACTCTGACCTTGATTCCTCTTCCAATTAGCTGGTCTACAAGTGCGGTGCCGATGAAGCCGTTGCCGCCGATTACTAATGCCTTCATTTCTCGCTGCCATTGCTGATCGAAAACGGATTCTAGCACGCTTGACTAGCGGGCTCCAGTCAACGTGACTTATTTCAGCAACATGAAACCTGTCGAATAAAGTGCCGTCGCTCTCTCACTTCAATTGGTTGGCGATCACACGGAGCGTGATTGGAAAGGAATATTCGCCAATTTGTTGGTTGGCATTGTTGAGCGCACGCACGCGCAGCTGGATAAAACCGCTGGAGTCAACGATTTTGTCTGGAACGACAAAGGTCGTTTTGTCGCCCTCTGCGCCAAGAGTCTCTTGAGTTCCAGACTTGAGTGCGGCGTCGCTCTTGAGATTATCAAAGAAAAAGTTTTTGTAGAGAATCTGCGCTTCGATCCGAGCTGTCCCCGCCAATTTACTGGCGTCGACCGCTATGCGAACAGGGGCATCGTTCGACTTGTTCTCCGGCTTCCTGCGGCGCTTATCTACATTGTATGCGCCGTCATCCGCGCTGGCACGCTCCACAACCGTCACGGAAGGCGCGACCAGAGCCGCCGGCATGAGTTTCACATCATCAATTTGAAGGCTTTTCACGGACGGCAAATCAATCACTATATTTGCGATTTCGCCGACCGAGTAGAATTTCCAGTATGCCGACAGAGGAAGACGAGCCTCCAGGGTGAGTTTGTTGTCCGCCGTTTTGGTGGTTTGCGCGCTGAGACGCACGTTCATAACAGACTTCTCGCCTGTCGCGGATTCCAGTCCGACCTTGCATGTCTCGGCTCCAAACAAGCTTCCATTAGCGTATAACGGCGTTCCGCTTGGCGCGGTGGCGCGAATGGCGATGTAATCGAATTGTGCTGGTCGCAAATTCAGCCCGCTAATTCTGATGCCGAGCCCGCGTTCTGCGTTTTCAATTTGACCGCTGGCGCTGACATCGCCTCGACCTTGTGTATATGGAAACGACGCTATCGGCTGAGACGCGGAACCGGCATTAGCTGAGTTGATTGTTTCAGCTCC
The DNA here is from genome assembly GCA_021772095.1 of Candidatus Obscuribacter sp. Classification (GTDB taxonomy): domain Bacteria; phylum Cyanobacteriota; class Vampirovibrionia; order Obscuribacterales; family Obscuribacteraceae; genus JADYXR01. The sequence continues at coordinate 9,904 of JADYXR010000087.1, read as the reverse complement.
GGTCACATCGTCGATGTTTTTCGGACCGCTAATCGCCTCGCCGTTGTTCTTCGTTACCCCAAGCAACGGAATCGAAATCGCTTGCGGTACTGCAGGCGGTGCGCCTGGATCGAAACGAACGAAATCTTTCTTGTCCATGTTCCAAACCAGAAATGCGCTGAGGTTTGGCTTCGATAGAGCTTCTTTAAAATGGTGAGTGTCGATTTTTTCAGCATCGCCAAAGAGTGATGGTTCGAATGTGAGAATTTTGCCGGTCAATCCGGACTGAGCAAATGGTGGCGTGATCAACTGCCGGAAGGTCGTTCCATTGAGAATCATGTGGGCGCCGCCTTCGTCTTTCGGAATGCCGATCACACCGACGAGTTTCCCTTCGGCAGTCGCTTTCGAGAGTGCGATGGCCTTGTCGTGAATTGCTTCTGTTTGTTTGCCTGCGTGAACCCATGGAATGTTGTTTCGCAAAGTCAGTCTTGCAAAAACCAGGGTGAGTCCGGTCAAGGCGACTATGGAAAGAACCAACAAACGCCGCTCGGCTTTTCCTGCAAAGTTCGAAACAGTGGGCGGTCGAGGTGGCGATGTTCTTTTGTTTGCAGCGTTTTCCGCATCTACGGCACCGGCAGCTTCGGCAGCACCTGTGGTGCTGCTCGCTTTGATGGCCGCTGTTATTGGTGATGGGGCGGCAGGTGGCACCACACGTTGCAGTGGAGAGAACAGAATGACCGGAAACATCATGGCAAGCGACACAGTCAGGAAGAATACAAATCTGCTTCCCTCCAGCTCATATCCAATGCCCCAGAGTTGATAGATGGGCGCGAGCGCTGTTACGGAAGCAATGGCGATGAATACCAGCCAGCGACGCGGTAAAGAACCGATTATTAGCCTCGTGGTGAGCAAGGCAATCAATGTTAAATAGATGCCGGCGAGCAGATTCTTTTGCGCAGTTCCGTCTGCAAAAACAAATTGATTGAGTGGGAAAATTATACGCAGTACCGTGTCCAGGTCGGTCCACTTTTGCAGGATGCCGGAGAATTGGCTGCTTCCAATGCTACCGGTATAGCCACCAGTTATGGTGCCGAGGGCGGCGTAGCGAATAATAAAGTAGACGACCGTGCTGGCGAAAAGCATGGCGGCAACCGGAATCACAACTTGAATTCGATCGCGCATGGTTTGTTGATCGAAACGGGTCGGGTTAATCGGCTGTACCGCGATTTCGTTTGCCATGACAAGATCACCTTCGGCCGGTGATGGCAGCGGGCTGGCATGCGGTTCCAATTCTTGATCGAGCCTTTGTAACGCGGCAATCGCGGAGGCCCTGGAGGGCTCGTGTGAAAAATTCTGCGGCGCAGCAGTCGACCCGCCCGTTAAAGATGATGGATCGAAATTCAAATCGTTGCTGCTGGGTTTTGAAGCAATTGTTTTTTTCGCGGATTCTTCCTGCCCGATCTTTCCGAACTTGCGTGCATCAGACCACAGGAAAGCTAGAGCTGTCGCGGTTACCGGCAGAGCGATCGCCATTTCTTTTGTAAGAATGCCGACCCAGAATGACGCGAAAGTCAGGAGCAACCACTTTTTGTTCAGCGTGCGAACATACAACGCCGTCGAAACCAGACCTGACAAATAATAGGTTAGGCAAACGATGTCGACTCTGCCGACTACCCAGGAAACGCTCTCACAGTGCAGCGGATGGACGGCGAACAGTAGCGCCGAAAAAGTGGCTGCGAGATTGGAACGCAGTTTCCCCCAATAAGGTGTGAGCAATTTGATCAGAGAAAAGACAAGGATTGTGCAGGCGAGATAGTGCATTAAATTGGTGAAGTAATATCCCGCGGCGTTGGTTCTAAAGATCGCGTAGTCGAACAAAAGCGTCATCAGAAGCCACGGGCGGTAGACGGCCATCGACGGCACTTGCATATAGTTGCCGGTGAAATTGCTCCACAACCTTTGCCAATCACCTTCAAAAATTTTCGCTACGTATGCCACTTCGCCGAAATCGTCAGCAAGAAAATAGCTGCCCAGGGTTCTACCGAAGCAAACGAAAACGATGGCCGTCAGCACGGTTACATAGACTAAAGGATTGGAAAGTATCTTGCGCAACTTCGCTTTTTAAAGAACCTCGTGACCGTAGCCAATCGGATTGGACGGTAAATTATGTAACTCCAAATTGATTGAATCGATCTGGTGACCGGCTCCCAGGCTGCCTGGCGCGATCCGGGTTCTGGACTGATTGTTGACAGAAAGAAAGTCGTTTCGCGATGCCGGACCGCCGGACTTAGCTTCCACTGCAATGCTGGTGAGCTTGCCGGGTAGCCCGCCTGGTTGAAAGGGAAAGGCAAATTGGAACGAGGTTGTCCCCAAATGTGATACCACACTGGTTGGAACCCAGGGGCTGCGATAGCGATAATGAATCCCGCTATCGTCAATTGACTCGAACATAGCAGAGAACAAAACCGGGATATTTTCGGCAGCCTGCTTGGTCGAGGTAATCTGCCCTTTCACCGTGGCGAGCCACACGCTGTCAGGGGTACTGACGGGGATTTGACCATCTTTGAGCAGAATCTTCTCCTGCCCTTGAGCTGTGGCAATCACGGCTGTAGGCTCTGCAACGCTCAAGTTTGGTGGCGCAATTAGCAAGCGGATGTTCGGAGTCGTTATTGGAATCGTTTTTGAGTGGGAAGTCCCGATACTACCTGTGGTGCTCGAAGCTGGGGGCGGTTGGATGGCAACTTTGTCATCGTACCGAGAATCGGTAAAGTCGCTTTCGTTTTCAACTCCGTAAAACGCCTTCTCCCACGAGAATCTCGCCACGCTCGGAATGCGAACACTTGAGTCTTTGTTCTCTGTGGACGTGGCATAAAGCGCGCTTGGAACGTTGGCGTTGCGATTGACGGTGACAGCAAATCGCGGGGTGTCCAGCGTCAGTGTCGCGTCCACGATGGCGCGCGGTATGCGCAGCGCAAACCACTGGCGCAAATCGAGATTGCCACCACCTGCGGCAGCTGTAAGAGACGCGTAGATATCTTCGCACTCGAGATATCTTTGTTCGGATTGTGCGTTCTTGCCGCGAGACTTGGTCTGCCAGAGCGTTTGCGCAAACGGCATTATTGGAAGCGCTGGACTGGTGATTTCAATGTCGTTGACGTAAATTTTGGCTCCGTTGCCGACGGCTTGCCAGTTTTCACAATCAACCAATATGTAGCAATCGCGATTCTTGAGCGATTCTGCTTTTGCTGTCGGTAAAAAGATTGTTTGCCTGGCAGCAATAGTGCCTTCGTTTCCAATCAATGAAGACGTCGATTTTAGCTCCATCTCGCCGTACCGACCGTTGGAGCGCAGAGGGAAAGCGCAAAGCGGTATGACGACAATAGCGGTGAGAATGACCAGTGACTGGCTCAGCTTTGTGTGCGCCGCAAGCTGACTGGCTGCCTTATACAAGAGGACGAAGAACAACAGTAGCGTAATTGTTTTTACCGCAGTGGCCACCACCAGTGATACCAGGGCGGTTGCCCCAAGCGGAGCCAGAATAGAGCCAAACCAATCGAGATGGGCGCAGAGTAAGGCTAGAGCCAGGGAGCCGCAAAGCACGCCGGCGGCAGTTCTAGTCAAAGTAGGGCGTTCGGAATCAACTGATGAGTCCGTCGGGCGCACTGGCAGCCCTTGCGCAAGCGCATTCAAGCCCGCGGCAGCGAACAGAATCGCGAATGGGATAGACGTCAGGTTGTATCGCGGGACCGTAATAAAGATCAGATAGACGCCATGCATCGCCCATAGTGTCAGCAACGTCAAGCGAAGCTGGATGCCGTTCTTGCCGATGATCTGGTTTCTGTCCAAGAGACAAAGAGTCAATCCGATTGCTGAAAGAGCAAGGACGAATTGATGGAAAAGTACCTGCGTGTCGATTCCGAAGGGTCCTATCGGAGTTCGAAAATCATTCCATGGAAACTTGTACAGGCGCAGCGGTTTATCCAGCATCAATCGCGCGAAACGCTCAGGGCTTTGGTTAATCTGAGCCCCAACGAGCGTTGCATAATTTTTCTTTTCGATGCCTTTGCCATCAGGATACGGATACGAGAGATAACCGTTGGTGGCAATGTTTGTGCCGATGAAAAGATTGTAGTGACCGACGCGGTCCACGACTACGGAGCTTTTGTTGAACGCCATTTGTTGAAACAGCAACCATGGGGCAAAGACGATCGCCAACCCAATCACCAAACCAGAAAGGCGCAGAATGCGGCTTTTGCCTGTGCTAAACAAAGCGGTAATCGCGAAGGTGAGCCCGGTGACCAGAACCATAATGGAACGGGTGAGTTGCAGGAACGCCAGGCAGATGCCGGTGGAAACGGAATGGAACATACCGTTTTTGTTTAATACTGGTATCGTCAGTGCTACCACTGCGCAGAGCAGGAAGCAGCTGAATGATTCGGAGTACATTCGTATCGAGTTGACGATGAACCCCGGGTAGAGTGCCGCTATGACACCGGCCGCGATACCAACGTTTTTATTCCATGCCGACTTGCCGATGTAGGCTATCAACACACAAGTGATTGATGTGAGGATGCATTGGATAAAAACTGGCGCCTGCCAATTCAATTGCGTTATCGGCATTGCGAAGATGGCGTGGCTGACCAGCAGGAAGATTGGAAAGATCGGGCCCGCGATTGCCAGCTCTTTGACCGGCTCGAAGCCGTGCCTGAGCTGGGGTTCGCTGGACGTGCGATTGAGAACCGCTTGCCAGGCATCGCGAAATGCTTGTGCACTGTCGTTTGAGCCGATCAGTTGCGCTAAGCCTTTAGCGTCGCGGAAGTATTCAGAGGCATCGCACGAGTAAACTATGGCGCTGTGCCCGTCGGCGAATGCGAACCAGAGCCGCACAGCCAGCGCGATTACGAATATCGCGCACAGCCAAACCAGCCCGGCCGATTTACGGAGACGCGCATCTAATGACTGTTTTGACTGGTCTTGTGTCGCCTGCGACACATCGATCGAAGCCGGCAATTACAACTCCATTCGGACTCGACTTCAACTCCAAGAAGCCAAGAAGGGTATTCTCGCCGAAAATATCGGAGACAACCTTGACTGCCATTAACATATGTTTTTGTTTGATTACAATTGCGTTTTGGGTCGAAGGGTTGGCAAGTGAACCTCTAGAGCGCCAAAAAGTTCTAAATGTGTGATTGAAATTGTCCGCATTCAACTTAGATCTCGACAGGCACCAAAAGCTTTGAATTTGGTCGGTACGTTTCCGCAAACTCACCAGTACTTGACAATCGTTTTGTCCTCAGTACTCAACGTCTGGTAATAAGTTAAATATGAGAAAGAGTAGACAACTACAGTCACGAACGTTAAAAGATTAATTATGCTGGGCAAATTGAACACATACCCAGATTTTGAGCGGCGGGCCCGATCACCAAATGAGCTGGCAGGAGTACTGTAATCTAGCATCGCAAGCTGTATCACAAGGCAACTATGCCGAGGCAGAGCGAATCATTTACCAGGCCTTCAAAGAGGCGCGTCAAGCAAAAGATCTCGAGAGAATTTGCACGGCACTCGATTCTCTTGGCTGGCTTGCTTTCATGCAGCATAAATTTGCGGACGCCGAGAAGATTTACCAGTATGTAGCCAAGGTCAAGGTTCAGCTTTACGGCGCGGACAATGTCGAAATTGCGCGTACGTTGAAAAATCTAATCGCGGCAACTTATCAAACGAAACAATACGAACGCGTGGTTCAGTATGCCAAGGAAGCGGCGCGTATTTTTGCCACCAGCCTGGGTCCCGATCATGCCGAGTGTCAGCAAATCGCCAACAATTTGATTGAGTTGCTTAAGTGGCTGAACCGAATTCCGGAAGCCAACGAGATATATGGGTACTACATCAACCGTCAGCCGGCGCAGCAAACGCCGCAGAGCCCAGAGCAGGCGGCGTATCAAAATCAGTATCAACAAACTCAAGCGGCTTTGACGCAGCCTCAGGGTTCGCAGTATGCCGAGGCGCAGGCGCAAGCCGCAGCGCTGGCGGCACAGATCCAGGCTCAGCAAGCCGCGGACGTGGCAGCGAAGAAGGCCGCCGATGAGGCTGCAGCCGCGCAACAAGCCGCTCTTGCCGCGCAGCAAGCCCAGCAGGCGCAGTTTGCCCAACAGCAGCAGTATGCGCAGCAGCAGCAATACGCCCAACAACAGCAGTACGCGCAGCAGCAGCAATATGCTCAACAACAGCAATTTGCGCAGCAGCAGCAGTACGCTCAGCAATATGGTCAGGGTGCGGGGCAGCAATATCAGCAGCAGACCGAGCAGCCCCAAGCTGCGCAGGGTCAGCCGCCACAGGAAAAAGATTACAGTCGTTATGCCAAGAGTGTTTGCGACGTTTGCCAGTATGAGTACGAAGGTCCTGAGTGTTTGCGTTGCACGTCCGGCAAAATCGGTATCTTTGATCCAACCTCACGTTTGGACTGGTAGTACACGAGACACAATCAGCTGATACCGAATATGGTGTCATGGTTAGTTGTTCGTCATTGAACGACAGGTTCAGTCTTGCAGTTTATCGGCAGCAAAAAATGCTCAGCTCCAAAACTGTCATGCATTGCCGGGCAAGTTAAGATTTTGCCCATCAGCCATGGGTGCGCAACATTACTGAGCTGATGCCTGGTGTATGATTAACCGAATGCCCATTGGCGAGACGGTTTGTCCAGGCGGCTTGCACGTGTCACGAGTTTTGATCACAGTTCATAAATTCTTTCCGGAGCATCGCGCCGGAACGGAAGTGCTTACGCTGAAGATCGCGCAAGACCTGATTCGGCGCGGGCATGAAGTGCTTATCGTCACAGCCAATCCGCCCGATACTGATGCGAGGTATCGACCCGGCGAAGAAGTGAAACGGTACACGCACGAAGGCATCAATGTTGTCAGCTTTGAAGAGCCGCTACGTCTGAAGGGTTACAAGTTCTCCTACGAGTATCGCCATCCCGAAATCAGAGAGCGCTTTGGTGCGCTGATTGATGAATTTCGTCCGGACATCGTTCATGTAATGCACGCGCAGAACTTGTCTGCCAGCATCGTCGAAGAAACAAAATCCAGATCTTTGCCGGTGATCATTTCTCCGACCGACTTCTGGTTTATCTGTCCCATCGTTCAATTGAAACGCCCTGATGGACAAGTTTGCGAAGGTCCCGGTCCACTGGCGAAAAACTGTTTTACTTGCTACACGCCTGAATTGATGCCACCGGTCAACGAATTCATCGAGGCGATCGACAAGCGCTTTCCGGCAGTAGGAAAGGTTTCCGGCAAGATCGGTTCGCACGCACTTTACGGCGCGTATCTGGCAGCGAAGTATCCACAAGCGTTGAAGGCGACGATGGAACGTCCGGAGATTCTTAGCACAATTGCCAATTCGGCTGATGCCATCACCGTTCCGACGCGATTGATGCAACGTTTATTTATTAAAAACGGCATCAAAGAAGATCTGATTCACCATATTCCATTCGGTATTGATACCGCCAAGCTGCTTGATTGGTGCGAGAAACCGCCATCGGACAAATTGCGCATCGGTTACATAGGCACGCTGTTCGAGCATAAAGGCGTCGATATTTTGATTCGCGCTTTTCAGGCTCTGCGCGCGCCAGAACGTGCGGTGCTAAAGATTTACGGCAGCCCAAATCAATTTCCAGAGTACGCCAATAAATTGAAAACGTTGGCTGAATCGTGCTCTGTCACTCGTGATTCCGTTCTATTTCTAGGGACATTTCCGAACGATGATTTTGGAAAAGTATTGTCTGAGATCGATGTAATGGTCGTGCCTTCGCGCTGGTACGAGAACACGCCTCTGGTGATGCAGTCTGCGTTGACCACGAAAACGCCGATGATTGCTACGGATTTGGGCGGTATGTCTGAATTGATCGATCACGAAAAAAATGGATTGCTATTCATGCTCAACGATCATGAAGACCTGGCACAACAATTGCAAAAGCTGTTAGACAACCCTGAGAAGCTGACTGAGTTTAAACGCAACATTGGTCCTCAACGTACGATCGAAATAATGGTCGACGAGCTGGAAGCCTTATACGTGGCTGCTTTTGAACGGTTGAAAGGCAACCTCAATCAATCTGCGATCAGATAAAATCGACCATACCTGCGGTTGACAGATAAGCAGTCGTTAAGATCTGCCGCGTGCTCAGGTATTAAGATTACCGAATGACATCAAGATCGATGAGAGTTTGCCTTATCTCGCGCGAGTACCCTCCGGAAACCGGTTGGGGCGGCATCGCGACATTCACCAGGCATCTTGCGCAGGGACTGAAAGAAATCGGTCACGACGTGGTCGTCGTGTCCCTTTCCAAAGACGTGGACAAAACAATAGATGACGATGGTGTGACAATTCATCGCGTCAGTCTTGGCTGGATTGAACGAGATTATTCTTCGATGAATTCGTGCATCCCTTACAGTCACTACGTTATGTCCGCGTCTATATCGATGTGGCGCAAGTTTTTGGAATTACATTCGGAGAAACCGTTTGATGTCGTCGACACTCCGGAGTTACTGGCAGAGGGATTTTTTCCTGCACTGACTCGAGTCTGTCCGCTTGTAATTCGGCTCTATACGCCACATTCGAAGTTCATCAAAGAAGGTCTGCATAACGTCACACCATCTTTCGATCATGAATTTATCGCTGCGATGGAACGAATCGCAATGACGTCGGCTGATGTTCTCACCTCTCCCAGTCTCGATCTGAGAGACTATGTCGCTGATGATTTGCAAATCGATGCTGAACAAATTCGCATCGTTAGGAATCCAATTGATCCGGATCAGTTTAGTCCGGAGGGAGAGCAAATACTGCCCCCGACCGAGAAGACGCGCATTCTGTTTGTCGGTCGATTGGAAGAACGTAAGGGCATCCAGTATTTGATCGATGCGGTTCCAATGGTGACGGCCAAGCATAAAAACGTTGAGTTCGTGATCATCGGTGATGACACCAAGAACGCAAAAGGTCAGAAGTCGGAACTGGACAAACTCAAGAATACGATCGAGAGAGACGGCACCGGGAAGTACTTTGAATTTATAAACAGAGTGCCTCTGGATTCGCTGCCGAGCTACTATCGATCGGCTGATATCTCGGTCGTGCCGTCGGTTTACGATAATTCGCCTTATACTTGTCTCGAAGCGATGTCTTGTGGTCGACCGGTGATTGGCACCGCCGGTGGTGGTACGAAAGAATACCTGTCGCACAATGAATCTGGCTTTATTGTTGAACCTAAAGATCCTAAAGCGATTGCTGACGCGATCAATACTTTGATCGAAGATCCGGCTCTGCGTAAGCAAATGGCCGAGAGAGCGCGCGCGCGAACGCTGAAGTATTTTCAGCGCCAGGAGATCGCCAGACAGACTGCGGAGCTCTATGAGTTGGCTGAGGAGCGTTGGGCCGCAAGTCAAAAAGCGATTGTGTACAAAAAGGCACCAGATGTAATCATGAATGATGCTTTGTACATGATGAAGACTTTCGACGCTCTGGTATTCGACACGCTGTATCGCTTTTCCTATAGATTCAGACTCAAGCACTGGCTCAATTTGTTGAAGAAACGACCTGGACTGTTCACTGCGAAAATTGCCTTGAAGTGTGCCAATGTAATGACCAGGCTGACCGGATCTCGTATCGGTCGCCTTAACGATTTTCAGTCATGGCTTGCAGCGGAGATCGGACGCAAAAGTATCGATCAGTCTCTGACTAAACTCGATCAGTCGCCGACACTTTAATTGACGTCCTCTCCGTCCTAAAGAACGGGAGATTCCTGGGTTTAGACAGCAACCTGTCTCAGCTCACCACCGGCGATCACGACGAGCCCCGCCGCTAGAATATTCTTCGCGGCATTTACGTCCGCGTTTTCGAGGTGTCGGCATTTGACACAGGCAAATATCGCCTGCGT
>JADYXR010000009.1 GCA_021772095.1 Candidatus Obscuribacter sp. | reverse complement strand
CTACAGCTAGCGCTGTACGCCTCTGTGGCGGTATCATTCCAATCTCTAAAGGTAATTACAATGGACTACCTTTGACACAAAATTATTGACAGATCCTTTCCATCGTTTGAATGTACGCCTCAGTTCTTTTCATATTTGAAGATAGAACGTGGCTTGGCTGCAAGTACTCTTCGAAATTATGAACACTGGTTGGGCCGATTCGACCAGTTCCTGTCGCGCATCGGACTGGATCTAAACACACTATCGCCTTCAACGATCTGCGCGTTCATCGAGGAGGTATGCGAACGGAAACCGCGATCATCGAACGCTGACGCGTGTGGTGCACTTAGGGTATTTTTTAGATATCTCCATCGCGAGCAAATTGTTAGTCGTGATTTCAGTACCATTGTTGAATCCCCACGGAACTATGCACTCAGCGACATTCCGCGTGGTGTGTCGTGGGACGAAGTCAAAATAATTCTTGAAGCCGTGAACAGAAAGACTTCGCTAGGCAAGCGCGATTTTGCGATCCTCACGCTACTCAGCGCCTATGGATTGCGCGCGAGAGAAGTCGCTGCAATGACTCTAAGTGACATCGACTGGAAACATGATCGCCTCTATATCCCCTTCAGAAAAGCGGGACATTCCAGTGCGTATCCATTGTCCGAGACGGTCGGGATTGCAATCCTCGACTATTTACAAAATGGTCGTCCTGATACGCCCGAACGACATGTTTTCATTCGTACAATGGCACCGCGTCTGCCCTTAAGAGCTCAGGAAATTACACGCATTACTTCAAAATATATTCGACTCGCGAAGGTGAGTGTTCCACGACCAGGATCACACACACTGCGACACAGTTGTGCGCAACGCTTGGTGCAACGCGACTTTTCGTTGCAAGCGATAGGCGATTATTTAGGACATCGCTCTCTACAATCGACAAGAATTTACACCAAGATTGATCTCAACTCGCTTAGGCAGCTAGCGCTTAGTGACGGAGAGGAAATAATATGAAAGCAAAATGGACAATGTTCCAAAGCTTCCTGGGCGAATCTATCGCGAGCTACCTCAAGTATAAGCGCGCGCTCAATCGAAGTTTCAAAAATGAAGAGATGGCACTTCGTCTGCTTGATCGCTATCTCATTGAGTGTGACGTTCAATCAATATCGCAGATCACAGATTCGCTCCTGCAAGAGTTCCTAGCATCAAGACCACGCTCTCGGCCTCGCAGCTACAATCATTTGCGCGGCGTAGTGCACCAGTTTTTCATTTGGATGCATGCGCATGATCGAATCTCTAACGTGCATACGTTTTCCAACGTGAGACCAAATACGAGCCCTCGTCGTCCATATATTTTCGACCGTGTGCAAGCGGGAAGGTTGTTGGCTTTGGCTTCAGAGCTTCAACCCGCTTCGGGAGCTACCAACCGCGGCCTCACCTATCATTTGATTTTCGGCATGCTGTATGCCCTCGGGCTTCGTGTTAGTGAGGTTTGTGGATTGCTCCGATCCGACATTGATTGGCAACGTGAGCTGCTCGTTGTGCGCGATGCGAAGTTCGGCAAGAATCGTTTGATTCCATTCGGACCGCGCGTTGGAGAACGAATGCGAAATTACCTGCATGTGGTTGAAGCTCCAGATGATTGGCCTCTATTTTGGTTCGACCGGCGTCCATACAGGGCAATCAATCCCTGCACAATAAGCCAAACATTTCATGGATTGGTGCCAAAATTAAAATTGACGATCGAACCAGGACAAACAGAGCCACGGCTCCATGACCTGCGTCACTCCTTTGCTGTTGGTGCCCTGCTGCGCTGTTATCGAGAAGGAAAAAATCCTGCCGACATCCTGCTGCCGCTCTCGACATTTCTCGGACATAGTGATCCCGCGTCGACCGCAGTTTACCTAACAATAACGACGGAGTTGCTCGCAGAAGCCAACGATAGATTCGAGCGATTCGTTTCTCCGCTGATCCTAAATTTGGAGGCAAAATCGAATGAATGAGCAAGATAATATCGGTTGGATTTTACACAGCTTCTTCGTTGATCATCTCCCTGTTCAACGAGGTCTGCGACCTTCGTCCGTAAAAAGTTATCGAGACGTTCTGCGGCTGTTTATCCAATATATATCAGCAAAAAATGGAAAGTCCGTTGTTCGATTGCAAATTGCAGATTTCACTTACGAAGAAGTTCTTGGGTTTCTGCAAACGATCGAAGAGCAAAGGCATAACGGCTCTCGAAGCCGCAATCATCGACTAGCAGCTATTCATAAGTTCTTTAAGTACGTTGCAATTCGTGTTCCGGAAATGATTCTTCAGGCGGAAAGAGTTGCAGCGATTCCAACGAAACGTTCACCGCCAGCTCAAACGTTTTTTCTGGAAACGGATTCGATCAAAGAGTTATTCGCGGGGCTTCCGTCTCACGGACGGCGAGCTGCTCGAGACCGTGCCCTATTACTGTTCTTGTACAACACTGGAGCTCGCGTGCAGGAAGTCGCTGACCTTCGCACCGATCATCTCGATTTAGGCACTCAGCCGCGTGTACATTTGCATGGAAAAGGCGATAAGTGGCGAGTCTGCCCGCTTTGGCAAGAAACAGTCTGTTCCTTAAAACATCTTCTTTCAGATGGTCAGACAGAATCGGGAGAACCTGTATTCCGATCGTCCAACGGAAGAGCTCTAACTCGTTTCGGCATTTATAAAATTGTGCGCCGCCTAACCGAAACAATTGAGCTTTCTCAAACCTCAAAAGGTGGGTCGAGATCGCGACATATTTCCCCGCATATATTCCGGCACAGCACTGCCATGCACCTGCTGGAGTCGGGTGTAGAAATAAATGTCATTCGTGCGTGGCTTGGGCATGTGAGCTTGGACACGACCCACAGATATGCCGAGATCAACATACGCGTCAAAGCAGAAGCTTTGGAAGCCTGTGAACTGCGTTCTCCGATGCAATCTATTAAAAAATGGAATGACGACAAACAGATGATGGACTGGCTAGATTCGCTATGAAAATTATGTGTCCTCGACCGCGCTCACCACCTGACCAAAGCTACAGCCTGCGCGATCCAGCCACATAATCAAGTTGGGCACATAAATATGACAATCTAAAGAGCGCGGTTCTTGAGCGTGTTGGTGATGCGATCCGGTTCAATCCACGATTGTTGGAATTAGCTTCGCACTATCGGTACGCACCAAAGCCGGTGGCAGTCGCGCGGGGAAATCAAAAAGGCAGAGTCGAACGGGCAATTCAGTACATTCGACATTCATTTTTCGCAGCAAGAAAGTGGGATGGACTGGATGATTTGAACAGTCAAGCGATGCAGTGGTGCGAAGATGTAGCGGGCGGAAGGTGGTGCGCAGAAGATCGTGAGATGAAGGTGAGAGAGGCGTATGAGCAGGAGAAGAGTAGTCTCATGCGTTTGCCGGACAATCCGTTTGCACCATACGAAGTGGTTGTGGTATCAGTCGGCAAAACGCCGTATGTTCGATATGATTTGAATGATTATTCGGTGCCGCATGAGTATGTTCAACGGAAGCTGACAGTGTTAGCTGACAGCCAGTGCGTTCGAATTGTTGATGGCGTCACAGAAGTTGCCAGGCACAAACGGTGTTTCGAAAAGCGGCGTCAGATCGAGACGGCCGAGCACGTTGCCAGGCTTGTTGAGCAAAAGAAAAAGGCCAAGAAAGGAAGTGGATTGAGTTTGCTATTCAGCACGTCGCCTTCCGCGAAGGAGATGTTCAAAATGGCGGCGGAGCGCGGTTATGCGATTGGCTCGCTAACGAGCAAGCTGCTCACCCAACTTGATCTTTACGGCGCAGTCGAGTTGGAGGAAGCGATTAAAGAAGTGGTGAAAGCTGGAGCGTGTCACTGTTCTGATGTGACACAAGAATTAGAAAGGAGAAGGCGCAACAGAGGTTTGTTGTCCCCGGTAGCAATTCAGTTGCCTGATGATCAGCGTCTGCATGATTTTGTGGTGATACCACATTCGCTCGCTACTTACGACAGTCTTTCCGAGGAGAACAAACAATGACGAAGATTACCGATCAGGAAGAGCAGCAAAAGCTGGCGAACAAGCTGGGCTTCAAGGGTTTAGCGGCAAACTGGAGTGATTATGCTGACGAACCGGTCATCAAAAAACTTCTTGCACTGGAAGAAGAAGACAGAAATCGCAGAAGTCTAGAGCGCCGAATGAGAGAATCGCAAATCAAGGAGATGAAGCCAGCATCAGAATTTGACTGGACTTGGCCGACATCGATTGATCGAGAACTTGTAGAAGAATTATTCACGCTGAAATTCATGAGTGAACAGATCAATGTTATTTTTCAATCTGCTAATGGATTAGGCAAAAGCATGCTGCCGAAAAACCTCGTGCATATGGCTGTTCTTGCGGGTTTCAAAACCAAGTTTGTTTCAGCAAGTCAAATGTTGTCTGACTTGTCTTCGAAAGAAGGAGCCTCAGCTCGAAAGCGTTGCTTACTGAAATACACGAGTCCCGATTTACTGGCAATTGACGAGTTAGGATACTTGAGCTACGACAATCGGTACGCTGACCTGTTGTACGAAGTCATCAATGGCAGATACATGCAGTCATCGACAATCATCACAACAAACAAAGTCTTTCAAGAATGGGGAGAGATTTTTCCGAATGCAGGATGCGTGGTCACGTTGATCGATCGTTTAGTTCACAAATCTGAACTAGAGTGATCGGCGTCAAGGCCTTTTGCCGGTTGACGACAGTCAAATCTGCCGCTTGACATAACTGTTACCTCCTTTAGTTTCTTAGTCTTCTGGTTCTTTG
>JADYXR010000086.1 GCA_021772095.1 Candidatus Obscuribacter sp. | reverse complement strand
CACCACTTGCAATACTAAAGCAGCCTGATATCATAATAAGAAGATGAGCACCCAGAGCCATGATCATCAAATTTCAACTACGCTAGAGACATCCCCTGCCCTTAGCCTGCTGACGCAGTGCGCGATCCGCCTGGCGGTCGGCCAAACGTTCTTCACGTTGCAGGTGTATCTGCTGCACGTGGGGGTTGGGTATAAACCCTGGCGTGATCGTCACGGTGCCGGTTGTTGGCGGCAGCATGTTGTGCTCAGGGACGCGGTATTGAGGAGCTCTCCTCTCTTGCCGGAGTTCGCGCCATTCTTGCCGGTTCATATCGCCGCGCGCCGCCCGTGCCAGTTCATTCGCCTGGGCTGGCAGAGCTAATTGCGATGATACAAGGAATAAGCTAGCGGTAAATGCCGCCATCACTCTGGTCAGTCTCGAGAATTGAGATTGAATAGGTGCAGTTTGCTTATTATTCGACATAAGTTTTCTTTCTCCGACAAAAAATTGCCATAAGAGGTCAGCTCAGAAGAACGCGTCTTCTAAGCCGTTTTTTGTAATAGGTTTCCGAGGTCTCTTCCTGTTCGGAACGCGAAAATTCGCGAACCGCTCTCTACTTCATCCACCTTCTTTCGGCTTCCTGAAGTGGAGTCGAATTTAACACGGTGGGTAGAGCGGAGGAAATCGATTTAATAGTTAAGTTTCTCTCTTGGCTAGCTTATGGGATACCCCATTTATCCCTTTCAACGCACGCCTGCTAATCGGTCGTATGGATCAGGTATATCTAAAAACGAATTTTGCTTATGTAACTTTTTGTATTAGGATCGGCGTATTAGAGTTAGAGTCGGGAACATTCGTCTTTGCATCTACGTAGTTCTACGTACGTATAAACACGTCATCTGTGCAAGTTTTATTTTGCAAAGTCACAGCGAAATTTTTGTACATATATATAAGTTCTTTCCGGATGCAATGGTGATCCTCCCATTCGAAAAGCCTGATGGGCAGCGTGATTCCAGTCGTGGGTTCGGTGATGTAATTTGCGAATTTTCGGCGCCTGTCAGGCGAAAGCAGAACGGAATTGTTTTAAAAGAAACGTATCTTGCTGGCACCGTATATGGTGCCGCGATATTTGCCAAAATAATTGACGTCCCTGGCGATGTAGACGATCTAACTCGTTTTGTTTTTTCAAAAGAATATGCCGGAACTGCGAGTCTGGCGTCTGCGACTAAGTTTCAGAAGCCGATATCGAAAATGCGTTCCTCTATATATGGAATACAAGAAAAAATTCGTTTGGAAAAATGAGAGCGACATAACAAGTTTGAATTGGACAAAACGATTTCATCCTTCTTTCCAAGTTCATGAAGTTTCTTGACGCCTAGAATCATGCAGGATTCGCGTTTGGCGATTTAGTACCGTTGCGCGAAACGAGACGCGTCGCGTATCCCAGGACCCGTACCGTTTTCCAGCATCTTTAAATTTGATTGATTTGCCAACGAAGCAACAGGTTGGCACTTTTATCTTGCGGGACTGGTACCGCCGGTAGTACCAGTCAAAATTTGCAAGTTTTTCCGTCAGATACGAATGCGTGGTGCTTTGTTTGATTTCTTCCACTCACAGCGGTTCGAACGGAGCTCGCGGAAGATGGCTTTTAAGCGACAAACCGCTTTGGATCTAAAACCCCGAATCGCCCATAGATACTTATCTGACCCGTCGCAGCATTTGTTTAGATCGTTGACGCGAGGATGTTGTCTATACGGTCGATCTATATAGATTAGGGAAGTTTCCGTTAGATCAGGTTGGCAAGATATAGGGTGCGCTGATATATAATCTTGGTTCTCTCTATATCAACCTTATATCCGGTGGAGGATTCAGGACCTTATGCGTAAATCGATTATTGGCAGTTCACTTCTGGCATCCATTCTAGTTGCAGCTACAGTTTGTGGTAGCGCTATGGCACAAAACAAAACGGCGACACCATCGACCGTAAAAATCGGCTACTTCAACCTCGCTCTCGTTAAAGCCACCACACCGGCCGGCGACTCAGAAAGCTTGAAAAACAATGCGGAAGGTCAACTTCGCCGCGATATCGAAACCGGTCAAAAGGCCATCGAGAAAGCAAAAGCTGACAAAAAGTCCGATGTTGAACTCAAAGATATGGTCAAGCAAGTTCAAACCGAACTCGCCGCCAAACAACAAGCTCTAGCTCAAATCGTTCAACAAGCTACTCTTCAAGACACTCAACGTCTTGTCGGAGCAGTTTCCAACGTAGCCAAGAAAAAAGGCCTCGACCTGATCGTTGATGCCAACTCTGTCTACGCTGGTGGCAAACAAGTTCTCGATAACGGTGTCGATGTAACCTCCGATGTTGTCGAAGCAATGGGCGGAAAGAAAACTGCTGAAGCTGCCGGTGGCAACAAAACCGAGTAGTCCAGGCTGATCGGTTCAATCGTTTCGAGAAGCTGATTTCTACTAGCGTTTCGCAATCTGACAGAACCTCTGCAAGTCCACAACTAAGAATCAAAACGAAGAAGCAACAGGATCAAAACCTGTTGCTTCTTTCTTTTGGAGATATCGGAATCCAACTTTGATCGTTTTTCAGAACACAGCGAATCGATCCCCCATCGATCGATTGGATACTTCTCATATGAATCTGGCGTCAGCTCTTTGAGTTCAATTTCTTTCGAAAATGGCTCTGCCAAGAGCTTTCAGCGCACCTCAATTTTCGTCTTTTTGAAGCATTCTCGCGACAATTCGGTTTTCAAAATACGGGATTTCAGGTGCGAGAGCGGAAAATTCATTTCGAAAACTCCGGGAACCACGATCATTTCGTCGGCGATTCCCTACCTTTATATATGCAAATTCACGGCGTGTTTTTGCTCAGTTCTTGTTCGATTTTATTGTATTGCGCGAAAGCAGATTTGCTCTCTTCTTCTCGTCCCATTGCATGAAAAATTACGCCTCGTTGCCGATACAGTGAGGCTTCGTGCGTGCTCGCAATCTTTCCTGACTTCAGTAATGACCGCATTTTGTCGGTGCATTCGAGCGCTCCGAGATAGTTCTTTTCGTGGAATTTTGTGGCTCCCAAACCCGCATAACTACTGAACAGAGTGAGCAATCTCGAATCGGAAAGTACCGGCTCACGCTCGAGTTCTGCAATCAGCTTTTTGTATAGAACCGCGGCGTCTGCGTGTTTTCCAATCATTCTCAAGCATTCTCCAATTTGGCACTGACAGATTGACAACAAGTCTGGGTTTGGAGATTTGACTAATTTGAGCCTGGCGGCCGCAGACTGATAGGCGCGAATTGCCTTCTTCGGCTGATTTAAATGCTGGTATGCGCCACCTAACTGAATAATCCGACTGGCTGCCTCGTTCGAGTTTCGTCCGCTGATTTGCTCCTGTTTTTCCACTATCTTTTCTGACAGCGCAATCGCATTTCCGTTTTTATCTTGATTCGCCCGCAGGAGCTGGCATTCAAGAACTGCAATCTCCATCGTCTGGTCATGATGTCGATTAGTGTAGTGTTGGATTTTCGCGATCGCTCGATCGGCTTCATCGAATTTTCCATATTTTGCGCATACAATCGCCAGTGTTATGTGGAGCGCCGCAATTTCCCGAGAATCAGTGCTAAAGCGCTTTTCCGCTAGTCCAATAATTTCGTGCGCTTTCGAATACGCAGTTTTTATATCGCCTCGCTCCAGTGCTTTTTTGCACTCTTCGCCTCGTTTTGAAAGTAGCGGTTTGCGATTGTCGAAAGACAAAGTTGGAAAATCGCGCCTCAATGTTTCCACTAATTCGGCGTTGATCAGGCTGCAGTCTTCGATCATGATGAGCTGCAGTTTAGGCATGGCCAATATTTTGCGCAATCCAGTTTCGTCGATCTTGGTTTTATTCAAATTCAAGATGCGCAAGTTTGGCATCGTTTCGAAAAAACGTGCAGATGCTGGTGTGATTTTCGTGCTGGTCAAATCAAGTTCATCCAGGTTTTTCAGAGCTGAAAGATGGTGAACACCATCGTCGGTGATGTCGTTGTTTGCCGCAAATAGTCGTGTTAGTGACTTCATTTTTAAGAGATTTCGCAACGAATTGTCCGTTATTCGAGTGTTTTTCAACTCCAGATGAACGACATTTTTTAGTTTGTCGAAATTGGCAAGAGTGGCTATCTGCGTGCGATTCAGCATAAGCGAGTGAAGATTGGGGATCTCGATCAAATGTTTCGTCTGTTCGTCGGAAAAAGGCGTGTCAGACAAATCGAGTTTCTTCAAATTTGTAAGACCGGCGCACTTTTTGAGATTGGCCTCGTCATAGCTGAATGACATACTGATGCGATCGGTCCGGCCTCGCCGCACTTCTTGCAGGAGGCGATCGATTTCTTTGCTCCCTATGTATTCGGTTTGCTGACCGAGATGTGCAGGCGTCTTACCACCATGAACACCGGCGAGATCTCCACTGGCGGCGGTTTTGTCCTTGAACGTCAAAACTGTGCCCAGTACTACGAAAAGCAAGGTCGCAGCCGATGAGATATAGAACATTCGGGGCCGTAAATAGTCCCACCACGTGGACTGTTCGTCGGCACCACCTGTGGTGTCATCTTCCTCTGTTCGTAAACTGAGACTGAATTCCTCTAACAGTTCCTGCAAAGTTGGAATGACTGCCGTTTTCAGATCGGGACGATCGACAGGATTTTTGGAAAGCAAACCATCGATCAGTGATGCTAGTTTCGGAGGAAGCTCCACCAGTTCCAAAATTGGTGGCGGCTCCGTGTGAGCGTGCATCGACAAGACTGCCATGACCGAATCGCTCTGGAATGGCGGTTCTCCGACCAGGCATACCCACATCACGCAACCCAGAGAGTAGTTGTCTGACTTGGCTGTTAGTGTTGTACTTCCGCGTGACTGTTCCGGGCTCATGTAATTTGGACTGCCAATCAGATTGCCTGTCGGAGTTAGTTTGCCGCCATCTTCTTCGACGATATCCAGATTTTTTGCGACACCGAAATCCAACACTGTTGCTTTGACGCTTCCATCATCGTTTCTTGAGATAACAATGTTCGCCGGTTTGATGTCGCGATGAACAATACCCGCGGCGTGCGCGTGATCGATCGAGGCGCACACTTGCAAATAGATCTCGCAAAACTCTAGAACAGAAATGGTGTGATGCCGTTTTAAATAATCATCCAACGATTCGCCTTCCACGAATTCCATTGAAAGAAATGGCGTGTTGCCATAAACACCGAAGTCGAAAATCGTGGCAATTCCAGGATGGTTCATCTTGCTGGCCAGGCGCGCTTCGCTCTGGAATCGCACCAGATCTCGGTCCGTTTTGTGATCGGTGATCAAAACTTTTAGTGCAACAGTGTTATCCAAAATCGTGTCTTGCGCCTTATAGACACGACCTTTTGCACCGGAGGCAATTTCGCCGAGAATCTTAAAGCGTTCGAAGACGACCGACCCCGTGGAAAAGTCGGCGGCATCTTGCTCTGGCTGTGGATTAGCCGGTCCAGTCATTCGCCTTTCTTGCCGCCATTTCGTGCGTTTTGTTCTCGTTGTTTTTTGAGTAATTTGGTGCAATACATTTGCAGTTGAACATAATTTTGCGTGTTTTTATTGCTTTGTCCGAACCTGTTTTTGAGCATGTTTTCACACTCTTTCAATTTAACCAGGGCTTCCGGCAGGCGGTTTTCATCGATCAGCTTGTGTGCCTTATGACTGAGCAGAGTGAATCTACTTATGCTTTCGGTTTTAAATCTGATGGTCGGAAATTCGTGCTCGAGCGTCTGGCGTTGTTGCGCTGAAAATGCGCCTTTCCCGACGTCCAAACAGTACAGCTTTCTCAAGTCTGTCGCCAGCTTTCGTGCCCCGTCCATGTCGATTTTGGTGTTGCGTACAGCTAAGTAGCGCAGATTTTTAAATGTGAGAAGTGTTTCCACAGACTTGTTAGTGATTTCGGTGTCGCTTATATCCAGATCATTGATCGGTACTCCGACTAGATTAGCCACGCCTTTGTCGGTAATCGGGTTGTTCGATATGCGCAGCACTTCGATCTTCGTTCCTCTCAAATTCAGCAACGCGCCATCATCAATTGGCGTGGCTTTGATACTAAGGCTCCTGAGATTCTTCAGGCGCGGAATGGCTGCCAGTGTGCGAATGTCGGTTCGATCGAGGCCAAGGTGGTCCAGTTTTTTCATGCCGGACAGGTGAAACAAACCCGCATCGGTGATGGTGCATTCCGGCAGATTCAAACGAGTGACATTATGTTTGTCGGCAAAGTATTTCAAATCATCGTCATTTAAAGACAGCGCGATATTGATGGCTGTTTCGCCTTTTTCGATTTCCCTTTTTGCAGCGGCGACCCCGCCTGAGACTTCGTTGCCGACCAGGACCGACGATACCGGCGCGACATGGGCACTCGGATCGGGGAATGATTTTATGCTGTTTGAGATGTTTGAGATGCTTGATACTTTCGGCAACGCCGGTGCTTTGTTGATATTCACGACTGCCGCACTGACAGCAATTAACAATAGAAGTGATAGGCAAATTGCAGGAATAACCCATCGAACTTTTCGCGGTGGAGGCGCGCTTTCGACGCGGTTCAAAAAGTCGGTGCCGAATATTTGTTTGCGCTGAACAGCATCGGAAAGACCCGGCAGATTAGCCGTAGAGTTCGTTTCTTTTTGCCAATCGGAAAACAAACGTCCGGAGCAACGTTCCAGGTCTTCCATTAATTGCTGAATGGTTTGATATCTCGCATCCGGATTTTTATTCAGGCACTGTTCAATGATTGCAGCCGTTTTTTGGGACAGTTCGGAATTAAATTCGAGCGGCGAAACGATTGGATCGTTTGCATGTTTGTTGAGAATGTCGAGAGCGGTCGCACCCTCGAAAACCGGCACACCAGTGAGTGTTTCGTACATCACACACCCGAGCGAGTAAACTTCGGATCTAGCGTCGTAAGTCAAACCGGCGACTTGATCCGGACTCATGTACATCGGTGTGCCGACGACCGTTCTGCCTTGAACGGTGGTTTTGGATTGAATATCTTGAGTGGTTTTCGACAAGTTGAAATCGATCAATTTGATCTCGACTTTGCCTTCTTCGTTTTGTCGAACGAGGATATTAGAGGGCTTTAAATCGCGGTGGAAAACGCCATTGAGGTGCAAATACTTCAACGCATCACAAACCTCGATGAAGAGTTCGAGCCCTTCTTGCTCAGGAAGAGCGTTGTCTATTCGCGCTGAATTTCCGCCAAGAGTTTTGGATTCATCCAGAATGTCTTGCAAACTTCGACCATCGAAAAACTCCATAACCATGTATGGTCTGCCACCACCGGCGATGCCGAAGTCAAGTATGCGGATGACGCTTCGGTGGTTGAGTTTGCTGGCGATCTTCGCTTCGTTGTGAAAGGAGACCACTCGATCGTTAGTCACTGATGAAAGGCATTTTACCGCCACCTTCTTGCCCAGCCGTTTGTCGGTGCAAAGATAAACATGTCCGAGTGCGCCCTGTCCAAGAAGCGCAATCGGCGTGAAAAGATCTACCGGCACAATTGCCGGATCGACTTCTATATCATCAGCATTGGTTTCTTTGAATTCCTGCATGTCCTCACAACCTGATCTGCTTTTTCGCTAAACGATTTTTTACCCGTTCCAGCTCGTCAATCAGAAGGTCTATTTCCGATTGGGATTTTTTGACAGCACCATAAATGAGGAGTCGTTGGTTGAGCGCTGCAAGTAGTTCGTCGGTGTGGCTGCCGGATTTTGATAAATCGTAGAAGCGCTGGTTGTATTCCAATGCTTTGGAAAATTTTTTTGGAAAGATAGAATACGTTTCCAAGATAACCCTGCGACATCGTGTAAGCTCTGCGATGTGCTGGAGATGTTGATGGAAAATCTTCGAAGGTTTGAATTACTTTTTTGAAACTAGCAATCGCGGCAGAATGATTGTTTGAGCGATATTCGCCTTGAGCGATGCCGAATTCGGCCAGGGCAATCGCTACGTGATCTTTGCGTTTAACTCCTATCTGCTTCGCTTTTTCGAAATAGCCAATTCCTGTTTTAATCTGTTTCTCCGCGTGTGCCGATGTGCCGAGCTGAAGATAGCGGCTGAAATTTTCGTTGTGGTTGGTATAGGCTTCGACGCGATTGCCGAGCTCGATCGAACGAAGTGCCATGTTTTTTGATTTGGCGTAACCGCTCGTAACCATCGACAACTCGATCAATCTATCCAGTGCGGAAAGCTCATTTATCTCATCGCCATTTTCTATTGACATGGCGATTGCCTTTTCATAAAGCTTCCTGGCGGTCTTGGAACTGTCAGGTTTGCCCGATTGCCTCTCAAACGTTCCCAGAGCGATCAGGTATGAGCTCACCCTCGGTGTGTCTTTTCCGTAGGTTTGCTGAACCTGTGAGATCACGTCATGGGTGATCGACTTTGCTTGCAAAAGACCCTTAGTTGTCTTGGGCGGGCTAATTATGAGTTTTTCAATTTGCAGTCGCTTTTGCGAAATGGCAGATGGTGCTCCATTGAATGACAAGTCCGGATAGTCCTTCGAGAGTTTTTGCAGTTCCCAATTTGTCAGTGAATTACCAGGGAGATCCACGCGACAGTGTGGTGCAATGGAAGCTGCGAATCTATCAACGTCTGTCCGACTTAGATTAAGACGCTCGAGAGCCAAATGTTTTAGCAATGGATTTTTGCTGAGTAAACGCAACCCGTCAGGTGTCACCTGCGTAGCGCTCAAGTTCAAAACCTGGAGACTGTGCACTGACGCAATTTCACGCAGACCCTCATCTGTGATGTTGTCTCCCTCGACATTGAGCATCCGTAATTTTGTAAGTGAAGTCAGGTGTTTAAGGGCATTGTCGTCTACATCAGTGTGGCCGATCAGAAGTTCGGTCAGATTTTCAAAACGACCAATATGCTCCAGGGTTTTCAGCGGTGTCCTGGTGGCCTGCAATTCTCTGAATATTTCTGGATTGGAAACGCCTCTCAATGCTTTGTCCGTAAGCTGTATGTCCCCTTCCGCGGTTAAGCGCGCTTTGTGCGATTTAACTGAGTGTTTCTCTATTTTGCCGAACTCAATTTCTTCGTCGCCCGGTAACTTTGCAAAGGCATCTAAAGTGGACATCTCTTGTGGTGGTTTAACGACAACGGCTTCCTGTCCGGCTGGACTGAGGCTTTTAAAAGATATGAACATAATGATAGTCAGAAATGCCAGCGTCACAACGGCTGCGAAAAGTAGTGTCACATTGCTGCGTTTTTTCGAAGTGGTAGCGCCTGCGGTGCCCTGGAGCGCGCTGCCGCCACTGAAGTATCTGACCGTCGAATTATTGATATCCTGATTCTTCTCCGGCTTTGCCTCGCCCGTAACTATCAATTCACTTCTTAGTTGTTCGAGCACCGGGCTGACAGAGGTGGTTAAGCTCGGGCGTTGAAGCGGTTCTTTGGCAAGTAGTTGGTTGACCAGCTGGCATAATTGTTGCGGCAAATTTTTCCCGTCTGAGGATTTCTCCAGAAGTGGTGCGGGAGTTTTTGCGACCAGCATGATCGTTTCAATGGCACTTTCCGATGATAGAGGAACCTCTCCGGTAAGCGATCTAAACATCATACTGCCGAGGGAATAAAGGTCAGCTTTTGCGGTAATGACTTCGCCACGAGCTTGTTCTGGGCTCATGTAAAACGGACTGCCGATGATGTTGCCGGTCGGAGTCAAATTGGGATCATTTTGATCGATCACCTTGGCTATGCCAAAATCAAGGATTTTTGCAATCACCTTGCCACCGTCATCTTCGCGAATAATTACATTGGCCGGCTTTAAATCGCGATGGACTACGCCATTCTCATGAGCGTGATTGAGAGCGTCGGAAATTTGCAAAAATATTTCGCAAAAGCGAGGAAGTGGCAGGCTGACTTGTTTTTCAAGAATAGATTCAAGCGTCTCGCCGTCTACAAATTCCATCACCAGATATGGTGTGGAGGACAAAACTCCGAAATCAAAAATGGTGGCGATGTTGGGGTGGTTTAATCGCGATGTTGTGCGAGCCTCGGTTTGAAAGCGCATGACCTGTTTGTCATCGCTATTGGCCTGGAGCAAAACTTTGAGCGCCACATGAACATTCCGCAGTACGTCCTTCGCCTTGTAAACTCGACCATTACCACCTGACGCGATGTATTCGATGATCTCGTATTTTTCGAACACAACAGAACCGATTGCAAAATCGCTCACTACATGTGGTGGCTGTGGTGTTTCGGTTCCGTTATCCAAGTTTCGCTGTTACCCGGTTTGATGTCGCGATGGATGATGTCGGCTGCATGGAGAAGTCGGCGGAATCCGGGCTTATTGGTAATTGGTCGGGGATTGTCATCTAGTAATTGTTGGTGACAACTTCTCTCTTCAACCGAACAAAGTACGAATTGGCACCAGTTTTGGAAGCGGAAAAAAAATTGTTGAATCTGCAATTCAAATTTCGGCTGTTTGTCTGGTTTGCGATGGCCGCAAAACAGTGGACAGGTAATAAAATTATTCCCGTTTAGTCCCGGTTTAGTCTCGAAAGCTGGCAATAATCGAATTAATCCACGATTTGGCGAGCCATTTTTCAAGGTTTGGTTAGTGGTCTCAATTTCATCAATCTTTCGGTAAAACCTTGCCAGCATTGCTTTTCCAATTGCGTTGTTGGAAGTTTGCGCTATACAACATAGAGACACGCACACGCCTTAGTAACATCACTTGCACGCAGACGAGACGTCTGCGGGTTCCGCCTGTGCTTAATTCGAAAGTGGAGGTTCATATGAGCGGCACACGAACTTTGAGCGTTTTTGGTTCGGTGATGGACTGGTTTCATGAATTGGTTGATGCAGGCTATGAGCGCAAAAGCGATCGTCAGCGATTGGCTCAGCTGGCTGCGCACAAAGAGCGTGTTGTTGCTGAACACTCAGCGAATTGCAAGGCTCTGGTGCGATCGGCTCTGACCGACCAGGATAGAGATAATTATCTGCGGGGAGACTTGCTTCCGGTCGACAATGTCGCCGAAAAACATAATCGTGAAACCGTCAATCAGTGGCTGCATACGGAGGAAGATGTCCTGCGTACGCCTGCGAAGTATCCTGTCGTTCATAAGGTAGCTCCGCAACCGGCGAGCAGCCAGCTTAACTATCAAATTAAAGAAACGAGGCTGATGGAATTTACGGACATCGCCATGGGCATGGACAAAGATTGTCTCAGCACGTTTATCGGTCGTGGTCCGCGGAATATGCAAGCCGAGCAGCCGGCTCGGAGTACTCGTGAACTTATGAATTCGCGCAGGACGGTGAAAGATATGCCGGCAATGGAACCGCCTGTTGCCCAGGATATGAATTTCGGACCGTTGGAAAAAATCGAAAAACAGATGCGTGCTTCCTGAGTACGGCTGCCGTTCCGGTACACGCTCAATGTCATCATCATGTCAGGTGAATCGTTCAGATTTGAATGGTTCACCTGAAAGCGCTCACTGTTTCAGTTGGAAGGGGTGATTTGGAAACGTTCACCTGCAGTTCACCAGTCAATACCAGAATTGGTATTGTGAAACTGGATTGCAGGTCGCTTTGACTTCAAAATGAGCATTCTTGTCCTGTTAAAGACAATGATGTCGGCAAAGGCTATAGAATTAAAGCCATACTGTGAAACGGTATTAGATGTCGAACCCTGCACCGAGTTTTTGGTAGCAGAGGCAATTTGTTCGGGCTTGTCCGAACTGGAGTTATGAAACTAGAGCTACATGGAGTCTCAAAAAAATATTCCGACCACAATGTCGAGGCGTTGAAGGAAGTCAACCTTGGTATTGAGGCGGGCGACTTCATCGCAATATGCGGTCCAAGCGGTTGCGGCAAGAGTACATTGTTAAACATCATCGGTTTGATCGACAAACCTTCGCTTGGTACTGTCAGTTTTGGTGGCGCTGATATCAACGCCCTGACCGATGAGGGTTTAACGCGACTTCGTGGTCAGCGCGTTGGTTTTGTTTTTCAATTTTTCAATTTGTTATCGACACTGACGGTCGAAGAAAACGTGGCGCTGCCACTCGAAATCGCAAGCAGTAATAAAGGTCACGCCGCCTCTATGACAGAAGGTGATTTGCGGAAAAAGGTGATGGAAACTCTGGAGCGCGTCGGTATTGCGAAGCGCGCGTCTTTCTACCCCTCGCAACTATCGGGCGGCGAGATGCAACGCGCTGCTATCGCGCGCGCGGTAATTCACTCCCCTGAAATATTGGTCGCGGATGAACCCACGGGAAATCTAGACAGTGAGAGCGGCAAGGTGGTATTGGAACTTTTGAAGCAGCTGAACGAGCGCGATGGTCAGACCATCATAATGGCGACTCACAGTGCAGAAGCTTCTGGATACGCTGGTCGCGTGATTGTAATGATAGATGGAAAAATTGTCTCAGAAGCAGGTTCAGGAATAGGAGCAAGTTCAAGTGAGAACGTGAAACCTTCACCTTCGGCGGACAATGTTGATTTGGAAAGTCGGGACGTCAAGCCGGTCTCTGGTGATGTTTGATTATGAATTTTCAATTCAAACTTTTTCTCTCGTTCATCGTTCGTGACCTTTTAAAAAACTGGGTTCGCACATCCATCACCATTGGCGGTATCGCTCTTGGTGTTAGCGTTTTTCTTGCGATCACACTTGCAAACGAAACAGCACTGAAAAAATTTCGAGAAACAGTGGACACGATTTCCGGCAAGGCGAACATGGAAATCCGCTCTCAGTCCGGCAAATACATTCCAGCGAATTATTTAAAAGAGCTGGATTGGCTTGAAGGTCTGGGAGTGAGAATGGCACCGATGATCCAGGAAACCGTCGTTTTCGGATCAGAAGGTGAAGAGCCCGCGCAGCTCGTCGGAATCGATATATTGGCTGATCCTGATTTCTTCGCCGGCGGCGTTGGAACCAACGAATCATATGATATGTTCGCTCCAGGCGCGGCTTTGGTCGGTTGGAAACTGGCGGAAACGCACCACTTAAAGCCGGGTTCTACTATTGAACTATTCGTCAATGACAGAACCACTTCGTTCAAAGTCTCCGGTATCTTAGACAAAAAAGGTCTTGGTGGCGCATTCAGTGGCAATGTCGTAGCCACGGATATTGAGAATGCTCAAGCGGCTCTCAACAGCGAAGGAAAGGTCTCCGAGATTGAGTTGATTGTTCCAGAGCCGGTCTTCGATCAAGTGCAAGAAGAGCTTCGTGCAGCCTTGCCGCCATCAGTAATTGTGGATCGTCCGGAAGCGCGCGGAAGCACCGTCGAAAAGATGACCCGTTCCTTTCAATACAATTTGACCGCGCTCGCGTTTATCGCGCTCATTGTCGGAATGTTTCTTATCTACAACACCATTACTATTTCGGTGGTGCGCCGACGAAGTGAAATTGGAACGTTGCGAGCGCTTGGACTCTCAAGAAAACAGGTTAGTGGGCTGTTTCTCAGTGAAGCTGCCGTTTTCGGTGTTGTGGGCAGCGCGCTGGGTGTTGTGGCGGGACTCGGTTTTGCCGATGGTGCCCTGGCTGCAATTGCCGGCACAATGGAACACTTTTATTTTCAACATCCGTTTGGTTCGACGGAAGTGGAACCTCTAACTTTGCTCAAAGCGTTCGGAGTCGGATTTGTAATAACGGTTCTTGCCGCGATTGCCCCGGTCTGGGAATCAACGACGGTGCAGCCCGCTGAAGCGGTTCGTCGCAGTTCTTACGAGTCGAAGGTGTTAGGTTCCGCGGGCAAATTGTCGCTTATCGGAGTCGCATTTTTCGTATTGGGTGCGGGCGCGGCGCAGGCGCCACCACTTTATGGATTTCCATTTTTCGGCTATGTCGCCGCATTGTTTACGATTCTTGGCACAGCGTTCTGCACACCGCTATTGGTGCGTGTGATATTTTCAGCGCTCGGTAAATCTCGGCTACTCAAGCGGCTCTTCGGAATGGAAGCATTGCTTGCGGCCAGATCTTTATATGGTGCTAGCGGGAGAACATCGCTGGCAGTTGCTAGCTTAATGATCGGCATCTCCATGATGATCAGTTTAGCGATCATGATTTCAAGTTTCCGCAGCACCGTCGTCGCCTGGGTTGATCAAACGCTTCAAGCAGACCTGTGGATTCAATCCGCCTCCCGGGCTAGAGGCAGTCGCCAGGGGCGTCTTGACGAGTCGGTTTTGAAGCGCGTCACATCTGTTCCAAGCGTAATCGCTGCAGATGGTTTTGTCGAACAACGAATGATGTACAAAGGTGATCCTTCGATAGTCGCCGGTGGCGATTTCGACATTTTGGAAAAATATGGCTCGTTGCGCGTTACGACCGGCGAAACTCCAGCTCAGGTGTTCGCTAAAATGGGTCCGAACAGTTGCTTCATATCCGAGGCATTCGCCATTCGAAAAGGCGTGAACATAGGAGATTCCATTGAAATTCCAAGCGATAAAGGAATGATTCCACTCAAGGTCAGCGCGATTTATTATGACTACTCCAGCGATCTGGGCCATGTCGTGATAGATCGCAGTTTGTACAAACAATTTTTCACCGATCACTCTCTGACCAGTATCGCAGTCTATTTGAAGCCGGAAGCAGATCTCGAAGAATCGAGAAAAGCCGTTATCGATGCGGTTAAAGGTCACTCTCTGATCGCAATGCGGAGCACCAGAGAACTGCGTACCGAGGCGATGCGCGTATTCGATCGCACTTTTGCTGTCACCTACGCGCTCCATACTATTGCTGTAGCGGTGGCGTTGTTATCGGTGATGAACGCACTGCTCGCCCTCTCATTCGAATCGCGCCGAGACTTCGGAATTTTGCGATATCTTGGCGCTCAGAGAATTCAGATTCAAAAGATAGTTTATGGACAATCATTTCTGCTCGGCTGCATGGGAAATGTTACCGGTCTTGCAGTCGGCGCGGTTTTGTCCTTTCTATTGGTCAATGTTATAAACAGGCAATCGTTTGGCTGGACGGTGCAGCTCCAGGTGCCATGGGAGTTCATTCTTCAGTCCACACTGTTGGTGTTAGCCGCTGCGCTCGTCGCCGGTTATATTCCAGCAAGACAAGCGGCCAAAACGCTGGCACCGGAGGTAGTGCGCGATGAGTAATAAAAACAGAAAAACTAATCAATCAAACCAGGCATTATTACTGCTACTGCTTGTGGTGGCATTTATAAACCTGTGGATTGCGCCCACTCTCGCCGAAACCAAAGGCTATCGACAAGCGCTGCCTGGCTACAAATACCAGTTTCCGCGCGATCACGGTTCGCACGAGGATTTCAAAACCGAGTGGTGGTATTACACCGGACACATGCAGACGGAAAGCAACAAAAAATACGGATACGAACTGACCTTTTTCAGGCATGGTATCGAACATGATTCTTCGTTGAAGAATAAACAAGCACGAAACGTCTACCTGGCTCACTTCGCTCTTACCGATGAATCGGCTGGAAAGTTTCAATACTTCGAAAAAATGAGTCGAAGCGGATTGCCTGTCGCAGGCGCCGAATCGGATGTTCTCGCCGTTCACAATCAGGGATGGACCGTCGAACAATTCGGTGACAAATTTGTTCTGCGTGCCGATGGCGATGGCTCCGGAATTCGTTTAATGCTCAGCGCGGCCAAGCCGCCGGTCATCCATGGGAAAGATGGTGTCAGTCAAAAAGCATCCTGCAAAGGCTGCGCTTCGCATTACTATTCAATGACTCGGCTGAAAACGGAAGGTACCGTGATCATTGCTGGCAAGCGAGAAAAAATCAAATCCGGTTGGTCGTGGATGGACCATGAGTTCGGCTCGAATCAACTGACTGAAGAACAGATAGGGTGGGATTGGTACAGCATTCAGCTGGACAACAATACTGAACTGATGCTTTATGTCATGCGACGACGCGATGGTTCCATCGACAAAAACTCGAGTGGCACCATCATCGGTGCTGATGGAAGTTCCACTCACTTAACCCGAGATCAATTCCAGATCAAATCCGCTTCGAAGTGGGCAAGCCCCCGCAGCAAGGGTGTCTATCCAATGGATTGGTCCGTCGATATTCCGACGCAAAACATCAAACTGACAATCAAGGCAACCAGCCAGGATCAAGAATTGATGACGAAGCGTTCAACTGGCGTAACATATTGGGAAGGCTCGGCAAAGGTCTCTGGTGCTGTTGCCGGCAAGCCCGTTAAAGGTCAGGGATATGTTGAGATGACAGGGTACTCGGAGATATTCAAAAAGAAAATCTAGATCCAAGCGATGATCTTGTAAGCTAACAGGTAGTCAAAAGGGAGTTCGGTTACTGTCATGGTCGATATTTACGATCCGATTGCCGTCATTTACAAAGCGGTTGGTGATGAAAAACCATTCTTCGATCTCGTCGACGAGTTTTACAGCGGCGTAGAGAACGATCTCATTCTGCGACCACTTTACCCGGAAGATCTGACCGACGCAAAGCAACATCTTGCGTTGTTCATGATCCAACGCACCGGTGGTCGCACCACATACAGTGACGAACGCGGTCACCCTCGCATGCGTCAGCGCCACATGCCGTTTCCAATAGGTATGAATGAACGGAACGCCTGGATTAAGAACATGACCGCGGCACTGGATAAGGTGCCCGAGATGGCACCACACAAGAAGGATTTGACAGAATTCTTCGAGACCTTCGCGACGTTTTTGATCAATAAACCTCATTGATATGGATCTGTCAATAATTTTGTGTCAAAGGTAGTCCATTGTAATTACCTTTAGAGATTGGAATGATACCGCCACAGAGGCGTACAGCGCTAGCT
>JADYXR010000085.1 GCA_021772095.1 Candidatus Obscuribacter sp. | reverse complement strand
TCCTCTTGAATTGGGTTCTGGTGTTGCAACCGAAACCATACCAGGCTAGTCCTGGAGGGGATCACCAAACTTTTCAACTAAACTCGGGACAAGGCCCGAAACTCAGACGTCAGGCATGCTTCCTGAAGCTGAAGTAGCGTTTCTCGATGAGATTTTCTTGGGATCAACTGCCATTCTCAACACATTGTTGGGGCTCCTTCAGGAGCGTGTTTTTCGGCGGGGACACTCTATACTCACCTGCCCTTTGAGAATTTGCGTTGCTGCGACCAACAAGATGCCCGAATCGGATAATCTGGCGGCCTTCGCCGATCGCTTTCTGGTTCACGTATTTACGGAGTCGATTCCGGATTCCAGACTGGAGGATCTTCTTGCAGGAGGCTGGTCGTTCGACAATCACTCACTTACAGCAGATGCCACCATGGGTGATATCGACACTCTCGCCGAACTGGCTACGAGATGTGACATGTCCGTGGTGCGCGGCCGGCTTGCCCACTGCATTCGAAAGTTGCGCGCGGCGGGACTGGTTTTAAGCGACAGGCGGCTGGTTAAAATGCAGCGACTGATTGCCGCTGCCGCAGTATTGGGCGGCAGAACGGATCCATCGGAGGCAGACTTGTGGGCGATCATTCTCGCTATACCTTCTAAAGAAGAGCAGGAGGCCGCTCGCGAGTGTTTGAGTTCCATCTTTCAACCATCCGAGAATGCGACTTTATCTTATGCGGTGGAGGATGCTTCGCTCGGTCCTCTGGCTCGCGCGACAAACATAATCAAAGTGGCACGACGGTTGCTCAATGATGGTCCAGGACAACATCGAGACGAGTGGCTGCTTTCGCTGGAAGGAGTGGCGAGAGAAATTGACGCTGGTTTTGCGCCAGGCAATTTGCCTGTCGAATTAAAAGATGTGCGAGCGATGCTTGTCGAGCAGCTGATCGACGATGAAGACCAGAAGGCAGAAGCTTCGTCGCTTTAGGAGACCTGAACTATGAGCTCGTCGGTAGATGTAATCTGGTCTCCCAGGGAATATCCGCTAGCACCACAGGCAGTGGCGTCGTGCAGCGCCGCTCTGGCGAGGGCGCTGACCGCAAAGCTTCTGAAAAAAGAAGAGAGCGAATTGCGAAAGCTTCTATGTGTTGCAGGCAAAGAAGTGTTGCTGGTAATCGGTGAGGAAAGCGACCTACCCTGGCTGGATGGCGTGGTTTATATCGGGCAGGAAAGAAACAGCACTATTTATATACCAACAATTTGGCAGGCGTCCGCGCCGCTTCCACTTTTGGAAAGGGCACTATTGGCGGCCAATCCATCATTGATGCCACCAATTGCGGTATTACCGTTTTCATCCCTTATTGTGTCGCTTGCCAAACCATTTATTCCGGATCGCCAAACGCTTCAGTCCATAATGGAGAAGTTCTGATGCAACTTCCGCAGTCCCTGGCGCCGTGGAGCACCTACCTGAATCTTCTTGCCGCCCCGTTGCCCTTTAGCCTGGGACCGACGGTCAAATGTCTTGAATTAGTGTTTGGTCCTTCACGAGCTGCCCTAACAACTGAGTCGGACGACGAACCAGAAGGTTACGACGGAATCGCACGGAAGGGAACTTACGAGCGACTCGTGCTATCTGAATGGTTGCTCGCCGATGAATTTCCGGATGAGTTTCTGCGCAGAAGCTCCGTTGGTGAACATTCCTTTCTCGAACTGACCAGAAAATCTCCTTCAGGCGCGAAAAAAACAACAGCACTGTTCGACTGTGGGCCCAACCAGTTAGGCTCCCCACGCATCGCTCATCTGGCAATATTGATTGTGCTGGCGCGGCGCGCCGAGTTAAATGATACGGAGGTTGAATGGGGTGTCCTTCAGGATGCCCAGAGTGCACTGTTTTCCGGAGCCGGCAAGGAATCGATTGAGAGGCTGCTCTCATCGAGGACGGTGCACGATGTGACGGACAAAGATATAGCAAGATGGTTTGACGCCACTGCCGACAAAAGCGTTGTCATCATCGGCGGTGCTCGTATCTCAAAACTGATTCGCAGAAGGCAGGCGACACTACTGACCATTGAAGACATTCTAGAGCCAGAACAAAACGCTTTGAGTGCATCGTATGTCGGTTCCGCCGGCAATCGCAGGGCCGAGTTTATATTGCCACTCCCCCCCGAGAAAGACTGTGTCCAGATCCTACAAAATCCGTTTGAAATAACCGAAAAAGCACGACAAAACGAACTGCAGGCGCCTACTGATTGGGAGCTAGTTGCCAGCGGAGATTTCTTTGTCGCACGTCAATCACCAACCAGCGTAATCTCGTTACGTGTGCCTATCTCAGCGCGCCACCACGGGGTCCGACAGAGGACATATATTCTTCGTAGCGACGCCGCAGTAGTAGCCGCTGGAGCGAGTGTAGCCAATTCAGCACTGGCGATGCTCACCATCTCACCGCAGAAGGAAATTCAAGTTGTTTTAATCGGCGGGAAAAATCTTCCAGGCTACTTCACGCACCATCTGCACACAAAAAGTGACCAGAAACAACAATGCAGAAATAGCGAGTATCTGACCTCGATCTTCCCGAGTCCTGACCTCGAGGATTCGGTCTGGGTGCTGGTGGGTGATAAAATTTTGGAGATTCCCACCCGCAGCGGGAAAGTCCTTTCCAGCGTAATTGCTAAAGACGTTTTCTGGTTGACACGCTCCCGTGGCACTATAAGTGGTACCAGACAAGATGTATTGGTTTATGCAATGACGTTCAATGGACGATACCAGGCGGTGATTGTAGGACTAGAAACGGGCGAACAGATAAGCTTCACGGTTCCGGGCAGACCATTGTTTTGTTCTCCATCTCAAATACTGATCGCATATCGAGACGCCCGTTTGGGAATCTGGGGCTTTGCCAGTTATCCGCCATCAAATGCGGTGGCAGACCCGATCCACGATCGCCAGTTTTTGAGTGGCGAAACTCCTGTCGAGATGGCCAAAGTAGTCAGCCGTTCAAGTAGCTCGATCGGACTGATTGTAATCAGCAAGGACAAGCGAGACCTGCACATCGTTTCCAGCGGCGATCCAAACAGGTGGCGTCTTCCTCAGGCGGCATCAACCATTCGTTCAGTCGCGGTAAATGGTACGGGCGTTATTGCTTACATTACAGATCGAGCGGAATTGACCCTGGTCTGGCCGGATTCAAAATGGCAAAGGCTAGTCTTTGATGGTCATCGTTTCCAAAATCAATGGAGAGATGACGATTATGAGTAAACAAGAAGCGTCGCAAGAGCTAGTGAGAATCAACGAAGTCAAAGGCTTAACATATCGTGGAGTGGTGACTGCTTCTGCGTTTCTTCTCGACTTCGATGTACTCAGTCTCGAAGAAGCTCGACAACGAATTCTTGCGATCTGGCGTCCAGGGATACGAGTCTATTCCGTTGAAAACGCGCTGGTAGTCGTTCTTCCTCAACCCCTGGAAATATCTTGTCAGTGCTGCATTGGGCTGGCGTTGGTTTCATCGCGCACCGGATCTGGTGCGCCGCTAATTGCGATGCCACTATCAGAAAAGCAACTGGAACGAATCAAGGCGCCTGCGCGGTCCGTGATCTGGTTTAAACACGGCGAATTAATGGTCGAACTGCTGAACCGAGAGGAGGACCTCTCGACGTGGCTAAACGTAGGCGATATGGAAGCAGTACACGTGATATCGCCGGCGGTTCCGCCTGCTGAAGCTGGACCGGTCCTAGAGGAGAAGAGCTTTGACCCTCGAAGCAAGTTAGCCTCAGGCTCGCCGAAAGCCGATGGCATGGATGAGTTTCTTCAAAGTTTGAACAATGCTTCGTCATCCAAGAGCGCTTCAGAGACTAGGGGCAAATCTGGCGCAGTGCGTCAAACTGGTAGCACGGGCGGTGACATTAATCTAGAAGGTTGGCTTAACGACGTACTCGGCAGACTGTTCAAAACATCTGAATCAAAAGCTCCCGGTACCGAGCGCGCACATGGAGCGTCCGAGCCGTCATGGTTGGGTGGCGTTTTTGGTAGTTTATTTCGGAAAGACAATACAGAAAACAAGTCTCAGGAAGTAACACCACCGCCGTCAGATTGGTCGGAGAATCTGAAAATGGACGTCTATCGCATGTTGAAAAACACTGGACTTATCAATTTCATTTTTGAACGCCAGAAAGAGTACATGTACAAAATGCTTGATTTGTTCGAGCAAGGCGACTGGTCGGAAGCTCTCAAATATGGAGTGCCATTAGGCCCGGAAACGGCCGGTCAGTCACCCGAACCGTTTCTCGACATTCCCTGGGCTAGAGCCGATTTGAAGATAAACCCAAACGCCAAGTCCTCACCGCCTGCGGCGCTTATCTATTCGCACCCCGACCTATACGCGCGCATGAAAAAACTTTATCGAAGTTCTGTCGAAAAACTGACTGAGGCCGAAAGGTATGACGAGGCCGCATTTGTTCTTGCCGAGCTTCTAGGTGAGAACGAAGAGGCCGTGTCATATCTGGAGAGCCATGGACAGCTGGTTCTCGCTGCTGAATTAGCCGAGGCGCGCAAACTTCCTCCCGGCTTGATCGTGCGTCAATGGTTTGTAGCAGGAGACATTGAACGGGCGGTCAACATCGCGCGCCTCAACAATTGCTTCCAGACAGCAGTTCGGCTGCTTGAAAAGGATCACAAAAAGGAGGCCGATTCGCTCAGGGAAATGTGGGCGACGCACCTCGCGCTTGTCGGTAGTTATGCGGCGGCTACAGTTGTTGCGCGAGACGTTCCTGAACTTCAAGATCAAGCTCTTGAGTGGACACGACGTGCGCTTCAATTACGCGACAAAAATTCCGGACATTTGCTTGCTTACTGGCTGTCGAATTTCAAATCGAAAGATGAATGGCCATCGATTAAGGAGCGCGTAGTCAAACTATTGGACGATGAGAGCCGCGAACTCGCTCCGGCGCGATTATCTTTTCATGCAAGTCTCTCTCCGCCATTTTCGAAGGAGATTGCACTACTGGCGCGCAAAGCCGGACGTGCGCTTTTGAGAGATCATGGTCGCCAATATATAAACTTGCAAAAAAAATCCTTTATGCCTTCACTCGAAGATCAGGCGTTGAAGACTGATATCTATCTATGCGACATTACTGCTGTTCAGTTTCAAAACCTCCAAAAGCAAACGGTGCCGATCGAACTGACACTATCCTCTGACGATATAGGCGCTGACACCATATACGATGCCGCGCTTCTGCCTGACGGCAGAACAGTAATGGCGCTCGGCGAGGCTGGAGTTTGCGTTTTGAATGTTGATGGAAAAAGGATGGAGCATTTTTCATTGCCGGCTACTCAATTTGTTATGTCATGGAATGGCGACCGGCTTATTGCTCTGGCGAAAAGAGGCGAGATGTACCGCATCACGAGACTGGACCTGGTAACATCGCAATTTGAAGATTTGGGTGAAGCACGGCTTACTTGCTTTGCCACCACTTATGATGGCTCAGTTTGGTGCGCAGCAAATGAAAGCGAGTTTTATGTAGTCGACGCTGCACTGTCTTATTACAAAGTCCTCTGGCAGACAAACGTCCGAGACCAGATCTCATCAATCGTCTGCAATGACATAAGCTGTTCAGTCTCAACATCTCTGCCTGAAAATGACATCGGTGATGGGATAAGTATGTCTTTCGATCTCTATCAAGAGGCACAACAAGCAAGACGCGGCAAGCGAATTTGGCAGTTCGTGGCAGGATTGCTCATACCATCGAAGGATATCGAGGGATGGGTTGGCAGCAGGAATGAAGAGTTTCAACAAGCATTGACGACACCAATTGGGCGCGAAATCACTGTCGGTCCATACTTCGGTCACGGCGATGCCGATGCCCTCGTGGTCAAATGCGAAAAACTAGAGGCCATTCTCCCGCACCACTGGGCGAGAATCGGTAATGTCAGCACTGCAACATCAGATCAATGGCTCGCGCTCACCTTCACTCAGAACTTCCCTGAGAAGCCTGGTGAGTTGGAGTCATTCACAGTGCCAGTTTCGTCGATGTGCTACCTCCTGGATGTTGAAACTCTGCAAGTACACGCGAAGCTCTTGTTTGATGGAGCACGTCGCTTGACGCCAAGGATTCAGTACGACGTGTTGACGTTATGCGACGATAGCGGACGAGTTGTAGCTCTCGACCTGACGAGTGGTGCAGTGCTGAGAAACCACTGCATCTGATCAAAAAATCAATTGGTGTTTCTCATGACCATGGCGTTTGCGAGAACCAAACGGCAAGAGTGTCGGGCTGTTCACCGGGGCGATTTATGGGTATATCGATCCCGTGAGCTTCGGAGCTATCGATATGAATCAAAATCGACCAGGTGAGGGAACTTCCTCGAAAGTTGAAGAGATTACCGACAACTCGGATAGATCGGATAGATCGGATAGAAAATTAGAACACGCTCCCGACGCAAATGTCGTACGCAACGCTGGGGGAGAAATCGCCACACAAGCACGCGGCGCAAACCCTGACAAACATAGTGGCTCAGCTGGTGGCGATCCTGATGATGGAAGCTTTAGTCTTGTAGCGATTTCAGGCAACGTAGAAACAGTAATCGCAGAACGTGCACCAGGGACCGGGCAGATCGCAGAACGCGGTGAACAGCCGCTTGTGTCTGAGCAAAGTTTGTTGACTCGAGCGGATAATGGAGACATCACAGCGAGTTTATTGTTGAAGGAACTCGAGGAAATCAGAAATCAAAAATTGCCTGACGAAAGCGAAGAGCAGGAGATCAGAAAGCTGTTAACGAAGGCATCAAAAATTTATCCTGCTGGTAGCGAAGAAACATTGAGTTTATCGCAGCCGCAAAACCCAGCTTTAAGCAAACAAGCGTTCAGTTTTTCACATTCACAAAACCCTGTTGGTGCAGAGTTGAACGCAGAACCACCGGTAAGCCGAGACTTTAGAAGAGATGCAACGGCCGCATCTGATAAGGCACCACCTTTGACACCACAACAAACTAGAATTGAAAAACAATTCGGAGTCAAAATCGTGATAAATGGCGATCAGGCGGAGTATCACCTGCAGGCCTATGGCAAAGACAATCTGCTGTTCTTCGCGCCGAAAAATGATCTTAAAGGTTCAGAAAAACGATTGCATGAAATGGTGAAGGCTCAGGAGGCTAGACTGACTGCGATGTATTCGGTGACGTTCAGTACGGATACCGAGACCGCAGGTTATGTTCTTGATGCGAATTTAGAACCAACAAAGGAAGTGGCTCACTGCCGCGCTCCAAGGCTGGACGAGTTAATCGGCATCGAAGCTGGACTGAGTCACAGCGCCCCCTCACAGTTTTCAGCGAGCGGCAAAGCGTTGGAATTTGTGTTCATACGCGCGGGACAACACCATATAAGCGGGCGACCCATTGGCGCAAACTACGAGTATGGCGAGCCCCCCAAGGTTTACATGGATCCGACTACTGACACTAACGTTCCAACGGAATTAGATAAAGTAGGCAATTGGGGTCGCTCCACTGAGTATCAGGTAGTTCATGAATTGACGCATGGTGCGCAAGAACGAATTGGCTTCAGAGAGCGGAGTAGTCCGCCTCATGAAACGATCGAAGAAATGTTTGCGCATGAAGCCGGGTGGGTGAGAGGAAAAGATAAGCAGTTCTACTTGCAAGGGAAAAACGGTGATCTCTACAAGTGCGATTTGCTCGATTCTACCAAGTGGATAAAGTACCGTCTCGATAAGACTGACAATGCGGTAAAGATTGGCGCGGCTACCTCGGCACAGGTGCGGGCGGATGCGCTGATAATGCCACCAACCGATTACATGCAAAATCCGAAGGAAGAAATGTCCGAATGCCTGAGCGCATATCGACTCGGTAATCACTACAGAGACTCCATCAAAAAGTATCCAAATCTCTATGATATGATTCGTCGAATCGACCAAGCAGACATCAACAAGGGTTATCCACCGGATAGCAGCGGCAACTATCAATATCTGCGTGCGGATAATGGAAGCTTGGTCAAAAATCCTTCTTGGGTGGACGCATCAAAAGGAAATAAGCATGCGAAACAGCACTAGAAATCTATTGGTTGCTTTATTGCTGCTTAGTCAGTTTTCATGCGTTTCTTCAAATTGCTTGGCCGAGGAAACGCTGCCTCCGCCAAAACCGCTTCGCACCATAGATGATACCGCGATTAGGGCAGCCTATTCCGGACCGAAGTACAGGAAGGAGGTACATAAATTGAACTGGCAACCTCATGATGGCTGGAACGGTTTGGTGATCGGGAAGAGCACCATTAGCGACGCTGAAAACAAATTCGGCAAGGCCGAGAAGTCTTACACAAGCGGTCCCGGTGGCACGCAGTGGGTTTTTAAAGCGCCAATTCGAATGTGGATTTCAGACAGCAATCACGTTATCAATGCAATCGAGGTGTATGTTTGCGAACTATTCGTTGAGCAAACACCTGCAACCGTCGAGGATGCGCACACGATGTTCGGTCCGCTCAAACAGGTTGATGTGATCGAGGGATGCACTAAAGAAAGTTCGCTAAAACGCCCCGGTCTCACGGTGCATGCGCGGTCGATGGACAAGACAGCACAAGTCACGACGTTGTTTTTCTCGAATGATTGACGGTGAAGCCTAACCTTTGACACAGGCGGCGAACGGAGAGGCAATAGTTTCGCGACGAGGCGAAAACATAGCGCCCAATTGGAGTTAGTGCTAAAGTCGAATTATGGTAAAGATTGGTCTAATAATAATAATAGCCCTCAGCGTCCTCGTTGGCTTCTTATTCCTCTCATGGAAGTCAGGATTGGAAACGCGCGCCGTCGAGAAAAATCGACAGGCAATGAACATACCAACAGCATTTGTTGTTCATGCAGCTAAAGACATCAAACACGGTGCCATAATCACGGCAAGCGATGTTGAGCTAAAACAGATTACAGTCAGTGATCGTGAAGTTGCTCATAACGAGCTGCTTGCCCCAAGACAGTTTGATCACTACGTTGGAAGAGCTAAAAAACCCGGTGGCCAGCTCAAGCTCCTTGCCACCGAAGATGGTGCTCATACTCAACCGTAAGCATAGCAAACACATCGTGTGGCACACACCGGTTAAGTGCGAGCACGAGCTAAGTATTGAGCCGAGATTCAAGCGTCGCGATATCTTTCATCATCTCGTTAAATCTCGCTGGTGTTTCGCTGAAGAACATACCGGCTTCAAGCATGGATTCATAGTCAGCCTTTAGAACCGCCAGCGTGCCTCCGGTCGGTACAAGCTTGAATTTCTTATTACGACAGTCATCGTATTTTGCTTTGCCGTCACGCCAGAACGCGTCCTTATGATTCACCACCTTAAGGCACAGATCTTGGTCCCTGATAGCACGTTCACCAGTTTCACTCTTCATGATGACTGACACGTCCGACCAGTGTCGCGACAATCGTTCCGGTGTATTTGCAATACTTCCTGAATTTAGTCCAGCGTGTATCAAGGTCACCTTTTCCCAAAATGTGCGCTCTGCAAAAAGGGCATCAATGGTTGCTTCAGGAAAGATAAGATCGGTTGTGTTGTCTGCCAAATATGGTCGTACTTTATGTTCTTTGCTAGGCTCAGTTTCGTTTCGTCCGCTCAACTCAACCTTCACGCGTGACTTAATGTATTCGACACCACTGGCGAGAACTGACTTGTAGTTGATGTGAATTTCCCATTCAGTGTCGCCCGGTTCGACCGTCAAATTAAGCGTGTTCGCCTTTTCGTGAAGCGCTGGTAAGAGCAAGTCTTTCTTGTATGTTTGAAGGTTGGCTTCAATCTCTTCTCTGATATTGGTTGCCTTGTTCCTCGAGATCGGCTCCTCGTAGTCTTGAATGAAATTGATGGAAATATCGATGTCCTCTGAAAAACGCTCGATCAGATTGAACACTTTAGATAGTGATGTGCCACCTTTGAAGACCATCGGTCTTCGATTTGGAATTGAAAAAAGGGCATTTAGTACAAAACACACCCAAACATCCTTTTCTGCCACCGCAGGTAGAATCCCTAGCTGCGGAGCGGCAGCATTTATGACTTCTCGTTGATCCGCTGGTGACAGCTTAACGAATTCGTCGACCACGGCAAACCTCGTATTCATAGAACTTGTCCATTGCCCAGCCCGGTAGTGTTGTTGCTGCCTGCCTAAGTGCTTGGAAGTCTTCCTTTGTCAGCGCCTGCTCCAGCTTTGCAATCACCTGTGGTGTCACATGTTCCTTGCCTAGATATCGCAGTGCTGCAATTGCAGTGCCAACGGGTGTACCCGCATATTGCATCTTGCGAGGAGACACGTGACGAAAACGAATGGTGTTTTTGCCGACCTTAACTTCACCAGTGCGACCCGTAGTGGCATAGACTGACTGCGTTGGCATCTGCGTTGACAGCCCGAGCCTATGCACTGCTTCCGCTCCGGTCGGACCGATCTTTGCGCCTCTGGTTTTAGCTACTAGCTCTGCCACTTCATAGGGCTCCGGCATAACCGGCGCATTTGCATACTTATTCCATTTCGGACGAGCATAGATACCGCGCGCGACGCGCAGGATTTCATTGTCTTTAGCCATTCTGTATAGCACTTGGTCGACAGCTGCACGGGTGCCGAATTGCAGCAAGTCCTTTGCAGGGAAAGCTTTTCCTGCCGGCAGAACTTCGATAGCATTTCTTATCGCATTTGCTGTGGTCATGACTGTTTACCCGATTTGTTAGATAAGTATACCATTATTTCTAACAAATCGGAAGACCCAGACGGGTGCCTCACAAACCGCCCAGGACAGTACCAAGGATGATAATTCCAGAACCGCGCTCCAACAGCTATCGATATTCAAGCGAGCGCGCTTGGAACCGACTGACCATAGTAAGAAATCTGAACGAGGCGACCTTGGCGAAGCGATTCATCTGACACAAAAGCTAACTACAAAAAAAGAGAACAATACCGAAAAGCTATCATGGTGATCAGCGACAATGGTTTTTGCCGCTTGGCGTCAGACAGATTTGCCGCTTGACTG
>JADYXR010000084.1 GCA_021772095.1 Candidatus Obscuribacter sp. | reverse complement strand
TCCTCTTGAATTGGGTTCTGGTGTTGCAACCGAAACCATACCAGGCTAGTCCTGGAGGGGATCACCAAACTTTTCAACTAAACTCGGGACAAGGCCGAAGACGACAGCTTTGCCACTTTTCTCGATCGTCATTGCAGGAGCGTTGCTCAGCGCTAGAATATGCTGATTCAAAAACGAATCG
The DNA here is from genome assembly GCA_021772095.1 of Candidatus Obscuribacter sp. GTDB lineage: Bacteria > Cyanobacteriota > Vampirovibrionia > Obscuribacterales > Obscuribacteraceae > JADYXR01. Next base: position 17,444 of record JADYXR010000084.1, on the reverse strand, counting down.
TCATCACATTTTATATAAATAGCCTTTTTGTCAAAAAAGTTTAGTCCTCCTGTATCACCCCTTCGAAAACCAACTAATTGTGATGCCTTTAGCGCATTGCGTTCCGTTACTAATACAGTAAAATCTGGAACAAGTTTAAGTAATTGATCGCTTTCGATAAGAGTAAAACATGGTGTTGATCTCAAATCACAGCACCCAAAGCTATGGCGATACAGCCACTGCCGAAAATCCGCCGATTGCTTGTAATGAACGTCGGTTGCGTGGGCACAATCCTTGCTGGCTTCTTTATTCAAGAGATAAGGCGGGTTAGTTTTCACGGCCCAGCTAAATTGCTCAGGCAGTCGAGCCGCAGGTACAAATCCAAGTTCTTTAAAACGGTTTTTTAGATCCTGTTGATATAACCTCTGCCAGTCAGCGTCTATTAGGCTCAAAATGAAACAGAATGGTGCGCTTACAATCACCCTCAGTCGAGACAACATATAAATCGGAGTGAGGAAAACCGAAATCAGTTCAAGAAATGACAATTGCCAGCCTGGCAAATGGGAGCACTCCGTTTCAGCGCTATTAATCGACAAGACCACATGGAAATCCGGACCGAGTCTAGTAGCGAGAGCTCTGGCCACATAGCTAGCAGAACACTTACTCAAAGCCGGATTTAGCGACCAACAGGTTTCGCATGAGCCGTATGCCACAGGAGTAAAACCTGCATGGTTACTCAGAAAACTTTTCGTCCTATCGTCAATGTCGAATGAAACCGACAATTTCTCTGCTCCTGGTAATACCCAGTATTTTTTGCATTCTAGTTCGATAGCGTTGCGGGCATCTTCGTCGATATTCTGTTTTCCATAAACAACAATTTCAATGAATGAGTTCATGATGTTAGACCACCTACCAGCCGGCATCCGCAACTTACCGAAACCCCTTCGATGAGCACTATAAGCTGGTCTGCCTACTAATTGATTCTTAAAAACCATCATAGGTCAAGTGCCGAAACCAGCATTACTTTGAAACACATTGCTTAAGAATTGGCAAATCTGCTTGATTCGAAATAGAAACAAGTTTGATCTGGTCACTCACAATGAGCTTCATGTGGTCGGTTCGATCCCATCCCTCGGCGTTCCTTATATATGAGAGACAGAGACTTTCCTGTTCAATAAAGTTACGAACGAAGAACTTTGAAATTATTGCGGCCAAAGCATTTTCGCGATCGGTTTGAGATTGTTCGGAAGCTTGGTCAATTCTAGTATCACGATAAACGAAAACGTTCCAGATTTAACGATCATAAAGTCATGGAGTTTCTTTAGTTGCTTGTCGAAACTTGCAAACTTCCAGTTGAAAGTCTGAAGATGGTCAGCAGATGCGGATTAAGAAGTATTGCGATTGTGCTTTCTTTCGTCTGAGAACGGCCGGATCGGTCGATATTGATAGCAGTTGTATTTATACGGTATCTATGTATTCGGCACCGGAAACGGTGCCCAGCTTTGGATTTGAACAATGGAAAAAACGCGTAAAAAAGAATATCTTGCATTAGCCGAAGAGCAAGGAGAAGATCCATTCGTCATTGAAGATGACGAAGAGGTGACCGAGGACGAGTCAGACGGGGAGCCAGTTATCAAGGCACCCGCTCAACCCGTGCCGAAGGACGAAGATCCCACGGCAATCTATATGAGAGAGTTAGCAAAACACAAACTACTCTCCGGAAAGGAAGAAATCGAGCTGTCCCGCGCTGCGAAGCGTGGCGATCCACTGGCTCGACGAAAACTAATTCAGTCAAATTTGCGCCTGGTCGTTAGCATCGCAAAACGCTACCGCGGTCACGGAATGCCTTTCCTGGACTTGATTCAAGAGGGCAGCATTGGACTGATCAAGTCTGTTGAAAAATTTGATCCTGAACTGGGCTACAAATTTTCCACCTACTCAACCTGGTGGATCAGGCAGGTAATCACGCGCGCGCTGCACGACAAATCGCAAACGATTCGCATCCCTGTGCACGTGCAGGAGAGAAAACTCAAAGTCCGTCGCGCAGTTTCCACACTTTATTTCAAATTGGAACGTCGTCCGGAAGTCGCCGAGATAGCCGTAGAAGCGCAGATGACGGAATCGCAAGTTTCGCAAGTTTTGGACGCTGACAACATTATGCTGTCGTTAGACAAGTGTTTCGGCAATGAGGAAGACACGCCTTTCATCGCATTGTTGGAAGATAGTGCCGCTCCAAAACCTGAAGAGAAGGCCGAGAAATCGATTTTGAAACGAAACCTTTGCGAAGCGCTCACATGGCTTAAGCCTCAGGAGCAGGTCGTTTTGGAACTTCGCTTTGGATTGAAAGACGGTGAAGAGCGCTCGCTGGAATATTGCAGTCAGCAATTGAACGTCAGTCGCGAACGTGTGCGACAGGTCGAAAAGAAAGCTATGAAAAAAATCCGTCTCGATCCACGCAGTGAAAACTTGCGAGAACTGATCCATTAATCTGGAACGGTCTACTTGATTCAAGAAGTCTCCGTCGTTCGCCGTTATTCGGTTCCCGGACAGATCTCCGCAAGATTCCCTGTTTTCCTCGCCCAGTTCACCAAATGTTTTCGTTGAACGTGCGAATATCAAAGAGTGTTTCGCCGAGACTGCTCAATTTCTCGCTATTATTACTGAATGATTGTTAGCACAGAAAACGGACTCTATTGCCCCGCTGGTAATTTCTATATAGATCCCTGGCGCGCTGTCGACACAGCGATAATCACGCATGCGCACTCCGATCACGCCAGATTCGGCAGCAACAAATACTTCTGTGTAAAACAAAGCGAAGGTATTTTGCGGTATCGATTGGGCGAAGATTTTTCCGCTGACACTTTAGAGTATGGCGAAGTGATTAAACTGGGCGACGTTCAAGTTTCGCTGCATCCCGCCGGACACATCCTCGGTTCGGCACAAGTACGTGTCGAGCGCGCCGGGCAGGTTTGGGTTGCATCCGGCGATTACAAACGCGAGGCCGATCCGACATGCGCGCCGTTCGAACCAATCAAATGCGATACCTTTATTACTGAATCTACTTTTGGATTGCCGATTTATACGTGGCAATCTGACAGCGAAGTTTTTGAAGAAGTAAATAAATGGTGGCGGAAAAATGCAGAAGAAGGCAAATCAAGTTTGATCCTCGGCTACTCGCTTGGAAAAGCGCAACGTCTGCTAAAGGGCATAGACAGTTCGATCGGACCAATCTACACGCATGGTGCAATTGAAGCACTAAACGAAATCTATCGCGCCTCCGGAATTTCTCTGCCGGAAACACAACGCGTTCCATTAATCAAGGCAACTAAATCTTATGCTGGCGCATTAATCGTTGCACCACCGGCGGTTCTCGGCAGCGCGTGGGTGAAACGATTCGGCACGGTGTCGACAGCGTTCGCATCCGGGTGGATGAGAATTCGTGGTATGCGCCGTCGCTATGCGGTCGACCGCGGTTTTGTACTTTCCGATCACGCGGATTGGCCATCTTTGCTGCGAACGATTAGAGAAACTGGCGCACAAAAAGTTCTCGTCACTCATGGCTATAGTGATGTGTTAGTTCGATATCTTCGCGAAATCGGCATCGATTCGGACGTGATGGAAACACAATACCAGGGCGAGAGTGAAGAATCTGTTCTCGAATCGCAGATCCAGGCTGATAGCGAAACTGCAGCGGGCGAAATTGAAGCGGCTCCGTTAAACGATAAGCAATCAAAAGATACGCAATCGGGTGAAGACATTTCAACCGACCAATCAGATTCATCGTCCGAACCTATTGACGCATCCCGAACGGATCAAGACGAAAACAATGACGAGTTCTCGGATCCCCTGTTCAAGGAAGATCAGCAATGAAACGCTTCGCGCAATTGTTTTTCGCTCTCGATGAAACCACAAAAACCAACGAGAAGAAAAAGCTAATTCACGAATACTTCCAGAGTGTGCCACCAAAGGACGCGGCATGGGCAGTTTATTTTCTTACTGGCAGAAAAATACGGCAAATCGTTCCACGAGCGCGCATGGTGGAATGGACGATGGAGCTTGCCGGTATCAGTGGCTGGATGTTTTCAGAGTGCTATGACGCCGTCGGCGACCTCGCTGAAGTTTTCTCGCTACTGTTGCCACCAAGTACAGGCGCAATTCAGGAAGGACTTGCCGACTGGGTAGAAAATCGTTTGCTGCCTCTGCGTACAGAGAGTCCTGAAAATCAGAAAAAACATTTAGTCGAAGCTTGGATGAATTCTTCGGAACAAGAACGATTCGTAATCAATAAAATGATCACTGGCGGCTTGCGCCTGGGTGTTTCCCATCAGATCGTTGTGAAAGCACTCGCTGAAACAAGCGGTCTGGAAGAAGCAGCAGTAGCGCACCGCTTGATGGGTGAGTGGGAACCAACAGATTCGTTTTTCTCCGCACTAATTCATGAAGACACCGGCGACACGGTTGCCAGCAAACCATATCCCTTCTTCCTCTCTTATCCACTTGAATCACCGCCGGAGAAACTGGGCGAAACTCACGAATGGTTTGCCGAGTGGAAATGGGATGGTATCAGGGCGCAGGTTATTCGTCGCGAGGATCAAACATTTATCTGGTCACGCGGCGAGGAGCTGATTACAGAACGCTTCCCGGAAGTTACCGAAGCAGCCGATTGCCTTCCTGATGGCACCGTACTTGATGGCGAAATTCTGGCGTGGAAAGACGCCGAGGTTCTTCCGTTTCAAGATTTGCAAAAACGAATTACTCGAAAAACCGTATCGAAGAAACTGCTGGATGAAGCGCCGGTGATATTTATGGGCTTCGATATGCTGGAGTTCAATGGACAGGACCTACGTGGAGAACCGCTGTCCGAGCGGCGTCGGCAACTGCTGCAACTGCTGACACCAGGCGCACTTGATGAATCACCGAGTTGCCGCGCGCAACTAAATACGGTGCTCAAGGTTTCGCATCTTGCTGGCGGCGTTGATTGGAACGATCTAGCGCAACTTCGAACAAACAGTCGTTTACTCAAAGTCGAAGGGTTGATGTTGAAACGCGCCGATTCCAAATATGGCGTGGGCAGACGAAAGGGTGACTGGTGGAAGTGGAAGATCGATCCGTACTCTGTTGATGCAGTGCTGATCGCAGCTCAAAAGGGAAGCGGCAAACGAGCGAGTTTATACACGGATTATACGTTCGGTGTATGGCGCGACAATCAACTCGTTTCAGTTGCGAAAGCATATTCTGGTTTAACTGACGCGGAGATCAAACAAGTCGATGCATTCATTCGAAAAAATACCTTGGAAAAATTCGGTCCAGTGAGAACTGTGAAACCAGAACTCGTTTTCGAAATAGCGTTCGAAGGAATTCAGGCGTCGCCGCGTCACAAGTCCGGTGTCGCTGTGCGCTTTCCGCGAATACTTCGCTGGCGAACTGATAAGGAAATTGCTGACGCCGATTCGATCGAGCGACTGACGGCGCTCTTAAGTTAAATCGAGCAGCGACATTTTAATTGGTGTGATACCACAATTATTCTTCGGTGGTTTCGGCGGGTGGATCAACCGGTTCCGTGCAAAATTGAACTTCACCATCGGGACTGCAGGTGAGAATCCGTCCCGATCGCCCTTCTGCATGACTGAGCAAAACAGAAAGTTCTTTGCCACCAAGACCGAGTTGTGCAGCGCTGCCATCACCACGCACTTGCAGAGTGAATCGAGTTTCGCCTAATCCATCGAGCGCAGCAAAGACAAAATCATCTGTTCGCGGATCGACGGTCATGAATGCGCGCGGTCGCGAACTTGCATCCCAGAGCGTAATTAATCCCTTGCCATCGTTGCCGACACCGAGTTCGATTCGGGGACGCTCGTCGATATCCAACAGAGTCACCACTGCGTTGCCCTTGTCACGCGTTTCAATTCTCGCCCGAGTTCTGTCCTCGTCGTCGACCAGAACGAACAACCGCGCCGTGATCGAATCGTGCACCTTCCCGTGCTCATCGTCGTTGCGCATCGTGACCTCCTTGAAACACCAAACTCGTCATGTTGAGCATGGGCTATTCCGCCAAACAGTTCAAGCCATTGCATCAAAGATTATAGTTGCAGCGGCCGTTATGCTATAAACTTTGTCATTTACCATCACTGTTCATCCAGGCTTGACATCAACGAATGGCAGCACCGTCCGTAAGAGTAACTGTTGATATCCTCGCATTTGCGGTCCACGAAGGTGGGCTAGAGATTTTGCTCGTCAAACGCAAATACGATCCGTTCAAGTCCTCATGGGCTTTGCCCGGCGGCTTCATCACGGAAAAAGACGAGACACTCGACGCAGCGGCTCAGCGTGAGCTTGTCGAAGAGACCAACGTATCTAATGTTTATCTCGAACAATTGTATTCCTTCGGCGATAAGGGCCGCGACCCGCGCGGACGAGTCGTCACCGTTTCGTACCTCGCGCTTTTGCAAGAAGAAGAACTGGAAATTAAAGCGAGTTCCGATGCTTCAGGTGTCGCGTGGTGGCCGGTGAAAGAGTTACCAGCTCTGGCGTTTGACCATGCAGCAATAATTGCGTATGGTTTAAAACGATTGAAGTATAAAATCGAATATACGCCTGCTGCATTCTCGTTACTGCCGACGAAGTTTACGCTGCGCGATCTACAGATAGTGTACGAAGCGATTCTCGGACACGAAATCGACAATCGCAATTTCCGGAAGAAATTCTTGGGCGCTGGCATTTTGCGCCAGCTCGACGAAACCAGCCAGGAGACGTCGTTCCGTCCAGCACGTTTGTACGAATTCTCGGAGCAAGATTTCGAGAAACTTCCAGATCGCCCGGTCTTTATTTTCTAGGGAACTAAATTCCTCCCATTTGAGAACGAGACCGCCTCGCTTCTTAACGGCATCGTGCGCGCCGCATCCGCAGATTGCAGCTATGCGCTGTCTATTCCTTGCCCATTGCGCTGTCTATAGCGTGCGTATTGCGCTGCGTATTGCGCTGCGTATTGCGCTGCCTATTGCGTGCCATTGTGCTGCCGGGTACGCGCGTATCGGGATGCCTATTGCGCGCAGTACCTAACGTCAGTTATCTAATCACTTAAACTGTCGCTAAACGTTCATCGGACATGCGTTAAGGACCGATCCAAACAAACCCCCGCTAGGCAATACTTAAGCGGATGTTAATTTACGCCGCCACAGGAGCCATTTAATGCCCATGGCTGCCAAGATGTGCTAGACTACAGTTAACGTCAAAAATACGTTTACCTCGGAGAACCGATATCGTAACCCGTAGTTACGCTCCAGGGGAGGGACAACAACGATGACCACTGTAGAAATCACCAAAAATAGAGATGCCCACGTCGCTCAACTTAATCGCGAGATTAAAGAGATGGCGAAAAAACGCAATGCGGTAATTCTTGCGCACAATTATCAAATCGGTGAAATTCAAGACATCGCCGACTTCGTCGGAGACTCCCTTGGATTGTCGCAACAAGCGGCTAAGACCGAAGCGGAAATTATTGTTTTTTGCGGCGTCCATTTCATGGCTGAAACCGCGGCGATTCTTTGTCCGGACAAACGTGTTTTGATTCCGGATCTCGAAGCTGGATGTTCATTGGCTGCTTCGATTGATATCCATCAGCTAAGAGCCTGGAAACAAGAGCATCCTGATGCAGTCGTTGTTTCTTACGTCAACACTACTGCAGAAATTAAAGCAGAATCTGATTACTGCTGCACGTCAGGCAACGCACTAAAGATAGTGCAATCTATTCCTGAAGACAAAGAGATTCTGTTTCTTCCTGACCAGTTCTTAGGCTCGTGGTGCAAGAAGATGACGGGTCGAACCAACATGCATATCTGGATGGGCGAATGCCATGTCCACGCTGCAATTCCTCCTTCAAAAATCGATCAGATGACTGAAGAACATCCAAAAGCAGAACTGCTGATTCACCCGGAATGCGGCTGCCTGACTCCATATCTGGATAGAGTGGTGCGCTCACAGGGCACCACCGACAATCTCAAAGTTACATCCACCGAAGGAATGATTCGCCGAGCCTCAGAATCACAAGCATCTGAATTCGTTGTGGCAACTGAGATCGGAATTCTTCACAGACTGAAAAAAGAAAATCCTGAGAAGACTTTTTATCCCATCGACACTGAGATGAGCTGCCAGTTTATGAAGATGATCACTCTTGAGAAACTGCACAATTCGCTCAAAGAAGATGTGTTCCATGTCACCGTATCTGATGACATTAGAGCAAAAGCGAAACTGTCCATCGATCGGATGATCAGCATTTTTTAAACCACAACGCTCTCCTTATTCAAGTCGTCAACAAAGTTTTTATGCAAGAAACCTCAAGGGAGGTGGGCGGTTATGACTAACAGAAATAATCGGTTCAACAATGAACCGGTGATTGTTATCGGATCTGGTATCGCCGGTTTGCTGCTCTCGATAGAGCTAGCTGAGTCCGGATGCAAAGTTAAACTAGTCACAAAAGGTCGTGTGGACCAGTCCAACACGGCATGGGCCCAGGGCGGTCTGGCTGCCGTTACCGGAATGAATGAAGCTGACTCGAAAGAACAGCATCTTGCCGATACTTTAGCGGCCGGCGATGGGCTGACCGACCCTGTGGTGGCATCACGTATCACCGCCGACGGTGCAAAACTTGTGCACCGCATGGCCAGACACGGTGTTGCATTTGACCCGTCATCTCTCGCACGGGAAGGCGGGCACCGGATGGCTCGCGTATTGCACTGCGCCGACGCCACTGGCCGCGCGATAGTGGATGCCCTCATTATCACCGCTAGACGCAATCCGAATATTGAGATCATCGAAAACTATTTTCTCAAAGAAATCCTGACTGAAGATTCTCATGTTTCTGCATTTCGCAATTCAGTGCCGCGTGCACTCGGCATAATTGCCATCATGGGCGGTGTTGATACCGAAAATGGTGCAAAGTCCGAGGGTGCACAGGCGAACCTTCGTGCAGATTCCAATCAGTCCTTGAAGCCTGAAGAGAGAGCCAGTGCTCGAGAAATCACCATCAGAGGACGCGCCGTTGTGCTGGCGACCGGTGGGCTGGGACAGGTCTACGCCCGCACCACCAATCCAACTACTGCCACCGGCGATGGTATCGCGGCAGCATACCGAGCGGGAGCTCATCTTGCCGATATGGAGTTCGTTCAGTTTCATCCGACGGCGCTCCATTTGCCTGGAGCCCCGGCGTTCTTGATTACAGAAGCCGCTCGCGGCGCTGGAGCTGTGCTTCTCGATAAGAACGGCGATCGTTTTGCCCACTTGTATCACTCCGCCGGCGAACTCGCCACGCGCGATATAGTTTCGCGAGCGATTCATCTTTGTATGAAAGCGGACGATACCGAATCGGTGTGGCTCGACATGCGAAGGCTGGGCGAAACGACACTGATGGAACGCTTTCCCACTATCGTCGAAAAGGTGCGAACCTTTGGAATCGATCCTGTAAAGGAATTTGTTCCGGTATCACCGGCGGCGCACTACTTTATGGGTGGTGTGCTAGCGGATGAATTCGGCCGCACTACGGTGCAAAATTTGTTCGCGATTGGAGAATGCGCAAGCACCGGTCTCCATGGGGCGAATCGTCTGGCTAGTAATTCCCTTTTAGAGGGCGGCGTTATGGCGCTCAACCTCGCTGAATTGCTATCGACTGTTGATACCGCCGATAACTCCAGCCTTTGCTTAGATCGCTTAAGCGGCACTCATACTGGTCCAGGTCATGGGTTAATGAAACTTGTCGATCCGGCTTTCGCACCGGCTGATTTTGACCGGGAAATTTTTCGAAAACGCATGCTCGGCAAAGTCGGTTTGGTTCGTACCGAGCAGGGTCTTGATGACCTGGTCAGAGGCGGATTGTCCACAATTCATCAAAAAAACGCACCTGTGAGTCAACTTTCAAACGCACGCACGGTGTCATCGGCGATACCACTGCAAGAACGGGACGCTGAGCTCAATTCCAACACCTCGGTTCCGTCTTTCAATAGTTCTGATATTGAAAAAAATGAGTCTCATTCATTGTATATTGTCGGCATGTTGATCGCGCAATCAGCTCTCCTGCGCCGCGAATCACGTGGTGCACATTGGCGGCAGGATTATCCGAACGCATCACAACAAAGCAGTTTGTTGTCCAGACTGGTGGTACACAAATCCGGCGTTCAATGGCTGCCGATGGGCGACTCCGCATCGACACCAAACCATCCAACTGTTTCAACAATCCTTCCTGCACGTTAAAAACCTTGCGTAGCAAGAATCTCGAGATGCCGTCTTCAAGCCGGATGTAGAGTTTTATGCACTAAAAAAGTAACTATAGCTTCGGTTGCCACGATGAGTGCTAAGCAGCTTCCATGGGGTTCTCGTAAATCTAACGGATATGCAGAACCAGACAAAAATTTTGTCACCGGACCCTTGGTAAATCAAATAGGCAGGTCGACCGTGTTAAACAAAGCATTTCCAACTTTCGCAGTCGCGATACTCAGTGTTTTACCTATATTCTCATGCCCTCAAGAAGGCTCCGCGTATGTGACGGAACGTACGAGCGACGTCCGAAGAGCAGCTCCTCGTGTACGCAAACATCGTTTCGGTCACGACGGATACACTGCCGCATTGGCACATGGCACAGACAGATCTCGTTATTTCTCACCAGAGCTAGTGGCCAATCCTCGCCGCGGTTACGCATACACCCGCCAACGCGATTGGGTGTGGGTTCCATCGCGCAACATGTGGTTGCTCGCTACCCCAGGCGCTCGGACTGAAGAGAAGGCCGGCATGCGTCCATTTGGTCCATTGGGTATCGGTCAACAACCGCAGATCTTCAACAAGAGAATGGCTGACGGTAGCGAGATGCTGACTGACTATTTTGGAAATCCATACAAAGCACCTAAAGTCTTGGGAATGCTCAGATAAGCAATCATGATCTGGTATCAATATTCGATCAAGATATAAATTGCGATCAAGAACTTAAAATTAAGAGCGCCAGATTATTCACGCTCATGTGTTGAATGCAACAGGCTCATGCCAGAACCTACACTCAAGAACTGAATGAACAATCAATTTGAGCAACGATCATCTGCCAATTGCGAATCTGCAGATAGTATCCGCATTTCGGTATTTTTGAGATAATAGCGGCATAGTTTGAATTCCCGTTTCATAACGAGGATGAACGGAACTCCGTGCATCCTCCCGATCGAAGGTGTCCGTGCCGAGCAACGAAAACGACACTCGAAATAACAAAGAGCCCAACCGGAAAGTTGATAATTCAGGTAGCGATAGTTTGCAATCGTCGATTGATCTCGACGATTCTTTGTTTCCAGTCGACCGATATAAACCAATAAAAAAACTTGGTCAAGGCGCTCTTGGCGCGGTTTATCTGTGTCGCGATGTACATCTCAGTAAAATAGTTGCTGTGAAATGTTTGCATATGACGACTGACGAGACGGCCGTTTCCTTCCAGCAAGAAGCACGGATCGCCAGTCGACTAAGCCACGATAATATTGTCAAAACTCTAGACTTCGGAACGTCCAAATCTGGGCGACCATTTATGGTGATGGAGTATTTCGAAGGTCGCTCTCTTGAGGATCTGATCGAGCAAAACGGCAAACTTTCTGAGTCCGCCGGACTCGAGATCTTTCTTCAACTCTGTTCTTCACTCCAGCATTTGCACACTCACAAAATTTTTCACCGAGATTTAAAACCGTCAAATATCCTGGTGAATTTTGATAAGGCAGATGTTCCAATAACCAAGCTGATCGATTTCGGTTTGTCGAAAAGCACAATCCAGGACCGTTCCGGCATAGAAGTGCAGGGTCGGACAATTGTTGGGACCCCGGCATATATGAGCCCCGATCAGGTAGAAGGAAACACTTTTGACGCCAGGTCAGAAATCTATTCTCTCGGTTGCGTGCTGTATGAGACTTTCACGGGTCAACCACCCTTCACCGGTGAGACCGCTCTGGAGATATTGAACAAACATATTCACGAGACACCAATTCCATTAAGCGAGACGGCTCCGGAACTGGCATCCAGCATCGGACACGTAATCGATAAGTGCCTTAAAAAGGATCGAGCCGAACGCTACCAATCTATCGCGGCTGTGATTGACGATTGGAACGCACTGCAATCAGGCAATGCTACCGCGTTCGACAACAGATTGAGCACCTCGGAACAAAAAAAGCGATTGAAACCTTTGGCACTTTCCGCAGTGGCAGCCCTGACCATCGTCGTTGCCGGTGTCTCTTCCTACCTTCTCAGCCCGCCCCAATCTTCAAGTCCATGAAGCCAACCCAGATGCTCGACCGTAAGACGCAGGACACGGAAGACGTTCGGATTAGCTTCATGGCCACGGATGAGAGCCTCAAAAAGTTAACCAATCGCAGCTCGATAACAGCCCTCAACCTTTCCGAATCTGCCGTCTCCGATAAAGCACTAAAAGAACTCGCTACCCTGCCCAAACTTCGATCGCTTAGACTCAGTCGCACCAATGTAAGAACGCTTGAAGGTTTAGAAAACCTGACTAAACTGGTGACGCTGGAATTGAAAAATACTCCCATCAACGACCAATCGTTGCTTCACGTCAGACCACTGAAAAATCTTTTGGTGCTCACCTTATCTGCAACAAACATTACTGATTCAGGTATAACGCATCTCGCCGGTATGCCCAATTTGCGAGAGCTTGATCTGACATCAACGCTGGTCACTTCAGCCGTTTCAGGCGCGCTTGCGAAAATGCCGCTCGTAAATGTGACAGTCGATAAAACAAGCCTCGATGAAGCTGCGATTCGAAAAATTGCGGCGATTCGTTCACTCGAATATTTGGGGATCGAAAAGTGCGAAAAGATTTCGAAAGCAACGAAAGAACGTTTGTACAACGACTTTCCAACGATTCATTTTTCCCCGAGATCGTCTAAATATTTCAAAAGAATGGAACACGCATACGCATTAAAAGCGCGGAAAGATTTTAACGGCGCACTGAAGCATATGTGCGAATCTGCCACCATGCTAGAAAAACGGCATGGCATGGATTACCCGGAACTTTTCAGAGCCTATATAACTATTGGAACAACGGCGTCGGACGCCGGACAATCCGAGCAGGCAAGCAAATATTTCCACTCCGCACTACAGCTTGCCGAGCGGCAAAAAATGCCTTCTAACATGTTGATCGCCAACGACCATCTAACAATTTTGTACTCTAAAAGCGATAGGGATAAATCCGAAATGTATTGCAAAAGAGCTCTTAGAGTCGCGGAAACGATTCCTCGTTCTCCTGCTGAAATAGCCACTCGGAGTTACGCAATTGCAAACTATTATGCAACTAAAGGCAAGTGGAAAGAGGCTGCATTTCTTTATCGCAAGAGCATCCCTATAACCGAGAGAACTCATCAGGAAAGAGTCCTGGGAGTCGTGTTGTTACGCTTCGCGAATTGTCTGCGAGAAAGTGGCCAGCCGAAAGCGGCTAGAAAAAATTATGAAAAAGGAATTGAAATCATGCGTAAATACCAACTGACCGGTGTTGAAAAAGGAGAAGTTGCCATGGCGTTAACCGGATTAGCAGCAATGGATTTGATTGAAAACAATAATTTAGAAGCGCTGAAACATAGCGACGAAAGCACAGAATATTATCTACAAAGCAACGATCCGAATATCTTCCATATGTATCACTTGCAGCGTTCTCTAATTTTTACTTTATTAGGGCGAAAGAAAGACGCCCAAAGTGAGCAAATTGCGGCTTCAAAGTACCAATCCCAAAAGGCACACATAATCTCGCGTTGACGATCTTGATTATGAATCGGTTTTGTTCTCGACTGGAATTTCCACTTCAATTACACGAGCCTGTGCCAGCCGCTCCATTCGTTTAATTATGAACTCAATCGAATCCGCAAAGAGATCTGCATCAAGCGGATAGAAGTCCATGAACAGAGACGGTTCAACTAATTCCAATTCAATGACCACCGGTCGATTAGTTTGATCACGAACGATATCAACGCGGGCATAAAGTGGTGGTGGCAGAAAGGTATCATCTTCGATACCGGTGCTTCTATTCTCGTGCTTGCGAACAATTTCACTGACGATCGACATGGTATTTTCGGCGAGTTCAACTTCGTCCATGGTCACGTCGATCGGTTTCTCACCGGCCTGCCCTGCCACTGCCAGCGTTTGGAACGCGGCTTTCTGAGCGGCATGACAGAATCTTCCATTTATAAAAACGAGCGCTTTTTCGCCTTTGGTTTCAACCGATGACATAAACGGCTGCACCATCAGGTCGTACTCTTTTAAAAGTTTCTTCGCATGATCGACACCCGCATCAAAATTGTCGCGGTCGACGACAAGCACACCGCTAGTCGCCAGGCCGACCGACGGTTTTAAAACAACTTTGCCGTTGTTTTCTTTCAAAATTTCAATCAGTCGTTTTTTGACATCAACCTTTTCGTCGCGCATGATCCAGTCTGTAGGTACAATCGCTATGCCCGCTTCGGAAAGATCGCGCAAATAAATTTTGCAAGCATTCCAGCGAATGTACTCTGGTCGATTGCACAGCGTCGTCACCTTCGACACTCGATCGACCCAATCCAAAAACTGCTGGTATTTTTTGTGGTAATCCCAGGTCGTCCGCAAAACCGTAACGCCGGCCTTGGACCAATCAACGTTCGGGTCATCCCAGATTGCACTTTGGCAATCGATTCCGCGGTTTTTAAGAATGTCGAAGACTAGCCTGTCATCGGGATCCAGGTCGGGAAGATCAGAGTAAGTGACAAAGGTGCATTTAGCCATGGGTGGGATTCGTCGCGATCTATGGTAGAGATTATTTATACAGTTGGACTGAATCAGCAAGAATCGGTCGAAAGAAAATCAGGCAGCTGTCAACTTAATCAAATTACAAAAGTGGAGATGCCGATTCAGGAGCGGCCGACAAATAATTGAGTATACAGAATTGGCGCTACTGTGGATTCCAGGATGCCGCGTGAACCGTTAGAACCCGAAGATATATACCTGCCCGAGGAACTGTTGGACCTGGAATTGCCTTCAGTCCTCAAGTTGGGCGAGCTTTTTGCCGACCGTTATCAGGTGGAAGCACTCCTTGGCGTGGGCGGAATGGGCAGCGTGTACCGAGTTTTTGACAACGAAACGAAACAGACAGTGGCGCTTAAAGTTCTCAATACAGCAAGTTTATCGGACGCCGGGGCGCGCCGTCGATTTGTTCGCGAGGCCCGCAATTCACTTTCTTTGCAGCACCCGCATATCGTCCGTGTAACGGACTTTGCGATGTCCACGGACAATCTTCCTTACATGGTTATGGAGTATCTTCAAGGTGAAAGTCTTGCCGATCTCCTGATGAAATCAGGACCTTTGACTCTCGCTCGTTTCATCACCACCTTTTCGCAGATCATGGGAGCCTTATCCTATGCCCATGACCAGGGAATTGTTCATCGCGATATTAAACCGAGCAACATCATGTTCGTCCCCACAAGCCGCGGACGAGACAATGTCAAACTCGTCGACTTCGGCGTAGCGAAGCTAATCAGTGATGCCGGCGGCACTCAGGAGCTCACCGTTCTTGGCGAATTCATCGGCAGCCCCTGCTACATGAGCCCAGAACAGTGTGAGGGTGCCGAGATCGACGTTCGCACCGATCTGTACGCGCTGGGCTGCGTCATGTACGAGGCGCTCACCGGAGTGCGCGCATTCCGCGCCGGCAGTGCTTTGCGCATCATGCACATGCAAGTTCACGAGATGCCGCCGCCATTCAAGAAGGTCATGCCGGACGCCAATATCCCAAAGTGGCTTGAACAGCTGATCTTCAAAGCTCTAGCGAAGAAACCATCAGATCGGTATGAAAACGCTTACAAACTCAAGATCGATTTGTTGGACGGTAGATTTCGCGGTCAGGATGAAGGCGCAGCCGACAGTTTCCACGTTTTGCCCTGGGAGAGTTTGCGGGGTGCACCTTTCGATGAAACGTCCTCTGGTTCCTTTCCAATTCTTCCGGTAAGCCCGGCCACCGCCTCCGAGAAGCTCGGTGCGTCAACGCTGGCAGTTGGCACCATATCCAACCCACAAGTGTTTAAATCCTTTCACTGGGCGGTTCTTAAGCTACTCAACCTGGCTGAAATCCTGAGCGAGGAAGATTTAAACAACGCCAGAGATTTCCAGAACCTGAATGGCGGCGACCTTGGCAGGATTTTGGTTTTGCTGGGTCGAATAAACAATGAAATTTTGATGGCAGCGAAAAACGCGCAACGCCTGATTCAACTTGGTCAGATAAAGCAGGACAGCGCCATAACCGTCCTCAAGCATTGTCAGAGCACTGGTCTGGACTTTGACGATGCCCTGAAGGCATTGGCGGGTAAGAACTAAAATAGGCACTTAAAGCCTGATATCATGCATAAAAGTTACCGGCGATTTAGCGACTTATAATTAGGGATCTCAAGGCGCCAGGATTAGACGGACAGGAGCATTCTGCGATGTTTGGACGAATAATGAACGTGATCAAAGGGATGCTCAATCAGGGCATCAGTAAGGTTGAAACACCTGAAATCTTGGCTGAACAAGCTCAGATGGAACTGGAAGGCACGCAGAAGCAGCTCAAGGAAGCGCTGATAGCCGCGCTGACAGCCGAGAAAGGCATGGAAGCAAAGATTAAGAAAGACGCCGAGGAAGTCGCCACCTGGCAGAAGAGAGCAGAACTAGCCATCACCAAAGGCGACGATCAGCTCGCCAAGCAGTGTTTGCAAAAACGCCAGGACATTGAAGCCGACGTTACGCATTTGAAAGCACAATTGGAATCACAGAAATCCAGTACCGCGGCGCTTCGCGAGAAGAATAACGAGCACGATGCTAAAGTTCGCGATTTCCAAACCAAGAAGAAAGGTTTGATCACACGCGCGCAAGCCAGTCAGGCGACCGCGAAAGCCAACGAAGTTATCGGTGGCAGTTCGAGCGGTTCAGCCAGCCTCGACAAAATTGAAGAGAAAATTCGTGCCACTGAATTGCGCAACGAAGCAATTGCCGATGTTCGCAGTGGTGGCGACAAAGCTCTCGAAGATAAAATCAAAGAACTCGACGCGACGACCGATCTCGATTCTGAATTGCTCGCATTGAAGATGAAAGTTCTTGAAGCGCAAAAACCTACTCCGAAGTTGATTGAGGCTCGTGAACAGCCTATGAAGGCGATCACCGAGCGCAAAGAAGACGCTGTTGAAGTAGAAGAAGTGCAGGGCGAGATTGCTGACGACAAGTAGTCGGATCGATCAGTCTCATTGAGAACGATCGATGTTTGTAGATAAATATATCAGCGTCGTTTGAAAACGAATGCTTGCTGATCAATGATGATCGATGTTGATGATCAATTGTTTGATATCAATGAGTCTGTAAAATATTTTGTGTCAAAGGTCAGAGCCAAACCGCTCAACTAGAAAGGACCTGACAATGACATCAACGAAACCGAACGATATGAATAGCAT
>JADYXR010000083.1 GCA_021772095.1 Candidatus Obscuribacter sp. | reverse complement strand
TCCTCTTGAATTGGGTTCTGGTGTTGCAACCGAAACCATACCAGGCTAGTCCTGGAGGGGATCACCAAACTTTTCAACTAAACTCGGGACAAGGCCGCTCCAGCCTTGCAAGAAGACGCGAAGCGATTGTATGTGTGCACCTATTGTCTGGAAACAGGGACCCTGCAGATACAGGAAAAACCCCTAGCTTGTACTAGAGTAGGACCTGATTTTTTGTCGCTGCACGGCTGAGTACCACCGAGTCTTCAAACGGCCAGCCTAATTTTTTGAAAGTGCGAACCCTAGAATCTCTTGTTTTGAAACTTCAACCACATATCCGCTTCTTTGCCAGCCGGTAGAGGTTTTGCCGTTGACGCAGGGGCGACGTAAACCGGCGTGGTGACCTGCTGTTGAATAACTTGCGGTTGCGTAACCGGCACGGTCTGTTGCACCACCGGTGCCACTATGGTTTGTTTGACCTCGGGTTGCGGAACATTAGCAATTGGCGGCTTAGTTTCAGTCGCGGCCGGCACTTCGCCTCTGAGCTTCAGAGCAATCACGCGCTTGTAGGTCAAGCTATTGTCGTCAGGAATCGTTCTTGGTGAAACCGGTTTTGCTGAGATGCGTAGCGGTTCGCCTTCCCATTTGCTGTGCATCACAGGAGTTTGGAAGGCTTGGCGGTCAAATTTGACCTCTGATTGCACTTTGTCTTTCAGGTCATCGAAAGCCGATTGAATGTCCGACTTATCCTGTTGCTCCTTGGTGAGCACCTCAATCAGGTTTCTTGTGAAGACGCCATTTTGGTAGCGTTTCGATTCCCAACTTCTTTGTGCTGCACCACTGGAACTGATGACAATTTGTCCCTTGCCGGCGATTGAATTAACGTCAAAGTTGGTCGTGCGATAGAGCCCTTTGCCACCAACTTCGGCAGCACCGCTGTTGCAAGCGTCTAAGAGGAGAACTACACGATCGCAATTTGTTCTTCTAAAAATTGTTGGGGCCAGATCTTGCAGCAGAACTCCGGACGCGAACAAGTCTTCTTGTTCGGTGTCGTAAGCAACGAGGAAGTTCTCGCCGCCCTTGTCGAGTTCGCTTGGACTACCGTGGGTTGAGGCATAAATTACAACAAGGTCATCTGGCAACACGCGCATTGGCAGCCAGTTGCCGGCAATTGCCGAGACGATATTGTTTCGAGTTGCATTCGAATTCAAAAGAAGCAGAACATGGTCAGGGGCGAAATTAGCTTTCTCGACGAGGAACTTGGCAAAGTCCTCGGCGTCTTTAGCAGGGAAGCGCAACTTAGGGATCTTGGAGTCCTTGAACGTATCTACCCCAATTACTACCGCCCACTTGTCCTTGATCGGACGATGCAGCCCGGCGTCATCGATTGCCTTCATCACCTTAGCTTCAGGCGAAGGAATCGTGTCAGCTGCGACAGCCAACTGAGCATTCAATCCGCTTAACAACAAAAGCGACATGCTCAGAACTCCTGCAATTCCTTGCTTGGCTCCATGCCGTTTTCTCATACTTTCCACCTATTGATTAGCCGATCGAGCCGTATTCACCAGAAGATGCGTCCGACTTTATGACCGCCACCCTGTGACAAATTTGTCCTAACGTGTAGTTCTACTTTCTAATACGTTATTTTAGGACAGGAAATTTATTTTCGCACGCCTTTCCCTTGACGACACTCTTTTCGGGGCACCCTCAGGGGCTTTTCGCACAACTTTTAACACTCGAGCGAATTCGAAAGGCCCGTTTAATGTAGGTCTGGCGGCCCGGCAACAGGTTCTTAAAAATGAACTTGAAAAAACTCGACGAAAAAACGATTCACCTACGCATTTAAAAGAGCCCCTCAACATTTTGCCCGTGGCGTCAACGCAACTGGCACCATATACGGTGCGAATGCTAAGTGGATGCGTTGTATTGCCAAATGCTCAACCGATATCGGTTGAGTATTAGATGCTGACGTGCACACGATCTCCAGCATCGAACAACATACGAGGCAGTCCTGAGAACGCATTGGAGCAGCCGGCGATTCTTGGAACGATCGCATGGATGGCAAAACATCAACCGATATCGGTTGAAGATCGAGAACCAGCATAACGCCCACACACACAGCGTTACCGCTGATCGCAAAAGACCAGCTCCAAAACGGGAGTTGACGACCCGCCACAAAAACGGAACATCAATCTATTTGTAGCAAACGCGATCGTTTAAAGAAGCTTGTGTTCTTCAGCCCAATTGATTTCCGCTTTCAACGCGGACGAGAGGCTCATCCGTGGCTTGAATCCGGTCGTTTGAACGAGTTTGGCGATTGAACAGGTAGTCTCAGTAGTCAGTTTCTCAATCTGTTCGCTTGTCACTGGAGATTTGCCCGGCATAAACGTCTCGGCCATTTTGATTCCAAATTTCAACAAACCTTCAGAAACTGTTGGAATCTTTTTGTCGTTTTCGAGCGCCTTGGAAATTTCTTCAGCCAGGTCGTGAACAGATACGGACTGAGGATTGGCGACGTTGAAAACGTGATGACCTTCAGGGACTCTGGAAAGGCAAAGCAAAACAGCTCGCGCCAGGTCTTTTGTATAAATCAAACTCTTGCCGGTTGCCGCATTACCGATGTGTTTATACCGGTTTGACTTGATCTCCTGAATCATCTTGATCAGGTTGCCTCGATCGCCCTCGCCGAAAACGAGTGAGGGACGCAAGATAATGACTCTTGGAATTCCTTGCAGTGCTTTGAGAAAAGATTCCGAAGCGGCTTTGGACACGGCGTAAGGTGTTTTTGCCTTAAGCGGAGCAGTTTCCGGAACGTTACTAAAAGGCCCAGGCCCATAAACAGCCGATGAACTAAAAAATACGAATGTTTCAACTTGATTGACGGCACACGCTTCTGCCAGTGCTTGCGTGGCTCTGACGTTGGCAACCTCATACTCCTGGTATGGAGCGTCAGGTTTGTGAGCCAGGCCGCCAGCGTGGATAACGATATTACAGCCGCGCGTAAGTTCGCGATGATCCTGCTCGAGCATGCGACCGAAGTCAGATTGGTGGAATTCCGTGGTCGCGAAATCAAAAACATTACCGCACTTTTCTCGTGCTTCGACTCGATCGCGAACCAGCGCTCTTAATGCTCCGAAATTTTGAGCTTGCAAAGCGGCGGCGACTTGCCTGCCGATCATGCCGGTTGCACCGGTCACAAGTACTCTGTTTTTACCGTTGGATGCCATTACCCGTCGCTTTTCTTGTGAGGTTACCTTGCCATCGCTTACCGGGCACTAATTTCACCGAGTGGAATTTAGTGGTGCCTTCTGAAGGCCGCTTTCCGAGGCTGAAAGCCCGCGCCGACGCACGAAGAGCCCGCGAATCAGGTTCACCATGATGAACAGGATAGCCCGGCTCCAGATTGCAGCATACACCAGTATATTAAATGGTGCCCAGTATTTCTTTGCCAAGTGTTTCTTGTAAAACACGTGCATGCCCCTATGTAGATTTACAGTTGCCCCCACCGGCCGAAACCGGCTCGAAGCACCATGAACGTGATAAACCACGCTCTGCGGAATATAAACCACTCTGTAACCGAGTTCCTTGATTCTCCAGCACCAATCAATGTCCTCGCCGAACATAAAGATGTCTTCATCGAGCAAACCAATTCGGTCGATCACATCCTGGCGCACCATCATGCAGGAGCCGGAAAGAGCGTCAACTTCAAGCTCCTCATCAGGGTCCGCATGCGTCAGGTTGTATTCGGAAAAGTACGCGCTTTTGGGAAAAAGCTTAGAAAGATAAGTCAGTCGAAAGAAACTTGCTTTAACGCTCGGAAACGATCGGCGACACGCTAACTGCAAGGTTCCGTCAGTATTAAGAACCTTCGGACCGACGGCTCCGCAATCGGGGTTTTGGTCCAAATAGTCCGCCATTCTCGAGATCGCGTCTTTGGTTACTTCACAGTCGGGATTGAGCAGCAATACGTATTGCCCTTGAGCCGCTGGAATCACCTGATTGCAAGCGCGCGAAAAACCGACGTTGTCCGTATTCTCGGTGAGTTGGACGTATGGGAAGCGGGTTTTCAACATCTCCACGCTGCCATCGCCGGAATTGTTGTCTACGATCAAAAACTCGAACGACTCATGCCCCGAATCTTCACGAGTAATCGACTCCAGCAGAATGGCTAGGAGCTCGGGTGTTTTCCAATTGACAATCACGATCGAAACTTTCGGAGCTGTCATTTGATCTTCACCAGTTGGGGTTCTGCGCCCGATATCGGTTGAGTTTTCAACTTCAGATCACCAACCGTCATCGGTTGATGATTCCCAACGCGTCGATTCAAGATTGTCATACAGTCACTACCGGTCTAAATTTGCCAAACGCTTTCTTCAACGTGTTACTGATCTCGCCCACGGTGGCGTAAGCTTCCACCGACTCAAGAATAAACGGCATGAGATTATCCGTTCCCTGCGCCGCTTTCAGCAATTGCGCCAGTGACTCCTCCACCCGTTTGTTATCGCGTTTGGCCTTTATGGCTTGCAAATCACGAACCTGCTCTTCTTCTAGCTTCGGATCGACGCGCAGGAGGTTCATCTGTGGCTCTTCTTTGTCGATGAAGTCGTTGACGCCAACGACGATCTGGCGTTTAGATTCCACATCGATGTGCCATTCGTAGGCCGAATTCTGAATTTCTTTTTGAATGAAACCGGCTTCCACAGCCTGGATAGCTCCGCCCATATCTTCGATGCGTTTCAAGTAATCGCGCACGTCCTGCTCGATCTTGTCGGTCAGACTCTCTACGTAATACGAGCCGCCCAAAGGATCGACGACGTTAGTGACGCCGGTTTCATAGGCGATAATCTGCTGCGTTCTTAGTGCAGTCAGCGCCGACGCCTCGCTTGGCAGCGAAAGCGCTTCGTCTTTGGAATTGGTGTGCAACGATTGCGTTCCACCAAGAACCGCAGCCAGAGCCTCGACTGCCGTTCTAATAATATTGTTTTCGGGCTGCTGTTGCGTAAGGCTGCTGCCGGCAGTTTGCGTGTGGAAGCGCAGCATCAGCGACTTGGGGTCTTGCGCGTTGAAACGCTCTTTCATAATGCTCGCCCATATTCGGCGCGCGGCGCGAAACTTGGCTATTTCTTCAAAGAAATCCATCTGGGCGACGAAGAAGAAACTCAATTGCGGCGCGAATTCATCCACCGATAAGCCGCGTGAAATGGCAGCCTCGACATACTCAATCGCGTTGGCAAATGTGAACGCCAGCTCCTGAGTCGCCGTCGCACCCGCTTCGCGGATGTGATAGCCGGAGATCGAAATCGTATTCCACTTCGGCATCTCCTTGGCGCAAAACTCGAAAATATCGCAAATCAAGCGCATCGAGCCAGCCGGCGGAAAGATATAGGTGTTTCGCGCTTCGTACTCTTTTAAGATGTCATTTTGAATCGTGCCGTTCAGATCTTTCGGATCGACGCCTTGTTTCTTGCCGACCGCTCGGTACATGGCAAGCAGGATCGAACTGGTGGCATTAATCGTCATTGAAGTCGAAACTTTGGAAAGGTCGATCTGGTCGAAGAGCCGCTCCATGTCGGCGAGCGTATCGATCGCCACGCCGGTTCGCCCGACTTCACCAAGCGCCATCGGATCGTCGCTGTCGATGCCCATCTGCGTGGGCAGGTCGAAAGCGGTCGACAGTCCGGTTTGGCCGTTTCCTAAGAGATATCTAAAACGTTTGTTGGTTTCGCCGGCGTTGCCAAAACCGGCATATTGCCTCATCGTCCACACGCGCGAGCGGTACATGCTGCCATATATGCCGCGCGTAAACGGATACTGACCGGGCGTTCCCAATTTCGACTCGGGTTCCCAAGAGCTCAGATCATCGGGATGGTATTTAATTTTGTCGTTGTTGTTTTCAGTCGTCATGCGCCTTGCGCCGTATGTGTTTTTTGGGATGCAATTGAAAGAGATCTGGGTGATTGATCCTTTTGAAAGGACTTGCGCCTTATAATACGTAGTCGCTTTTGAATATATTGTACGGGAGGTTCGCCCCTGGTGAAGTATTACGAGAATATTCTTGAAACGATTGGCTCAACCCCACTCATCAAAATAAATAAACTGTCGAGTGGTGTGAAACCTTTGATCCTTGCAAAGATGGAGCCATTCAATCCAGGTGGATCGGTTAAGGACCGCCCCGCAAAACGGATGATTGAAGAGGCTGAAAAGGCTGGTCTTCTCAAACCCGGCGGAACGATCATCGAGCCTACCTCCGGTAACACCGGCACAGGCCTGGCTCAAATAGCGGCAGTCAAAGGTTATCGCTGCATCCTTGTATGTCCTGACAAGGTGGCAATCGAGAAGATAAATCTTCTTAAGGCTTACGGCGCTGAAGTCGTAATCGTGCCGACCTCGGTTTCTGCAAGCTCGCATGAAAGCTATTATTCGGTAGCCAATAAACTGACGCTGGAGATTCCAGGCGCGTTTCAACCTAATCAGTTTTCTAATCCGAACAATCCTTATGCTCACACGCTGACCACTGGTCCTGAGATTTGGGATCAAACCGACGGCAAAATCACGGCGTTCGTCGCCGGCATCGGAACCGGTGGCACTATATCTGGTACCGCTCGTTTTCTCAAAGAAAAGAATCCGAAGATCAAAATCATCGGCGCCGATCCTGAAGGTTCCATCTACTCGGGCGACATGCCGAAGAGCTATAAAGTCGAAGGCATCGGCGAAGACTTTATTCCAAGCAACGCAGATCTTAAAATCGTCGACGAGATTGTTCGAGTCAGCGACAAAGATTCATTCATCACCGCCCGCCGGATGGCTCGCGAAGAAGGGCTCCTGGTCGGTGGTTCATCCGGTACAGCGATGACAGCAGCATTGAAAATTGCCGAATCAATGACCAAAGATGATGTAATCGTTGTTTTGATTCCTGATGGCGGACGCGGCTATCTCAGCAAAATCTATTCCGATGAATGGATGCGCGAGAGTGGCTTCATGCCTGCTCCTGAACACAGCTATTACGTCAATGACTTGATGCTTGCCAAAGCCGATCGCGGCAAATTCCCGCCGCTATTGACCGTGAAACCGGAAGATTCGATCAAACGAGCAATCGAACTGATGGAAGAAAATCACATCGATCAATTGCCGGTCGTCACCCAACCTGGAGAAAACGTCGGGCATATAAACGATGTCGTCGCCATGCAAGTGGTTTACGAACGCAAAGATCCGGCTCAAACTCGGGTCTCCGACGTGATGGGCAAACCGTTTCCACAACTCGATCTGCATGTCGAAATTGACAGCCTGTACAGAACCTTCCGACTGGGCAACGCCATGGTCGTGGTCACCGAAAACGGAAAAGCCTGTGGCGTCCTCACCCGCTTCGATATCATGTCGCACCTGCGTGCCACCATGGTGATCGATGAAAAGAAAAAATCAAAAGCAGGAGTAAAGTAAATGAAATTCGCAACCAGAGCGATTCACGCTGGTCAGGAGCCGGATCCAACAACCGGGGCGATTAACGTTCCGATCTACCAAACCTCAACTTACGTCCAGGAAGAAATCGGCAAACATAAGGGTTACGAATACGCTCGCACGGGCAACCCGACAAGAACGGCGCTGGAAGCCTGTCTAGCTTCGCTCGAAGGAGCGAAATACGGACTCTGTTTCGGCTCCGGTTTGGGTGCCACCAACAACGTCATGAACCTGCTTTCGCAAGGCGACCACGTGATTGTCGGCGATGATGTTTATGGCGGAACGTTCCGCATCTTCGACAAAGTTTTCACCCGCTACGGCATCACCTTTTCGTGGGTCGATTCACGCGACGTGAAGAACATCGAACAAGCGATTACCCCTGCCACTAAGATGATCTGGTTGGAAACTCCAACCAACCCCCTTCTGCAAATCATCGACATCAAAGCAATCACCGATCTTGCCCGCAGCAAGAAAATCACGACTGTGGTCGACAACACCTTCGCCAGCCCTTACCTGCAAAACCCGCTGGCAATGGGCGCCGACATCGTTCTTCACAGCGTGACAAAATACATCGGCGGACACAGTGATGCTGTCGGCGGTGCGATTCTGACCAGCGACGAAGAAGCGTATGAACGTCTCAAGTTCCATCAAAACGCCGTCGGCTCCGTACCGGGTCCAATGGATTGCTACCTCGTTCTGCGCGGCGTAAAAACGCTCGCCATCCGCATGGATGCTCACCAGAAAAACGCGATGGCAGTGGCAAAATTCCTCGAGAATAAACCACAGATCGAACGCATAATTTATCCAGGTTTGACCCAACACCCTCAGCACGATCTCGCGAAAAAACAAATGAGCGGCTTCGGCGCAATGGTTTCAATCGTCATCAAAGGCGGCTTGGAAAACGCCAACAAATTTGCTTCGTCAACCAAACTATTCGCCCTGGCCGAAAGCCTCGGCGGTGTGGAATCGCTCATCTGCCACCCAGTTTCAATGACTCACGGATCAATTCCGAAAGACGTCAGAGAGGCAAGAGGGATAGTCGATGGACTGGTCCGACTCTCCGTCGGCATCGAAGATCAAGACGACCTGCTCAAGGACGTGGAACAGGCCCTTGCCAAAGTTCCGGTTTTGACCGAAGCGAAGTAATCGCGAACCTAACAGTTCAAATTAAAGTTCAACCGATAACGGTTGAACTTTTTTTGTTAGTTTCGCCGGCCACATACTGAACCGATATCGGTTGGGTTAAAACCAACCAGAGATTGTCATCAGGCGATGCCAAAAACTCAACCGATATCGGTTGATTGTCGGAGGCCTCGCAATCATCGGGCCAGCTTGGCTTTAGCCCCGATTGCAAAAATGGAACCTAACAAGCCAACCCAAAATACTCGATTCAATCTTGCGTCGTCTCGTTTTGAACTAGCATAAAATGAAATTGCCTTTCCGACTTTCGTATCCAATGAAATCATACCTGCTCATCTCCATCCTAACGTTCTGCCTCTGCCAAATGGCAGCGAATGCCAGCGAGACGAAAACTGAGTTCGAGCGCTATCTGATCGTTGCAGACCAGGAAAGATTTTCGAAAGCATTGCCTTTGATCGACAAAATTCTTGCTGCCTCACCGAAGGACGAGCTGTATTTGTCCGAACGTGGACGCATGTATATGAATATGGACCAACATAAAAAAGCAATCGAGGATTGCACCAGAGCGCTTGCGATTAATCCAAAAAATTTCAACGCTTTACGAACGCGTTCCTATTGTTATTTCATGGAACGCAATTTCGTCAAGGGCTTGCAAGACACTGATGCGCTCCTGAAGTTGACGCAACCGGATTTCATCAATATGTGGCCGCGAAGCGATCACGAAAATCGCGCCCGCGCGTTTGACATGATCGGGCGGCGCGACCTTGCTCGCAAAGAGCGACCCTTAATCGTTCTGGATCAAATGACTGAGCAAGCGGTTCTCGCGCGAGATAACGCGTCCATGGCGCAAGCGATCACTCACATCAATAAGGTTTTGGCCAAAGATCCAAACCATCTCAAGGCCCTTGCGTTCAAGGGCATCTGCCTGAATAATATTGCAGACTTTGCAGGCTCGATTACTTGCCTGTCACAAGCATTAGCACAAAAACCCGCATGTCCTGCGCTTCTCTATTTGCGCGCCGATTGCTACCGCGAAACGAAGCAACACGATAAAGCGATCGCGGATTACAACAAAATTTTAGCGTTAAAACCGCGGCTGGTGTTGTTTCGGTACGGGACGCACACTGGCAGGTTGCGAGATAAGTTCAGTCACAGCGACAACGACTGCGTGAACATTGCCGATATTTACTTCCTGCGCGCAAGCTGCTACGAAAGTCAGAAAAAATTCGATTTAGCAATTAAGGACTACAACAAAGTTTTGGAACTCGATCCGAAAGAGTACAAAACCGCTATCAGTCTGGGAAATACTTACTTCAACCTGCGTCGAACAAATGATGCCCTGAAGATGTACACCAGGGCAATTACTATCAATCCGCGCTATTGGGAGGCTTACACCCTTCGATCACACGCGTATGAACAGACTGGCGATGTGGAGAAAGCAGCTGCAGATCTAAGCTTGGTGATAGCCAAAAATCCCAAAGATGTGGGTGTCTATGGCTTGCGCGCGTTCGTATACAAACGCGCAAAACAGTACCAGAAAGCAATCGATGACTTTACGAAAATGACAGAAGCGGCACCAACGGACGATGAAGGTTTCCATGAACGTGCCGATTGCTACGCCAAACTTGGCGACTACAATCGTGCAATTAAAGATTACGATAAGGCTTTGAAACTAACGGGCGACGACAAGGACGCGATCATCAAAGCTCGAGCACAAGTAATCGCAAAGATGGCGAAATCAGGTTCCACGAAGTAGTTTCTCTGGCACGCTTGTCTTGATATAGCGGCACCGCCTACGGTGCTAGACACGCGTTCGAACAGCTACACCACCTACGGTGCACGCATCTCGACTCGGTCGAGTTACTCCCAAAATCCTCACCGGACAGATCCAAAAGGTCGACTGTTTTGATTGGCGCTCAACCACTGAGTCGTGTCAATTTCCACTATCGAAGCGTTTCCACTTTTGTCCACAGCGAGTTCAAATTGGGTCGGAGTTTGGCTTGAGAATCTGAGTTGCATCGAGTCGGCAACGTCCTCCGCTAGATAGAACGGTGCGGTTTTGACAAAGATCATGCGCTTGCCCGCGTGGAACGCTGAAGGCGAAACCGTCGCTTTCAGCGCCACTTCAGATGCCGGTGACGAACGCGATAAACGTTCTGCGTCGTACTTGTCGGCGGATTCAATTCGCACCATTTTCCAGTCGGTTATTGATAATTCGATTGCCGATGCTTGTTTGCTCGTGTCAAAAATCAAAACGACATCACCACGATGCTCCTTTGCCAAAACCCTGTCAGCATCAGCATTGAAGATAACGTCTTGCACAAAGTTTCCGCGAAATTTATCATGTGAGACTTGACGAGCTAGCGCCTGCACTTTAACCGACGCCGCCTCAGGCATGGCATACAGCCTCGAGGCGCCTATGAAAAACAACACGCCCAGCTGCAAAACGATTGCAGCTAAAAACCAGCCAGTGTGCGGTACTCCAACGTTTTTCGAAAAACTTTCAGCAGCTTCCACGGGTGGCTCTTCACCTGAAATAAAATCCAACATAATTAAAGACTCCTGGTTGCGAAGCTACCGTTTTCTGCTCTGCCGTCATTCCATCGCGCGCCGAAACGAATAAATTTCTCGACACCACTAGCGAAACAGAGCATCAAAAACCCGCCTGCCAGGAGGAACAGCGAACGATCCGACATACTGAATTTGTCATCGACATAAAGGACCGCCACGGCGACAGTAAAAAATAACGAAGACATCACAGTGATGACATTGTCACGTAATCGGAGAGCTGAAGCACCGACGAATCCGAATATGGTCACCATCAAAAGCCCGTGGGAGAGCGCACTTCGGAGCACCGTATCCTCAACAAAACCAAGCCCAAACGTGCTAAGCGCAATCAACGCGCATGCGATAACCTCGGGATAGACTTTACTCCAGTACCTGATGGCACAAAACAGTGATACTACCAGCAATGCCACGATAGAGTAGAGGGCGTTCTGATCGGAGTAGTCCGACAACAGGATGCGTCCTCGATCATCGGTCAATACAAGCAGAGCGAACAAGGTGAAAAACGATCCAACGTAAAGATATGGTTTGGCCATCGCTTCCAGGTCTTTCGCGTTTGCGTGATAAAGATACGCGACACACATCGACAGCGAAAGAAACACAAGACCGCCAGCGCCCACATGCGCACTTTCAAGGGACCATGCGATCGCACCGATAAGCCCCTTCGCCAAAGCCCATGGGCTGCGGACATAGTACGCGAGCCCAAATGAAAGCACCGCCCAGATACCGCAGTTTAGAAGACTGTATGGTTCAAGTAACAGCCAATAGTTCAGCAAACTACAAGCTAAAACCGCAACGAATCCGGATCGCGCCACTACCGCTACCGGAATTATTCCAAGCGCCCAAACCAGAATTCCCCAGGCATATGTTGTGTCATATCCATAGACTTGCGTGACAAGCCAGATCCCGGCGCCATACAAGATTGCTCCCAGAAAAATCAGCGCCTCGCCAATCCGGGGTTTGCCGCCGGACGGTGATTTCATGTACCATCCGCCCACATACGACGCCAGCGTCGCGAGCACCACAGCTGCAATCTTTATAAACTGTGGAACGAAATCCCAATTCGCTCCGACGGCAAGAAGCGCTCCCACACCGACAAGCGTGGCACCCAACATACTAACCGTGGTGACCAGCCTGTCGCTTTTTTCAAAACTCGAATCATACGCTTTTGAAAAATCCGTTTGGTAAAAGGTCATGAATACTTTCCTCAATTCTGAGCACGACAAAAACAATGTCGTGTGTACATTGAGTGTAGAAAGTTTCAATGCCAATTCATTCGGGCCTTCAACACTTCGTCAAGTGTGGACAACTTGAGCGAAACAGCAACCTTCGACAAGATGAGCCGAAGATTCACTGTTTCTCGAAAAGGCTTATGCCACAAACGAATCAGGAATTCTCAATCATCAACCGATATCGGTTGATGATCATAGGATGACGTTGGCAAACCCCCCATCCGAGGTCGCATCCAATTTTGTGTAGAATGGAGAAAGCCCACCGGTATCCCAATTCCTCCACCGACTAGTGGTTCCCCGATGCAGGCTTTCGATCGCCGTTTAGTGCTACAGCAAGTTCAGCCATTCATGGCCAAACTGCTTGCCGACGAGTGCGCCATCAAGAACTATCCCAAACATCGAGTCGAAGAAGCGATTACTGCGTTCTACACGTTAATCGGCGCAGGACCTCCGGAATTCGTTTGGTTGACCAATCCGTGGCAAATGCATTTTGCGCCTGGATTTTTCAGCGGATATAAACAAAAGCCGATTCGTGTTTTCGATTCGCAAATTCATTTTGCAGAAGAATTTCGAACTTGGGCGAAAAAACAGCTTGGCGATCAAAACTTCAACTCTGTCCACAACGCGATTCAAGAAGCCATTCCAGTTCGCGAACTGCTGTTCTTATCACAGATGATAGCCGCTGAGGACAACGTGATTCGCAACGAATCGGAAGCATTTTCGCGAAACCCTTGGTACGGGAAAATTTTGGCTAAGCGGCTCAAGGAGTTCGTGCCGCGGCCCAATTCGAAAGTGAGAGTCGAGCAAGGCATTCTCGAGAAAATCGAATCGAATATTAGCTGGTACGCGCTCGAGCACTACACGGGCAACCGCTCGCCATGGGCAAGCGACGAGATGGTCCGCCATGGTGGGCTGCTCGACTATGACACCCTGGAGGAGTTGGGAATACACCATGATTGGGGAGTGCCGCGGCGTCCTCGCCCGGATCTGGAGCCCATGGTCGCTCCGCGAGGGGTGGAATGGAGTCATTACCTGCGCATGCACCTCGCATTTGCAATGTTTTGTCGCGAGCACCTGAATATGGAATTCGACGCTGATCTCGAACGCGTATTCAAGATTCTCAACGAGTTCACGAAAACGACGGGATCGTTTGCTTGTTTCCTGGATATCTGTTTTGTCTGCGAACCACCTATTGCAATGCTTCGCGATGAAAACAATCGGTTCCACAGCACAAACGGTCCAGCAATTGCCTACCAAGATCAGTACGAAATTTACTTCTGGCACAACACGCGGGTTCCATCCAAAGCAATTGTCTGCGAAGTCAACCTTGAAGTGATCGAAAAGGAACGCAACGTCGAAGTGCTGCGTGTGCTGCTGGAACGCTACGGCATCGAGCGATACATCCAAGACGCCGGCGCGGTCTGTTTTCACGAAGACAAAACTGGAGTCTTATACAGGATCGAAAAAGGGCAGGACGCTTATGCTTTTGTCGCGGTGACAAATTCGACGCCAGAAATCGACGGAACCTACAAACGCTATTTTCTCCAAGTCCCACCGACGGTTGCGACAGCGCGCGAAGCTGTCGCGTGGACGTTCAATCTCAACGAGAGCGAATATAATCCTGCTGTTGAAACCTAGTCGTACCCCAACATTTCTAAATTTGTAATGATCGGTTAACCACTTCTTAATCGACCCGATGATAGCGTAGTTACATGTTAAACGAAGTATACGAATCCAAGCTAAACGAACGCATAGAGCGGATTACGAATGACCGTGCACAACGGTTTATCCGAAACGAATTTAGCAATAGTACTGAACTTAGCCAAACCGTATTGACCCGAGACTCAGAGCCATAGAAACCGCCTCAGGGCGGTTTTTTGCCTATCCCAATAAACGTTTTTGTTCATGAAATAAACGTTTTGTTTATCGAAAAAAAAACAAAATCGGCAGGGTATCCCGTTAGTTAATCGCTCGTTTTCAAAGAGCACAACAAATTAGAAAGCACCGCATGCGGTGAAAGAGGTTACGTATGTTTTTATTTCAAATTTCAGGACCCGAGTTTATATGCTGGTACATGGCATTTCTCGCGCTATCAGGTTTGATGGCATTCGTCTTGCGCGCAGTCATACTGCAAGTTTCGAGTGATGCCATTAAGGACGGCGAGATAGATCACTACGACGTCGCCTATCTGTCCGGCGGACGCCAACAAGTTTTCTTGACGGCAATAGGAACGCTCTCCCGCAAAGGAGCCGTCGTCCTGGACCCAGTCAAACGAGATCTCACACTCAACTCAGAACAAAGTTCAGACCTGCATCCTGTCGAAAAGGATCTTTGTGCCTCGATCAAATTTGGACGAGACCATAAGGTCGAAGCCACTTATGGACAGTTCCACGCCGCTGTTAACTCAATCGAAAGACGACTCAGAAAATTAAAACTGGTCCCTACCGACGAACGAGCAATAGCGGCGCAACTGATACCTGCGATGTTACTGTTAGCCCTGCCCGTGTTAATCGGCTTGCCACGCCTGATCAACGGCTTGGCGCAGCACCATCCAACGATGTTTCTCGTTGTCCTTCTGCTGATTTCATTTGCCACAGCGGTCTGGGCAGCTTGTTGTAAACCACTGCGGACAAGCCTGGGGGGTGAAGCGGTTCAACTTCTCAAAGGCGAACACTCAGCACTTAAAACCAACTTTCGAGCCTGTCCTTCGGCGCTCTCCAGCGACGACATGACGCTCGCATACGCTCTGTTCGGCGGCATAATCGTTAGCGCCACTGACCCGTTTAACGTAGCAAAAGCCGCGATGCTTCCCGTCTCAACTGGAACCGGTAGCTGCAGTAGCACCGGATGCAGTAGCGGAGGAGGATGTGGCAGCGGATGCGGCGGCGGCTGCGGCGGCGGTGGTTGTGGTGGATAACTGAGATTTTGATGATAAATAACGGCACCGGATATGGTGACAAAGTAAAAATGGTAGCTGCTGGTCAGAAACATAACTTGGTGACTGGCTAAATTAGAACTGTTGCAACAACAACAACAACAACAACAACAACAACAACAATCACCACCACACAAGAACCTTGACCACGACAGATTTTAGAAAGCAATTTGAGAGACCAAAACAATGGAAATGACAAAACTAGGAATTGGATGGAGACCCGAAATCGCACTGGCTATCGAACGCAGACACGATCTAGAATTCGTGGAAGTTCTCTTCGAAAACACGCAGTGCGGAATTCCGGAAGCGCTCTGCCGTTTGAAGGACCGCGGAGTAGCAATCATCCCTCACGCCGTTTCCTTCTCCTTGGGCGGCGCAGAACGTCCCGATGTAAAACGTTTGCGCCGATTCAATCGCCTCGCAGTCGCGCTCGGCGCGCCCTTCGTCAGCGAACACATCGCGTTCGTTCGAGCGGACAACAAAGAGTCCGGACACCTGCTCCCAGTTCCGCGAACAAAAAAAGCATTGCAAGTCGTCGTTGAAAACGTTTTGATCGCCCGCGAACATCTGAGCGTTCCCCTGGTGCTCGAGAACATTGCCACCATTTGCGACTGGAAAAATTCGGAGATGGAAGAAACTGAATTCATCAGCGAAATTTTGAAACAGACCGGTTGTTCCATGCTCCTCGATATCGCCAATCTCTATGCCAATTCAGTCAATCATGGTTTCAACGCCGTCGATCTCTTGAACCAACTTCCACTGGAAAAGATTGCTTATGTTCACACGGCTGGAGGCGTGGTTCGCGATGGCGTTTATCACGACACGCATGCCCACCCAGTCACCACCGGAGTGCACAATCTGCTCGAAACATTACTGACGATGACCACGCCACCACGGGTGATGCTCGAACGTGACGACAATTTCCCCGATGAAGCAACCATACACAACGAATTAGACTCGATTTCAAAAATCATCTCAAATAACCAAAACCGCATGACATGCTTGACGCATTAGGTGAAAACAATGAATTCCAATAGTTTAACCTCAAAACAGCATAGAGACGCGAACAGAACATCGCTCAAAGATAACAATGCGGACATTGATAGAACGGAACTAGCGGAGCAACAGCGCCAACTAGTCAACGCGCTTCTCGGTCTCGCCCCTGCGCCGCCAGAAGTGGACGCAGACCAAGTGCGGGTTTGCGGACAGTCATTGAGAAGGAAACGCGCACGAACACTGGAACGCTTCCTCGGCGAGCCCGCACCCGACACCGCCCGCAGTATCATCCCTGAGATGGACGACTATTTCGAACGCTATCCTGGCGTTCACCGAGATGGGCCACATGCCGATTTTAAGCAGTACCAAAAATTCGTCTCAAGCAACATCATTCACCAACTGGTTGAACAGATACGAACACGGTTCACGAAGTTTCGATAAATCCATTTCGGTAAATCGATTATGTAAATCATTTCGGTAAGCGTTTCGGTAGACCGAACTAGCTTTGATTACTCAAACTCTGAACTAATAGTTTCTGATCTGCGCATCGACAGACGTTCTGGTCGTCTTTCGCGTAACGCCGGCGTTTTCGTTTCTCGTGTAAGGACCGTAAACCTTCGCAGGCTCCGCCAAATTTGCGGAAACCGCGCGTGCAACGAGCTGTCCTTCCACTTCTTGACGTGTCAGCACACCATGGCAGTCTTTGTGCGCCAGCGTGCCGGCTACGTATTTTTCAGCCATTTCAAGTTTCTTCTGTTGCGCGAGAAGCGCCTGATAGCGACCTGGATCAAGCCTAGCCATCAAAGCCTTGCGACGCAATTCTAATTCAGTCGCGGTCACTGCAGAATCGTTTGGAATGAGACGACCAGACGCATCACGACTGGTGAGCCGCCCTTGCGCATCACGACTGGTGAGACGACCCTGAGCATCGCGGCTCATGAGCTGTGGCGCAACGTGGGTGTACGCCAGCGATGTTCCGGTTCGGTGCTGAGGCGCACTATGGCGATAGGTCAATCCGGTGTGGGTACTTCGTTGTGGCGCCATGTGCATTGGTTTCTTGTACACACTTGGACGTTCTTTAGCTGGTCTGAAAATATAAGCCGTTTGTTGGTTTTTAACCTGATTCTTGGCTGGCTTGCCACCGATTTCCATTTTCTTAGGTCTGGAAGTCAGGCGTTGCTTAGGTCGTGGCGGTGGACCCACTAATCGAACGCCCTGGATGTTGGCGTAAATCGGATTCCAGTGATAGTGCGCCAGATTAGGATTAGTCTTAACTAGATTATCTTGCCAGTTCCGAACCTCTACACAGCCCAACGTTGCTCGGATTGGTCGACGTTCGCCATCACGAGCGACAGCCTTGTCCACCGTCGAAAGTGACGCCGTCAATAATAATGCCAATGCAAAGCCCATGCGGGCGACTCTGAGCGAGAAATCCATATCCACCTCTTCTGTGAAATTTATACCAATTCTCACCCCCCACGCATATGGTGGATTTCCCATCCAATCAGCCCTGGCAGCCTTTTCGGTGAAAACGGAACCTAGGTTAAGGTTCCCGGCATTTTTCGGGCGCCAAAAGCACGCAAAAGCTTGTGATATTCCGAAATACAGCGGTTTTCGAGTGTGTAAATCAACAGTGAAATTTCGGTGCAACGCTTTTGTTCGTTAAAGCCAAAACTGAACCGATATCGGTTGAGTAAAAAAACCTCACCGCAATCCGCCAGGGTCGAGGTTTCGGGACATTTCAACAGCCCGATAAGCACTGAAGCGATGACTCTGCCGTTTTAACCGCGAATCTTCAACCGATATCGGTTGAGTAAAAAACTCAAGCACAATCAGTCTTCCGGCCCTCTCGCGTCGCTCGTATCGTCCCATCCCAGCTGCGGCGACGCACCAGTTTTCTCGGCAAATTCGGGCTCAACGTTACTGCTAACGTAAACATTGTCATCCCTCTAATACGGTTTTTGCTGACTCTGTGCCAAAATGCCATCGGAGTCTCTGGAGCGTCGTGCATGCGTCGCTTTCCCTCTGGGTGTTCTTCTCAGCTCCATGAATTTGAATTCGCAAAAAATGATTCGTCGAAACCCCGTTATCGGACCAATGCTTGTAGCGCTGGCGTTCCTCAGTCTGGGCGGCTGCGTTAAGCAAGAAAGCACTGATCCCCGCAATTTGACGCCGATGGTTTCCATCGAAGGTTCCGACACGATGAAACCGCTATTGGACGAATGGTCCAAGCAATTCATGGCAGAGCATACCGATATTCCGGTTTCTGTCACGATCGTTGATTCCGGAGCAGGCGTCAAAGCTTTAGTCGATAAGAGCACCGACATCGCAGCTTCCTCGCGAGATCTGACGACTGAAGAAAACGAGGCCGTTCATAAGAAGGGGATCCACCTGGTCCGTCGCATCGTGGCATTGGATTCGATTGCGATTATCGTCAACCCGGCACTAGAACTCAACGAAATCGCGATGGTGGACTTGAGAAAGGTGTTCACGGGGGCCACGACAAAATGGTCCGATTTGAATAGCAAACTTAGCGGTCCGATAACAGTTTGCGTCAGGGAAGAAGACTCCGGCACTTCGCGATACTTCAACGACCACGTTTTGCACAGCGTCCCGACGTCTCCGCAGACACAAATCAATTATGCAAAGACGGCGAAGGTAATTCCGTCCAATGACACTTTGCTTCAAACTGTCGCCGCCGACAAGGGGGCTATCGGGTTTATTCCTTTAAGTAATGCAGCCGATAATTTGAAAACCGTAAAGATGCTCAAGGTCAAATTAACCGACAAGGCTGACGCTGTGATGCCGACTCTGGAATCAACTCAGGACGATTATTCCTTGAGCCGACCTCTGTACATGTTTTTCGATTCGAGAAGCAAACCGTCGACCCGAAAATTCGTGGATTTTTGCTCGAGTTTGAAGGGTCAGGAAATCGTAAAGGCCCACGGGTTTGTCAGTTTAAAAAATTAAGATCGTCAACCGATATCGGTTGATGATTTAAGACTGATTTGTTTTGAAGCGACTACCGCTGTTTGGTTCAACTATTACAACAAATTTGTTCTTCTGCCGATGTTTTCGCACCTGTTTTAATCGTGCGCCACGTAGCGGTTCTTTGGTGCTTATTCACTTTTCACGCATCCTGGCATTTGTTCCTCAACCAGCCTGCTGACTGGTTTTCAGCCCACACAAAATTGTCACTAAAATTCTTCATACAATATTTTCACTTCGGAAACCTGTCAAGCAGTCCGTCTAATTTTTCTTTCGTGCTATGTAGTTTGAGTAAGACACACAGGTCAATCAAAAGGTATACAAAGCATCATGAGAGTAAGGACATCGAAAGAACTAAATCTCATCAAGATCCACTTTAGTATGCAGGAAGTGAATGGCTTGAACGTAACGCAGGAAGAAGCGACCGAAAAGGTTCAAGAAGCAAACGGCTGTGAAGGCGGCGTCTGTAGCTTGAATTGGTCGCCTGTACGCCCCTCGAAGAAAGAGGAAGCTGCTTAATTAAGCCTGCCTTACGCTGTCTAAACGCTTCTTGCATTTAAAACAGTTCGAGAGAGTTGCCATCACTGGCGGTGCAAACCTGAAGTGATGGCATTTTTTTTGGAAAGATCTTATTAGTTTACTAAACCGTGACATCTTTGACTGATCACCGTATCCTACATATACGAGCACCGCCCTGTGCCAACGTGCTCTGATATTGTCTCTACAGAATTGCACGAATCCCAATCGCGACCACAGCATGACGCAAAGTAAGTTTTTAGAACGACTGAAAGAAAGAGTCCTCATTTTTGATGGGGCGATGGGAACATCGATTCATACTTACGATTTGACTCTCGACGATTACGCCGGGTATGAAAATTGCCCGGAGATTCTGGTCGAAAGTCGTCCGGATGTGATCCAGGAAATTCACGAGTCATTTTTTAAAGTCGGATGCGACGTTGTCGAAACTGACACTTTTGGTGGATCGCCTATCGTGTTGGCAGAGTTTGACCTTGTCGAACGAACTTATGAGCTCAATAAAAAAGCGGCAGAACTGGCGCGCGAAGTAGCTTCGTCGTATTCGAAGGACAAACCTCGATTTGTTTCGGGCTCGATCGGTCCGACGACGAAGTTACCATCGCTGGGCCACATCACATTCGCCGACATGAAAGATGCGTACTACGAACAAATTCGTGGTCTCGTGGATGGTGGCGTTGATGTTTTGCAATTCGAAACCGGACAAGATTTGCTGCAAGCAAAAGCCGCTGTTATTGCGATGCTCGACTACTTTAAAGTTATTGGGCGACGCGTTCCGATCATCACTCAAGTAACGATCGAAGCGCCACCGCTCGGCACCATGCTGGTCGGCTCCGATATTAGTTGCGCGCTCACAACGCTGGCTGCGTATCCGATCGACATCATCGGAATCAACTGTGCGACCGGTCCTAGCGAGATGCTCGATCCGGTTCGCTATTTGTGCGACAACACGGAAAAGTATATTTCGGTTTTGCCGAACGCTGGTCTGCCTGAAAACGTCAACGGCGAAACGGTTTACAAACTGACGCCCGATCAACTAGCGGCCTCGCTTCTGCACTTCGTCTCCGATGACGGCGTCAATATTGTTGGCGGCTGTTGCGGAACCACACCTGCGCACTTAGCGAAAGTGGTCGAAGTGATAGGCGATCGGGCGCCGAAGAAACGCAATCCCACTTTCACCGCGGCCGCTGCTAGCATCTACACCAGCGTTCCACTTTCAATCGATCAACCGCCCCTGATCATCGGTGAGCGCACCAACACTAATGGCAGTCGCAAGTTCAAACGCCTTCTCGAAAAAGAAGATTGGGACGGCATGGTGGCAATGGCGCGCGATCAAGAACGCGAAGGCGCGCATGTTCTAGACGTTTGCACAGCCTATGTCGGTCGCGATGAAAAGCGCGACATGACTATTTTTATCAAACGTTTGAATACTGAACTGCAGATTCCCATTGTGGTTGATACCACCGAATATCCTGTGCTGGCAGCAGCCCTCGAATTTATTTCAGGAAAAGCGATCGTCAACTCGATTAACCTCGAGGACGGCGTCGAAAATATGATGAAGAAAGTCGCGCTGATCACGCGCTTTGGCGCGGCGGCAGTGGCTTTGACGATCGATGAAGCGGGCATGGCCAAAGACGCCGAGAAAAAAGTGGCGATCGCAAAACGCATTCACGATCTCGCAGCCGAAGGCGGTTTGCCGGCGACTGATCTAATTTTCGACGCGCTCACGTTCACATTATCGACAGGCAATGAAGACGATCGAAAGCTTGGGTTGGAAACACTCAAAGCGATCAAGATGATCAAAGAACAGCTGCCAGGCGTCAAAACCGTACTCGGCGTCAGCAATATTTCATTCGGTTTCGATCCGCACATCAGACAAATTTTGAACTCCGTGTTTTTGCACTACGCAGTTGAATACGGATTGGACCTCGCCATCGTCAACGCGCAGAAAATTTTGCCGCTCTACAAAATCGAAGAAGACGAGCGCGAGTACCACCGCAAGCTGATTTTTGACGAACGAACGGAATCATACGATCCGCTATTTGCGCTTTTGGATTATTACAAAGAAAAGCTCGCCACTACGGGTGATGTCGAAGAGAAAGTGGTTTCCAAAGAAATCGAAGAAGTTCTCAAAGTAAGAATCATCGATGGCAACAGAGTGGGTCTGGAGAAAGATCTCAAAAAGGCGCTGGAGAAGTACGCTCCACTGGCAATCATCAACGACCTCCTGCTCGACGGAATGAAAGTGGTCGGCGAACTTTTCGGCTCCGGCAAAATGCAACTGCCCTTCGTTTTGCAGTCGGCTGAAACCATGAAAGCGGCGGTCGCGTTTCTCGAACCGCGCATGGAAAAATCGGAAGGCACCCAACGCGGCACGATGGTTCTTGCCACCGTAAAAGGCGATGTACACGACATCGGCAAAAACCTCGTTGATATCATACTCACAAATAACGGATACAAAGTAATCAATCTCGGCATTAAACAGCCGATTGAAAATATCATTTCATCGGCAATTGAAAACAAAGCAGATTGCATCGGCATGAGCGGACTGCTCGTAAAATCTACAGTAATCATGAAGGACAACCTCGACGTCCTCAATCAGCGGGAGATCAGTGTTCCAGTGATCCTGGGCGGAGCAGCGTTAACCCGCAGATACGTGGAAGAAGATTGCCGCAAAGTATACAAAGGAATGACATTCTACGGTTCCGACGCCTTTGACGACCTCAAAATTATGGAGGCCTTGGCAGCGAAAAGAAACAACAGCGAACTTGCCACTTTGTCCGAAGAAGGCTTGATGGCTGCGATACACGGAGCCAAAGGCAAAGATCATGATGAATCGGATGACGACTCCGATGAGGGATCCGGCAATGGCAAACAGAAAAATGCACCAGCGGATCCAGACGATGATCGCGAAATAACTTCTGAGGCAGACGTTCGTGAACTAGCCGCAGCTGCCCAGCCGACAGCATCTCCAGAAGAGGAAGTACCGACCAAAGTGGCGAGCTGCCAACGCGTTTCGCGTACACCGGCTGCGCATGTTGATACCACAGATAATGGCGGCGAAATAATACGTTCTGACGTGGCGCGCAAGATGGACGTTCCAACGCCGCCGTTTTTCGGTTCCAAGATCGTAGACACCGTCGCGCTTGGCGAAGTTTTCGAATACATCAATCAAAACGTTTTGTTCAAGGGGCAATGGCGTGTTCGTCAAGGCAACATGCCAAAAGCCGAATACGATGACATGATCAAAGCCAAATTTTTGCCGGTCTATAAAGAGCTGCGCGAACGCTGTATCAAGGAACGGTTGCTCATCCCGCGCGCTGTTTATGGATATTTCCACTGCCAGTCGTCAGGAAACGACTTGATTGTTTATCGCGACGATCAAAAAACCGAGTGGTTGCGTTTCAGTTTCCCAAGGCAAAACCATGGCAAACACCTGTGTATCTCAGACTTCTTCAGATCAACAGAAGAGGGCATGGATGTAGTGGCACTGCAGGTGGTGACCATGGGTGCCCAGGCCAGCGAGTACGCGCAAGACTTGTTCAAGAGCGGCCGATACGCTGACTATCTGTATTTCCACGGTTTATCCGTCGAATCCGCCGAAGGTTTGGCAGAAGTAATTCACAAGCGTGTTAGAACGGAACTCGGTTATGCAGCCGAAGACGCCGCCAACAAAAATCAATTGTTTCAACAAGGTTATCGCGGCACACGCTACAGCTTCGGCTACCCAGCCTGTCCCAACCTCGAAGACCAGCAACAACTTTTTGAATTGTTGGAACCTGAACGAGTCGGCATCATACTGACCGAAGAATATCAACTCGTTCCGGAACAAAGCACCTCAGCGATCGTTGTCCATCACCCCGAAGCCAAATACTTCAACATCGCATCAGGCAAAAAGGCAGTCACCACGCAGGAGTAGCGTCAATGGCCGAAGAGCACGGCATAACCGGAAACTGGCGAGGGCATTACACATACGCAAGTCAGCCCGACGAGGGCAGCAACTTTGATGCCATCTTTGTAGAAAGCGAAGGTAGCCTCAAAGGCAATATCCGCGACGAGTCAATGCTCGGAGAAGCAGTTCTAGATGGAACCTTCGCATATCCAAACGTTTCATTCACTAAAACTTACTACACGCGCGGCATGTCACCAATCCGATACACGGGCACCATGAGCGGTGACGGTAAAACCATCACCGGTCGATGGAGAATCGAAGTGCCAAACACCACCATGGAAGTAAAAGGCACATGGATGGCGCATCGAACCGACAAAGACGAGAAGAAAAAAGAGACAAAGGAAGAAACGCAAGGCCACGACATGGAGAAGGTCAGGTGACCTGCAAGTTGGTTGATCTCGCGCTCATCGTTTAAATATTCGCGGTGTTCCACCTAGCTAGTTGGTTCAGATAGCTAGCCTGGTTCGGTTAGCCAATCTCGTTCGAGTAACTAGTCCGATTCGAAGTAGCTAGTCTGTTTCGAATCAGGTAGTCCGATTGGAACTACCCTACACGGCCCGCCCGGTTCGACTTAGCTAGTTCTGCCCCCAGAGCACGTTCTGAACGCCTTTACGAACAAAACTAGTGGCGCTGCGTTGAATGATGCGCCGACCCATGCCACCACTTTTTCTTCGGCGCATAGGTTTTTCGGGAACCTGACCAAGCATTTCCTGGTTCTTCACACCGGCTTCGTCAGCCAGTTTACCGGTGTTCGGGTCGCGGAAGTCTTCGTTCTTGTCGTACTTCGGCCGACCGTAATCGACATAAGCTGCGACGTCGAACTGCTGGTATGGAATGAACGGTCGCATAGACATGCGCTCGTGCATCAGCCGATCGGTAGTTTTAAACGCGTCCTTCACTCCCGGCGGTGGTTTCTGCCCCTTCTGCATGGAAGCCAGTTGAACAGCCAATTGCGGATTCAAAATCGTGTCCGAGGTGTACGGACGATTCTTCGCCTCATGTTTCATATCGAAGCCTTGCATGCGGCTTCGCGCCACCATCGGCATCGAGTGTTCGCCAACGTGTGCTAACTGCATTTCACGATACATCTGCTTCTTCTGAGAAACACTGTATCTCGGCGATTTCCACAAATCATCTAAACGCCCGGCGAATTCAACTTCTTCAACTAAATCCTTAGCGCTCCAATACCCAGGCAGGCAGTGCAAAACAGTGCCATCGGATGCTAACAAAAACGTCTGAAGGTTGTGAGGACCGGCACCATTGGTGGTGGCAACCGCATTGCCATCAACATCGTGCTTACCTGAAAATCCCGCGTAACGTTCTTTCGAAATATCTCTGTAACCACAAACAAGCTCATTGGACAAAACTGATAGTGCTGGTTCCTGCGAGAGCGACACGGCTCTTAAGCTATTCGCGGCACTTCAAGTCGAACCGGACATTTGCCCAATCATTTGCACCCACAAAACCATTTTATTCTCCCGCCGCGCCTGGTCAAGCGCCTGATTGAGAGAAGTGTTCCAATGAATGCTGCTGTTAACGCGATTGATGTTTTCTTTCGCTACTGAACCCTGAATAAATCGATTCGATGACATTGGTTTTGCCTCGACACTGAGCGGCACATTTACAGCCGCTAGCGCGAGAGCGAGAAACAAGGTTTTTCTGATCATTCTATGTCTGACCTCAACGGTTTAAAAAAAGACCCTCTACCTTGTTAAACGTAATCGCCGATCAAAAAGTTCAATCAAATCGACGATTTAATTATTAAAAGTTCTAACTAAACAGATCTTTCCCTTTCTCAGACTCGCTGAAACCAAGAGTAGACGCGGGATGTGCCGTGGTTATGATGTTGAATCGTCCTTCTTCGAACAAAATAATTGAAGTGACTGATGACCGAGTGACTGAACAAATCAAAGTTGGTCGCAAGAAATCAATGCGAACAAAACCTAGTCAATGCGAACAAAACCTAGTCTTTGGTCAAACTCTTGAGAGCGGAGCTAATTTGTTTAAAAAAGTCCTTCAGCTTCTGCACCGCGCGTCTCTTCGGCTTCGGCTCATCCACGGTAGATTCACGCACAAGGTCTTTCTCTTGAGTGCTGTGCCGCCCCGAATCCTGCTGTAGCTGCGGAATTCGCGGTCTTGTAAAATCAGCTCGACGAATGGCTCTATGCCTGGCGCTCAGATCGTTGGTGGTACCAAACGGTGACTCCTGCGGTTGCGCCCTTAGAATCATCTCCTCCAGGTCGTCAGTCGAATCCAAGTCCGGCACTTGCATTAATGGAACAGATGCCAGCGGTGGAGGAGTAAAGGCTGGATGCTGAGCCGGACCTTGCTGCGCCGCATAGGAAGGATCGATGGATTTCGGTGGTGCAAACGGTGATTCATTGATTGATGAGGAAATTAGATCCTGATCAGTCGACGACATAGCACCCAAATCAGGCTCGTCATCAAGCTCAGGAGACGCGAACTTTAACGGCGCTCCAGGTT
Source organism: Candidatus Obscuribacter sp. (assembly GCA_021772095.1). Classification (GTDB taxonomy): domain Bacteria; phylum Cyanobacteriota; class Vampirovibrionia; order Obscuribacterales; family Obscuribacteraceae; genus JADYXR01. The sequence goes on along the minus strand of JADYXR010000083.1, from coordinate 5,709 downwards.
GCGCAGGGGACGGCTGCTGCTGCTGACCACTGAACGACGACTGCGACGATGCCGCAGCGTCCGATGATTGTGCAGGTCCTGGTGGTGCCCATTTGCTCGCGAAAGAACCGGGCGCTGAATCAGCTTGCGCTGGAGCGGTCTGCGGTGGCGGCGCCCCGAATCCAGCTGGCGGTCCCGCTATCTGAGATGGCGGCGCTGCGAACCCGGATGGTGATGACACACCTGGTATCCCACTTCCCGATTGCGTCGGCGACGCCGGTGGCATGCCCAAACGTGGAACAGATCCACCCGGCGCTGGTGCCGGAGGCACCTGATTCGGTCCAGGTGAACCGGGTCTGGATAAAGGTTTCGGCACTGTGCCAGGTTGCGGAGGTTTTCCGATTTGAGTCGGTTTTCCGGGTGCCAGAGGCGCTCCCGAAGCCGAACTTGATGGAATCGCAGAAGACTGCGAAGGCGCACCGCCGGCATGTGGCGGTTTAAACGGCGCTCCTGGTGCGCCGCTCGGAGGCGATGCACTTCCCAATGGTGAACTCTGCGGTCCACTTGATGGCGCTTGCGGTGGTCGAGTAGGCGCTCCCGACGTACCACTCGGCGAAGCTGGATTTCCAAAAGGTGAACCCTGAGGCCCAACTGACTGCGCCTGCGGCGGTCGCATCGGCGCTCCTGGTGGTCCACTTGCTTGCGCGGCATTTCCAAACGACCCACCCGGAACTCCACTCGACGGCGTTTGCGGTGGTCGCAACGGCGCTCCTGGTGCGCCACTTGCTGACGCTAAATTTCCAAACGCTCCACCCGGCGCTTCACTCGTCGGAGCTTGCGGTGGTCGCAACGGCGCTCCTGGTGCAGCACTCGGTGGCGCAACACTGCCAAAACCTCCACCCGGCCGGCCATCCATTGGCGCTTGTGGTGGTTTAAGAGGCGCCCCTGAAGCGGCACTCGGAGACTTTCCGCCTCCTAATAATGAACCCAGCCTGCCACCCGATGGTGCTTGCGGTGATTGAAACGGCGCTCCTGATGCGCCACCAGGAGGCGCAGCATTTCCAAAAGGTGAACTCGGTGCACCAATCGCTGGCGCTGCAGATGCTCCGGACGCGCCAGGCGAGCCCGTCTGCGGAACTCCGAACGGCGGCGCCGACGGCGCTCCAAACCCACCGGACTGCGGATCAGCCGCACCAAAAGGAGCAGGCGGTGCTCCAAATTGTGAAGCGGGCGGCCCGCCAAAACCAGCCGGCGGCGGCGAAACCGGCGCAGGACTTCCCTGCGCACGCCCGGATCCCGTCGGATTCTTCGCATTCTTAGTCGGTTTCTGAAACTCGCCAGTGCCCTGCAACAGAGACGAAAAGGTCGTCACCTGAGGATTGTCTTCCTCTTCTTCAACGTTCTCTTCACCCAACAAGCTCGAAAGTCCAGAGCTGGTCACCGTTTCTTCGATCAAATCTTCCGGTCGCGCCTCTGGGTTCCGCGGCTTGATCCTCTGCTCATCGCCAGAAAGATCTGCACCCATCTCAAAGGTTTCGTACATGAATTGATCCGACATATCAGAAATGTCCATCATTCTCGTAAATGGCTTGCGGCGGCGGCGTCCAGTTACTGAATTAGACATTTCGTCGTTGTTAGACGGCTGATTTTGTTCGTCTTCGCTCATAGGTCGACCCATTCATGAATACAGCATAACCCATCGCCGCACTCAGATTGCACTTTACCAGAGCCACCCAGCGAGATCCATAATTCCCGTTTTTTGCTAAGGGCATAATTCGCCCAATCGGCTCAATTCTTCGGCAGAGCAAACAGTCTTCGATGCCTCTGAAGGACTGAAGAAACCATCCTTCCATTCAAACAATCAAATCTGCAACGCTTCAGTTTTTGGCGTCACGGTCGGTTCGATCTCCAGTTTTTTTTTATCAAATACTAAACGTGGAAATGGCAGCGCTGAACTGCAACCCTCTGGCGCTCTAAACAACGATTAAACCGCCGGACTATAACAGCACGTTAGACTACTGGCGGTCCGAAAAACTTATGCAGTCGGCATAAACAATCGGCGCCACCACGGCATCTTCGCTGCTTCCATTTGCTCGGTGATATTCGTCAAACGCTCGTTGAGAGTCGCAATTTCGACACCCATTTCGCACGCGACGCGCTCAGCCTCAGCTTTTGCAAACTCCGTTTCTCTTTCCTTGATTTCTGTCGCTTCGCGAAGCGCCGCTTCTAGTTTGGCGATGCTCTGTTCTTGTCGCGCAATTTGCGACAACCGCTCATCAAGGTTTGCTTGTGCGATTTTCTTTTCATGCGAGATCAAATCGGCTTCGTCAGCCAGAAGTTCGAGTTCAAATTCTTTCTCGCGCTTAAATTTGATCGCTTCTTCGCGAAGACGTTCAAGTTCCATTTCTTTTGCGAGCCTCTCTTTAACGGCTTCCTCGGCGATTCTCGCAAGCTCAGTGCTTTGCTCATTAATACGCTCAGCGTCGTTTGCGAGCCGCTTTAACGCCTGGTCCTTTTCTTTCCAAACACGTTCAGCATCGCGCGCCAACTTACGAAACTCCGCATCACGTTCATTGCGCACACGATCGATTTCAGCCTGCGCCAGGCGTTTCATTTTTTCTTGCTGCTCAACCATCTCATGCAGCGCCGCTTCGAGTTCGACAACACTGTGCTTATCGATTTCGCTTTGTTGAACTCTCAACGCGTACTGCTGAAGTTGATCGCGCAAACGAGCGACCTCGATGCTGTGCATTCTGTACTCTTCTTCAAGACGTGACTCCAACTGAGGAATCGCCTCGGTCTCTGCCCTTTCAAGAAGAACAGCTGTGTCGAAATGCTGTCTCTCCATGCAGGAGATCTGGAGTTTCAGCGCCGCCGCCTCGAACTCGAGTTTATAAACCTCGTCCGCCTTTTTCTGCAAGTCCGGCAACAACCGCAGTTGAAGCGACTTCTCTTCCAACTCTTGCACAAGACGCGAATTGACCTGACGATGTTGTTCGATTCTCATCGAAAACGCTTTGACCATCGCCTGCATCACTGTCAGTAAAGGCTGACCGGAGACATCCGGAAGCGCCTCGGCATGCTCTTCTTCATAATAGTCTTCAAAAAATTCTTCAGAAAATGAACTGAAATCTTTCAGCGCTGTGCGAGCTTGCGTTCGTTCGAAAGTCAGTCCTTTCGGGTGATCGGCAGCAGATTGAACCATCGAACTTTGCTCGAGCACAGCTCGACTGACACCACTGTCCTCAATTAGCATGTGCTCGATCGTTGAATGATCGCCTGGACGATTTTCGATCGAACCTCTGGCAATCGATTCTTCGACAACAGGCACATCGACTGTCTCGACATCAATTCCAAAGAACAAATCGTTGTCACCTTTCGCTGCTCGCGCAGTGCGACGACGACGGCGCGCGGTCACCTCGACCGGCTCAATTACTGCCTCTGACGCGACCTGTGCTTGACCGTTCGCATCGAGTTGATAAGTTCCAGTCGGAGTTACAATCGGCATTTTTGCCAATTCTTCATCGACAGCTTTCTTCTGAACAAACCACTTCTCTTTGCCACCATCTAAACGCTTTTCGCCTTTAAGCTGACCTTGTTCGAGCTTTTCGCGAACATATTTTTTGTCACAACCTAAAATGGCTGCCGCGTCCTTGACTGATACCATTGAGTTGATATGCATCCCATCTCCAGTCTGTATAGCTTCGATATCGCGCGCCTGTGGCGTTCTCGGCAGCATTATAAACTAATAAAGACAGCCTGTCTCCGACAATTTTTCACATAAAAGACACTCACGCCCTGCCACCAAGCACGGTGACTTCGCAAATTCAAAGTGGCTACCGCTTTAGGGGCGCAACAGGCTTCGTCTTCACTTTGGATTTACTTGATGGAACCAGATTCGGTATCACCCAAATCGCTCCAAGAAAACAATTTGTTCACGCCACCATAGGTAATGCGCGATTAAAAGTTCTGCACCACACGTGGTATCGATGATGAAGGCACCAGATTACCGAAGTCTGTCAATTCGAAGACGACCAGTCACACTAGCGTACGGGCACAAAAGGATCACCTGATCCAGGGCGAAGCGAAACCGAGTGTTTTCAAAGGTGACCCACCCAAAACCAGCCTAAGCGTCAAGTCGCTCGCAAACCACCAGGTGATACAGCGGACGAGCGAAAGGTTCATCGGCATAATTTTCGACTAAATGCCGATTCAGATCCAATGCCGCGTCCGGCGCCAAATTGAGAGCGACATATTGACCCAACCAAATCGCGATGCTTGTGTGCGGTTTCACCGTGCCAGAAAAACGGTACTTTTCCAGATCAGCCAAAACCCAGTCACTGTCCGGCAACTCCCACTGTACATGCTCTTTGATCAGTTGATTGTCTGTTAGTTTCAGTGCCAATTCCTGCGCATCTTTCGATTCGCGGCAGGGATAATTCAAAATCACATGCTGGCGAGCCACCCGTGCAAACTCTTCCAGCGCTTTGCTTCTGTCGGTTGGTTCTATGTGCTCAAGCACATCGACTGCAATAACAGCATCATAAGAGCGATCGGTGGCCGGGATGTTCAAGACGGATCCGCCGGTAGTCGCACGATCAATGACATCCATTTTGTACTCAGGCAAAAATAGCGCCAACGCTCCATCATAGCCGCCGGCATCTAACAGTTTTTTTCCAGACTTCACATTTTGGGTGACCGCATCGGCAGCTGCCTTCAGTCGAACAAAACGATCCCAACTCAGCTTCAATCGCGCAGAATGATCCAGAACCCGAGCCTCAGCAATTGTTTTGCCTTCTGCTAAATCGAGTTCGACACCATCAACGGCTTTGATCGGCAACACCATTCAGTAAGTTTACCGAAAATCAAACACCACGAGCACTTTAAATGGCGAGTCAAAACAGGCAACCGATATCGGCTCAGTTTTGACGAAACAGTCAAACCGATGCCAGCTCAGCTTTCGCAGCCGAAACACCCAACCGATATCGATTCAAAAAACAGGCCAAAAGCAAAAGCCTCGAGCTATTAACTCGAGGCTTTTATAACTCCTGGCACCGGGCTATCTTCCCAGGCAGTCACCCACCAAGTATTGTCGCTGCTGACCGTCTTTACCTTCGTGTTCGGGATGGGAACGGGTGTGTTCCGGTCGCTTCGGCACCAAGAACCTATTAGGGTACGGCATCTTCACAGGGAAGAGGCACTAACCGTGGTGAAGTTTCACAAAATGAAACTAGTTCTTCGTCACCACATAACGGGCTTGAACACTGAGGTGTTCAGGCTCCATTACCCTGAAAACTGCACATTGAGAGTTGACTAAATGTCATCAAGAGCACCAATTTCTAATTGGATAAGCCCTCGGGCTATTAGTATCGCTCGGCTACACGCTGACCTTGCGGGGCGTTTCGACCTGCGACCTATCAACCAGGTGGTCTTCCTGGGCCCTTACTGGGTTGACCCCATGGGATTCCTCATCTTGCGGTGGGCTTCGTACTTATATGCTTTCAGCACTTATCCGCTCCGAACACAGCTACCCTGCGTTTACCACTGGCGTGATAACAGGTACACTGGAGGTTCGTCCGTCCTGGTCCTCTCGTACTAGGGACGGCTCCGCTCAAGAATCCTACGGGCATGCCGGATATGGACCGAACTGTCTCACGACGTTCTGAACCCAGCTCACGTACCGCTTTAATGGGCGAACAGCCCAACCCTTGGGACGTACTACCGCCCCAG
>JADYXR010000008.1 GCA_021772095.1 Candidatus Obscuribacter sp. | reverse complement strand
TCCGTCCTGAAGGACGTGAGATTCTTGCTCCTAGGCAATTTAGCCCAGTATCAAGCGAGCCCGGTGCGCCCCACCGTTGACATCAGAATACCTGGCATGCATGCGATATATTCGCAGTCCTCCGATTCATCCTGAACAACTTCATTCAGCACCTTATATCTCCCGACCTAAAGGACGAAGCTTCACGGTGCCTGCGGTAACCCGCGCTTCGGAATAGACCGGTAGGCAAGAGATCCCGTAGAGTGGCCATATTGGTCGATTTACTGCGCTCCAAAAGCCCATACAAAAGCTTCCCACGGTTCGAAACTACTATCTAATGGTCCGTGTTTCAATGTCGAGCCACCTCAACCGACACCATGTTTGCTCCATATATAGAGATCAACGCGGCGCCAATGATCGACATTATTGACGTTCAGGCCGTCCGGATGAGGAATTCCGAACAATGGGGGAATATGAAGACAAGACAATGGAGCGGATTGTATTTTGTGGTGGAACGACAAGAAAGAGAATTGCTGCGACGATGACGACCACGCTCATCAAGCCAGCCACCGCGAGGACCATGAATTTCCCCTCAAGGCTGAGTTGATCGAGAATGTCTTGATTGCAAAAATCGAAAGTCACGATTTGACGCTGGGCGAAGAGACGATCTCTTGTTGGACTTTTACGACTCAAGGATTGGTCGGGGTCGGGCAAGCCGAAATCGTGGTGACGATTCAGCGCGAATCAAACGAGACGCCGCACCAATTTCCTGAAGATCCTTTGCACTGGTTCGTGCAGGTTCATAAATTAGCATCACAAGGAATGACCGTCGGAGTTGGCGGCAGGACCGCGCTTCGGTCCGGTCATTTTCTGGCGCCGCTTATGGTTGGTATCATTTATCAAAAAGCGCAACCGCTCGAGGGAATTGAGTTACCCGAGGGGGCACTATGTATGGTGCCCGTGACCAGTTCGGAATTCGAAGCGACTGAAGAGTTTGGTCAATTGCGAATGCTTTCGCTTCTCGGTCAACGGTATCACTATTATCCGTTTCCACCGTGGTTCGATCGGCAGCGCGAGAGTGTTGTCGATTCAGAGATGCTTTCTGAAATGCATGCCAGCATGTGTGCGCAAATGCCCAGAGTGATGGTTAAAGGTCTGCGCGTCATGCAGCATGGACGCGAGCTCAACGCGATTCTAACTAATGGAGCAACGCTCGGATTTCAGCAGCTGTTTGCACAGATGCCACCAGGAGCAAACTGCATTCGCCTGACCCTCGATCTCGACGATCGCGCCGACGCGTGTCTCACGTGGCAAGCGCCAGGCGCCGGATATCCACAAGCGATTGCGAAACTTCAGGGTGAGTCCGGAATTCGCAGCACATCACAAGTTTGGGTGGCAGGAACGTTCTTATCGATTGTCGGCGGAGCTGAAATCAGCACTTACCGAGTGTATGAAGATGGTTTTGCACTGATGCTTACTGAGCACGATTGGAACTCAGTAATCGTCGCGCTGAAAACCGGCGATCATTTAAATATCAACATGGCAGAAGGCACCACATTTAAATTATCGTGGGACGAAGCGAAAGTCTGAACAATCACTGAAGCTGAAGTAGTCACGGAGTCGACTAGCACCAGATCGTTGGTCGTGATGATCTGGGGGCTAGCCAGACGGGCACGACGTCGCGATCTGATGTCTAGCCGCCGCCGTGCTGCAGCCCCAGGAAGTAGACCGCCTGACGACAAGCCTCCGCGTGGCTCATTTCAGGCTGCTTTTCCTTGATCGCCTCGATCATTTCGCGGCGTCTGGGGACATCTTTTATCGGTTCCGAAGTGCACACCCAATAATCTTGAGGTGATGGAACCAGGCGAACGGTGCCGCGTTTGGCACCGACGATCAGCAGCGCGTGACTTTCTTTGCGCCGCTCATCATCTCTGGCAAACTGTTCGATTGCCGCAACTTCAGCATCCTTAAGGCGCAGTGCCTCTTTCAAAAGTGCCAGATCACTGGCGTCTTGCCGAAGTAAAATTTTCATATGCGCGTTTTTCACAACCGAATCAGCTTGTTTTGATTGCTGAAAAAAGTCTTTCAATTGTTGTGTGATCGAAACCAACATCATGCCGTAGTGACGAGATCTTCGCGACAAATCGTCGAGCAATCTGGCTCCAGCAGGGAATCTCATCAGGGTCGATGCCTCGTCGATTATGGCGGCTAATCTGACGTCATTCTTTTTGCATTCGGAAGCGGTTCGACGAATGAATTCAGCCAGCATATAAACGGCAATGCGTTCGAGTCTCGGTTCATTAACGTCTCTGGTATCAAATACGATGAATGGTTTAGTGGTATCGACATTGGTGTATCCATCCACAAGCCCGCCAAACGCCCCGGTTTTCGTGAACAACGACAAACTGCGAGACAGCATTTTCAAAATAGCGCGCTGTTGATTATCGGGTTCGATATCGGCGGTTTGCTCGATCACATTGGCAAGGTCCGTCATCGTCGGCACCCTGCCTTTTTCGGTCAAACTAATCGCATAGGTCAATCGAATCAGTTTATCCAATATCGACTTGTCTTCCATGCGCAGCTCTTCGCGCCCTTCCGGAGCCAGCATCAAATCCAACAGCGACAGCAAATTGGAAATCTTTTCACTGGTCGGTCCTCCATTTTTATCGTAATCATCCGGACCAAGATCAAACGGATTTAAAATGAAACCGGAACTCGGTCCAAGATCGATATACGAGCAATGAGAAGGACCAAGCAGTTCAGTAATGAAACGATAGGAACCGAATTTGTCCACCGTCTTATCTATCAGCACAAACCGCACTCCCGTAGGCAGCAAGCGCAAAATCAGCATTGATACGGCGAATGACTTGCCAGCACCGGTGGTGCCCACGACAAACATATTATTTGCATCTTTCCCGGCACCATGGAAAAACGGATTAAGCAAAACCGGTTCTCGAGAAGACAACGCGAATCCGAATGGCACACCATCGGGAGTACCACAGCTGGCTGTAAAAAACGGCCACAATGTTCCTACAATCGGCGACATGACGCGATTTGAAATCGCCAGTTTGTCCACTCCAACTGCAAGCGTCGACTGCCATCCGTCCAGTTGCACAAACTCACCTTGTTCGATCGTGGCGCCACGATTTTTCAAAACACGATCGATCTCATCCATATAACGATTCGATTGTTCAACGGAATCGGCTGCGCAAGAGACATACATGCTGACGTCATAGGCCTTGCTCGAGCTGCGCAGAAACTCTTGAATAGCGGCTTCGGTTTGAGCAGTCAATTCAAAGGCTTCCAGGTCGGGCATATTGCATTGCGAATTTGCCATTTTGCTCAACTGGTATTTGCGTTTCAATTCAGAACGCACTTTCTCTTGATTGCACTGGTGTATGAAAATCGAAAAGGTATATTCCGCGCCGACCATCATCAGATCAACAAGCCAACCGATCCAGGTGTCATGCGGAAGTTTCGACACATAGTGGGTGCTGATCAGCTTGCCGTCCAGCCACAGGTGCCGATCTTGGACCTCCAGCGCCGACCGCGTCAAACAAGACGCTTCTGAAATTCCAGGGTCCGCTGGTGGCGCCTCTGGTTCTCGCGCTGATAGCGACGGATTCAAATCGCTGTATATCAAGTTGCGAACTTGCGGTAACGTAAGAATCTTCGGTTTCAAATTACTTTGTCGAAGTTGTTCGCACGCGTTTCTCGCCATGCGATTTAGAACATATACATAGTCATCGTGTTTTTCTTTCGAGCGCACCCCTTTCCAATTCGCACCAGAAGCGCAATCCGGTGGCTGAAAGCTAATCACGATATAAAATTCGCGCTGCGGGATAAAACTAATATCTTGAATGGAACGAAACCATTTATCGGTATATTCGGCAAAGCGTTTTAAATACTCGTCCTGGGTTTTGACGTGCATCTGATACTTGGAAAGATATTCATCAACAGCCAGGTGTCTGGATTTCACGATAATCTGAATATCAGAATCACAACTGTCGACGAAGTTGGCAAATTGTCTGGCTAACAGTTCCTTCTCGTCTTCATCGGATAACAGCAGATTGCATCCGGTCAACGAAATAAATTTGCGCATGCTGCCATCATTTAGAACGACAACGCCTTCGCCCTTCTGCTCTTCATCTTCCACGATAGCGTGGACAAAACAAATATCCTGCCATCCGGATTGGCTCTTCAACGCTTTCGCGGCCGCCGGCTTTTTATTCATGTCGGTCGGCTTCGGTGGCGCCGACGAATTTTTCACGCTCGAAAACCACTTCGCTTCGAATTCACGTCGAAGCTGCCACAGAGGTGACAATGCCATATGTTCAGTCCTCATAAAAACTTCGCGTCAAAAACAAGCTGTTCATACAGCCTGGAAGCGAATCAATTTTCAACGTCAAACGGCTCAGCGAATGCATCAATAGAATTGACGCCGCTGTAATTTACAACTTCGAACAGAAGTTGGTTTCGTATTTAGTGACTGATTAAGTCACGCAATTGAAACTACGCCTGTGGCAGAAAGCCACAAAGCAAGCCAATTTCGCAAACATTATGACGCGTTCCGCTCTCAACGATATGGAACACACTCAGTCCAGTGCCACCAACTCCGACTAAAGCAAATAAGAGCCGTGCCTGGTCTGTTGATTTGTCCGACTAGAATGGCGCCGCAGAGCACGGGCACCTTTGACATCTCACGAGCTTACACTTTATGTTTTCAGCCCTGGATTGTCAAGTAGGGTTTTTCCTGTAGAAAGCAAAAGAGCGCGTCAATGACGACGCGCTTTTTAAGTCTCCTGCACTGGCGGCATGGTGCCACCACATGTGGGGCTTAATGCATTACTGAACGAGTGACCTGAAGTTTGAAATCCATTTCGCTGCAAACCGGTTTTAAAACCGAAGAGACAAAATGTCTGACCAGGTAATCGTTGTCTTGAAGCGTGATCGGACCTTCGGAACCGAGGATCCCGGAGTCTCTCAGATAGAACACATACGGTCTGTCTGCGCTGCAAAAAAATCTGAGAAAACCAGTTGTAGAATTCGCTGTGAATCTATACTCCTGGATTTCATCAATGCCGCGCCGTGTGCGCACATCTGCGTTTGCTGTCCAACCATCACACACTGATTTTCCAATCGCGGTGAGTAAGTGTGGGAGCTTTTTCTTGTCTCCATGAATATAAATATTCAGATACCGTGCTTGTGACATAGATCCGTTGCCTGCTAGAGATAGCGCCTGTCTCTATATGAGAACATATAATCACTCACGATTGTGTTAAAACCCCCTGTTTGTAACGAGGATTTGACTGTTGAAAACAGCAATGATTAACGCCATTGAAGGTCCGAGTTTTCAACGGTTCGATGTGATCTACTCGGCGACAGGACTCTGAATGTTCGCCGGGCTGAAATTTTCACGACCGCGATAATAGAAGTAAATCGGCACGCCTGCTAGCAGCAAAACGAGGCTGGTGACCTGCTGAACCCAATTGCAACATGCAAAAGCTGCAAAACCATAGACCGCGGCTGAACAAATTGCCATCGTCCAGGCTAGACCGTTTCCGCTGGCTCCTACACGGAATGGACGCGCCATATCAGGATCGGTGTAACGCAGTGAAACCAGGCAAAAGGCGTACAGAATCGCCAGGAACGCATATACGAATCCGAATACTTCACCCATAAAAACGTATGCATTGGGACAGAGTCCCATTTTCGTCAACACATCGGTACCGCAAGCAACGACGATAAACCCCCAGAATTGGAACCAGAGCGCGTATCGCGGTGATTTTGTTTGAGGATGCAACTCGGCGAACTTACGAGGAAACAGTCCGGTTGCCGCCATCGAGTAGCCCACGCGGGCGAGACTCAATAAACAACTAACGCCACAACCCACTATCGATGCGACGACACAAGCGGTCATCAAATTGCCCCACATGCCGCCGGCCAGATGTCCAGCCAATGATGGAACCGTCGCAACCGTGCTGGTCCCAGCCACCATGGCTGTTCCGCCTTCCGGTCCAAGAATATATGGAGAGGCTGCACTGACGGCAATCGACATGGAAACATAGATGGCTGTTGTCGCAAGCAGGGTCAGAATAATCGCGCGCGGCACACTTTTGCTCGCGTCTTTAGTTTCAGAAGCAGCACAGGATGTGATTTCTATGCCCGAGTATCCGCTCAAGGCCAGCAAGAACACTGACGACAAACACGCCCAGAAGTTAGACGACGAGCTAGTTAAGCTCACATTGTTGAAGACATTATCAATCGAAGCGTGAGGCGAGAAGAAGACAAGCGCACCAAACGCGAATGTCATGCCGAACTTGAGTAGTGTCGCCCAGGTATTTATGTTGGACGCTTTATTGACAGGACCCATGTTCATCACGGTGCAGCTGCCAAACAGAGCCACGATAAGCACGGTGCTGAGCCAGACCGGAGCTTGCGCTGATGATCCATAAAGGCAAGTGCTGACAAGGTTGCTAAAACCAATACCCATGCAGGAGAGACCGCAGATCACGCAAATATAAAAAAGCCATCCAGTCAGAAAGCCAATCATTTCGCCTGTTCGCGAAGACAATCGTTTGAACGCATAATACTTGAAAACATAAGGTCCGCCGGCCGACGGGAACATAGAAGACAGTTCCGCCAAAATGAAGGCAGACGGCAATGTCAGGACCGCCGCTATAATCCACGCCGACGTCGCCGCCAGTGGACCCGCTTTGGCGATCATTGGTCCGTGAGCAAGCCAGGCATACGATCCAATGATAGCGCCGACGCCAAGCATCCACGAAGCAAACGAGCTGATGCCCACCTTCATCTCAGAACCGATTATTCCGGTTTGGTCTTCCTTATTGGGTTCAAAATTTAACTTCTGCGAGGAGTCCTGATCGAGTCCAACCCCGACTTTTTTGTGCCAGCCCAGTTGAGTGATAGTGTTACCGCCACCTTTACTAGCGATATCACTAGAATCATAACCGGTCCCTTTTGCACGCGAATACGCTGACGTCGCGTTTAGCGCGCCAACCTCTGTCGGCGAATTCCCCGCCTGGTATTCGGTTATAGGTGTTCTCATTCGGAATTGTCCTCTTACTGACACCGATAGATTTGCCGACGCAAGGTTCTATTTGGGTCGTGTGAAAGATTTATTTCCGCAACCTGTTCCACGCAATCACGATAAAATTAAAAGAAAGGTTGGTCAATGGGAATTGCACCAGGCGACTTAACAGTCAAAGATTAATGTGAATGGAAAACCTAACTTTTCATCAATCGATCGAAGCCAGCCGCGAGCTCATTGAAAAGCTCGAGAGTAAAACATTGCCCGAAGATCAAGCGCGCGAAGAAATCGGCGCACTGCTCTCGGACATGGCGACGGCGCGCGGTTTCTTCGTGTCACTGCTGACTGGTGACTGGAAATTCGGCAATAAAATTCCACCAATTGTGATCGAATCGATTAAGGCAAAACCTGGACATTCTTACACACTGTTGGCACGCAACTTGGTGATGTCTTGCGCCACAGCAGTAGCTCACAAACGTTCTGAGCAGCCAAACCTTGCAGAAGGGTCGGATCGGGTTGCAGAGCGTAGTGCCTATCTCATCAAAAAAATCGACAACGCGGATATTATGAGCGAACTCGTCGATATCAAATGCGCGTGTGAAGAACGGCTCCACGAGGGCACTCCGCATGCTCAGAATTCGGGAGCTTATCACGCATTTCTCGAACGTTGGTCTTATGACTTGGAACAAATTCGCGCGGCAAGAGACAGCGTGAAAAATTTAATTGAGAAATTGCAGAATCCATAGTCGTTTTAAACGCACTCAAATATTTATTGCGTCTTTAGCCGCGTATTTTGTTGGAACGACGAGGTCGCTGATAAGCTGCACCTCGAGCTGGACTCCGGATGGCACTTTGATGTAACCGCCGCGGTTTGCCACGCCCGTGATAATAAAACCACCCGGCAAACCTTTGACCGCACCAACTAATCCACCCTTGGTTCTCGTCATCGCATCTTCTTTCAGGACTGGTTTATCGAGCGCGTACTCCGGTTTAATCGCGCCTGCCGTGCCGGATAACACAGGTCCGGTTATCAATTTAAACGGACCAGTAGCCCAACTCGCCGCGCTAATCGCGACACCAGTGGCGGTGTATTTGAAACCACTCCATCTCACACTGATGCAGCCATCTCGATGCACGCATAACTCGTGTTCATGCTGAACTCCGCGCAACGGAGTTCCCGGTGCGGGCTGCGCGTCTATGCTGATGTGAAACGGATGTTTCGTCGTGCCGGCAGACTCGATACTGGCGAAGTGAATGGAAATCGCTCCATTTGCATTCGACCAATTAGTCGGCGTGAACTTGGATTCAAGAACGTTTCGCGGTCCCTGGATCAAGTTGACCCAGCCGGTAAGGTGACTGCCTTTGGGAGCAATATTTTTGCCACCAATGACGATGTCCTCCAAAAGCATAGCTTGAACTTTGTCACCCATGTGAGCAGTCTTGCTGTCGAGAGGCGTCAACAAAGATACCGGAAAGATGGAGCCCGACTTTAAAACCATTGACCCGGGAGTGACTTCATCGTCCAGTTTTAAATAACGCGGACTCAGAGAAATCGGCCCACGTAACGAACGCTCACAAGCCGCACCGGTAGAGGCAAAACCGGCAGCCGACAGCGCACCAAGAAGTAAGCATGATGCGAGAAAACTTATCTGTAGTAACTTGCGTGCCACCATTATCAGAACCATCCCTGATACCAATTTGATGGTATCACGCACGGAGTCACGATGCCACCACAATTAACAGACCGCCAGGCGTTCAAATCAGAGACACTTCCGTCGGTCGCTTTTGCTTTTGCAGTTCACCTCGACAGAGGTTCAATCACGACCACTAACTGCCCCAGACAGCTCCGACGTAAAGCGCGCACTCGCTCAACAGGTGTCGATCGTTTATCATATAGAGGAAAACTCAGCTTGATATGTGGATAGTGGACGACAACATGGCAATCGAAACAACCGGCGGTACTAGCGCGCAGCTACCGCAACCAGACAGAGGCAGCGATACGAATTTGTCGCAGCAAGACTACGCTCCCACTTTGCCCGATCAAAACGCCAATGCCTTTGAGAGACTCGGTCTCTATTTGTTCGGCGCCTACTTTTTCATCACCAGCTTCTTCTTTATTAGCACAGCGGCGGTGATAACACTGTTTACCTTCGCGTTCGATCCCAACCGCCGAATACTCCACTATTTCGCAAGTTTCTGGGCGATGTTCTACATATACACGATGCCGGGCTGGAAGGTCAGATACGAGGGATTGGATTATATCGATCCAAACAAAACCTATGTTTTAGTTGCAAACCACACCTCCTTCTGGGACATCTGGGTAATCTACGGAATTTACAAACCGTTCAAATGGGTTTCCAAAGAATCAATTTTCAAAGTGCCGTTCGTCGGGCAGAACATGACTCTGAATCAATACGTCGAAATAAAACGCGGCGATATGAAGAGCATCAAAGAGATGATGATGACTTGCAAAAACTGGCTAAACCGCAAAGCTTCGGTGATGATTTTTCCGGAAGGCACACGTTCGGAAAATGGCGAAATGCAAAACTTCCGTGATGGTGCATTTCGACTGTCTGTCGATTGCGACGTTCCAGTGGTGCCAATCGTAGTACAAGGAACGTACGAAATTTTTTCGAAGACCTCAAAAAAACTCAAGTTCAATCAGGATATCGTGGTTCGAATATTGCCGCCGGTTTACCCTAAAGACTTCGACCGCAGCTCCGGAAAAATGCGTAAGCACGTTCAAGATTTGATGAAAGCAAACTACGATGAATTGCGCGGCATCAAAAGACTGGGCGATTCGGATGGTGCCAGCCCAAGCGTTTCTAGCCGCTAATTGATAGGCACCGCCCTCGGTTCATATCGCAATACGTCTTCGGGCTGCTCGGGCACGCTCTGGTAAACCACCGTCCCATTCAAAACGAACTTGATATGGGGAAAGGCATATCTGATTGTGTTCAACTCCTCTCTGGAAATATTCGGACAATCACGCACATCTAGAAGCACGAGCGTGGGCCACGCACTTAATTTTTTCAAGCCGGCGGCAGTTATTTTGTTTTTGCGAAGCACTAACATTTGTAGATTCGGCAATTTCAAATAATCGAGCTGCTTATCAGTGATATCGAGTGATGCGAGATTGAGCGCCACCAGATTCTTCAGCCGAGACAATTGCTTCAACCCCGTGTCTCTCACCCCAGTTTTTTCCAGCGAAAGATAACGTAGAGAATTCATTCCAGCAATTTTACCGACGCACTCATTGTCGATTTTTCGCAATCCC
The DNA here is from genome assembly GCA_021772095.1 of Candidatus Obscuribacter sp. Taxonomy (GTDB): domain Bacteria; phylum Cyanobacteriota; class Vampirovibrionia; order Obscuribacterales; family Obscuribacteraceae; genus JADYXR01. The sequence continues at coordinate 62,699 of JADYXR010000008.1, read as the reverse complement.
TGCAGCGACAGACGCGTGAGAGTATGCACTTTAGAAATAGTATCCATCGACTTGCCGGTCAGCTGCTCGTTGTCTCCAATGTATAGTGTTTGCAATTTTGGCAAACGCAAGATCCATTGCAAGTCTTCATCCTTCAACTGCGAACCATGCACAAGACGCAAAACAGTGATGTTTGGAAATTTTGCAATTTCGCGCATACCGGCTTCGCCTATCGCGCACTGGACAAAAGCAACCGATACAAGCTTATTTTTTTCAAGAAATTTTAGTCCAGTTCCATTCAACTTCGAGTCGAAAAACCACAGTCGCTCAATATTAGTTCGCTTAGATAGGTCGACAAGATCCTCATCAACACAGCCTGGTTTGTTGAACGTCCACGCCCGCCGACCGCTTCCATCTCGCCCCATTTGTCTTTTAAAACAACGTCGATCAGGGCATCGCCCTCATCGACAAACGGCATTTTATTATTCACAACAGTCGGTTCAAGCGGTTTCAGAATGGCCGAAAGTTCCGGAGAGAGAAAAAACGTTATCCCCGCGAATCCAGCAACCACAGTCGCAATCGCGCCAATGGCCCAGGGATTTATTTTCGGAAACTGAACGTTATTAGTTTGCGGCAATTCAGAAGCAGGAAAAATGCGCTGATCATCGATGATTTTTTGGATCATCTCTGACTCAATTTTAGTCAAATCGGAATGGAGATCATTCATGGACTGATATCGATCTTCTGGAGATTTACTCAAACATTTATCAATTACGTCTTCGAGTTCAGAAGGAAAGCTCGCTTTGGGAAGCCGCTCGCTGAGCAGCGGTGCTGGTGTTTTTCTATGAGCGAGCATCGTATCAAATGCGGTGCTACCTAAAAATGTCGGATCCGAAGTCAGGCTCTCCATCATCAAACAACCAAGCGCATAAATATCCGAACGCTCATCAGAAACTTTTTCTTCACTTATCTCCGGCGCCATATATAGTGGCGAACCGACCAGTTTTGAAGTCGTACTATCCTTGTTTTCGGCCTCCGTCATCACAGCCAAACCAAAATCAACTATCTTCACCGTCGGGGCTGACCCGTCGGAATTCACGATAATTATGTTGCTCGGTTTTAAATCTCGATGCAATATGCCAAGTCCGTGAGCATGGGCCATGCCTGCGGCAATCTGTTTGAAGATTGGCACAGCACGATCCACACTGACGGGGTTTCCTCGGACCAGCAAATTATCTAGACTGATACCATCCTGAAATTCCATCACAATGTACAAACTGCCATCCGGCAGAACACCGCAATCAAGTTCTCGAATTACATTCTCGTGGTTGAGCTTCGCGACAGCACGAGCCTCTTGTTGAAAACGGATAACCGGCAAAGGCGAACTTTCCGGCTTCAAAATCTTAATAGCAACATCGATGCCGAGCATCGGATCGTGCGCGCGATAGACAACGCCCATGCCGCCTTCACCAATTCTGGTGATATTTTCGTATCGGCCTCCAAGTAGTTCGGAGAATCGAACATCGTCTTTTCGAGCGGGGTCCATGTCGGGGTCCATGTCGAGATCCATGCCGTGAAGTTACTTGCCCTGGAAAATCTGCTAAGTTTTAGCCGCGGTGTAAATCATTGAATCAAAGGAATTAGGTCTGATATTCAGCTGTTCAGAAAAGCCGATGCAATCTAATGTGCCCGATTGCACATCCATTACTATCATAGGATAAGATCTGCTGCGATACCAAACAAATTTTGGCATACAAACTGAGAGTGTTAGCGTTTAAACTAAACCTCGAACTGTTGAGAAGACATGCCGAAACTTTTTCCACTGCCGGCTCCTATCATCCCCTACTTGGGTCCGCTCCCATATTAACCCGCTGCAAACAATTTTCCGCTTTAGATCGCACTACAGGTGATACCATGCAAAATCGAGTCGCCGATATCGCATCTTTCTTAGATGGCGTCGGATTAAAACACCTGCGCAACACTAACCAATTTTGGGCATACCTGGACTCGCGCTACGCGCGCAATCAGGTCGGCGATTTAGAACGCGCGTATTTAAAACTCGAGCGTGGGGATGAAGCCGCGTTTTACCAGGAGATATTTCAAAGCCTGAAAGTCAGCATCGATTTCGCATCATTGCGCCACGATCTTTATCGCAGTTATTTGGAGTGGTTCGTCTCCAGTATCACCCAAACGCCTGAAGTAGTCGTCGATGCAGGCTGCGGAAACGGTCTCCTTACCTGCTTTTACGCTCAGCATTTTCCGAAGGCTCGCGTCATCGGTTTTGACATTAGTGCAGCCGGCATCGAATGCGCAAAGGAACTTGCCGGACAACTTGGAGTTAAAAACATAGAATTCGTAGTTTCAGATGCCAGCGATTTGACTCTACCGATCGAGAAAGGCAGTGTCAATTTGATCACAACTGTTGCATCGCTGGGACCGCCGCCAGGCGCTCCAGTTACCGAGTCTTCAGCGTACGATTTGATCAGCAAAAAGCCGCGACTGAATCAAATATTGCAGATCGGAAATTTGGCACCATATCTGGAGCCTGAGAATGGCCAGCTAATTTCGTTTGATAAAGTTTCAACCCTGGCTCAACAGGCGACATGGGCTAATATTATTCAAAGCTGCGGTTTGGGAATTGATCTGTCGTCATCTGCCTGGCTTTCTTATCAGAACATAGAATCAGACACGATCGCATTGCCGGCACTAGTTGCAGGACCGCATGTAAAGCCAAGTTCGAACCACGAGCTCCTGGCGTTTTTCGCAACACGAAACATCGATTTGTCGCAGTGGACGTTGGATTTCGGACAAGAAGGATTGGCAGAATTAGTTTTTACGTTTGTCAATCCAAAAACATATATCCGTGGAGCGCGCGCGAATTATACCGATGGCTCCGGAATTTACTGGTACGAACTGTGGCAAGCGGGTCCATTTAACATCATCTTCGAACACACAGATCAAGGATTTCGAACTCTTAGAGTGGCTTCATCTACACAAAAGGCGGAGCTTTTGAGATCCGTCGACGATTGGATAGAGCAGACCTCGTCGTACGCGACAGTGACGGAACTGCAATCTCCGGAGGTTCGCTTCGATGGTAATGAAAAATAAAATCTAAATACCGCCGCCTCAGTGCATTAACAAGGTTGACCCGTCGTTCTTGAAATGGCGCAGTTAATCTCGCCATGGTTTAGAAATCAATTTTCCCGTCTTGTGTATTCCTAATAAGTTACGGGGTAAAGTATTGTAGGAACCCCTGTTGCTGGGCATTTGCACATGGAGACGAAACACGAACAAAGCGCCATCCCCGACGAATTACTTCGTCGGTATACCGACATTCGTCGCTTGGGCTCGGGCGCGATGGGAGATGTTTATCGTGCGCACGACAGCAACCTGGACATCGACGTCGCCATAAAGTTACTGAAGCTCCGACAGATCGCGCCTGAGATGGCGGTTCGCTTCCAGCAGGAGGCGAAGCTAGCCTCAAAACTGAAACATCATAATCTCGTGACGCTGCTCGATTTTGGCATTTCGGAAAAGGGAGAGCCCTACATTATCATGGAGAATGTCAACGGGCGCAGCCTGTCGGCAGAATTGGAACGCTCGGGTGCTTTGTCGATTCCGGCTGCCTTCAACGTCATGGTGCAAATTTGCGACGGCATGGAACACGCTCATCGCGCCGGCATCATTCACCGTGATTTGAAGCCGAGCAACGTAATGGTTTGCGGCGATGATCTCGACACTGCCAGCATTAAAGTTCTCGACTTTGGAATCGCAAAACTAGATGACTCCACAGGTAGTATCACTCAAACCGGCGCCATTTTAGGTACACCGTATTACATGAGTCCCGAACAATTCTCGGGAGAGAATGTCGATCGGCGAACAGACGTCTACGCGGCTGGCTCCATGATGTTTCGTTTGCTGACAAACTATCATCCATTCGAGGGAGACACTCTGCTCGAAATAATGCAAGAGAAACAGAATGACGAGGCGCCGTTGATATCGGATATCGAAGGCTGCCAGGAAATTCCACCTGAAGTAGAGGAAGTCGTGGCAAAGGCACTCGCACGAGATCCTGATGAACGCTACAGTTCGATGAAGGAATTTCAGGACGCGATGTACTTGGCTCTGGATAAAATGCACATCAAACTGCAACAGCAGTCCATACCGACGCCTGAGAAACAAAACATTTTTGATCCGAAAAAAATGCGAAGATTCGCTAAAGTAATACTTCTTGTCGTAATGCTGATAGTGGCTGTGACATCATTGTTTTTGTTAAAATTTCGTGACGAAAGTTCCGACCAAAAAGCTGCAGTAGTCGAAGTCCAAAAGCCTATACGAAGCGAACGCCCCGGAAGCAACCCAATCACAGACAAGGTATTCTCTGTAACCAACGGCATTTGGAGTGCCCCCGGTTTAGTTTATGACCAGGATCTCGAATGGATCGCCGCCAATAAAGATCAACACCAATGTCGTGGCATCGTGCTTGGTGTAGCCGATTCGACCGAAGTGCAAAACAAAATCACCAGCCGCGGCTGGGAAGCAATTTCGCGTATTCCGCTGCGAGACCTGCGGCTTACTAATTGCTTTTTGAAAGATGACGACCTGAAACAGATTGCCAAGATACCAACATTGAGAGTCTTGGGGCTGATGGGAAGTGGAATTGGCGACAACGGCATCAAGTATTTGGAGAACCGCCCGATCGAAGAAATCGTTCTTCGAGGAACCAAAGTTACAGACAAATGTATTGACTCTCTAGCGACGATGCGTTTGAAGCACGTCAATTTACAGGAGACCAACATCACCGACGTCGGCTACGAAAAGCTAGGAAAGATAGCAACTATTGATTGGCTAGATATTTCTGCAACCCAGGGTACTTCCGAAGGTTTGAAATTCATCAATGAAATGCCTCGTCTCAAGAGCCTTTACATCGGAGTCACACCGTTCGGTTTGAGCGCCATAAAGAATTTGAGCGACCTGGATTTGAAGTTGTTCAATACGGACAGCAACAAAGCGTTTAACGATCAGTGCCTGATTACGATTGCTAAACAGTGGCCGAATTTGGAAAGCGTCAATCTCAACAACACTGGAATTACAGGGGAAGGACTGAAACAGCTCCCCGGCAAGTTTCAGAAAGTGCAGGTCTTACATCTGAGTGCAAACGCCCTCACAGACGCGGATATACTACCAGTCGCACAACTGCCGAGACTGGCGATATTGGAACTCATGCTCAATGCGATCACGGATAAAACGCCGGAGATGTTGGCAAAAGTCCGATCGATTCAGTCTGTCGATCTCAGTCATTGCGAAATCACACCAAAAGGTTTGGAAGCGCTTAAGAAGGCTCACAAAAACTACACAGAAGTGAAGTCCACCGGACAAAACGAAGCGAACCATATTATCAACGATCTATTGCAAGATGAACCGATGTTGTAGTTTGACTTCCGGGTTTGGTGCAGTTCTTCGTTGGTGCGTTCTGCGCACTGCTTGAAACTTTATCGCTTTGCCTTAGATTGATGGGCCATTGACTTGATGAGAAGCGCGTCACCAGCGCGTTCTGTCAGTCGGCCATTACGCATCAAACCGACGTCTTCCAGCCACAGTTCGAACTCCGGCGCCGGGCGCAAATTCAATAACTCTCGCAATGAGGCAATGTCGTGATAGCTAGTCGTTTGGTACGACAACATCACATCATCTCCCATCGGAACGCCCATAAAATAATTGACACCACCGGCGGTGAGCAAGATGGCAAGATTTTCCAGGTCATTCTGATCGGCATTCATGTGATTGGTATAGCAAGCGTCAATTCCCATTGGCACTCCGAGTAGCTTACCCATGAAGTGATCTTCAAGTCCCGCCCTGATCATCTGTCTGCCATCGGCGAGATATTCGGGACCGATGAAACCAACAACGTCATTGACAAGGAAGGGATTGAAATGTCGAGCCATCGCATAGCAGCGCGCTTCGAGCGTCAATTGGTCGGCATCGTTATGCGATCGAGAAGATAGTTCGGAACCTTGACCGGTTTCGAAATACATCACCATTTTGCCTTTGTTATTACAATGCTTCTCACCGAGTTTCTTTGCTGCCAACAGCGTTTCGATATCGATACCAAATGCGGTATTACCTTTCTCGGATCCAGCGATGCTTTGAAAAATCAATCCGGCAGGCGCGCCCATCTCGATTGCTTTCATTTGCGTCGTAACATGGCTCAGGATGCAGTTCTGCGTTGGCAGATCGAGTGAGTCGATTACCTTGTGAGTGGCTTCCAGTAATCTAGCGACGATATCAGGAGTGTCATAAGCTGGATTAATTCCAATGACAGCATCGCCCACACCAAACGAAAGTCCTTCGTAAAGTGACGCGAGAATTCCTTCTACCGCGTCAGCCGGATGATTGGGCTGGAGCCGCGCGCCAAGTACGCCTTCGATTCCTAGCGTCGTGTTGGCGAAACCTTTCACTCTCAGTTTTTTCGACGCAACCACTAAATCTAAATTCGACATGAGCTTGCAAACTGCAGAAGCCATTTCACCAGTTAAACCATTACGGATCAAGGAGACACGGGCGCCATCAGGCTCATCAGCCAGGATAAAGTCGCGAAGTTCGCCTGCAGTCCAGGCTTTGATTTGCTCATATTGTGTTTTGTCCAGATGATCATCAATGAATCTGGTCACAGCATCGTCATCGTACGGAATCACAGGTTGCTCGCGCAACGTGGACATCGTGACTTCAGCGAGCAAGTCTTTCGCGGCCGCGCGCTCTCGTTCGGAAGATGCACAAACGCCTGCAAGCGCGTCGCCGGATTTCTCTTCGTTGGCGCACGCGAGAATTTGTTTCACATCACGAAATTCAAATTTCTGGCCGCCGACAGTTTTTGTGTACGACATATGTTTCTCGAAAAATGCTGGTGCGAACAGGCACTATAGTGTAACCTATGCAAACTAAATAATGAATCGATAGAGATGGAACGAATTCGCACTGAAAAAGAAACGCTAGAGCTGGCGTCCATGAGCAATGCCACGCCGGCGAGAATCGCAGTCGGGCGAGCGGGTACTAGACCGCCGTCATCGGCATGGATACGCTTTCGGCACGACCATGCGGCCGCGCGCGATGCTGTCCACAGCGAATTGAGTGAAGAGTTTATCAGAGGCTATGCCCACGCAAAGCAACTTCCAGTCGTGCAATCCATGGACAGGGACCGAGCGGACTTCGTTCTCAATCCACCGAAGGGCAAGAAGACTACCGACGAACAGCTTGCCAAAATCCGCGAGCAGTGCCCGTCTCAACAGGATGTACAAATAGTCATTTGCGATGGGCTTTCCGCGTTGGCGATCGAATCGAACTTGCGTGAACTGTTGCCGATGCTCGAAGAAGGTTTGAAGATACAGGGAATTACGTCAGGAAAACCGGTTGTCGTGCACTTCGGCAGAGTTGCCATCGCAGATCAAATTAGCCACGCACTGGAAGCCAAGCTGGCAATCAACCTGATCGGCGAACGCCCAGGGCTCTCATCGGGCGTCGGAATGAGCGCTTATCTCACCTACAACCCTGGTCCAAACACAATCAGTTCGGACCGAACCGTCGTTTCTAACATCCACGATCGCGGCACTCCTCCGGTCGAAGCGGGCGCGTACATTGTTCATTTAGCGAAGACAATTCTCGATAGAAAAGTTTCCGGCGTCGAATTGCAAAAGACTCTCTAATGACGTCGAGCAAAACTCCGACTTCGAAAAATAGTCTGACCAGTGTTGGAATTGATATCGGCACCACGTCTTGCCATCTTGTTTTCAGCCGACTGAGCCTGGTCAACGAAGCGAGTGCTACTCAGATTCCGCGCCTTGTCATAGGCGAGCGTTCAGTTCTCTATCAGAGTCCAATTTTCTTTACACCGTTGAACGACGATGGTTCTATAGATGGTGCCGCGGTATCAGCGATTATGCGTTCTGAATACTCACGCGCCGGTTTTACGCCTGACGATATCAATTGCGGTGCGGTCATCATCACAGGTGAAACTGCACGTCTTCGCAACGCGGAAGCGGTGCTCGATGAAATCTCATCGCTAGCCGGTGACTTTGTCGCAGCGAGCGCCGGTCCGCAACTCGAAAGTATTTTAGCCGGGCGTGGTTCCGGAGCGTTTCAATACTCGAAGGACACCGGCAAAACAATTTGCAACATCGACATCGGCGGCGGTACCACGAATATAGCAGTGTTTCGCAATGGCGCTCTGGTTGAAACGGCTTGCTTGCGAATCGGTGCGCGATGTCTGCAGTTTACAAAACAGGGAGAGCTCACACGCGTGTCGGCTGCCGGCAAGACCTTAATCGATTGTTTTGCCGCTGCCACCAGCACTGGACCTGTGATTGTTACCGGAACCGGTACTGCCACCGGAAATGGGATTGAAACGGGCGTTGGCGCTGGAACCGATTTTAGTGCATACACCGGCAACAGCGCGAGCACTGCGGCTGGCACCACATATGATATCAGGCAAGTCGTACCCACGAACACGCTCAAACTATTAGCAAACGATATAGCAACTTTTTTAATCAATTTTGTTGCCACAGAAAATCACGCTGCAAATCGCTCTTATCTTCGCGACGCCGAAGTTTCAGCATCACCGGTTTCATTGCTTCCACAAAACCTGTTACTGGGCGATACTCTTACCAAGCCGTTTTCAATCGATGAATACTGGCTCAGCGGCGGAGTTGCTGAACTAATGAACGAGAGTTTGCTGACCGAGAAGAGTATGACCGACGATTACTTTAGATTCGAAGATTTCGGATGCTATCTTGCCGACGGGTTAAAACATTCAATTGCCGAGCACCACTTACCGCATACGATTGCAAACAATCCAATCCGCGCAACAGTACTTGGTGCTGGTAGTTATTCAGTTCAACTCTCCGGCAACACCATCAGCGCCGGCGTCGCCAAGCTACCGCTCAAGGGCGTTCCACTGATACGTCCGTTTCAAAATCTTGCGGACCAAATCAATCCGGACAGCGAAACCATATCACCGCTTTTGTATAAAGCAATCACAGTTCATTGCCAAAACGTGTCAGCGAAATCATTCGCTATCGTTTTACACTTGAACGAGAATCCGCGGTTCGAAGCGCTCAAGAAATGGGCAATGACATTGTCGCACGCGTGCAAAACAAACAATCTGCGTTTGCCGTACATAATCGTCATCAACACCGACTCCGCAATGGCGCTTGGACAGCTGATGCAGGGTGAGCTAGGACACAAAGAAGTAATCGTTCTTGACGGCATCGATTTGAGTAATGGTGATTACATCGACATCGGCAAACCACTCAGCAATGGTTCTTCGATTCCTGTAACTATAAAGAGCCTCGTGTTTTCAAACGAGTGATTTGATCTACTTGTCGCACTCAAGCTCTTTGATAAACTCTCCGAGCTTTTCGGCATCGGCATTATCAGGGAGAATTACGGCCGCTTTCTCCAGGCACTCATAAGCACCAGAGAATTCTTCAGACAGCGCACGTACTCTCGCGAGGTGAAGCCAACCGTTTAGATAGTTGGGGTTTAGCGAAAGTGCTTTTTCCAAAACCTTTTTAGATTTGACAATGTTTCCTTCACCTAAATATAAAAATCCGAGATTTCCATACGGCCATTCGAAGTCAGGATACTCAGCGATCAACGCTTCGAAAACGTCCTTGGCGCCAGGGATGTCACCTGCCATCATCAAGTTGTATCCGAATATATTTCGTTGCTCGGCCATCAGTGGAACTGGATGACGCGGTAATCGAGCTTGCAAAAATCGTTTTGATTTCGTTCCCCAATCGCCTTCGGGATCACCTTCGATTGCATAGATCAAAGCATCGCGCGCTTGTTCTGTCCAACCGAGTTCTTTGTAGTGAACTCCCAATTCGTAAAATTCGCGTGGAGACAAATCAGTCGGCACCACCCGCGGTGGCGGTTCTTCTGAACCGGCAACGGTGACAACCTCAACTAGTTCTTCAATGAACTTTGCAACTTTGTCTTCGGGAACACCGAGCGCTCCTAGCTGCGCACGAATGTCGTCGAGATATTCTTGCGAGTTCGCTCCGGCAGCGTCTTCTTCACCATTGGCGTGTTGCTGCAAAAGTTTCATAACAGCATTGGTGAGATTAGCTCCGAATCTTGCACCCTGCTGATAATCGCGCCCGCTCGCATCGCCGCCACCATCCGCGCCATTGCTTCCCGCGCCGGGCGCTTCAGCACCGAGCGAAAACGCTTCAGTCGCGTGGTCATTTTTTCCCATGAGCAAGTACTTAATTCCCAGGCGACGGTATTCCCGGGTCGAAAGTCCTGTGGGCAGTTCGTCGGGGGGTAACGACATGGAACAATCCTTGGACACCAGAGTTCGTTATAGATTTACCCATCAACACACGATATAGACTGCTTTTAGAGAAAATACTTTCTAAACGTTGAAAAGCCTGGATTCTGCAATAACTTCGCAGGAATCCAGGCTTTAGCCCTGTTAGGGTTTTAACTCAAAAAATTAGCTGCTTTGGAACGACTAGGCTGCGCACTTACCGCAACCGCCCTCGGTTTCCTTGCAATTGCAGCATTCGCAGCAGCAAGCACAATCCGTGCAGGTTCCACATTCTTTGTCATCACACTTGACGCAATCGGAGCCTGTACAACAGCCTTCTTTTTCACAACATGGTTTAGCGCTCATGGGTAATCCTCCAAATACTTCGCTACTTCAGCGAAGCCAAACTAACAACTCCCTCTCTGGTGTCCTCGGCGTCACGCAATAAACAAACAGCCTTGTGCAACAGGTCGATTATGCAAGTGTCTACAACACGGTAATAGATGTTGTTGCCAACTCTTCTTGTCGCGACGATTCCTCGGTCAGAGAGGCGCTGGAGCTGATTTGAAACAGCTTGCGGCTTCATTCCTAATGAGTCGGCGAGATCGCAAACGCACATCTCTCGCGCGAGCGCCAGATTGTGCAAAAGCTTCAATCGCGTGTCGTTGGCGAGAATTTTGAACAAATCCTCGAGTTCCGACGCGGCTTTGTCCGTCAGTGGCGTCTCTCCAGGGAGAGTCACTTCCAGCGGGCAACATGATTGATGCTCGTCGTTTGCTTCAGAGTTGGTGTTGGCGGTCGACAACCGGCATACTCCAGTTTGGGATAACACTTACATTATTACACAGACCAGTGTAATTGTGTACATTAAATGTCAGGGGGTCACTTGGTCGATAAATTTGTGCGCCTGTGGGCGTCTTTGATTGTATTGATCAACGCGGTCGTCAACCCACCTTGTTGAAGTTGCTCGAACGAAACCGTTTTGACGAAGTCGAACCTTGCTCCGTTGTTGACCAGGTTGTTATCCATATCACTCAGAAACGCTCGTCCGCGGAATCCGTCGGTCCCACCAATCTGGAAGAACACGACGGTTACTTCTTTCGGGTCTTTCATGATCTTGCTGGCGGTAACCAGCGTTTGTGCCACCATATACGGTTCTGTCTTCGGCGCAGGCACGCCGTCTGTGATCACTACTATAAGGAGCGGTTTCGAACCTGGTCGCCGGTTGTCGAAATAGCTCTGTAAGCGGTCGGTCAGAGGTCGAGACAGCCGAGTACCCGGCATGAAGAAAGGGTTATCGAACAGGTCATTGACGTCTTTAGGTTTAGCGTTTGGATAAACCTTATGCAATCCATTAAACGTCGTCAGAGTGAAACCACGCGGCACCAACGGCGCCAACCGATTCGACAAATCGCGCAACTGCATTCCACACCACTCCCAACGCGACAGCCCGCCGGGGCAATCTCGTCGGCGCATAGACAAGGACTCATCGACGATTAGCTCAACATCGAAATCGGAAAGCAGCTGAATCGATGCCTGTCCTCGAAGAGGTGCACGGTTAGCGGTTCCGGGGAGAGCGGTTTGACTTTGAAGGGGCGCATTCTTATTAACATTAGCGGGCAATGCCCAGTCCTCAACTTTCAAGTTGAAGTTTCCACCACGATCTTCCACACCCGACTGAAGCTTTGGCGCTACTGGCGGCACGTCTTGAACGGCAGTTCCGCGCTGCAATCGATTTGGATTTTTTCCAGTTTCGTCCAGGTCTCCCTGAAGTTCTCGTTTCTCAGCATTTAAATAGAATGGGGACCTGGGCGGCGTTTGAGCCAACAAATAGCCGCTGGACACAGAATCGCCAACGCTGCTGCCAGCATCACCAACCGCCATAGCGGCGTCGGCCGCCAGAGCCGAACCGGCGGCGAAGCAACCAACCGAGCCCCACAACTGGAGCGCGACCAGGTTTATCATCAGTTTCCTATCGGTAACTTTAATCAATCCAAAGCGGCCTCGTAAACGTTCCCCTACTTACTAATACGAAGGTAGACGTTGAAAAGTTCAATTCGGCACATTAAATCTGCAAATCCAGAGAAATTAGTACTCTTCTTAACGGTCTTCGATTCTGAAGACCACAGGGTCGCTGAAAGCCCCAGTGATGCGCCGACTCGAATCCAGAGATGCGGCGCGCACGCACCAAAATCCCGGCCCCATCCCGGTCAGTGGAATTTCGAAACTGGCGGTCGTTCCCTTCACGATCCAACTCTTGCTTGCCTCCGGAGAAACGACGGTGTCGCGATATGTCTTCGAATAAGTTTCGAAGCACTCATTGCGCTGCGAAAGTTCCAGGACAACCGAGGTGGCGCCATCCACTTCGGTGTCGCAAACAAAAACTGCGCCTTTGACGCCGGGCACGATACCAGCGTCGGTGCGAGTAAAGAAGCGCATGTCCGGTCGAAGTCGCGGCACGTAATACGCGTCAGTAGCCAATCTCGCCGAAACGTTTTGGATTCTATTTACGTTGTAGATTTTCAAATCGAGTTCTTCAATTTTCTTGTGCGAATACCATCCAATTTGCTCAGCGACGGAGAACCTGTAGACATGCGGTTTTGCGTCGCCGTTAACGTCGCACTTAATCTCCCGTTTATAAATATCAGTTGGCAATCTTTTCCAATTTTCATTCCAGGATAAAATTGCAAAACCTGGTTTCGCTGTTCCCTCAGACGAGAACTCGACCTCGATAGCCTCGCAGGAAAGTGGGTTAATGGCTGGGTCTATGTGAAGCCTGAAACTGCTGCAACCAGGATAATCTGACTTCTGTGCAGTGACAATTACGTTATGCTCAGACACCTGCATCGTATCCGGTATCATTTCAATTACATCGAAAGTTTTCAGTTCAGGATCCCACTTCGCCACCGTAGGCGATGCCAGCAGTGCCTGTCGAAGTACCGTTGCGTTGATAAGGCTAGCGTCACGAATACCGTAGTGCTCTCGGTCCAGGCAGAGAACGCGATTAGAATAATCCTTCGATAAAAACGGCGGCGACATCGTCACAGCAACAAGCGCCTGATTTAGCCCGTAGTGACCATCTATGCTCAAAGGCGGATTCAACAACAGCACCTTTAAATTATCCGGCGTTTGCTCAACTAACTTCGCCAACTGCTGTTGAAAAGATCGAGTTGTCGAAGCTGCTTCGTTCCAAACTTGGTTGTTGAAAATGTCAGTCAGACCGAAGGTGAGCAGAATTGCACCTGCCACCAGATAGGACACCACGCGTCGCCAAAGCGATACAGGCGAGAGTGGTATCAAAATCGCTGCCAATGCAATGCACAACGGGATAGCTGAAAAGTAAAACGATCGACCACCGGCGAGCGCGTGCGTCATCATCGCCGTTCGCCACTCCGGTGCGATCGCAATTATCCACCAGACCAAGCAAAAACCTACGAGTTTGAGACGCGGCTTCAAGACGCCTACGTCAGAAAATGCCAGCAGCAAAACAAGAACATAGAGAACAGTAAGGACAATATGAACAGGCGCGGCAAGTGGTAATGCGATGTTGAACGGAAAGAACAACTTATGCAAAAATGCGGCATCTGACCATCTGTTCAGATATTCGCTAGTTGCCAGCAACTTCCACTCAGTGCCTTTATAGCCACCGAATATGGTTCCAAGAGCGTGCCAGCGCATGAGCACATAAATGACCAATGCGGCCAGTAGTTTCCAGCCGCTGCTCAAAATTTGAGACCAACGACGACCTGGCTTTAACGATGCGTTCAGTTGAGAAGTTGGCGAACCGCCTGATTCAGAAGTGGACGGAACGTTTAGTTCAGGCGTTGCCGAAGCGCTCGAGTTTTCCTTCACGTTGTCAGCACGAAACAGACAGAGAAACAGAGGAAGCAATACAATTCCGACTGCTGTTTCTTTAAACAGCAGCGCTACCAAATACGATACCATCGCGCCAACGCCGAATTTCCAATCTCCGGTTGTTTGCTCCTTAATCCACAAAAACAACGCCACCACTGCGAACAAGCCAGCACCGCAGTCCGGGCGAGCCCCAACCCAGTTCACCACTTCCGCGTTAACCGGATACAGTGCAAAAAATGCCGCCGCCCAAAATGCGGCTGCATTTGCTCGCGTTTCGCGGCTCACCACCCACGGTATCAGCTCTCGTGTAAAGTAAAAGACACTCCACACGCACAAAATGTGCAACATCAAGCTCATCAGGTGATAGCCGAACGGATTGACACCAGAAATCAAAAGGTTTAGTGCCAACAAAAACAAAGGTAACGGACGAAAGTAAAGTTCAAAGTCGTGAGAGCCGAGCCATGAATCAGAGAATTCATGAATAAACAAACTCGGCTGAGCAAGTGCCCCGGAAGCGTAGAGAATCTGCGGGAAATCAGAGTTTAAGAAGTAGTTGTTGAGCGTCGACCAATAGGAAACCAGCGGCATCACCGCAAGTAATATTAAGAGCAAAACAGTGCGAAGCTGCATCGAAAATGATTCCCCCACCCCATTTTCACAACGTCTGACACGAACCGAACGTTAGTTATATAAAAATCATCCAATCGCAGTCACCTGCTGACAAGAGTGACTGCGTCAGGTTTGCTAAAATTACCGGTTCGTAGATGTTCGTTCGCCGTTGCAGCAGGCGAGGAGAGCGATTTGAAGTTTAGCGCCAAGCGCATCAACCAGAAGCCACAGAGCGTCATCACTTTGATTGCGGTCGGTTTGCTTTGCCAGTTGTTCGTGTCATCAGCATTCGGAAACACCTTTCCTGTGCTCGAAGAACACGATAAATATACAAAAGATCTTCTGTCCGGAATGAAGTGGGTCAATGGTCAAGCATCCGTTGAAACCGCCCACAGCACAGCGGCCGCCTTTGACGATTATGTCGTCGAGACCAGGTTAACTGGAAAATTGAGAGACGCCCTGAAAGAAGGCGGTGGAAAATTCTTCTACAAAAGACATTCAAAAGTTCGCGTCGAAGTCACTCGCGGCACCGTTAATCAAGGTTCAGTCCTGGTGCGCAGAGAGGACGGAGTGATACAAGGACGCGGTGGCGGATTGCTGCGCTTCGTGAAATTAACGCTGCAGGAAGACTCACGAATGTTGGTTCTGCCAAGCGGAAACAGCGTGGTCAAAGCAGACTTGCCTACCTTGTTGTCCGAGCTAACAGATCGATTGAAACATGGTGCTAAAGCCAGGCTCGGAAGTGATCAGGTGACCAGCAAATTGTGGAAAGGTCCTGTCAAAGTAGTCGAAGTTTTTGACGGCAGTTCTGACAACGTGTCCGACCGTCTTTTCATCAATCCGCAAACCAACGTGCCTGTGTTATGGGACGTTTACAAAGATGGCATGCTCGCGTCCATCACATATTTTGATAATTTCAAAGGAAACGTTGGGCTCGACGACAAACTTTTCGCTTTCTAAATGAGAGCGGCTAAACAGTCTTCTGACGAATGGAGAAACCGAATGCAAGTACGAAAAACTAGAATGAAAGCAAACGGTCAGTCACCACTGGCAATACTGCTGGCAATTATCGCGACAACAAGTTTTTCGTCAGTCGCTCAAGCAGAAACAGTGGCGACGCCAGATTCCAAAACTTCGCCAACCGCTCTCTCGACTCATCCAGGAACCTCTGATCAAATAAGTTTGAGTGACCTGCGTGATGTTGGTTTGTGCGTTATGCAAATCAAACAGCAAGCAATCAACATATATTTAGAGGTCACGCGCAAGCCTATAATCGCCAAGACAAACGCTGAGATGGCAGATCCAATGACGATCTCGGTACATGGTTTGGAAGCCGAAGCGAAGTACCTGCCGACTCGGCCCGAATGGCTCACTTTCTATGTGGGCACCATGGAGCCGATCATTCATCTGTTCAAAGAAGACATCAAAGATGCCGAATCCGGCGTTCAAAAAATCACAGTTACAAAGGGAACTAAAGACAAGTTCGAAAGAGTGTTCGATGCTTACGAAATCGCTGTAGAACAGCTCAATGTGCACCTGACTGCGATCTATAATCAAATTGACGAACCCGGAAATAACGTCAAAATTGCACATGAAGCAATCAAGATTTTCGAACTTGCTGAAGAACTGGAAAAGGATCGACAACAAGCCTATGTTCTAATTCAGAACGCAGACGGTGGCGAAGTCGAACAGTTTATTCCGAAGAAGAAAGCTGACTAGAAGCCGAATGCAACGGGTTTCAACGTACACCGCGGACAGCATCCGACTGGAAATTACTTGCCGGTTGTAGGGTTAGCTTCTAAGAAATTTCTCTTCGCAGACGCAGGCCAGTTGCCGCTCAGAATACGCGGCGTTTCTTTACCCGGCGACCAGAGCACGATGTCACTTTTTTCAATTGTCTGATCAGGCTTCGCCTCTTTCATGCCTAAACACAATTCATCTTCGTTACGCCATGATGGAATAAAAGAAAGACGTTTGGTCCAGCTAAACCCACCGCCGCTAACTCGGGCGGCGTCGCCCGTTAGAACGTTGTAGACAAACACGCCTTCTTTGGTGCTTGGAATTGAAACCATTTTGCCGGATGGATTAACATCGAAAAATTCGACTAAGTCGGTATCCGAATCGAATGTCTCCATTGGCACCATCGGCGCGACTAAAACGTTTTCATTCGGTCGCACAACGAACAAAGTTTGTTTGTTTAGAAGCTGACTATCACTGCTTGGAAGCTGCGCAGGCATCGCCGAGAAAATCACGCGCCCATCCTTCAATGCTCGCACTCTGCAGTTTTTTCGGAAAATCATTTTAGCAAGGATGCGATTATCGCGACTCGTTACTAAATCATCGCTCTCGGGATTCACATTCAGCGAATGCAACGAACCGAGGGTGGGCGTGAAATTAGAATCAACGGTCTCAGGGTTTGCAGTTCTATCCTCTTCTACATAATAGAACGCACTTCCATCCGGTGCCCAGTCTGGATAAATTGCAGCAGCACCAGATATGGTGTTAGAGACGGAGGTGGAAGTTGCTGTGTTGAATGTGACGTGATCTAGTGTTAATTGATCATCGAGCTCTTGTTTATAAACCAGCAAAAATGCCTTGCCGTGCGGCGACAGACGCACTTCTTTGACATCGCGCATCGTTGAATAGATCTGTTTTCGATCAGAGAAGGTTTTGCTGCTGACGTCATACGAGCAGATGTTGTGCAGTCCGACATCGACGGTATTTTTTACCGACGTCCACTTATCACCGAAGTTAGCGACCATCTCTTTGTCTTTGCGTTCTCGTAAGTAGACCACGGCTTCGCGCGTATAGGGCAAGTTTTTGATTGCCTCGCCGAACTTATCCATATCGCCTTTGGTGGTTTTAGCCTGGACCAACATTTTTCCAGCGGTATCGATTGCACCTTTTAAATCTTCAGCGGTTTCGTGCTTTTGAATCATTTGCCACGAGGTCAATTTTTCATACTCGACCGTCAGCAAATGCCTGCTGTCCGGAAACCAGTTGATCAACTCGACGCCTGTTTTCGGCTCACCGACGCTGCCTTCACTGTCGGAAATTCTCAGTCCATCTCCAGCAATTACTGCAACCGTTTTGCCATCCGGAGACCAACTCACTCGGCGCGGGTCTTCGCAAGCGCAGAGTAGAAACGTGGACAGCACAGCGAGAGCGGCAGCTTTGATACCACCTGTGGTAGCGCTAGATTTCATTATCGTCCTTTGACTGGAACTAGTCCTTAACTGATCGTTCACCCATGTCGTATCTTAGCCTGGTGAAACTAATGATTGCCTGATCTAAGCTTACAACGCCATACGATATTAGAGAGAGCAAATCACGAGCATACGATACTAGACTACGGTCCGCCTCGTAAATTTTAGCGAGGGATTTTTCCAGATTATCACTGTCAAGAAGAGATTTTATAATTGCACGTTTCACTTGAGCTTTGTCGGTAAACGCATTGGGCGACAGACCCAGAACTTCTTCGAAAAGTTGATTGTCGTGCATCAATGTTCTTATGATTGAACGAATACCATCAGCCGTCAAGAAACCGCTGGTGACCAGGAATTGATAAAGTGTGACATCTTTCGATTTGTCGGTCAGCTTCGTCAGAACAGGCAGAATATCCATGGTATCACTGGACGAATGCAATGCTTTAATCATGTTGATTGCTTCGTCTTCAGTCATGAAGCCATCACGAACAAAGCCGGCTAAGCCAGCAGCGGCAGAAACAATGTCCTTGTCGATCCATTCAAAACCGCGCAGAACATCCTGCAGAAGAAAACCGTTTGCCTCGGCGAAACATTTTGCTGGTTCAAGGTCTTTATCGGTGACGATACCGCATGAGAGCAGCACACCACTCAAGTTCATTGATGGTCTGATGTCATCAGTGAAGGTTAGCCGATTGAGCAGCAATTGTTTCCGCGGCGAAAAATCTTCATTCTTTACGCGCAGTTTTTTCAATTTCGAGATCGCGTCGCCTACGGAAATTCGCTTATCGCGAATCTCCGATTGCAGACTCAAAGCCTGATTAACAACGACTTCCGGAATGCGCGCATCGATTGTGAGAATGCGACCGAGCGGTAATCCACACAAACTTTGCAGCAAAAGCGAGGTCTCTAAATCTTGATCGCTAATTCGATCTGCTTCGATCAAAAGTTCGCCGATTCTAACAATCACACCTTCGTCAACAGAGCAGCCCAGCGCCACAAGCGCGTCCCGAACAGGCCACTTCTCTCGGCGTGAAATCAGAAAAGCTTCTTTTGCTTCTTCAATTGAAATTATTTTGCTGCGCACCAGACCATGAAGGTGAATAAGATTAGCCAGTTCACCATTGGTTATCAAACCGCGCAGAACAGTAGCGCGGCCGACCGGCAGATTTAACTCGCGGGCAACGCGAAGAGTTTCTTCGAGTATCGCAGGCGATACCACCTGCAGCAGACTCAAAAACTCACCTATTCTGATAGTTGAGACATCCAGAGGCGTCTCAATTTTTCTTTTAACCAGCTCTCCCATAACCATCCCGTTGAAGTCGCGATTCGCCAGAGTTTATCTCGGAATTAACGTCCACGCGTTTAAATTGCCAGATCTATCTTTTGGCTTATCTTGACTACGATGCTACTCACAGCGATACTCTTCAGAGATCCTACTCTATTTTGAGTGGACTGATCCAGCGAATACAGTCCAGACTGCTATTCCTCAAGGATTGGCTGAAAGCATTGAGAGATAACTAAAGATTGTCTAAACCGGTTAGGAGTGACTGACCAAACCGCGAAAACACCGTCACACTGAGCAATCCGCGAGCTACACCCGGTGACTGGTTCTAACCCAGTGGCGCTTGTCGACTGACGCCGAAAACCCGCAAGCAGAGCCAGCTGCACCAGTCGGTTGGCCTGTGACACGTCAAGATTGTCATAAAGATGCCTCCCTACGATCAAGTAAACTGCAATTATGAGCAATCAAAAACATCCGATTCGAGACCCCAACGTTGGCACAATCATTGACGACCGCTACTATTTGCAAACGCTGATTGGTCGTGGTGCCACCAGTTCCGTTTACGAAGCGACCGATGCGAAAGAAGAGCAGAGTGTCGCTGTAAAACTCATGCACTCGCATCTCGTTTTAGAAGAAATGATTGTGAAGCGGTTCGAGCAGGAAGCAAAAACTGCACGTCTGCTGCAACATCCTAACATCGTTCAAATCGACGAATTCAATGTGACCGAAAATGGCGTTCCTTACCTGGTTATGGAACTCGTAAAAGGAACCAGCCTACAAGAGGTCGTGAAAGGCGCGGGCTGGCTTCCGATTGGTCGAGCATTGGCAATATTTTCGCAGATTTGCGCCGCGTTAGCCGCGGCACACGAGAAGGCGATTGTTCACCGCGATTTAAAACCAAGCAACATTATGCTTACCACCACAGATGGTGGCGACCTGCTTGTCAAAATTCTTGATTTTGGAATTGCTAAACAGATCTCAATGCTAAGCGATACTGAACTGAGACTGACGCAAGCTGGAGAGGCACTCGGAAGCTTGTTGTACATGAGTCCGGAACAGTGCCTCGACCAGGATATAGACAATCGTTCCGATTGTTATTCGATGGGCTGCGTGATGTATGAAACGCTAACCGGCAAGCCACCGCTTTGCGCGCGCACCGCATTTGAAACCATGAACAAACAAATCGCCGAGATGCCGGAACGACTGGATAGAGTAAGGCCCGATCTTGCTTGGCCAGCGGGACTCGAGCAGGTGATTTTCAAAGCCATGGCAAAAGATCCGGCTCACCGTTATCAAAAAATCACCGATTTGCAAGACGCTTTGGAAAACATTTCAACTGAGAAATCTGAAGTTAGAAATGGTATTGAAAAAAGTAAGGCCACCGCAAGTCTCTCAACTTCCGCAGTGGAAGCACCTACTCGCCCAGCCTCGGAAGCTGACAACGGCAAAGGTTCAACTTCGGCGACTGAAGTTTCAAGTCCCTTAACTCCCACATATGAAGCACCGATTCAAAGTTTGAGATCTGTCTATACATCACCTGAGCTTCAGAACGCGCCAACTCGAGATCCAGTAACCGTCACAGTAAAGAGATCCGAACAGCTACGCAAGGCGATTACCACTAAGGTCGAGTTGAACAACGCTGGCACCGCATTTTTGGGACTCGGTCTTTTTGCGTTAGTTTGCTGCACGTATGCTTTCTGGTCGGCTGAGTCTAAGACTGGAAATTATGGCGGTACTATTGCTATTGGCATTTTGCTCCTGGCTTTTACATACATGACCGTACACACACATAAGTCAATGAGCAAAGCGCATCAAGAATTTATGCACAAAGTAACAGCAGTAAAAAATTGTCATCCTCTAGCGATCTCGATCACAAAAGTTACGACAGAACAACTGAATATTGCTCAAACAAACGCACATTATCGTCTCGATATCTCTTATCAAATCGCTGGTGACGGAACGACACGGACGCATCACAATCGTGTCTTTCCCATTGAACCCACGGCTCATGTTTGGGAAGCACTTTGCACCGCCTACCAGTTAGAAACTGTCAGGGGATACGATTCAACCTTCCCCGTCAATGGACTAATCTTCTTTGACACGGAGAAGGCGTTGGCCATTGAGATCGCTGGCTATCTCGCCTGGCTTCCGGATATGTCCACTGACCCTTTTGGCGAATTAGCAGACACCATATCTGGTATCGCTAACACCAAGCTTTAGTTTCTTTTACAAACATCACTGAATTTGAGCATGACTAGAATCACATGTGATACCACATCATGAGCTGTGATCACTCCAACATTGTTCTCTTCTCTAATAACATATAAGCGAAACCGCATCACTGCGGGTTTTACACATTTCGAAAAGAGGGGTTGCGCTATCGGCGAGCGTGGTATATATTTTTTGGAGAGTCGGCAGAAATTTGTTTGCCGCACGCATGAGAAATTGGTCGAACGGTCGAGTGACCACGATCACTAACAACGAATCTGGAGCAACAAAGATGAGAAACGATATAACATTTTTCCGAATCCATTGATTCTGCCCTCACAGGTTAGCTGTATTTTGTGAGATTTCCAAATTCTCACTTCTTGCATCATTCGTCGTAGTAACGAAGAGTAAGAGCACCTGGAGGCAGACACGAGGCGATTGCCCGACGGTCCCTCCGTAGCACAGGTGCTCTTACTTTTTTGCCGTTTTTTCGGCAGCAATTACACGAATTTGGCGAGGAGTAATTTCTCATGTTCAACAGAATTGTTGAAGTCACAGGCTTACAGAAACATTTTGGCAAATATGAGGCCGTTAAAAACGTCTCGTTCCACGCAGACCGCGGCGAAATCGTTGGGTTGCTGGGAATCAACGGCGCAGGTAAAACCACGACCATTCACATGCTTCTTGGTTTGACCAAGCCAACGGCAGGCACAGTGCGCGTCTTCGGACGCGACATCGAAACGAGCAGGACGGAAATCCTCTCGCGAGTAAACTTTGCCTCCTCATACATTGCCCTACCGTACAACCTCAAGGTCATCGAAAACTTACTGGTCTTCGCTCACATTTACGGTGTCAAAAACCCTAAGAACAAGATCGAGAAGCTTCTCGAGGACTTCGAAATTCATCATCTCCGCAACGCGACATCCGGCAGACTATCTTCCGGAGAGCAAACCCGACTCAACTTGTGCAAAGCTCTGTTGAACGATCCGGAACTTCTGGTTCTCGACGAGCCCACCGCAAGCCTCGATCCGGACCTCGCTGACAAAGTCAGAAAGGTCTTGCAACGAGTCAATCGCGAAGAGGGATGCACACTGCTCACCACATCTCACAACATGTTGGACGTGACCGAGCTGTGCGATCGAATTGTGTTTATGAGCGCCGGAGAAGTAGTCGAGGAAGGCACCTCGGATCAGATCTTGCGCAAGTACAACAGTGATTCACTCGAGGATGTTTTCATCTCGATTGCACGAAATCATTCAGTCGACGGCAGAGGCGATAAAGTCGCTTCCAGTGCCGATCTCAAAAAGGTAAAAGTATCATGAGATGGAATAGAATCTACGCGTTAGTGCTGAAATACTTTTTTGTATGTTCGCGCAACGCGTTTAGAGCGATGGACATCTTCTTCTGGCCGGTCATGGACTTGCTGGTCTGGGGGTTCGTTACGCTCTATTTGCTTAAAATCAGTGGTGCCGTGCCAACGATGATTACATTTTTGGTCGGCGCTGTGATCCTCTGGAACGTGTTCTACCGAGCGCATCAGGTCGTGTGCTTGTCGTTTATGGAAGACTTGTGGTCGCGTAACCTGCTGAATATTTTCACCTCTCCGGTGAAAGTCAGTGAGTTCATTACCGCAGCTTACATACTCGGTCTTGCACAGGCCGTCACCGTCATGGTGATACTGTCGGCGATGGCAGCCTTCATGTATCAATTCAACATCATGACGATAGGACCTGATCTGCCTATGCTGTTCGTTAACCTCATGCTTATGGGATGGGCAATGGGTCTTGTCGCAACAGCGTTGATCATCCGATTCGGTCCGCAGGCTGAAGTTCTCGCCTGGGCGATACCATTCCTGGTGCAGCCATTGTGCGCGGTCTTCTATCCTGTGAGCGTGTTGCCAGCCTGGTTACAGCCATTAGCGCGATGTGTTCCGGCATCGTACGTTTTCGAAGGAATGCGTGCGTCTTTGTCAGGATCGAACGAAGTTGTTTTCAACTACGCGCTCATCGCATTCGCGCTCAACGTGCTGTATCTAGCCGCTGCTGGTCTATTGTTCAAATACATGTTTGAACAAGCAAGAGTCAAAGGTCTGCTAGCCAAGTACAACGCTTAGAACACACAGTTCCGCATCCGCTGCCAGAGATGCCGGTTTCGGCCGGCATCTCTGAGCAGATTTTTCAAGATCGCATGGATAGGTTCTGCTCTGGCATAATTCAAAATGTAGCGGTATTCTTATAGTCATGAAGCTGCATAGAATAGCTCTATTACTAATGGCGTTGATGTCCGTCCAGTTCGGCTCGGCTAGCGCCGCCGATGATTGGGTTGATGACGATCAGGTAAATGGTTTCTATAAAAAAGGAATCATTCGCACGCGTGACGACTATGAAACGCCACCGCAAGATATGCAGCCCGGCGACATGGAGCCGGACCAACAGCAACAAGAACCTGACGACGGCGCTAACAATCAATCGTTCAGACCCGGCATACCAAGCGGGTTTTCGAATCCCGCGTTCAATCAAGGCGCGCCACCGAATAATGGTCAGTACGCGCAGCCGCCGCAGAACAAAGCGAAGTCATCGATCTTGGGCAAACTGGGCAAATCAATCGTTTCTTTTCCAAAGAATGCATCAAACGCATTGATGGGTGATGACGGATTTTTCGACAACCCCGGCTTCTGGCAAGGCGCGGGCGCGGTGGCCGGGATGGGCGCCAATTCTTATCTTAACTATAGAGTGAACAGAAACAATCCATATTATGGTGGATACGGTAGCCCGCTAATTGGTGGTGGCTACAACCCTTACGGCGGTTTCGGCTATGGCGGGATGGGCATGCCATATTCGCCTTACTCGCCATACGGTTCCGTCAATCCATACGGCGGTTTCGGCGGCAGCGTCGGCAATCCTTACTATGGAAGTCCGTTCGGCTCGAACCCGTTGCTTCCATTCGGAACACCGGGACGTGCACAGTTTCCGACCTTGAATCCCGCAGGCGGAGCCATGAATCCAGGGGTTCCTTACTCGCCATTCGGCGGATTCGGAAATTATGGCGGTCTTGGCGGCAACTATGGCGGCTTTGGAAATTACGGCGGACTCGGAAACTACGGCGGTTTCGGCGGCAACTATGGCGGCTTCGGCAATCGCGGATTCGGCGGCGGTATCTTTGGAGGAAACCAGCACGGCGGCGGGCTCTCCCGTTTTGGCGGAGCAGGGCCGGGTAGCACAATTCTTCCATTCAGGTAACTTCGGCGATGCCTGATTAGTTCGCTTTTCTGGGCTCAAAGTCCCCTGGGCCCATTAGATCGATCATCGGCTGAATGCTCGGAACGGCTTCCAAATCAGCCCCCTCGTATACTCGCCTCATGCGAAAACGTCCCATTCTATTTTCAAGTTCTTCATAATCTTTCTTGGTCCATCCCGGAATGTCACCAATATTCAATAGTTTTAGCGACTTTTTTTGTGCAATCTCGTCCAAAAACTTTTGATTGAAGCCGATGTGAACCAGACACAACCGCTCGAGTTGCGGAAGATTCAAAACCGTTTTCATAGCATCATTAGTCAAGTTCATTTGATGCAGGTCCAAACTTTTGAGTTTTGACAAGTTTTTCAATTTGATGACACCACTGTTGGTGACAGCAGTATTAGCAATGTCCAGCATTTCTAAGGACGGCCATTGAGCCACGACTAAATCCAAACCTCGGTCGGTAAAGGAATCTAAACCCTCGAGTTCGAGTCGTTTGAGTTTCAAAT
This sequence comes from Candidatus Obscuribacter sp., assembly GCA_021772095.1. Taxonomy (GTDB): domain Bacteria; phylum Cyanobacteriota; class Vampirovibrionia; order Obscuribacterales; family Obscuribacteraceae; genus JADYXR01. The sequence goes on along the minus strand of JADYXR010000008.1, from coordinate 37,508 downwards.
TGGCAAGGCCGGCGATACCATGATCGGTGACAGATGTTTCGCTCAATGCTAAATGATTGAGTTTTTCAAACTTAGCAATAAAAGGGATCGCAGAGTCATCAATCTTTGTATGCGACAACATCAAGCGACGTATAGGCATGCCGATCAACTTCTCGACGCCCTTGCTGCTAACGCGCGCGTGCCTCAAGTCTACTTCCTTCGGCCTCAACTTGAGAATTGCGTCTAAATCATCATCGGTGACTTCTTCCTCGGCGACAAGGATCAGGTCACTACCTGCCCCGGAAGACTTCCGCCACAAATCGCCCAGTCCGGGTTTTGGTTTAGCGTTCGCTTCGATAAAATGCACGCTCCCTTCAGTGTCAGTTTTTGTAACAACATCTTTTGCAGGCTTTTGATTTTGGCTAAGCGCGGAGAAAAAAAGAATCGACAAAAGGAATAGTGCAAAAATCGGAATTAGCAAAAACGCTTTCTGCTGACTTTTCTTCCGCTTCGGCGCAAGTTCTATTCTCATTGTCGGATTGCTGAGCGTCATGTTGATGGTTAGATTGTTCAGCGCATTACTCAAAGCCGCCATGGACGCGGGTCGTTCGGATGGATCTTTAGCTAAACAACTGGCGATAATCGATTCCAATTCACTGGGGAAATAAACGTCAGGATTTTTTTCTGATAGTGTCGGTATTGGTGCGATAGCATGTTGATTGATTATTTCGAGCGCGCTTTCGCCGGAGTATGGTGGCACCCCGGTGAGCGTTTCAAAAAATGCACATCCCACACTATAAATTTCGGAACGCTCATCAAAAGGACGACCGGCAGCCTGATCCGGCGACATATAATGCGGCGTTCCAACCAGCGTCAAACCTTGCGTGCGCATCGACGCGTCTTGTTCCTTTCTGACTCGGGCAACACCAAAATCGATTATGCGAACAGCTGGCGCATCGGAATCGAGATCGGCGACAAGGATATTCGAACTGTTTATGTCTCGATGAAAAACGCCCATCCTGTGCGCTTCAGCTAGTCCATCACAAACGCGGGAAAACACAGCCAATGCCGTTTGAATCGGCAAAACACCGCTGGTTCGAATGGCTTGAGAAAGACTCGTCCCTTCGAAAAGTTCCATCACCATATATGGTGTGCCACTTTCAGTGACACCAAAATCGAGGATTGAAACAATATTAGGATGAACGAGTTTTGAAGTGGCGATTGCTTCTTTTTGGAACGCGACGATATGTTCAGGACTGGCATCACTAATGATTTTTATGGCGACCTTTTTTCGAAGCAAACGATCGCGACAGTAGTAAACGCTACCGTTGCCACCACTGCCGATCAAAGACAAAGGTTTATATCTTCGCAATGGAAATCTGTCTTTATCGACAGAAAGCTCTCGTTCCATTTCACGGGTCAGGGTCCGCCGTATCCAATCCTTCGGAGCAGCTGAGCAAGTGCACGGTACCGAAGATGGGTCGCCCGATGCGGTGGCTCCACCGCAAGTCGGACACTTCATTTTCGTATCGTCGGCACTCATCTCAATCTTTTTCGCTCACGATTACTTTCGTTATTTTGAACACACTTTGTCGCATCATGAAGTTCATTTTCTTCAACAACTCGCGACAATTTTTATGAGGCTGAGCGTATCAAAAATTCCTTCGCGTAAATTCCAATCCGACTTTCGCAGTCGATCGGTTCGCCACAATAATATATCTAGTTGCAATTCATCGCGACTGTTTTGGCACTAAACAAGAACCAGCAATTTCCAAAGCACGCACGCGCTTTTCTACTTCAATCGCCTCTCGGTCAAGACTCATCTTGCGAAGGAAACCGGCGTAAAGAGCCAAAACATCATGATCTTCGATACTCGTTTTAGGCGCATCCTCAGCCTGAGCTGTCGCCATCAATATTTTCGCTTCGTCGAAGTACTTCCTCGCCTTCGGATCCTGCCGGGATGGCGAATTAAGCTCAGCGACCAGGTGAATTAGAAAATAAAGTCCCAGAAAAATCACTCCAGCCGACACCCCAAGTATCAGCAAACTGCAAAGCGCGGCGCCCGCTTGTTTGAAGCCGTCGTCTCGATTGCGAGTCTGCATTTTCTCCATCCACTGCTCGGTTTGAGCGACCAACTGCGGTCGCTGCGGTCCGTATTTCATGAGCAATAGAACGATAGAACCGCCAAACAACGTGATTACAACCAGGAGCAGAACGTCATTTCCCGAAAGCCGCGTCGAGCGTGAACGCAGATCGACATCCCAGGCGCACCCGGCTAAAACCATTGCCATTTCCAGCCGAGCCTTTCGTTTCGTTTCAAGCGAGCTGCTTTGGTCAGCCTCGACGATGGAAAGCCGCGACCGAGCAGCTTGCTCTGCCTTTTCATACTGATGATCTCGAAGCCCGACAATCACAGGAGCCGGGTAGGCGTTCGTTGTGGGCGCTCTCTTGACCGCCGCGCCCTCATCTCCTATGGCGGGCGGCACGAGCACAAAAATCAATGCGACGAGGATGCCAACGCTGCACATATAGGAGGATCGCGTTTTTCCAAGCCCAATCATGCTCAAATCATAGACGAATTGTAAATTCTCGAGGGCTTAATTTGACCGCGCATGATCGGCGAAATGTCGGGGCATAAAAAATATATGGAACTGCTGTTGATTGCTATCGTTATCTCGGCAATGCTGGTCTTTTACCCGATCAGGGTTCGACCGCGGGCGGATCTCATTTCGCCTCCAACTATTAGCGCGCGCTTCCAGAGAACCTTCGATACGCCGTATTATCGGGATCCGGGCAATTTCTACGACTATTCGTCGCGGCGCGCGGCACCACCGGAGTGTTCGATCTGTGATGCCGACCCTTGCTCGCTTTGCGGCTCGACGGATTGCGGAACCGAATACTACATATGTTCGCTTTGCAGCGGCTTAGAAGAGCAGCAGTGCTCGCATTGCGCCCCGATAACGCCCAGCAGCGCCGACTTTTCAAGATATCGCTATTCTAACGGTGGCAACGCGATTTTCGGAAATAACGACGCATTCTACTCTGAAGACTTTGACACCGGGCTATACAACCACGATGACTCGCTAATGGCGTCCAGCGGCTACTCAGACCTTGCCGTCGGCCACGGCGACCCGTCCTCCGAAACATTTTTCTATGAAGGCAAGCGCTTTATTGCGGTAACCTATAGCGATACAATCGTTATCCGCCCGGCGGACCTCTAGTATTTATATTGAAAACGATTTCAACACCAACGCTTGCTGCGAAATACAGCAACATGGGCGCAAGCACAGCAGGAGCGCACGATGAACACACTAAAAATCACATCACAGTTTAACGGGCTAAGTCCGGAGCGCATGCGGCGCATCGAACAAAAGCACGCTTACTTGATGCGTCTACTTCCGGTGGAAGTCAACGACACGGGAGTGTTTACGAATTCTAAAATTAGCCATCTGGAAATTCACCAAAATTTCGTCAGTGAAAACTCTCCGCTCACCATGGCGGTTAGCGACGGCGATGGGTTTGTCAGGGTCGTGCAAAACGTTCCGATTTCTGAGCATGCACCGGACTTTCTGGCTCTTGACGATTTCGTTTCCTTGCACGTTATCAGTGGCCTGATTGCGGCAATTCAAAGCCAGGGCGGTTGGCCGCGACTACTGGAAATTCGCAAAGCGCATCTCGATCAGAAGTTGAGCAAGCCGCAACGTAAAGCTGAGTATGAGAAAGCTATCGAAACGCTAAAATTCAGAAGCGTTCCAGCGCCCAACGTGACAGCCGATCAAGGCGACGGCGGGACACCGCAGTCCGGATTTCAAACGCCCCAGTCCTGAATCCGCACTCGACAAAACTGACGCTGAGGCGCCACAGTTCTGAATCCAACAACCGATAAGACTGTGAACACAGTTGTGAATCCATCAGCCGATCAGACTGGCCGTGAACACCGGTTCTAAATCCAGCAACCGTTCGGATGGGTGGTGCTCTACTGCAGTCCTAATTCCTCTCCGATGTGCAAAAATTAGATCCGAAATTTGCAAAGAGGAAGACGATGAACATCATAGACTTGAGAAGCGACACTTTCACGTTGCCGCCCGCACAGATGCGCAAGGCGATGGCGGAGGCGGAGCTTGGCGATGATGTTTATGGCGAGGATCCGACCGTCAACCGCTTGCAAGAACGCTGCGCCGAAAAGCTCGGAAAAGAAGCCGCTCTGTTCGTTCCGACTGGAACGATGGGCAATCTCATCTCAGTAATCACGCACGTCGGCAGAGGCGAGGAAGCCCTGGTCGGCACCGAATCGCACATCTTCATGGACGAGCAGGGCAACGCGTCGACGCTCGGAGGAGTGCATCTCAAGCCAATCCACAACCAACCGGATGGCACTTTCAAATTCGAAGATATCGAATATGCGATATCGCCGGATGATGTTCATATGGCGAGAACAAAACTGATTTGTCTGGAAAACACATTTCACGGAAGCGTGATTCCGCCTGGTTATGTCAAAGACTTCATTACTCTTGCAAAAAAACATGGACTGAAAACGCACCTCGATGGTGCCAGAATTTTCAACGCGGCGATGGTCAGCGGTTGTGACATTAAGGAACTGACAAACGGCATGGATTCCGTTCAGTTCTGCTTCTCCAAGGGACTATGCGCGCCGGCCGGTTCGATGATTTGCAGCAGCAAGGAATTTATCAAAGAAGCGTTGCGGTGGAGAAAAGCGCTCGGTGGTGGCATGCGTCAGATTGGCGTAATCGCCGCCGCCTGTGAGTACGCGCTCGATCACATGATCGATCGTCTGGCCGAAGATCACGAAACCGCAAAAGCCTTGGCCGAAAAACTTTCTAACTGCGAAGGAATTAAAATCAATTGGAACCTGGCAAAGTCCAACATGGTATGGTTCGACGTAGACATCGAGGGCGTTTCGGCAAATGACTTCGCGAATCTGCTCGGCAAAGAAGGCGTGAAAGTTCTCTCGCTCGGTCCAAAATCGATCCGCGCGGTGACACACTATGGTATCACTATAAAAGATATCGATCAGGTCGCCGAGGCTTTCAATCGGGCGCTCAAGTCCAACGGCAAGCCTAAAGCTGCAGTGCGCTAATACAACTAGAAGACCGAAGTTTCTGAGCTTCGTCTCGAGGCTGGGAAACATGACACCGTCAAGCATGGTTATTGAAAAACCGCTAAAGAAACAACTGAATGCTAAGGCGCTGGCCAAGCATAAGAAACGCTTCTTGCGCTTTTTTCCAAAGTCGTTTCAAGATCAAAGATACATCGAGTGGGAGCGCACCTATAAATGGGAAGCGCATAAACTCTGGATGGAACATCTCAATCAGAAGGACTTCCAAGACCTGCTACGTGCGCGGGAGTACGTTGAAATCGCTAACCTGGCACTCAAGGTCGAGTCGCGAACCACATTTCTCTTCTCGTTCGAAAAGATGGCTTTAAGAGATGCCGTCCGCACCGCTGACGGTGCCAGCATTTTCGCTCAAGGTATCTATGATTTTCTCTACGAAAAGGGGTCGGCTAAAACGAAATTCATCGAATGGATCATGGCGGTTGCCGATCTTCCAAGAGTGAAATCGCGAGTGCTTTCGTGGCCGGTGCTGACCATATTTCCTTATCTGGCACAGCCGAACAAACACATGATCTTGAAACCGACAGCCATGCGATTCGCCGCTCAGGAACTGGGATACGACTTCGAGTATACGTCGAAACCGTCCTGGAATACCTACGAAGATCTGATCAGATTAGCTAACTTGACCAAAGAAGGAATCGCGGATCTTAAGCCGAAAGACTATCACGACATTCAAACTTTCCTGTGGGTAATCGGCTCATCCGAGTACGAGCGACTGGCCGGAGAAATCTAAACGCTCCGCCACCAAACTAATTCAGATTGTCCTTCACCCAAACGGCGAGTTGCGTACGGTCGCGTAAGTTGAGTTGACTGAGAATTTTCGTCACGTAGTTCTTCACTGTGCCTTGAGTTATATAGAGGGTCTCAGCGATTTCTTTGTTACTTAAGCCACGTGCGACGAGCTCGATAATCTCAGCTTCGCGGTCGGAAAACGACTTGAGCAACTCCGTCTTTTTTCCTTTTTCCGAACCATGCATCAGTGATACCACTTTTGGTGTTACTGATGGACTGAGCTGCGTGTAACCTTCTTGCACCGCTCGAATCGCTGTAGCCAGTTTTTCCGATGGACTATCTTTGAGTAGATAGCCGGAAGCTCCAGCTCGGAGAGCACCGACGATAAGCTCGTCTTCGTCATATGTCGTCAGGATTAATACCTTCACCAAAGGATAGCGCTTATGGATTTCTTGCGTGGCCTCGACGCCTGATTTCTTCGGCATGCGCATGTCCATTAGCACCACATCCGGTTGCAAGAAACCAACCTGCGAAATCGCCTCGTCACCATCGCCGGCTTCGCCGACAATCTGAATGCCGTCTTCCATCGCAAGCAGTGTAGACAATCCCTGGCGAACAAGAACTTGATCGTCCACGAGTAAAACCTTGATCATTGGATCGTCCTTGTGATGTCGTAAGGTTGTTGGTAGCCATTGTTGTAATCGATAACTGCCGACCGATCACCGGCTTCCGTTCGAGAGTTAGCGACCCTTGTTATTGCGTCATCAACAATGGGCTTCATACTCGCGATGATGAGAAAGGCTCCGGTCGTCAAAAGCACGACAGAAACCAAATCAATTTTGACTAATTTGCCCTTGAGCAACTGTTTCATATCACTATTATATCCCGGCTAGCTCGGCAAGGAGACAGATAACGGTATCAGCACGGTGACCGTCGTACCGCGGCCTTTTGTGGAGGCGATTTCCACGCGGCCTTTGAGATCAGTCACTCGTTCTTTAATTCCAGTAAGACCGAAACTGTTAAACTTCGCGTCAGTGTCAAAACCCTTGCCATTATCACGCACCACTATGTTTAGTTCTTGCTCGATGGGAACTATAGAGATCTCCAAACGATCGGCTTCACTATGCCTGAGGCTGTTGGTGCAGGATTCCTGAATCACACGAAATATTTGGTAAGCAATAACAGTGGGAAGCATGGGGATTTGCACATTTTGATCGATCTTGATACTGCCACCACTTTCGATACCGTTAACCAGCGTCGAGAAAGCTTCTTGAAAGTCGAAATCATCGACTCGCATCAAAGCGATTGAATTGCGAACATCCCGTAAACAGTGCTTCGCCATTTGTTCTGCTTCGCCTAGTGCGCGTTCCGATTTAACCGGATCGCGCGATATCAGTTTTCTTGCCACCTCTAATTGCACGCTCAAAGCGGTGAGCGAATGTCCTACACCATCGTGAATATCGCGTGCAATCCTCGAGCGTTCGAGGTCGGCGGCGAGCGATGAAATCTCTTTATTGAGTCGTTCCATTTTTAAATATTGTTTCTTACTTTCGATCAGCGAATCAACGAGCAAGCCCACGATTGCCATTACAACACCTTGCCAGAGCGTTCCGTAGAAAAATGCTGGGATCAGGAGAATCAGTGCCGATGCGGGATCCAATCCATCGGTTCCGGCCCAGGCGCGAAGAAACGAAGCCAGACACAAGAAAAGAAATATCGCCAGCGAGATCGACCAACCGGTTTTGTCCTCGAAGAACAGAACCGCTCGTGCCACCAACACAGCAAAAAGTGGATTGATCATAATCGGCTGACCGATCATGTACGCGCCGCATGCAGCCAGCGTGCAGAGGCTGAGGACCACGATGCGAGAGTGAAACGAACGCTCGACCAGATCGATTCTAGTCAGTAAGAAATAGACGACAAGAAACACGACGGTAATCGTCCAGCGATTGACATAAAGATCGGTCGGTGGAACCAGTCGCAGCATGAGCAAGTGCGAAACCGCGCTCACAATCAGAATCGCCTCTTCGACGAATTTGATTTGGCGGTACAGACCATAGTGAAAAAAACGATCGGTATCGTTTTCACCAGCACTCAACTCCACTACGTTTTCCGAATTCATTGATTCCTATGCAAACAAGCCAACCGGTTGTGGACGAAAACCTGGAAAGACGGTGGCAGTGTTTTTGTTGCCCAACAAGTCGCGGACAACTTCGGTGAGAACAGAACGATAGTCTAGTTCGACATGCAAGCCGCTTGGTCCGAGGAATGCCAGTGGATCGTCGACTAGCCCTGGCTCTTTCAATCCAGCCCAATTGCCGATAACTCGCCCACCTTTTACTTTTTCTCCAATAGCCATGAGCGCAAAACCTCGTCCGTGGTCCGTTCCCATCGAACTGTTTTCGTAGCTGCGGCGACCGAATTCCGTCATCACTACGATAGTTGTTCGGTGCATCTGATGTTTTAAATCTTTGTACAACGCACCAAGACCATTGGAAAGGTCTTCGATGTTGGTTGCTTGTTGACCCTCGGCGCCGCCCTGGAAGAAGTGGGTATCCCAGTTGTCGTGGTCGATGCAGACAACTTCAAGACCGACATCTGCTTTCACTAACCGACCGACCTCTCGGAGTGAGGCACCAAATGAGGTATCAGAGTATGAGGCGCCGCCATCGGGTTTATAACCAATCTTTTTGAGTTTATCGATTCGTCCCAGCAGATCGAGAGTATCTTTGCCGGCGGTGCCAAGCACATCAATGTCGGCGGCGTAAAGTTTCGACAGTGCCCGGGCAACGTCTCTGGTGTTTCCCCTGGGCAGATTGAGCTTGACCTCGTCCACTGAAGTCAAAGCGCTTGCTGACGGGGCACCGCGAAGTGCTTCAGGCAAGGACTTACCGATCGCCACCGCTGACAGTGGCGTCATGTTTCCAGGACGACTATGAAGGTGTCTTCCCAGCCAGCCGCCACCAAGTTTCGTGCCGAAAGACTCGCCGTGCTCCAGTTGGTCCTGAGCTTCGAAGTGTGAACCGGATAAATTGTCGGAGCCGACACCTTGCACGACGCCAAGATGCCCGTCGTGAAACGCTGGCAGCAACGCGCTCATGGCCGGGTGAAAGGCGTAGAAGTCGTTGAGCTTGAGCGAGGCTTTTTCACTTTTGCCTGGTTTTGCAATAGCAAGCGTTGGGCGTACTTCATAATATTTTTCGTCGCCGTATGGAACGATCATGTTCAAAGTATCGGCACCGCCACGCAGAAAAACGCACACCAGAGTGTGAGGCTCGATAGCACTATGCGCAGTATCGGTAGCGAAGGCTAACCGTCTCAAAAATCCTCGTCTCGATATGGTTTTCATCTGGTCTAAAACCTCTGAAACGCTGGCGATGAGATGACCAGTCCAAGTAATTCAGCGAAGTTATTTTCTTTGTTTTTTGTATCGTGAAACGAGTCCAAAATGTTCAGCTCGTCGATTGTGGCTTTTCGTCCGACAAAGTGACGAACAAGGAGATCCGCGTTGGCTTTGGGTTCTCGCTCGGAGGTGATGGCGCTCGCCAGGCCATCGATGGAAACAGTGACTGAGGGCAATTCATTACAGGCAAGAACCAGAGCGAAGTTCCAGCGCCAGAGCAGCGTTCCTAACCACGGCAACATCTCTTCGGTGTAACCATCCGGCGTCGGGTATTGAAATGGTCCGTGCCCCATTCGAGTCAAATATTCGGTCAAACCCGCCTTAGCATGAGTATCGGCTCCGAGCCCGCGCAGTGACGTGACGATGTATCGAAACGGGCGCTTAAACTTGGTTCCGCGCGACTGCTGAAATTCCTGCGATGTCAAAATCGCTTTCACCACAGGCTTAATTTCACCGTTTTCAGCAGCGAAAATTTTGGCGGCTTTATCCACCAGTTCGGGTTGCGGTTCATCCGAAACGAAGTGGCGAACTAGTTTTGTGCACACAAACTTCGCAGTCGATGGGTGTTTAGTGACAATATCAATCAGCCGATCAACATCTTTCTCGCCACCGCCTGCGGTGATCACTTGCCCGAGGACGACTTTCTTGCCGTCGTCATGCAAAGCCGCATCGAAGTAGGCGCTGCCTTTGTTGAATTCGCCTTTCTCCTTCAGTCGCCATCCAGTCAAACAACGGGCAGCTTCGAAAACATCCTTTTGTGTATAGCCGCCGCTTACTCCCAAGGTATGCAGTTCAAGCAGCTCTCTGGCATAATTTTCGTTAGGCACATCATTTTTCTGTGCGCGCTTATTCTCTTTGCCGTCGAGATAAACCAGCATCGCCGGAGACAGACATGACGCCTTGATCATGGCTTTGAAGTTGCCCAGGGCGTGCGCTCTGACGACTTCTTTATCGTCGGACGCCTTCAGATAAATGCAGTCACCTTTCTCTAAATTGATGTTGAGATGGTCGGTCCAAAACTCGACCATCGTTTCAAACAATTGACGTTTGGAATAAATCGCCTTGAGCAAAGTGTGCCTTGTGATGTCGTCTCGCAAGACTTCGTTTTTGAACTCGTAGCAATCTCCCGGTCGCATGTTGATAGTTTCAAAACGACGAGATCGCAACTCGCAAAGACCATCGTCGATAGTTTCAGGTTGCAACTGTTCTGCAATCCACGCCTTGGCGCCTTGTTTTCTGACTCTCTCTAGATCGCCCGGCCAGGGACCATAACCAGCGCGCGATAAGAGGTGAAAAATCGGATCGATATCTTTGCTATTCGGCACCACCACCTTTTCAGGTATGGTTAAACCCAGACGCTGTGTGGTTTCACTTATCACGTGTTCGCAGCCGCCAAGCAACGAACCGCCACCAATCAGCGCGCCGATTTTCAGCAATGTTCTACGACTCAATTGATTAGAGCGGCTTGGCATCGAATCAACCACACCTCATACTATCAGTCGAGTCTACGTTCGATGGCATCAGAAGCGGTATCAACCCGTTCAGCAACCAGGATTTCAGAATCGCCAAGAGTGGGTGTTGATGCCGTGTTACTGGCAGGATCTTTTGTTGCCTGATCTCTTGCTGCGTGGTCTCGTGGCGACTGCGCTCCGGCTGCCTGTTCTTTTGTTGACTGTTCCATTCCTGTATGACCGGTTGCTTTGCGTTCTTGTCTGCTCGACTTCCACTCACGAAACATCGCTCGCATCGTGGCACCACATCCAACAATCAGGGCGACAGGCATGATCAACAGCCAGCCTAGAAATGGAAACAGAAAGCTGAGCACCAACACCGCGCCACCACGGACGGTTTCGCGCCACGGTGGCTGCGATTGATTGTTGCTGCCGCCGAGCTTTTCGCCGATCAAATCAGCAATCCCGGCAACACCAATACTCGTAAACATCAGATAGGCAGCCATTACAACGATGCCAATCAGCCCCCCCCAGGGACCCGCTTTGTTACTGGTCAAGGCACCAAACAACACGAGGATCAAAGCAGTGAGCGGCAGTCCGAGAAAAAACGACTTGATCATGCCGTCACGATGAATCTCGCGCGACACAGCGACCAAAGGTCCCCACAACGCGCGACACAATAGCCAAACAGCGTTGAAGCAAATCAGCATTCCCACGACGACCAGGAAAATCGCCATCGTATCGGCAAGAACCATAGAGCATGTCCTCCAGACTGTGGTTTTGACCTTGATCAAGTGCTGCTACGAGAAGCCTGCTGTGAAGTTTGCCGGTCCTCACCCATTCACTTCTTATACCCGGATTAAATTGGGCTCACTTCAAGAAGCTACACCTAATAGATATTTTTCGATGCAGCTAGTAGGATCTAGATGCTCACCAGCTGACCAGCGAACCAACCAGGGGTTGATTCCAGGGCGGGTGCTTACGTTTACCAATCCCGAGCGAAGAACGACACGATGAAACTTCTCCTTGCCGTTGACGACTCCATACATTCCGAACAAGCGGTCGAGGCGCTCTGCCATATCGAGTGGCTGCGCGGCTCGGAGCTGATAATTCTCAATGTCGTTAAACCGATGGATTACTTGCTGCCGTTTGGTATGGATGACAACGATGTCCAGGAGCAAGAACTGACCAGAGCCCGCAGCGGCTGGCTCGACAAATTGGCGGCCAAAATATCGAAAAAGCTTCCCGCCCTCAAAGTCAGTCACAAAGTGAAATTCGGCGACACGAAATTCGTTATCGTCAACACAGCAGTGGCCGATGAAATCGACCTGATAGTCATGGGCTCGCAAGGACGCACAGGTGTCGAGCGATTTTTCCTCGGCAGCGTCTCGTGCAGCGTGGTCGAATACGCGCCTTGCCCCGTGATGATTATCAAGGGCGAAACCAAGAGCTGGGGGGATTTCGACCGCCTGTTCATCGCCTTTGACGGTTCCGCTTATTCGCATGACGCCCTTGACTGGACCTGCGACCACAAATGGAGCGAGAACACAAAAGTCCACATTGTTATGACGCTGCCGGAGTTTGATACTGCGGATGCACAAAACGTAAGCCAATTGGAAAGCGGCGTTCTCAAAGCACAATGGACAATCATCACATCGCGCGCCCTGAAGATGCTCGAAGAAGCAGCAGCTACAGTCGGACAGGTTGTCGGTCGCGAGAATGTGACCGTCCAGTCACTGCCAGGTGATCCGCGCTCAGAACTTCTCAAGGCTGCCACCAAATTCGGTGCCCAACTGATCGTCATGGGCTCGCGAGGTAGAACAGGTCTGACCAAGTTTTTGCTGGGCAGCGTCTCGTTGCACCTGGCAAATCACGCGCGGATTCCAATCGTAATTGTCAGGCGCTTAGCTCCCGAAACCTTAGCATCGGCATACGCCGAGGGCGCACAAAAAGAGAAATAAGGATGAGACTCATTCATGGACAAAAAGCGGGCACTCGCGATTGTAGCTATAATTGGCTTGCTATGCGGCTGCCAGCAGAATAAGATTGCGGTCGAACCGAACGCAGCCACTACCGGTGGTCAGACGACAGGCAATCAATCGAAACCCGCGCAGTCCGGACAAAACGCAGTCGCCAAGACAGAATTTCAAGTAGAAAAGTTGCCGAAGTCTGGTCAATCAGCCGCCAATTGGGGAGCTGATAAAGGAGCGGAGAAAGGCGCTCAACCGAAGGCTCCTTCGTTCGAACGGGGCCGTTTACTCAGCCGTGGTGGCGCTGGTAGTGGTGGTGGTACGGGTGGTGGCAATACCGCGCCGCCTGCTGATCCGTATATTGCTCGATATGGAAAAGAGCGCCTCGACAAAGCCGCAGTAATCCGCAACTACGCTCATGTTTCGGTCATGCCCGTCGGCATCGACGCCTTCATGAAAACAGCGTGGACAAACGGCATGGTGCATATTCGTCTGGCGATGCTTGGTCCTCGAGACAATCTGCAAACCTTCAATCAAACACAAAGAGACGTGAAACTAACGTTTCAAGATCGCGCCGGCGGTCCGCTGCAAGTAATCATCGTGCCGACAACAGAGATGAAAGAAGCACCACCGAGCGTGAACTTCGGAACCCCGACCTACGTAGTGGAAGGTTCGATGGAATGCCCGCTCGAAGTCTACGAAGAGTATTACCAATGGTCGTTCGAGTGGGAATAATACACCACGCGTGGTGCCTGACTTTGAAGGTCGACGCGATAGATGCGATCTATCAGCACGCGCTATCCGCACGCGGCTTACTTACGCGACGTCCGATTTCTCACCGGGTAAAACGAAATCCGATGCGTTAATCGATTCGATAAATGAGTTAAAGTCGCGCTTCTCGCGTTCGTCCGCTTCTTCGTCGAGCGATATCGTTCCTTCTGCAAATACTTCAGGCGAAACAAATATCGGCGCATGCGCTCGCAAAGCCAGAGCCACTGCGTCTGATGGTCTGGCATCGATGACCTGCCGAAACTGCTTACTGTGCTTGTAACTCAGCGTGATCGACGCCAGAAAGGCACCGTCGACGCTCTCGTTGATCTCGATTTTTTCAACTTCAAAACCTAGACTGAGAATCACGTTCATCATCAGATCGTGAGTCATCGGGCGATCGACCGTTTCCTCAGCCAATGCCATGCCGATTGAGGTGGCTTCAGCGTAGCCTATCCAGATCGGCAAAGCACGTCGCCTGTCAGCGTCGTTGAGTACTAAAATTGGTTGTCTATTTCTCGGGTCCAATGTTATTCCCGATACATACATCTCGCTCATGATTGATTTTCCATCTGCCGATCCAATGCCTTTAGCGCTCGAAATGCCGGCTTTGTCTAAATTTCCACGCCTGCCTCTTCTTTTTCAACTGACGCTTACGTAGCACCGAATTTACGCATCAATGCTCATATTCAGGTGATAACAAAGCTTCGCGAAATTTGTCCGGATCTAAACAATTTCATTAGATCGCCGGGTTTCGGAGTATACTGGGGATACAGCCCGGGGCGGGCGCATTTGAAAGGTGGCAACCATGGTGCTTATCGATCGCGATTCCTTTGCACAACTTTTAAGGGCATCTAGCCTGGCAGTTGCCGTTCTTCTGGGCTACAGCACAATGGCATTTGCTACCGAGGCGAAAGCGGCGGAAGACCCGGCTCTGAAAAAAGCGGTTTCGCTTTATGGCAATGCAAGCTACTCACAAGCGATTACCGAGTTCGACAAACTGGCTAGTTCAAAGTCGAACGGTGAAATTTCGCGGTATTACAGAGCACTGTGTTATCAGCAGCAAAAACAGTACAAAGCCGCTAAAGACGAGTATCTCTACCTTTATTACAAAGCGCAAAACAAAAACGTGCGCTACAAAGCCTGGCAAGCGCTGAAAACCTTGCCTCAAGTCGCGACGCAAACCGCCCGCAGAGCGACTAGTCAGAAGACCGCGTTGGCAAAAGATGGTCCCGGTGCCGATGCCTGGATTACGCCGGGCGAGGGATACGGAAGATCCGGACCAGAAGCGACTTCTTCAGTAACGGTGACAATTATTCCGACCAGTTGCGGCAGAAGGCGTTGAATCACCATTGACAATGGTCGTTTCAATACATATATTGATCGTTGACGATCAACGCCAGGCGCGCAGTATAATCGTCCGACGACGGACCTAGCCATCAAAATGAACATTCGAACTACGTACCAACAACGCGTACAAAATATGCTGAGACGCACTAACGGCAGTGCCATAGTGGAGACCGGTCCAGCGCTTTTCATTTTGTTTATCGTGATTTTGTTTCCTCTAATCGACCTTATGTACATGGGCCTGGCTTTTGCTATTGTGTGGTATCTCAACCACCTTGAAGTCAGAGAACTGGCGGTGCGTTTACCCACCGAAACGGCTCAAGTTTTGACCGATATCGACACGCTTTATACGGGCACCGGCTTCGGTGCATTCGTTGGATTAACAAACGCGCGCATCAGCCATCCGCTCAGCGGCGGAGCCACATACGGTGGCACACCGCGGACGGTGACATGCACGACTGTTGCCACCATCAATCCTTTTTTGACGATCCCGTTTTTCACCGGTATTCCCGGACTCAACGAATCGGCTACCTTCCGAGTGACAAGCACCCGATTGCAGGAAGAAGAAGGACTTAATTGATAAATAGATCTTTGCCGAAATCGAAAAGAACAAGTCGCGGTGCCAGTTTGATCGAGGTGCTGGCGGGATTGTTTGTGCTGATTCCGCTCTTCCTCATGATAATCGATCTTTCCGCGATTGTGCTTGGGCAAATTACAAATGACGCCCTGGTAAAACGATGCGCACGAGCTGCCGCGCACCAGACTACCAGCGGAGCGGCTAGTGCCGCGGCAAACGCTGTGATCGCTGCATTTCAGGGCAATGGCATCGTTTCCAACCCATCGATTGTGAGCCTGAACTTCGATTCCAGCGGTGACGGAATAGTTGTTGTAGTAACAAAGATGACCATCACAATTCCTGCGGAAATTCCTTTTCTTCCGTTGTTGCAACGCAGTCGCGACATGCGAGCGCGAGCCACAGAGCCACTCGTAATGATACCGGCTAATCCATGATCCTAAAATCGTATCTTCGTCTTTCAGTTTCTACTGCCGCTATTTTCTGCTTTATCCTTAGCAGTGCATTCGATACCAGTGCACAAACGCCTGGCAAAGCAGGAACTCAAACTCGCACGATGAGTGGATCTTCTTCCACTTCTCAAAAATCAGTTCGTCCAGAAAATGTGATTCGCGACGCGGCTGTGACAGTCAAAACAAACACAAGACCAATCACTATCGAAGGCGAAGTTGTCGACACCTGGTGTTACACCTCAGGCGTGATGGGCGATGGCAGAGGTGAATCCCACAAAAGTTGCGCGCGCAAGTGCGTTGGTGGCGGCGTGACTGCCGGCATTCTCGCCGACGATGGCACGTTATACATTGCGGCCAAGCACAAAGCCTATAACGGTTGCGCCGGTCTGCTCCTGCCTTTCGTGGCATCGCGCGTGAAAGTTCAAGGATGGCTGGCCGAAAAAGGCGGCGTTAAACTGCTAAAAATCAACACTGTAGAAAAAGTCAGTAAGTCTGCATCGGCGGCGACACCAGCTTCCAAAACGAGTACCAGGCGTCCTTAAGGTGCGCCGCGACGTCGTTTTTGCGATTCTTCAATCGTTGATCTAAACGAGAATAGTTTGCGGTGATCTCCCGATCGTCCGGTGCCAGTGCGTGAGCACGACGATAGAGATCGAGCGCCTCACGATGATTGCGATGCGCACTTTCGTAGTCGCGCCCCAATCGAAAATATCCTCTAGCCAGAACGGTGTCGTCCGTGTATGGCGATGGACAGTCATGAATCGCCAACTGATACTGTTCCATCGCACGTGCTGGTCGATTGATTCGATCGTAGATGTCTCCAAGAGAAAGGCGTAAGTACCGGCATCTTCGCAATTTTTGAACATCCGCTGTAATGCTGTTGACGATTGCTTGACTCTGTTTATCCGGAAATTTTAATAGCAAGTGCTGCGCGTACGCTTTCGATTGTTCCATCGCAACGTCGTTGGGCTGCGGACAAAGGAGATCGAACAGAGCCGCTGTGAATGCTTCGGGATAGCGTTTGAGCTCCACTAGTTTGCGAGCCACCGTTGCAGCGGTGCCTTGTTCGCATGGTCCGTTTTTGGCGGCTTTTATGTAACACGCCATCGCTTCTTCGTCTCGCTTCATGCGAAGCAAAAGATCTGCTTTGAACAAATTGGCTTGCGGATCATTGCTATTGACTTTTAAATCCCAGTCGACTGCTTCAAGCGCTTCGTCGAACTTGCCCTGGTACACCTTCATATTGGCCAGAGTCAGCCCGTGTCCCTTATTTTTATGACCAGCCAAAGTTGATTTGTGGAAAAATCTTTTGGCGTCATCGTGCTTGCCGGCCTGATCGAGCGCTTGTCCGATGCGAAACAGTTTGTCGCCATCATTGGCGAACATCTTCTGGCACAGCGCGACTTCTACCATTGCCGGTTCGATATCATTAACTCGCAAAAGAACAAGGCACCGCTGGTAGTGCGCTGGTTTAAAACTCGAATCGCATGCCAGCGAGCGAGTGTACGCGTCGATAGCCAGCTGCTCGAATCCCTTATTCTCCAGGTATTGTCCCAGAAGATAATGTAGATTCGCGTCCTTCGGTTGTTTATTCGCTAACTCAGTCAGTCGGGTCAGGTCGGCCTCTTTAGCAGTATTTTCCTGCACTCGATGGGCGATCTCGCTGAGTTCAGGATCCATTTCTTCGACAGCAAACGCGCTCCCGGAACTTACCACCAGGAGTGTAATCAAACAAATCGAAAATCGGAAAGCGGCTGGCTCTCTTCTCATTTATGAGCGAGTTTGAAAGTAATTTTGAGGTCGGTTTTGTAGACTTTGCCTTTAGATGGCGTCACTTTCACGGTGACATTGTTCGGTCCATTGGACGCCATCAACAGATTGTGATCGTTGCTCTTCTGCACTTTCCAGTGGTAGTTCGCGAGCGCGTCTTCATACCAACCGCGCACCGTATCCGGTGACTCTTTGGCTCGATAAGTCACACTGATAGCAGCGCCGCCTGGTTTGTTCGGATACATCAGACCCTCGGCGAACTGAGCGCCGGTGCCGGTGTACGAAGGCAAATTAGGTAGATCCGGCGGACGATGAAGTAGTTGCCAGGCACCTTCGCCGGTACCACCGGATTCGGAGCGTTGGGCTAGAAGCCACTTTTGTCGTTTTGCATTCAGGGCCTGCTGCTGCTGCGGAGTGAATTTTTGGGTTTCGTCCGAAGCGGTGGACCTGACTTTTGACTGCGTATTCGTCCTCGGTTGCTCGGCGCTACCAGGCAAACAGAAACATGCAGGAGTTAAGCCCACAAGGAGCACAGCGGTTTGGAACTTTATGTACTTACTGATCATGAGCGACTAAGAGTCTCCTTTCACAAGGCAGCAAACTCTACTTTAGCACGGGCAGCAAAACTGTCCGCCACCGTTCGCTCTATTTCTCAGTCTGAATACACCAAGAATGTTTCTGAAACCGGAGGACGGAGTCCATATTGCAGTGTCCGATCCAACCGCTTGAGAATCCAACGGGCAGTCCCAGGGATGCGGATAGCCGCACTCGCCACTGCAGTTGGTGATGTTATCGAGGCTGAAGTTGCCGGAGCCGTAGTTCTGCGGCGTTCCATCCGGAAGATTGGAACTTGGCAATGACAGGTCAGGCAATGACCATGGTGGCAAGCTGGTGGTCAGAACAATTGAATTCGTACTTGGGTTGAGATAGATGTAGCTGACTCGGTTGAACGCAACCGTGGAAGCAAAGACCGCATTCACTTCACCGCCGGAAGCGTTTGGCTTCATCTGGTGCATATATGTGATCATTTGCGGAATCACGTTGGACGACGAAGTTTGATTGATCAACTCGTTCAAGTTTCCTTCTCTGATCTGCGTCAAGCCGCAGTCGTTACGATTGTAGAACTTGAGACCAGTGTTGGCTGCGTTAGCATTGATCGTTGCGCATTCGGCTCCAGAGGCGCGCTCAGCGCAAATGTCGATGTGATATTTTTCGACTGCCATCAGGTTGTTAACCGGAGTGCCCGATGTTCCAGGATCGCCTGGTTGACCGTACGTGCTGACGAATTTTGGAAGATTGCAAGGCTGTCCGCCCGAAGTCGTATTGGTGTTATCGCATCGCGAGACACTGGCACCGTTAACGAAGTTGATGAAACTCTGATTGGAAGCCAGAGACGATGGATTCGATGGCCAGCTGCCAAAACTGTCAACACCGGCACCACTCAATAATGATGCGAACTGACTTTGTGCGGTCGAATCACCACTGCTGAGGGCAGCATAATTGCTATTAACAAAGCTTTTAACGTCTTGCAGTGAAGGCGAGCCACCTGACTGGTCCGCAACTAATCCGGTGTTGGCGTTGCCACCAAGCACTTCGACATAGTTTGGATTCATCAGTTTGTCTTGCCAAATATCAAAACCACCTGGATAAGAAACACCATTCAAACTTCCGGTGTTGTCGACCACGATCACACCACGACGAATATCCGCTGGATATTGGGTCGCGAGCGAGCCCACAAGCGACATCGAGAGAGCTCTCGTTTCCTGGAAGCTGGCGGTTTTGTCCGTCGCGCGTCCAGCCGAACGATATGCGTTAGGCGGAACGAAGTTAGGTATTGGTCCACGAGTTTGATCGTTAGTGAACGTGGTCGAGGACACAAGGTGAGGTGGCTGACCCGGTCTTAACGGTACACCCCACAAAGTTTCTCCACCGTTTGCCGCGAGTTGAGTATAGCCTCGGAGGAAACGCCGCTCGCTTGGTTGTCCAGTGACTGTGGTGCTGTTCGTGTTGTTGAGCGGCGGACCGCCAGCCAGCATCTGGTTTGTATTAGGATCGAGTGGATTGCGTTTGTCCACAATAAATACGTTGGTAGCAGCACCTCGCACCATCAGTGATACCGCGTGTTCTGTACCCATATGCAGTACCGGATTAGTGCCCGCTTCGAACATCCGCATGGCATGGTTCTGCGCAACGTTGCCAAAGTGCGAATCAAAATTACTTGAGTTGACCAGTTCGTCGTTCAAACGATTACTGACACCTTCCAGGACATCCATCAATCGGCCCGCGTGCGTTTGCGCTTGCGGGGTGCCAAGAGCTTGAGCATTAGCGCTGACCAGGAAGGTCTGCGCAACAAGCCGGTTGATTGTCAGAAGGTTTACTTCGCCTGTGTCCGGGTCATCAGAATCACCGAAGTGATTGAGCTCATCACCGTTCGCTAGCCTGGTGCCAGGGTGCCGGAGCACTTGCTTGGCGACGTTGAGGTTGCCCGCGTCGGTGGCGTGCTGCAATTCTTGACCGCCGCCCAACTGCATAATTAGGAACAGCAGACCCATCCCCAAAACCACAAGGACAAAAGCACAAGCGACTACTAGCCCTAGCAGTGCGCCCTTTCTTGAACGTCGTCGAGACATTTTTGTCTAACCCCTCTAAATTGGTTACCCGGTTGCGCCCGGTTTGTGGATGGCCAACATTACTTGGTAATTTGGGACTTTTTCGTGACATCGAGCGTTCGCTCGTTACCTACTTTCACAAGACTCAATTTGAACTTGGGAAAAGTGCGGTCTTCGGTCAAACATCAATCGGAGTCGTCTCCAGAAGCATTCTTAACAAAGTTTAATTTTAGGGCTCTATCGGCTGGAGGTCAAGTAAAATCCGCATTTTCGACTTCACTCAACCAAATTGTAGGGAAACCCAACAATATACGCAATTTTCACGACCGTATTGTAAATGAAAGTGCGGTCGATCCGCCGCTATGAGTGGGCTTTCTCCCATGCTTTTTGTTTTAATGGAACGATTTGATAGCATTTTGGCGCCTGGAGAACGCGCTTCTGCGCGCGGCTCCAGCGACAAGCGAGCCGTCAATTCTTGCAGCTGTATTGCAAGTATCCCGCCTTGCCGCGCCTTGCCGTGCCTTGCCGCGCCTTTCCACACCTTTCCACACCTTGCCGTGCCTTGCCTTGCCGCGCCTACACGAACCCCAAACCCAAGCTACTATGCTTTGTCTTAGCCTCAAAAACGCCTTTTGGGGAACTAGGCTTCCCATCCTTAATGTCAAGGTGTTCTAGAGTGCGCCAAAACGACCGAATTCTGGGGAAGTCCAGTTCACCTTGTCATTCAGGGCAGGAAATTTTCAAATTTTTCGTTCAAAAACAATAAAAAGGACTTATTCCTGGATCGATCAGGGCCATTCTCATTTCAAATTCGCTCTGACCCGCACCAGGTTCTTCTCAGTCTGGCTCAGCAGCTGCGGTTCAACCTTCTTTCGAATTTCCAGAGCTTGAAGATATTTGGTTTCGGCCTCTTTCCACTTGCCCTTCTTCTCATCGACTTCTGCCAACAAACACAAGCTCACGGCGACATGCGGATGATTTGGTCCCAGGCGTTTCTGCCTGATTTCGAGCTGTTCTTGCAAATATGGTGCGGTATCGGCGCAGCGATCCTGAGCGCAGGTCGCGGCGATCACTCGATTGAGACTGTCGAGCAACTTGTCACTGCCGGGCTCGCAACAATTGCGTTCCAGTCGCAGCGCTTCCTTAGCCGCGGCAAGCGATTCGACAAATTGTTTTTTGCCATAAAACTGACTCGCGCTTTCCTTGTATATAGGTATGAGTTGCTCGCTGTCTTTTCCACCGCCGGCAAGCGCCGATTGGAGAGCGGCATCAACAGCGGTTCTTGCTGCCTGATCGTTGTTCGCCAAAAGTTCAGCGCGCGATAGATCGAGATAGACAGGCGCCAATTGCACACCATTTGCACCAGCGCTCTTACCTTTATCGATGCCCTTTTGAAACAGCTCGCGCGCCTTCTCAATGTTGCCACGCTGCATCTCCATCCGCGCTTTGTGAATGTGCTCTTGCCACGCGATCGTATTCGCGCACGACGAGATAGAAATCGAGATTAAGGCTAAGATAAATATGCGAAACGTCATGGTATTCCTGAAAAGCGGACTTTGATCGACACCATCAACACGGTGAGATATACTCGAAACGTACCATAAGTTATCCGTATGAATAAAGAAGGGACAGAAAGTTGAACCCGGAAAATGAAACAAGGGACGACTCGGATTCCTCGACTTCAGCTGAAAGCAGCTCATCGAGTATTGATACCACTCCGGCTGCGAGCAGTTCAACCAGCATTAATGCTGTTCCAGCGACAAGCGGATCGACCACTGTTTCTGCTGCACCTGTCGAAGCTGGTGCAATCAGCGAGCCGACGACCAGTGGTCGCCGTGAAGATCGCCGCAACTGGACGCAAAACGTAAATCTAACTTTCGAGTTCATCGGCAAAATCAGCCGCGATAAAAAATTACACTTTCGCTCTTCCGATCAATTAACCAGCAAACTGCTGATCGGTTCATTTCTTCTAGCGGTTGGTTTCGCAACGCTTCCATTCTTCGAGATGAACGCCATTGCAGCGTTCGCATACGTGCTCGCGGATGCAATGCTGATGTGCGCGATCACCGTTTTTGTCGTCAGCAGATTCGGTATTATCAGAGCAATGGAACCAAGACATGCTCTGGTTTGCTGGCACTTGATGGTCGGCACCGGTTTGCTTGCGCTTGTGATAGGCTTTAATGTGGTGGCAACCGTAGTTCTATTCATGATGCGAGAGAGGCTGCCACTGCTCTTCCACGGTGGATAGAAAAATGAGAGCTTTGACGGCGATTGCAATGACGGTGTCGCTCTGTTTAGTTTCCGGACTTTGCACAATCGCGCAAGCAGCCGACACCAAAGGCGGTGCTAGCAGCGAATCAGCTAAAAGCGCTCTTCCGTATCAACGTTTAGATTTTCAAGTCAAAGCGAACTGCGTGACTTGCTTGCGCAAAGTGGCTAAGGCACTGAAGGCATCTCGCGGTGTGTTGAGCGCTGATGTTTCGATTTACTATCCGCACTGGGCAGTTGTAATCATTGACACGTCGCTCACCGACGACAAAAAAATTGTCGAACGCATTGCAAAAGAAAAAGCCAATATCGACAAAATGTACAAACAAGATCTGAAAGAGAAACCACTGATAGTCGTGCCGCGCTCGGACACCCCAGCAAGGCTTTAATATGGTTTCCAAAGCGCCTAAACATCAGCTAAAGCTCACTGAGAGATTCCAGCTAACCGGTCGCAGAGTTACTAGAATCGGCTCGTTAGTGGCGATACTGCTGGTGGTGGCACCGCTTACTTTGACAAGTTGCTCGAACATTCAAAATCCATTCGAGAAAAAACCGCGTCTCGATTTCCAACCCGATGTAGTCGAACTTGGACTTGTTGAAGAAGGCGCCGAGGTGCCGACTTCGTTTATGTTGAAAAACGTCGGCTCTGAGGTTCTGAAAATTCACGAAGCTCATTCGACCTGCGGATGCACCGTGCCGAATTTGAAGGAGCACGATCTGAAGCCAGGTGAGAGCACCAAGCTCGATATCATGGTCGACACGACGATGAAGCAAGGAGCAGTCACCAAGACTGTTGAGGTCTCGTCAAACGATCCTGATATGCCGGTAGTGTCACTTCCTATAAAAATGGAAGTGAAGAACCGCCACGAAGGATTGACCGACGATGGACGCGTCAAAATCTTCACCGATCAGAAGTGCGCAAGTTGCCACGTCGACAAAGGAGTAGGGCTCGGCGGCAAGGATTTGTTCGAAGCCGATTGTGCAATGTGCCACGGTGACGATGCTAAAGGTGCAGTAGGCGGCGCGCTGATCTTCGGCAACTATGACGATCCAAAATACGCAAAACATATCCGCGACGTCATCGAGAACGGCAGCAAGACTCACCGCTCCATGCCCGGCTTCCTGGATCGGGCCGGCGGTCCGCTGATCAAAGAACAGGTTGATTCCCTGATCGTTTATTTGCAAGGCTTGTCTGAGAAAGAAAAGAAAAACAAAGCTCAGGGCACCGTTAAAACTGAAGCATCTCCGAGCGCAAAAAAATCGGAACAAACTGAACACTAAAGGGAACACGAAACATGGAAACTCAAAAGCTGTCGAATCTGATTGCAAACTGGAACGGTCAGCTCATGCCGCTTACCGAGGTTAAGGTTTCAGTCTTAGATCGCGGATTTCTTTTTGGCGACGCTGTTTACGAAGTCATCCGTTTATACAATGGCAAGTTATTTCGCGTCGAAGATCATCTCAGTCGCCTGTCTGACAGTTTAAAGTCCCTCGATATTCGTCATGTCGATCTCAACAAAATCAAAGTCATGCTCAAAGCCACCGTTCGCGAAGCCGCTCTGGATGACGCTCTAATTTATGTACAAGTGACGCGCGGTGAGGCAGCGAGAACACATCACTACCCTGACGCGTACATGCCGAACGTTCTGATTTATGTTACGCCATTTCAAAACCCTTACGAGAAAGAGCGTGAACAAGGCGTTTCCGCAGTCACGCATCCGGACATTCGCTGGGGACGAAACGACATTAAAGCCACCAGTCTCGCCGCCAATTGCATCGCCGCGCAGTATGCCAAAGAACACGGGGCGATGGAAGTGGTATTCGTGGACTCTGATGGATACATGACCGAGGGCAGTCACACTTCTTTGTTCGGGATCAAGGACGGCAAGTTAGTGGTGGCACCATCATCGTCTAAAGTTCTTCCAGGAATTACCAAACGCCAGATTCTCGAACTCGTAAAAGAAATCGACATGCCGCTTGATGAGCGGCGCCTCAAAGAATCAGAAATCTACGATTTAGACGAATTCTTTCTTGCAGGAACGCCGGAAGAAGTCATATCGATAGTGAAAGTGAACGATAAAACAATCGGCGATGGACGGCCCGGACCGCTAGTCAAAAAATTGCATGACGCCTTCCGAGCCGGGATGCAAGCGCATTTGACCAGAGCCACCTAAGAGCGACCTACCAGCGACCGAAGAGCGGACTACCCACTCTACGTACCAGCTCTTATTTCACGCCGAGCCATTGATCGTAGGCGTTAGTATCAAGCTCAGATTCTTTGCTGCCGGCAAGTTGATTGGTACGAGGAGCGGTTTTGGTTTTCGCGGCTATCGCGCGATTCCCACCAGCAGAGGCGGTTGCAGAAACGCCTGAACCGTTTTTACCAACAACGTTTTTACCGGTACTCTTTCCGCCCTTACGACCAGCGCCGGCAGCCGCCACCGCAGGTGGTGCAATCTCCTTGCCTTCAATCGTCAGTCCGCGCGCCTTCATAATTTTTTTCATGCCATCGATATTGCTCTCGATGAACGCCTTCTCCGAAGCAGGCATACCGGGACACTTCAGCGCCTTGTTGAAAGTTCTGTAACTCTCGGCAAATTTGTCCTGAGCCATAAGCAAGTTGGCTAGATTGCTCCAGGTCGTCCAATCCTCAGGCTTGAGTTTCACAGCCTTGCGCGACGCGATTTCAGCATCTTGAACGTTTCCGACCTTCCGATAAGCCACACTGAGATTCACATAGACATCAGCGTCGTGCTCATAAATCCCAATCGCATCCCAATATTTCTCGATTGCCTTCTCATATCTCTGCTTCGCCAGATACTTGTTGCCCAAATTGTAGTGAGGCAAGGCGTCAGCATAGAGCAATCGATCGCCGATCTCGGGAAAGCCTTCAGCCAGCGCGGCTGACGAAGTCAGTCCAGAGAGGACGACCACCACGGCGATCAATCGGGTCAAAAGCGCCATAGGGCGCGCGCGTGCCCATTCTTGCTGCTTAGCGATGTGACAGTTTTGCATGCCTAAAGATTACCGTATTTCGGCTGTGGTCGGATTTTTATGAGCAAAATCACAATAATATGGTCAGGTTTGAATAAGCATCTAAAACTCGATCCCACCAGCGTTCTCGAAAGTCTGGAATAATGAAGCTGAGGAGACATTGTGGACGACGACAAAAGAGAAGAAGAAGAACCTATGTGGCTGTCCGTTGCGACGACGGCGCAGTCTGCTTTATTGGCGATTTCATTCCTCCTGATGATTCCCTGGCGCTCCTACTACGCCAACACGCTCCTCTGGGACGACGCCCGCGGCATGGGCTTTTTCTGCGGCGTGCTCGCGATTCTTCACGCCTTATCACTGGTGGTCAGAACCCGCGTGGTCGAAATCACAGGCGGCGACTGGAAGGACCTCCGAAACTACCACGTGGTCAGATGCGGCGGCTATTTTGCAGACACGTTGTTCTGGGGTGGGGTGGGATTGTGGTGCGTTCATGATGAACTCGGTGTGAGCAGAACCTTGTGCTATCTGATTACGTCAACGGGCACATTCGGCTGCACCGCGCTGTATCTCTCGCGCTGGCAATTAACCAAATCAAAAACCGACGGCTGGTTTACCGTGGCGTATTCGGTCTTGTCGCTGGCGGTGACTTTTACTTTTCTCAAGGGCCATGAGTGGTTCTGAACTGAACTTAAAGCTCAGAGGTAAATCAAAAGCTCCCAGCCCTAAAGCCCAAATTGGTTCTTGGCTCAGGCTCCGCTTAAAGAAGAAACGTTCTTGATATCGCTGCTGTTGATGTTGTTGCTTACTTGCGATCAAGCGATTGCGCAATCATATAAGCCGCAATCCCGTAGGCGACCGCCACGTTCAACGACTCTTTCATGCCGCGCATAGGCAAGTGACAGGTCAATTCGCAGAGGGACAAAACCTGTGGAGAGAGCCCGCTGACCTCGTTGCCGACGACCAGACACATCGGCTGGCGAATCCGTTCTTCCATCAGCGCGTCCGACAATAAGATGCTCGAATCGTTTTTCTCGAGTCCGACAATTTGCATATTCTGCGCCTTCAATCGATTCAGAACAACCATCGGATTGCGCTCGTAGTCCCAGGAAATCACTTGCTCGGCGCCGAGACTAACCTTCTCGATTTCTTTTCTGGGCGGTGAACCTGTGATACCACTGAGCGACACGTGTTCAAAGCCGGCACCGTCTGCGGTGCGAAAGATCGATCCGACATTCCACAGACTGCGAACATCTTCAACCAGCACAGTGCGCGCTGCGACCCAATCCGAGGCGCGCTCCGGTCCACCGCTCAGCGCCTCTTGTCTCTGACGCTTTTCAAATTCACGATTGATAATCTCGTAAGCTTCGAGATTTCTAAACGCCGCCGGTTTTAAACAATGCACACAATCGCCGACAAAATGTCCGCGCTTATCCAGGCTTTCATCAGGGAAATCGAACTCAAGCGAACACTCAGGATATGGGCAAATTGTGCGCATTTGACTCAGGCTTTCGAGATTGCTGCCTCTACGACTTCGCTTTCTCTGAAGCGACGGCCAAGAGAATCAGCAGTCAAAATGGCGTCGAAAATCACGGCGGCAGTCACTTCGAACGGTTCATTGTGAGCGGTTTCGCCCTCTTTAACGGAGCGCTCCGCGACTTTGCGCAAGCGCTCGCGATCGAGATCATTGACGCCTATGTCACTGAGCGTGAGAGGAAGTCCTACTTCGGATGAATATTCTAGAATCGGTGAAATTACGTCGAGCCCTTTGCCTTCTGCAACAAGCTGCACCAGGAGCCCGAAAGCAACTTTTTCACCGTGAAGGAAATCATGCGTTTCGTGCAAAGTCGTTAGACCGTTGTGAACCGAATGCGCGATCGCCAGTCCGCCAGATTCAAAACCGAGACCGCTGAGCAATGTGTTCGCCTCGACAATTCGCTCCAGTGCTGGAGTAACGGCGCGGTTGTTGACAGATTCGATGGCTTCAATAGAATCAGCGATCAGAATTTGATAGCAAGCCTCGGCAAGAATCCGAGCACTAATAGTGGTGGCACCACCAAGTTGATTCTTTTTACCGGCGGCGATTACTGTTTTGGCTTCGAACATGGTGGCAAGCGCGTCTCCCATTCCCGCAACGAGATATCGAACAGGCGCTTTTGCAATTACTGATGTGTCGACCAGAACCAGATCAGGGTTTCGTTTGTAAAACATATAACTATCGAATTCGCCGTCTTCGCCGTACACAACGGAAAGAGCACTGCACGGAGCGTCACTCGAGGCAACGGTCGGGCAGTTCACAACGGGTAGATTCAATTCGCTGGCAACTGCTCGCGTGGTGTCTAAAACTTTGCCACCACCAGCGCCGATTATCAGTTCTGCCTTATACTCTGCTGCAATATCCTTGATGCGGTCGATTTCTTCGCGGGAGCATTCGCCGGAAAATTCGGTAAGCGCGTATGAGATATTCGCCTCGGTCAGCGTTTCTTCCCAGGTCAATTCGAGATGTTTGATTGCATGATTACTGGCGATCAGACAAGCGCGCTTGCCTAGACCGAGTGCATCAATTTCCACACCGAGATTGCGAGTAGCGTCGCGACCTTGAACGTACCTTGAGGGTGAACAAAACACCGATAACATGGCGAGCTCCTTTCAAATGCCTGTCAGTTAGCGCGGATGTAGATTGTACAGGTTTTGACTACCTGATTGCTTAAACAAATGTTTTTTCACAATGATCGCGTTGCGAAAAGCCTAACCTTTGACTATTCCACTCAGGCTTTTGTCGCTGAGAGTGAAGTTCGGAAAAACATCTGCCAGGTTTTTGCTCGTGAGCTTGAG
Source organism: Candidatus Obscuribacter sp. (assembly GCA_021772095.1). GTDB lineage: Bacteria > Cyanobacteriota > Vampirovibrionia > Obscuribacterales > Obscuribacteraceae > JADYXR01. Next base: position 9,225 of record JADYXR010000008.1, on the reverse strand, counting down.
ATGCGTTTGACCGATAGATGAAAGAACGGTTCTGAAATCGGTGTTGACTGGCAGATCTCGGCGTTCGTAGAGATTGTCATCGGCCAGACTGTCGACTTTTCCATAAACTTTTCCGCCGGCGATGTTGCCACCGAGCACCCACATGACATTACCGTGCCCGTGATCGGTGCCGCCGTTGCCGTTTTCTTTAACGGTGCGTCCGAATTCCGACATTACTACGATGACTGTGTTTTTATAGTCGTCACCAAGGGCGGTGACCAAATCAGATAGACCCGTGCTGAGCCCGGTCAAGTGATTAGCCAGTTGTCCTTTACCGGCGCCTTGATTGACGTGGGTGTCGAAACCACCGAGAGCGACGAAGGCAACTTGTACTTGTGGATCGTCAGCGAAAATTTTACCGAGTTGATGACCAAAACCTTTGAATGCTTTGGCGGATGGTGCGCCTTTATCTGCGGCCGTCATTTCGGTTTTCAGCTTTTCAGTAAGCATTTCGTTTGCTTTGATACCTTCTTCAAACGCCTTGGTTAGCCCATCTGAGCGATTGGCATACATCTTCGCGAACGCGGATGCCACCATTGGAGCATCCATCGCTGATTTTTTCCCAGCGGTTTGCGGCGCGTAGCTGGCGATGTCGACGTTGCCCTGCAATATTCTCGGCAGAGTGGCTCCCACATTGATTCCACGCAGAGGAGATTTGGTGTCAGGAAGTTGCACAAGCACCCTATTAAGCCAGCCGGAACTTGAAACTTTTATACCTGGTCGGCCGGACTCCATGTAATCCTGGGCGTCAAAATGCGATCTGGTCGCTTCCGGAGATCCGCATGCCTGGACGAACGCCAGCGACTTATCTTTCCAATAAGGCATCAACGGATCTAGCGCCGGCGCCATGCCCCAGTATGAATCTAAGTCCAGCAAACCATCTTTTTGTCCGGGCTTGGCAATCGCAATCGTAGGCCGTGCCTGGTAATACTGAGGGTCACCATATGGTGACACCACATTCAATCCGTCGACAGCGCCTCGGAGAAAAACCACGATCAGTTTCTTGCCATCAAGTTGTTTCTCGCCACTGTAAGCCCAGCCAGCCAGCTCCGGACTGCACAACGACAGTGAAAAAACGGCGCCTGCTTTTAGAAAATCACGTCTTCTCATGAGACCTCCAACTAATATTTCATAAACTCAGGTGAGCCGAACAACAGCGCCAACTTCAACTGACGCGGGGATGATTCAACGACTTGACCGGTTTGATCGGTTGGTTTTATCCCGGCGATTCTCATAACTTGTTCCGGACTAACATCGGATATTCGCGCGCCCGGCGATCGGTTGGCACCGAATGCAGTGGCGAAGTTGATTCGTTGCAAAAGACCGGATGAGCTCAGCCAAGCCTTCTGCGTGTTCTTATATCCATCCGGTGTTTGGCATTGATACATCGGCATACCCTGCAAACGCAAAAATCCCAATAACGGTCTGGTATTGTTGACAGTGGCATTCGATGCACGCAAACCCGAAACCAAATAACGATACGGTGATTTGAATTTCGCGTTAGCCTGGCGCGCATCCCAGAACTCATCGCTTTTCAAAAGTGTTCTCATCATCACTTTTAAATCACCATCGGTTTTCTGAAAAGTGTTTGATAGTTTTGTCACCAACGTCGGCGGTGGATCGTCGCAGATAAAATATTGAGCCAGTTTATAGCTGACAAACTTAGCGGTTGATGGGTGCTTCGCCAGCATGTCGAGAGCTTCTTCGAGTTCCTCCACGCCTTTGGCTTTAATAGTTTGTCCCAGCAAAACTTTGTCGCCGAAATCATGTCGCGACTGATCGAAATTATATCCGTATTTACTGTTCAGTCCGGCCGGATTAGTGATGATGCTTTTTTTTGTGATGAGACCGTGCCCCGTAAGCACGCGGGCCAGCTCGACTACGTCCTTTTGTGTGTAGCCGCCGTCGACTCCAAGCGTGTGCAATTCCATCAATTCGCGAGCGTAATTTTCGTTCAGTCCTGCGAATTTTTTGTTTGCCCCTTTCGGCTTAACAACCAATTTCGGCGCGGTGTTCTGCCAATTGTCGAGGTAGAACAACATCGCGGCGTGGTGCGCGGTGGCACCGAGCAACTCACGAAATTTGCCGAATACATTCGGACGAATCGCGGCTTCCTCGTACGAGCCAACCCAGAGATGATCGAGCCCTTTGTCCATCGAAACATTGAAATGGTTGAACCAGAATTCGGTCATTACTTCTTCCAACTGCCTCGGCGAGTCCGTCGCCCGAGTCAAACGCGCTTCAGAAACCTGTCCGTACAAATCCTGGTAGTTGTCGCGCACGAGCTGTTGAATTTCTTTCTTGACCGCAGCGTCAGTGCCTTTGCCGTCCGGCCCGGTCTTCCTGGCGGCTTTCGCCATGTCATCAAAAGCCTCTTTGCCATAGTTCAAAAACAACCTCGCCGGGCTTTCAGACAACGCGGGCTGTTTCGCAAGCGCCGCCACTTTAGCGGGAAGCGTTATGGACTCAGGCTTGAGCTGCTCGTCGATATACTTATCAATGCCTATCGACATTACGCGATCGAGATCCTCCGTAGACGGACCGTATGTGACGCGATTGAGCAGGTGTCTAACTTTCGCTTCTTCAGATGGAAAAGCGAGCGGCGGAGAAGCTAATGAATTGGTGCGTATAGCGGTTCCAGCTACCGCAGTTTTGGTCGCTACAGCTCCGGCTGCTCTAGTTCCAGGTCGTACCTTTCGATTCGCCACGGTCGCACTAACCTTGGTCGAAACGTTTTTCTTTCCGCCATCAGCTGCGCTTGCCACCTGCTGGTATGCAAACAACACGGTAGCCGCGAGGGCATAGACTGCGCCACGCTGGTTTATAAGTTTCGGCATAAGACTCTTCCCAAAACAGACCCCTCTAGCAACTAATACGTTAATCCAGAACAAAAAGTTCAATTTCCTACCTTAAATTTATGCCTACCGCTATTATTGCTTCTCGCTGGCTACAAGATCTACAACCTGGTCCACCAATGGCAGGTCCAGGTGATAACTAAACCATTCCACGTTTGAGTCTCAGGAGCACCGTTCATGACGAAATTAGCGAAGGAAGAAACCGCCGGAAAGGAATCCGCATTACATGCGCTGTTTCACGGACTGGACACGTCGAGCCTGTGCGACTCAAGAAAAACCTTGCGGGTCATGTCTCCGCAAATTCGACCGCTGCAGCCGGGCACAAAAATTCTCGGAGTGGCAAGAACAGTCAGCGTGCTCGACGACTTCCTTACCGTGATCAAAGCTCTGCACGAAGCGCAGGCGGGGGAGGTTCTGGTAATCGATGGACGTGGCGGCGAGCGTGCCTTGCTGGGCGAACTGTTTTCAGCAGAGGCGCGACGAAAAGGACTGGCGGGAATCATCGTCGACGGCGCTTGCCGCGACTCGGAAAGCATCCGAGCAATGGGCTATCCGGTTTTCTCGCGTCACGTCACGCCGATGGCAGGCACCTGCAACCAGTTATTCGGAACACAAGTCAGCATCACATGCGGTGGCATCGCAGTGGAACCTGGTGATATCGTATTTGGTGACGATGACGGCGTGATCGTTTTATCACAAAGTGAACTCGATGAAATCATCGACGGCGCCAGAAAACTGCAATCCGTGGAAGCACGCATTCTAGAATCGCTAAAACGCGGCACGCCGCTGCTAGACATGACCAACGCAGAGGAACACCTGGAAGCAATTTCCGCAGGCAAACAAAGCAAATTGTCGTTTCGCGTAGACGATAGAACAGCTTTTTCCTAATCTAGTTTTCTCACTTCACGCAGCCGAGAAACAGTTCCAAAGCCAGAAATGTTATACGCAGCGAAGAAATAAACTTACAAATAGAAGCGTGCACGCGCGTCGAGAAAATCAGATTCGCTGATCTAGTTTTACTGTTCCTCTTTTGCGTGATACTGCTTCATCTCAACGATTCCAAGATTGCTGAGCTCGACAAGTTTCTTCGTTCCTTCTTCAACTTCTTTTGCAACAGCTTGAACTTTGACCGGGTCAAAAGATGACTTGATCATATTGGCACCCGCGACAATTTGTTCCAGTCCAGTTGCCATCTTCGTGAAATCGGTCGAGTCAAGCGCGGCTTTTAGAGCCACTCCGCCGCGATTGACGATAGCGACAATTTGGTCCACATCTTTCTGACCGTCTTTGTCGAGGTCGAGCTCTTTCAGCATCGCGAATTTTTCTTTGAGGTAGTCAGTAAATGAATCCACCGCAACTTCGGTCAGTTTTTTTCTAAACAACATGATTTATCCTCCGGTTCGACTGCCAGCATTCTACTCGTAGCACAAGCGCTAGATCTTTACGGATCGGTTGTCATCTTGTTTCGCAGCTATAAACTCGTCACGGCAATTCGTTGTCAGAAAATTTCCTGAATAAATTTCGAATACTGTCGCGTGGGCTTCAGCTAGACGCCCAGGGAGTGCTGGTCAACTCTTCGGTTGCAATCGTCCAACGAAACGAGCTGAAGATGCGCTCGCACTCAGACGCGTAGATATCAAAAATTTCCGCAGGCGCGATAAACCAAACTTCTTGCACGTAGTTGCCACTATCAAAAGTCGTATCGAGAATTATCGCGCGAGACTTTATTCGTTCTTGCACCCACAAACCCTGGATCTGCAAAACATTGTGCGGAGGAGAATATATGGTGCGCGCCCAATCTCTTTTAAACTTCGAAGGCCAACCGATCTGATCCAACAACAATGCGATCGTCAGCATTTCATCATCACTAAGTTCGTGCGCAGGACGGCGCAACAGTTGCAGAAAGTGGTTGTGCTGCGGCTCCATGAAGTCGTAAGTTTTTTTCGCGGGCTCACGAAGCGATAAGCCAACACGCGCGTCGCGGTAAGAAATTAGAAAACGCGACGCCATCAAATACGCCGGACGAGTGGGCTTCTTGCCCTTCTCCCAACCATCAGGCAAATCCAACTCAGCCACAACTTGGTTGAGGTTATTGGTAATTTCTAAAAGATTGGGTTGGTCCATTAGCTCCATATCTAGCTGTCGGCGATTTGATCTTTTAAGGTCAAAACCGAAAAATCAAATCAACAATACGCTCTTCACATCTGAAGTCGGACTTGTGATCTTTTGCGTAGGCGACAAAACGCCAGTCTACAGCATTCTAAAAGCGAAGATTTAGTGATTATTACCCGACTTCTCAAGAGGTCTGACTATAATCGAAACAACACGCAAACATAAATAAGTTCGCTTCCCTGTTAAACTTTGGCGTCACAACCGCTCTGGAGGTTCCATGACCGCATTCTTTAAAAAAGCCGCTGAGATGGCGGACGGAATCTTGGACCTGGCCAGCTGGTTCGGCAACCGCATTGAGAGCAAGAAGAGTGTGGCAAAACCAGAGGATCTCGAAGGTCTTGAGGGCGAAGTAACAGCAACGATCGGCAAAGGCTCAGTCGGCGAAGTCATGGTGGCTTTCGGTGACGCACGCCAGAACTACAGTGCCAGAGCCAATGATCTCAATATCGAAATTCTCAAGGGCGAAACGATTCATGTCGTCCGCTCGGGTGCTTCGGTTTTGTACGTGGCCCAAGGCCGGAAGCCGATAAAAGTGCACGTCGAAACCAGCCCCACTCCGGCATCCTCTCACACTCATGGGGCAGGCGGCTCGTGTTGCAATCACGAGCACTAAATAGTTGATGAAAGAACTTTATTTGTTGCGTCACGCTAAATCCAGTTGGGATGATTCTCGCCTCGATGATTTCGATCGTCCACTCAACGAACGAGGAAAGAAAGCCGCACCATTAATGGGTCGCGTGATGCGCGAGAAAAAACTGAAGCCGGATTTGATTCTGTGTTCGCCTTCGAAGCGAACAAAGCAAACAGCAAAACATGTAATCGATGCATCGAAAATAAAATCGGAGATCACTTATGATGAGCGGATCTACGAAGCATCGACCGCGGATCTTTTTGAAATGTTGAAGGCGCAAGATTCGGAACTCGAAACCATTTTGTTGATTGGTCACAACCCTGGAATGGAATCGTTGCTGACTCAGTTAACCGGCGCAGAAGAAGCGTTTCCAACGGCCGCGCTCGCTAAGATTTCGCTCGATATCGAAAAATGGAAAGGCATCAAGAATGGTGCCGGAACCATGGAATGGATTTTGCGACCAAAAGAATTAGTTTAGAAGTTGCGTTTGATTGGATTTCTGAGAATGAACTTGGCCGTCTCTTCACTCATCTGCATTTGCCGATTGGGCATACCGACGAAATACCAGCCGCCTTCGTTCTGCCAATCCTGCCAGGCGTGATTATTGCCTTTGACCAAGAATTGCTTGATCTCACCGGTTTTGCATTGCTCAGCCTTGTAATGCGTGGTTTCGACGTCACCGACAGTTGTTTTAGTCGGCTCGCCTTCGCAAGCGTTTGCGTCTTTCATCACATCGATCTGTTGATGCGGACGAGACTCGCTCGTGCCGGGAATGAACGACGAAGACACCCACGACATCAGTCCGCGACCTTTTTCGCCTAACCATCCATCTTTGCCTTGTTCAAATGGAAGCATCTTGTCAGACGTTCCGTGCGTTATCATAGTTGGCAGTCCTGTACCCGCTTCCGGACGGCGTTCGCCTTGCATCCAGGTGCCGTGCATCACGGATAGTGCGTTGAATTTGCCGGGACGATCGAGAGCATATTGTTCCGCTGCTCTCCCGCCATCAGACATTCCAACCAGACCTACTCTGGATTCATCGACATTGACGCGCGCGCCGACATCGTCGACCACTCGGTCTAGATATTTCGCATCATCGTATTTTTCATTGGTGGGCAGGAAATTTTTGCGACCATGCAAATTCCAGGTCGATGGATTCTGTTCCACTCCCATCAAACCAGTTACCGGTTGCGGCTCGTTATAAGCATATACAACCGCGAAACCATACTGTTCCGCGAGGTTATTCATGCCGGTTTCTTTTTCCATTATTCGTAATTCCGACATGTCCTGGTCTTTCGAAGCACCATGCATAACCATCACCACCGGTAGTGGCTTCTGTGCATTGGCAGGAACATAGACGTCATATTTGCGACCATCTTCCATGGTTACGCGATTAGTCTCGCCCACCTTGAGTCCGGCACCGTCCTTCAAAGTCTCAGCACCAGCCGCGCGAGATTCAGGCGGAATCTCATTCTTCGCATTAAGAATGTCGTTGGCGATTTTCAGATCGGCTTCGCCAAGTTCGTCTTTAAACTCTTCTGCCAGACCCCAACGTTTTCCTTCTTCGCCGTAGTTGACACCATGCTTGGTTGCAAACTTCTCGTCGACAGCCTTGACTTGTTCAGGCGAGAGTCCTTTCAGAGCGTTCAGCACTCCATTTACATCGGTGCCGACACCGAAAGTCCAACCACCATTGCAGGCTTTTTCGATCGAATCAGCTATTTTCTCAGCGTCGAATGGTTCCTTCAACGAAGGCAACGTCTCGATCTTCGCTTGTCCTGGTTTATTCGCTTCAGGTTTTCCACCCGTCGAGTCACCGGGTTTTGCCTTCGCTTCCGGCGCACCTAAAATTTCAAAACCGTCAGGGCCTTTCGCGGTATCGGTGTTGTTTGCGGTGATGCTCGGAAGTATCTCTGTGTCCGAAGGTTTAGTGCCAAGGCGAAAAGCGTCAAGCGCGTCGTACGGCTTGTCGGAAGGAGAAGTTGTCGTGCTGTCGGTAGGTTTAGTCGGTGCGACTTTAACTTCTTCAGCCGGTTTAAGTTCAGTACTCATAAGCCCCCTACAGAGCGCCGGCTCAAGACAAGCCCGCTGCTCAAATGTGGTTTGAGGAGTCGTAAAGTTTATATACCCAATAAATTAATAGCTATATGGCGAGCAAAATGAGGTCAGCGTTGCGAGCGGGATTCCTCTCAGGATTGATTGCCTGCGATCAATAAGGAATTGCTTGGGGTGTTCGGCAACAGGCAGAGCAATCAATCAATATCACTATTTTGCACGTCGCCACGAACCCTGTCACCCCGGGAAATACGAAACTGATCAACTCGTCGTAGCGAATTAGCAAAATCACTCCACGCGCCATCAGACGCTGGACGTTTCAAACGACTTGTCCGACGGTCACGTTCCAGATGTTCGAGACGAAACCAGGTCGCCGCATAGCGACAATATCAGAACTACTTTTGCTCGTCTTTTTTAAACAAAAACCGACCGAGCAAATAATCAGCAGAAAATTTTCCAGGTCCAAAACAAAAAACCATCACGCCGGTAAGCAAATAGAAAAATGGATCTGCTTTGAAAAACGAATCGAGATCCTTGAGTGACAAAAGATCAAAAACTTTGGTTCGATCCTCTGTAACACTCATGTACGCAACGATCATTGTGAACGTAATCAGCGCACCAATCGGTCTCGTCGCAAATCCTATTATCATCAAAGCGCTGCCGAAACATTCAACACTCGCGGCGACCCAGGCGTTTAAATCGGGCATCGGAATCCCGAGCGACGTAAAAAACTCGACGATGTCGGCATGATGATTCAGCTTTCCCCAGCCGTTTTTCATCAGTTGAATACCGAAGAACACTCTGAAAAAAAGCAGGAAAAAATTCTGGCAAAAGTCACCGATCTTGACCAACAATTCGTATGCTTTTTGCGCTAATTGAACAACTGGGTTACCGGTAACTTTATCGTTCATGCTCACCTACAGTTCAAACCGTCCGTGTCATTTTATCCCAGAATGAGCGAAACGTTAGCCGCTTTGGATTCATCTCTGCTTAAATTGCTGAGTTACCAGACATTGTCTATAGAACAGAACTTATCAAGCAGCTGCATGCCGTCGGATACCAACTTAAATATTTGCGTCGTAGTAACGCTCCTCTGCTGGGGCGCCTGGGGCATTTTCGATAAACTGGCGTTGAAACACGCGCCATCATCCCTGGTGATGACTGGATTGTTTGCGTTTTCGATCCCGGCAACCATAATCACACTTATCCTCCTCAACATCTTCGAACCAGGATGGTCTGTCACTCCCGAAATCCTCTTGTGGACCGGCTTGGGATTTGCCTCTTACAGTTTTGCCATGATCTGTTATCTCAAGGCAATGAACTTGAGTGAAGCAAGTTATGTGCTTGGTGCGACCGCGAGCTATCCGGTCTTACTTCAATTTTTGTCAAACTTCTTCCTGGGCGAAGCGCTGGTTCCAATGCGGCTTGGCGGCAGTTTACTCGTGGCCGCTGGCGTTGCCGCGATCAGCATAT
>JADYXR010000082.1 GCA_021772095.1 Candidatus Obscuribacter sp. | reverse complement strand
TCCTTCAGGAGGAAACTATTCAAAACACACGTCGACTCTTGAAAAAAGAGTAGAATCAATTCCAATTTCGGTGCAATTTTCAGTACGAACTAACTAGTTTCTAGCAGCAGGTGCCCATAAGCATTTAGCCAGCGGATTGTCTGACCGGATGATTGAATTTTACCTACGAGTTTGGTCACCGCGCGCGGTACCATGCATTTATCCTCACTGCCTTGAATCACCAAAATGGGAAGGTCGGACTTAATCTTAGAAGCGTTGAAGAGCGTTTGTTTGACAAAGCTTTTTGTTCTTAGTAATTCGGCAATAGTAAGTCCTTTTCGACAAAGCGGATCGCTGAGCATCTCGTGCACGATATCAGGATCGTTTGATACCAGGTTCTTGACGAAACTGGTTGTCGACATATTGAAGCGCGGATGAATGAGGAGTGCCCATGCCGCTGCTATCATATTGTCGGAATTCAGCACCATAAGCGGGTTAACCTTCACTGTCGGGCCTGATAGAATAAGCCCATCCACAAGTTCCGGATGATGTGCGGCCAACTTTATGCACATGCTCGTTCCCAGGCTCTCGCCCATGGCAAACAGTGGCAAGTTAGGATGAGCGCGCTTCATGGACTGAGCAAGAGCGACGATATCTCTATAAGTTTTCTCATAGTTGACCTTCTTCTTGCTCTCGCCGTCAACATCAAACACGTGTTTGTCATCGGTATAACATCTGCCGAAACCGCGCATGTCAGGGGCGCAGGCATAATATCCTTCCGCCGCAAACGCCTTTCCCAGGACTTCATAACAATTGCCATGCAAAGTCAGTCCGTGAATCGCCAGTACCATTCCGTCGGGCTCTGAGTTCTTCGGATACCACTCATAGAGCGGGATATGTAGCTGCTTTGAGAGGGCTCCGTCTTGCACTACCGTGATTTGATCGGCGGCATTCGATTCTTGTGCAACGGCGCTTCTGCTGTGCATGTTGAGCAATACCAAAACCACCCAAAGCAAGACTTGAAATCGTTTAAACGTCATTTATCATTCCTTTCAAACCGAGTTGATGTCCTGTTTTCAGATCTTCTCTTGGCTCACAACTTAGATCCTGACTTAAATGAGGACATCCCGAAATTCCAGCTTGAGCATATACACGAAAACGACTACATTTAACCGTTCGCATCTTATATCACCGACCTGAAAGACGGAGCTTTACGGTCCTTGTTGTAAAACACGATCAATAGCCGAGCCTATCTTATCAATGACAGCCGCAATATACACCCGCAACTTTGGACGCTGTTCTTATCGCCGCTCAAAGGGGCAAGGCGAGCGCGCTAGCTTGTACAGCCCTTTGAACAATAGTTATTCCCTTATTAAGAATGTCAACTTGGCACTCAGCTGGTCTTAAAGTGACTCAAATAGATACCTTGAGACGGTGGTATTCGATGATCCACAATTCAAAAGTTTACCAGGAATGGGTCGCTCTCGCCGCAGAGCGTGAGATGCCCCTTCCATCTAGTCGAGACCAGCTTAGACGAACTAGCGGACGGCGGAATAATTCGCACTGAATTGGTTCCGATTGCAAAAGCGTATGGGCTCAAAAGAATTCCCATACGCCAAGTGACTGGCAAACAATTACAGTTTTGACAGAATAGTGCTCTTACTAACGAATTAACGCCACCGGGATGCGATATTTACGGCAAGCCACTGATTGCGGTATCAGCAGGTGGTGCCAATTGCAGCCTGATTCGAAGACAGGTCGTTGACCAACCCGCGCAACGTTGTTCGATCAACAAGCGCCAAAATTCTTCTAAAAACGCAAATAACTTTGACGGCGGATAAACAAAGACTAGTGAGACGAAGCGAAGTTCCGGGTATGGACTATGTGACAGTTAACGACTAACATCATGGAAGAAAAAAACAAAGATAGAGTACAGTTTTCTGATCCTACCGAACTAAAGTTCAGCCAGTCCGGTCTGGATGAAAAGGTTATCGATAAGGTCAAGATCACCACTGACGAAGAGTCCAGTGAAGAGTGTGTTGTGAGTTCGACTGTTGCAAGGCAGTCGCTATTGGATGGCAGATATCAGTTTATCGAACACATTGGACAGGGGGCGATGGGAGTAGTTCACAAAGCGCTTGATACTGCCACTGGTTCATTCGTCGCAATTAAAGAATTAAATGCGGATCTAGCAAAAGATGAAGTGGCGATGAAGCGCTTTGAGCACGAAATGCATTCTTTGGCTAAGCTGGACCATGAGCGTGTTGTGAGCGTTTATTCACATGGTATCAGTGAAAACGAAGCACCATATTTGGTGATGCCCTATCTGGGTAATCAGACCCTGGCAGATCTGCTCAAGACGGAGGGGCCGATCGAAGAAGCGAGGGCAATTAGAATTTTCGTTCAAATTTGCGAAGGGCTGTCTTATGCACACGCACAAGGAATCATCCATCGTGATGTTAAACCCAGCAACATAATTGTCGATTCGAGCAATCCTGAGATCGACATCATTCATGTAGTCGATTTCGGCATAGCGAAAATTGTGGAGAGCACCGCCAGCAATACCATGAGTCTGACCAAAACCGGTGAGATGTTTGGCACTCCTACATACATGAGCCCGGAGCAGTTTCAAGGAGCGGACCTCGACAAGCGCACAGACATCTATTCGTTGGGTTGTCTGATGTATGAGGTGCTAACCGGACAACCGCCGTTTCAATCAATCAATCCTATACAAGTAGCAGTAAAGCACTTGAATGAAGAACCTGTTCCAATTGAAAAAACCGTTTCGGAAGGTCTTTCAAAAGTGACTTTGGAATGTCTCAGAAAGGATCTTAGCGAGCGGTACAAGTCGATAGATGAACTACTAACTGATTTGAAAGCGGTCCAGGCGCGGAAAACGCCTCAGCTGGCCGCGGAAAGCTCGTTGAACAGACTGAAGGAGAGAGCGCGGAAGCTTGAGAACCCGGCGATGATTGCCGTGGTTTTGTCTCTTGTCTATGGATGCGCATTGGTTGAGAGCATATCTATTGCCAATAGCAACGATTGGTTGACTCTGGATCCTGCTATGGGCGGGCTCTTGGGCTGCATAAACTTGCTAGCGGCCGTGGCGATCAGCATCGAACTCCGGACTGTTTGGAAGAACAACATTGATCCAATAGATTTTGCAGACAAGTTGGCAAGCGTGTGGGCGGTGATGCTTATCGTGCTGTACGGAATCAGGGCTCTTTTGTTCCTGGTGCCTGTAGGTCAGCCAGTCGCCGACCTGCTTGCAGCTGTTGTGGTGTTATCGCTTATCGGCTCTGGAGTCGGATTCATAATGTTTGCTGCCTACGGCCTCCTCCAAAAACAACGCTGGGCCAGATCGAGGGGACTGCTTTTGGGATTTGTGATCTCCGTATGCGCGCTCTTCGCGGTTCCTGGGCTGGTTCCATTTGCGGGCTCCAGCAGTGCAAGTATGAATGCGAAACTTCTGGCGAGCCGCGCACCTCAATCTGCCAAATTTCTTGCGGGCTATTCGAACATAATCAAGAAATCAGACCTTGATGGATATGTCATCCGCGCGAGAATTCTGGCGCATGAGGAAAAGCAGCCGGAGAAAGCACTGGAAGTTTTGAATCAGGCTATTCAATCGTGCACCAAACCATGGGATGCTTATTTAGAAAGAGGAATTGTCTATCATCTGCTCGGTGAAAATTCCAAGGCGATTGATGATTTGAGCTATATACTCAAGCAAAACGAGTGGTCTCGATTCGAGCAGCTTTTGAGCCGGTCTTACAGTGCCCGCGGAACTGTTTACTTTGACACGAAAAGCTATAAAGCTGCTCTGGCGGACTACAATTCTGCTATCAGCAAGACGACGAAAGAAGACTCTGATCTTTTTATCGCAAGCGCGGTTTTTCATATGCCGCCCTTGGTGATTACGCACACGCAGCTAGCGATTTCCAGTCAGCTGAGCAAATCGAAAAATGTGCGAATTCGGAAACTTTCCGGTCGACGCTGAATCTATTCAATTTTGAAATTACCGACCAAGAAAGAAATGCAGCTTTTGATTGTCTCCGGAGGGCGGTTGCGTATGAGCTCGACGGAAGTAAAGAGATGTCGCGTGACTCGTTCAGTTCTGTCCTGAAACAACTTGGAGGCGTCCCAATCGTAGGAAAAAGAGGCAAAACTGGACTGGATCTTCTAGCAGTGGCATACGCACAAAACAAGCTCGGCAATTTCGCAGAATCTGACGAAAAATTAAAAAGGGCGTCAGAGCTAGGTTTCAAGAAGGACCAGCTCAAGGAAATTCTGTTCAAGGATGTCCCTAAATTCAATCTGAGCTGGTGATAGCTTAGAAGAGACTGATGATGGCTGGGCTGCGACGGTTGTTGGCCCAGGCGAATCGGAAACCATGGTGGCATCCTGAGGATATAGCTAAAGTAAACTTGAGCATCAATGACAAACCGGCTTTCTATGCGACACCATCGGGAAGCCGGATGAGACAGAGTCTAAGTAGTTTTGTCGCGGCGATAGAGTGACATATCGATGATTTGAAACAGCAAAACTTGACCGCGTCAGTAGCACCATTGATGGTATCGACGCTGTGAGGAGATCAACAGTTGGAAGTGAATAGATGTTGCTTGACACGAGTTTAACGACGGGGAGTATTTTTGTTTTCGAAATGGCTTACACTTATAAGACATCTCGGAGGATAGAACAGTGAGCGATCCTAAGCCTGAATCCGACACAGGTATCCCGGAGCAACTGTTCAAGGTCCGCAGCCAGATTGAGGACTTGACTAAACAGTATATTGAAAAGCTGATGGACTCGCGCGCGTCGGCAAACAGTCATGCCGCGATGTTGAATGCGATTCTGGAATCGGTCGGTGATGGTCTGTTCGTTGTTGACAAAGACGAAACGATTATCTTGGCAAATAGAGAAGCGATTCGGCTGGTCGGAAGCGACATTGGCACATTGCCGCGACGGCAGTTTCTCGACCAATACAAATTTTTCGAAGTCGACGGCACCACCCCAATTGCGCAGAGTGCGGAGCCTTACTCCATCGCACTGAAGGAAGGCACGAGCGTTCAAAAGGAAGGCTTTGTCACTGGTCCGAATATTGGACCTGAAGGTATGTGGCTCAGGGTTAACGCCTCACCTGTTGTCGATCAAAATGGCGCTGTTTTCGGTGTGGTAACCGTCTTTCACGACATCAGTGAAACCAAGAACCTGCAACGACAACGAGACTCTCTGGCAACGCTTCTGACTCACGACCTTAAGAACCACCTGGCGAGCCTGGAAATGTTTCTGGAGATGTTTAGCGGAACCCTATCAAACGCTCTAGATAAGGATGATTCGCAGCTGCTCGTTGAATTGCGCGAAAGCAATAAGCAGTTCCTTCAAATCTCTAACTCTTTGATCGAGTTGTATCGAAGCGATCTCTATGAGGTCGAATCATTCCGCGGCGAGATTGACTTCGTGCAACTGCTCGACGCGGCAATCGACTTGAGCCGACCACTCGCTGTTGCAGGCAACGTTCAATTGGTGGTTAAGAACAGTCAACCTTTGAAAATCCATGGAATCTACTCCGCTCTCAGGCAGGTGTTTCACAACATCGTGCAAAACGCTATTAAGGTTAGTCCACCCGGAGAGGCTGTTACAGTTGAGACGACATCTTCAGCCACTCATATTCAAGTCTGCATTACAGATCGTGGAAGCGGCATAGACGAAGATCTGCTGCAGACGTTGTTTGATTCATCTAGAGTAGCAGCGAACCTCCGAATCGGCTCGAGTTCCACAGGGTTCGGCTTGTACTTGAGCCGAATGATACTCGAAGCGCACGGCGGCAACCTCTCCTGTAATAGCACGGTTGGCGCAGAAACGACATTCACGGTGGTGCTACCAATCTGATCTTGAACTCCCTGTGCCGTAATCATCAACAATGGTGGCAATGCCAACAGTCTGACATTCGGCACCAAAAAAAACGGCGGTCCGATTATCAACGCGAACGAACAACGGTCGCATGCGGAGCATTTTAGATATCACTTCAGTTTATTTCTAAACAATAGACTTGAGCGCCTTCTGCGCCGAAGACAAATGTGCTTTCTATAGAGCACCTGGCGACCTTTGCCTGGTCGCTGGAGACCTGCTGTACCCCCGAGTGTCGTAGACCAGCGACGCAGCCTCGATATTGGCCGGCCACAGCATGGTCCAGGAGCCCTCTCAGAAGTCTAATGATGAATGTTTGCGCAATTCAACAGTGAAATTCAGTCAGATATATTGCAGAATGCAATTCTAATGTCAGTTTTACCGCCCCTTCTTAACGATGATTAAAATCGCTGGCAGGCTGGCCTTGCTTCCTAAAATCGGGTACAATTGTAGAGATGGTATCCCTGGAATCCGGACTTCGTAGTTTTCGAATGAGGGTATCAGCATGTCTGAGCACGACTCCGATGTTGTTGAAAACAAACCGGTCAGACCGTCGGAAAAAACGACAGCTGCTGAGACTGCCGCGCAAGATTCGGTGATCGGCGGTAAGGATCAACAACAAAATCAGCAAATTCATCAAGATGCCCTCGACTCGAATCCAAACAAGCACACAGGATCGGCAAATATTGAGAATCCGAACAATAACTTTGAAAGCATTCAGCTAATTGAGGCGATCCCAGATAGCCAAATGGTGCGAGTACTTGCTGCGCGCGGCCAGGACAAGCAAGAAAACGTAAATCCGAACGCGGACACACCATCAATGGTATCACTAGCTGCGGTCGGCGATCAGTTATCCAACAATTTGCTGGAGATGAGACGCAAAGTTCGACAGCATATGGATGCTGGACCAGAACGAGATCGCGTCGAGGCGATCATGAAGGATGCTGCCACCGCCCCTGATGCATTTGTCGAGATTGATACAAATAAATATGACTCTAAAAGTCGCGAATCCGCTCATGAACAAAAGGATCTCAGAAACGGACCTTCCACGAATCGCGATAAGATTGTGTCGGATGCGCAGAAGAATCGGAAAGCTGATGAAGTGACATCCGAAACGTCCCAAGAACACAAAGCAAAAACCAATTCGCACAATAAATCAATGCGACCCAGTGAGCCTTTAGATTCGGGTGGAAACGAGTCAATGGCCCCGCGAACTAGCGAAAATGAGTTGGCTGATACTCATCATGCGTTTAAACAAATTACCGTTAAAAAAGGTGATACGTTGTGGAGCATTGCAAGAAAAGATCTAGGCGAACACGCGGACTCTGCGAAATTGCGCACTTACGCCGACATAATCGCTCGAGACAATAAGCTTGCTCATCCGGACCGTCTGGAAATTGGACAACGCCTTGTTCTTCGTGGCGTTCAGGCCGACCCGATTGTTGAGGAACTAGCGCAGTCCTTACCACTTCCAGATGAGTTTAAGAATCTTGACCCTGGTGCGATTGAACGTTTTGACCCAACGACGCCAGTGGTCGATGGTCTGACTCAGCGTCGTCAAAATCAAGAACTGGAACGCATGCTCAACGCCCAGTACCCTGATACCGTTGACGCGCCTGTGGAAACTGTTTCAGAGCAAGCTCACGATGCGATCGGAAAAGAGACCGGACGCGCTCAAATGCTCGATATCGGAAAAAAGCACGGGCTCGATCTTGCTGTTTCAATAGACATTCTCGAAGACCGAGTCGCGCGCAAGCAGACAACGCCTGAGGAAGTTCGAAAAACTTTCGAGCAGGTGGAAAGGCTCCTGGAGACTGAATCAAGTTTTGGTGTCGATAAGAATAAACGAGAAATTCTAGCGCAACAAATTCTTCTCCACGCCGCCGAACCCGATAAAATTTCGCAAGGTATGTTTAATACCTGCAACGTCACCACTGTTGAATGCCGAGTGTTCGAACGAACCCCGTCAGTCGCCGCAAAGATCATCACCGATCTTGCTCTCGATGGATGGACCACGGTTCATGCGCCCGATGGTCGTGCCACCACTTTTGCAGCAAATCCGGAAGTGAATGACTCCAAAAACGCACTGAGCGTGCCACCGCAATCCGGACAAAGAAGTTACGCGAGCGAACTGTTCCAGGTATGCGCCGTCAACATTCACTATCTCCGAGAAGGCAAAGGAGTTTTCTATGAACAACTGCCTGTCGTGTACGATCGAGACACTGGAGAATTAAAGGACAATGGAGAACGTCTCTATGTCGGTGCGATGGAGAAGTCGCGGGATCCTTATCTTCCTGATAATTCTTTCGTCGATATTCATAACGCGATAACCGGAAAAAGCGATACCAACTTTATGCTTGCAACAGAAAACGTGTTGTTTGGCGCTAAAGATGGTGTCACGCTGATCGACAGTCAAAAGGAATTGGAAACTCAACTTCAAAAGATCGACAAGGCACATGGATTTCCGGTGATTGTCAAAGTCAACACCGCATTTGAACCGTTCTGGAGTAACGGAAATTTTGGTGCCGCCGGCGGTGCCGGTGGAAGTGATGGAGGATGGCACGTCGTGACCATTCGCGGCATCGACAATGGTTCTCCAATGGGGATCAAGGTTGATAATCAGTGGAACGATGAAGTCGATCATCTCGGAAAAATCAATAGCGTCTCCAGTGAGCAACTTTTTCAGTCCATGCGTTTTTGCTCCGAATCACTCGGCGATATCGGAAATAAAGTGCGAGGTGGAATTCGCCATGACAAGCGCGATCTTTTCGAGGAGCTTGATTATCAGCGCTTGCGTCTGATGAACAATCAAGATCTGATAAACTCGGCGTTGGATCCAACCAAACCAGTGCCTGGATTGGTTCCGGTCGGAGAAATTGAAAAAGATGTCATCAATGTCATATCTACCAGTTTTCGCAAGGGAAATGATTTGGACGATTTCCAAAAAGAAAACGGAATAGAAAAGGTAGACCAAATTGTAATGCGTTTGCCTCCGGACAGTAGGATACGAGTTCAACAGGAGGAGGAGCGGCTGCATATGATATCGCATGAAGATTATTTGGAAAAACTAGTTAATTTCGGACGAGGTGTTGCTACGCTTGAGGGAGGCTCTAAGATACAGCAATCAGCGCTTTTCCATCGCCTCATCGCGGCTTTGCCTAACAGTGAAGAACGCGATCTGATCACCGATGCCTTAGAGTCAAAGTAGATCGAAGAAGTACAAAGTGAGGTTGTCGAAGTGGATGCGGAACCAACAAAGCCACCTATCATTGTTAAAAAGCTGAGTGCGGCCGAGAGAATTGACGCGATATTTAAGGCGTCTGCATCGAAGCCTAAAGTCCCTACGCTGACGGTCACTGGACCAATAGATCGACTCGAATTTGATAATGACTGGGTAGACGACGGGGTTTTTCCTCGGAAGGAAGAACGCCTTGCAGATCGTACGAGGATTTTCGATCCTCGGCTCAGGGACTATCACGCGTTCAAACTAAAGGAAGCCCCAAACAATGTGCTCCAAATTTGGCACTATGATTTGCCATTGGCTGAGCCACTTGCTGTATACATGCAAAAGCTCGTGTCCAAAGTAGGACCGGTTCCGAGCATCGAGTGGCCAAATGTTCCAGTCTTCGATCGATATGCTTCATCGGCGCATTATCAAATAGACTCAGTTGATGTCGTGAGAAGCGGCCGCAAGAATGTTCTTCACATGCGCGGACATCACAAAGAGAGTAACCAGTACGAGAGCCACATCTACATGAGTCGGAAAGGTAATTGGTTTTGGTTTAGCCGAATAGAATTTGGTGCCGCTGATAAGGCGAGTTACGACCGTGATGTCAAAAAACTTGATGTGCTACTCCAGAAAGTTTCATGGTCTAGTTAAATACAGGTCCTTATGGCATTTGTTTCGTTCGCACGACAATCTGTTTGATGCCCACGTGTAATTGGGATCTTGCCACGACACTGGTGAATTCTGGCACCGAGTAGCTTGATCTCGGCTCCTTGGTCATTGAGGAAGGGCACCATCAAAACTTCATGTGAAATTTCATACAAAGCGAGGTAGTTAAGATGGATGCGGAACCAACAAAGCCACCTGTCTATGTTAAAAAGCTAAGTCCAGCGGAGAGAATTGACGCGATGTTCAAGGCGTCTGCATCGAAGCCTAAAGTTCCGACGCTGACTATTACTGGACTAATTGAACGACTCGACCTGTCGTTGCCGCAGATAAGGCGAGTTTCGACCGTGATGTCAAAAAGCTTGATGAGCTCCTCAAGACAGTTTGGTGGCAATAATTAGTTCAGGTCTTCCCGGCAGCTGTCCCTTCGCTACCCTTCACGGATGCTTAGTCGTTGAGAACACTCGATTGACGCCGGTGCGATATCAACAGTGCGCGCGATCGATATACCTTGGCGATCTTGCTAAACGAATTGCTTGCTGCGAAAATTGCTCTCTTCCGAGCCGATCCTGTCAGTTCACCTATTGGTGGCAGCACTGGCATTACAGGAGTTTTCTTATGCGCACACTGCTGAAGGACCTATTTTTTGACGCCCAGGATTTCCTCGACGAAGGAGAAACCGCCCTGGCGATTAAAACCTATCAAGTGGCATTGGAAAAAGCCAAAAAAGACGACGCCGAAGAATTTCTCGCGCTCACTTTTCTTGGTATGTCTTTCGACCAAGCTGACGACGAGAAAAAAGCTACCGAGTGCTTCAAAAAATCGCAGCAGCTAGCAGCGAAAGTTTTTGGTGAAAAAAGCATCGAATTTGCGAGTGCCCTGAGCAATGAAGCCATGACCTACTCCAATCGTGATCGCCATAGACAGGCAGAGCCTCTGTTAGATCGGGCTGCGTCAATTCTACGAAGTTTAGGCATGCCAAAGCAATCAAAAAGAGCAAAGGAGGTCGAAGGTAGTGAGGTAGAAGTATATTCCAATGCCGCAAATTGCAAAGCCCACTTAGGCAAAATGCCTGACTCCATCGAACTCTTCACGCTTGCTCTCCAAACTGCCAAAGTCACACTTCCGAAGAATCATCCAATGCGTCTTCGAGCCGCCATGGATCTCTCTGTCGTCCTGGGTGCGGCTGGAGAAAGCACTCGAGCGCTAGAGTGCGGGCTCGAGGCAATCGGTGCCATTGCGAATGAAGACTCAGATCCGCTATTGGCCTTTAGTATGGTTTTTGAAGCATTCACACAAGCCACGGGATTTGCCGAAAGTCTGGAAGTTGAGAGCAAATCCTCGAGTAAGAGTTCGAAACGCGACAAAGCGGCGGTATCAAATATAGTGCCGTTATTTCCAAAGGAAACGGCAAGCTCGCGTTCAGAAACTCAAAAAGAGAGTTGCGCTGCGTACCAATTGAAAATCTCGTTGAAACGTGTAAAACCGCTGGTCTGGCGGCGTATCGTGATACTCTCAAGCCTGTCGCTGGCTGAACTGCATTACTTGATACAGGAAGCAATGGGATGGGAGGACAGTCACTTGCACGAGTTTCGTATCGGCAATTCTCGTTTTGGGGATCGCAAACAGATGGATGACGTGAAGAATGAGCGAACTCTCAATCTCGCTGATTTTAACTTGCAGGTCGGATCGAAATTCGAGTACTTGTACGACTTCGGAGATGATTGGCATCACGTAATCGAAGTTGAGAAGCGATTGAGTAGAGCAGAGTTTGAGGCTGGCGAAATTTTTGTGACTGGCAAAGGCGCCTGTCCGCCTGAAGATTGCGGTGGACCGTTTGGATTTATGCATCTGCTTGAAGCTCTCGGGGACCCAGACGCGCGAGAGAACTTGCCGGAGTGGCTGGAGAAGTACGATCCCAAGCAACTGCCGGATTGCTTTCCAGTGAAGAAGACCAAGAAGAGCGCCAAGGCCACTAGTCAACCGTCTCATTCGTAACAGCTCGCCAAGTCTGCATTCTGCCAGGCGATGACGCCAGTCCCTTATCGAGTATCAGCAGCAATCAGGGCGACTTGGGGTTGTTGTTTATGATTTCACCGCAGATCCTCTGATCTGTCGACAGGTTTATACACAAGCTGGTTTAGTTTCAGATGTACCATTTCACCTGCTCTCAACGGCATGGTCAAGATTAGACAGGTCATTAATTGCGTATTCGCATTTAAATGGCCGGTGAATCGCATTTTAAATTGGCCTGGTAATCGCATGTTTTTGGCCTACTAATCGCATTTAATCTGGCCGTTTGCC
>JADYXR010000081.1 GCA_021772095.1 Candidatus Obscuribacter sp. | reverse complement strand
TCAGATGAATATTCATTTGCTCAGGGACTGAATCGAACCTGTTCAGATGAATATTCGTTTGCTCAGGGACCGAATCGAACCTGTTCAGATGAATATTCACTTGCTCAGGGACTGGAACCCGCTGAGCGCGACCAGTGGGACAACATCACCGCCCCGAAAGGGACAGATGAGACAAATCACATCTACCCGAAGCTACTTTCCTTAATTTATTTGTACAGCCTTGCCCTGATTATTTGAGACTTTGCCACCGGCCATGGTAAATTCTAAGGTCGAGATATAAGAGACCAGTTGGAGGCAACTGGCGCATCCGCGCCCAGGGAGATGTCATGAAAGCTATTTTGCAGGACAACGTTCAAAAGTTAGGGAAAGCAGGAGAGATCGTCGAGATCAAGCGCGGATATTTCCGTAACTTCCTCCAGCCTCGCGGTCTTGCCGTTCTCGCAACGAAAGGCACTCTCAAGAAGAGAGACGAAGACCTGGAATCATTCCGTCGTAAAATCGAGAAGGCTCACAACGAAGCGCAGCAGCTCGCTGACAAGATTTCAGCTTTGCCACCAATCGCTTTGAACGTCAAAGCTGGTGATACCGGTAAGCTCTACGGTAAGGTCACCAACAAAGAAGTTTGCCAGTTAATCGAGAAAAATCTCGGTCAAGAGATCGACAAGCGCCTTGTCAAAATCCTCGGCGACATCAACTCACTCGGCACCTATAAAGTACAAATCAAGTTGACTCCTGAAATTCAAGCCGAAGTTCAGCTCGAAATAATTCTTGAAGGTACGACCCTCAAGGATAAAGAGAAAGCCACTGAGGAAGCCAAAACTGAAGAAGGCGATGCTAAGTCTGACGAGTCGGAAGAGTCCGAAGAATCAGAAGAAGCCATCGAAGAATAATCGGTATCGCACCTGGTGCGATATTGTTCTCTCAATATTTAGTCTGGATTTCCAAAGGGATCCAGACTTTTTTTTAGAAGCAACGTTCAAATGAACTGGGCGCCAGTCGACGGGCCGGGCGGCGCCTTCTTTCTAGCGGATGGGCGCGTAGAAACGCAAATCCAAACCTCGGACATCACAACTAGAACGGTTCAATTCAAGTAGAGACAGAGCGATTCACGCAAGAAACACTAACAGCGACTCCGTCCAAAGGCGGTTCGGTTCAAGTCGTCGCGAAGTTGAGCCCAAGTCCGAGTCCGAGCTGCTCGCTCTCAGCAACGATGATGTCACCATCAGCGGTGGCAATCTTTTTACGCTTGACCGGAGCGGGCTTTTCAACTTTTTCGATTTCGACGCGGGCGACTGCAATGGCCGTTTCGAAATTGTCACCGACAACAGGCACGGCAACAAGCGATCCATCGTCACCTCGTTTCAACATCTCAATTCTCTGTTCGGCGCCTTTGAGAAAGTCTTCGCATTGTTGTGAGAGTTTCATGCCTTGCTCAAATAGATGCAAAGCCTGTTCGAGTTTCACTTCGCCATCGAGTTCGGAAACTACGGCTTCCAAGTTCTTCATCGCAGTTTCGAAATCTACAAGCGGAGCCGATGTTGCCGTAGCCGACTGAACGATTGCGTTTGGTTCTTCCATGAATAACCTCCTACCACCAATTTTCCTGAGTCTCTTTTACTTCCACGATCAAACGGCCGCTTTCGAGCAGCGCTTCCAATCGGTCACCTGGATGAACGCTTGAGAAATCGCGAATAATCGTGCCGTCTTCTTTTCGAATTACCGAGAATCCCCGGCCAAGAACTTGCTGCGGACCGAGCGCCTGCAGCTTCTGCGATTGCTGCCACCACCGGTGACGGCTGGTCGCAATCCGGTGTTCGACTTTGTCGGTCATCAGCTGCCTGGCGAAAGCGACTCGTGAACTCAAGTGCCTGAGCCGATCTTGATATCTGAGCAACGACTTCTCAGGACTCAGTTGAGTCAGTCTTCGTTGCACACGAATCAAACGATCGTCAATCGTCGATACCATGTGACGTCGCAAGTATGTCCACTTGTTGAGCAACTCTTCGTAGCCGCGCGCAACCAGTTCCGCAGCGGCCGTCGGCGTTGGCGCCCGCAAGTCGGCGACCAGATCGCAAATCGTCACGTCGGTTTCGTGCCCCACGCCTGAGATGATAGGCACCGGCGACGATGCCACGGCGCGAGCAACAATTTCAGTATTGAAGGACCAGAGATCTTCAATAGACCCCCCGCCACGAGCCACGATGATGCAATCGAGATCGTTCATCTCGTACAGCATATGGAGTGCATCGCGTATGCTTTCAGCAGAACCTTCGCCTTGCACTTTGGCTGGAGCAATTACGATGTTTACCGACTTATTGCGCCGATGTATGGTGTTGAGAATATCTTGAAGAGCCGCTCCAGCTGAGCTTGTTACGATGCCGATTTTGCGAGGAAGCATTGGTATCGGCCGCCGACGCTGATCGGAAATTAGCCCTTCCTTTATAAGCGTTTCTTTGAGCTGCTCAAACGCCAGCTGCCACTCACCTATGCCGACCGGCTCAATCGAAGTGACCACCATCTGGTAGCTGCCGCGCGGTCCATAAACGCTGAGCTTGCCTTTGGCGACGACCATCATGCCGTCTTCCAGTTTGAACTTTATATATTGATTGTTTTTCTTGAACGAAACACACGAGATCGTGGCGTCCTGATCTTTCAGCGAGAAATACCAGTGCCCGGACGGATAAATCTTGGCGTTACTCACTTCACCCGCGACCAAGACAAAGTCGAAGGTCGTCTCGAGAATGTCCTTGATCTGATTGGTAAGCTGGCCGACCGTGAGGACAGCGCGCAGCGGATAGTTTGGTTTAAGACTATGCATCAAAGACCTCAATCATATAAAGAGGTTGGCTGGACAGGGACGCCTCCCTGTCATACAAGCCGAATCTCCTAAAACGATAGATTGAATCGAGCAAAAAATGCGGATTCTCGATGCAAATTAATCTCCGAAACCCGCCTCCACACTTAGATATTCTCAATCCAACAAAAACATGCAAGAGGGTGCGCCGATCGATAGCGATCGCGCACTCATCCATACATACAAGCGGATTCTTAACCGCATTTTTGATTTGGGCAAGTAAATGGGGACGGATGAATTTCATTTGACTGATTTCATAACAGTGCTATACATTAGTATGACATACAAAAGTCTGGTATCCAATAAATTCAAAATGGAAAGGGAGGTCTAAGATGGACCGTACGCTGTTTTCGCCCTCAATGATCGACACCTTCAGGGCTTGCAAACGAGCTTACGAAGTTGCGCAGTCAGCCTACTCGTCGTCGGCGGGACAACCGTCAAAACGTCCAGTCGCATCTCTTTGCAGACAATTCCTCCGCAAAGGGATTGCCGAGATCAACCGCGGCAAAATCACAAATCCCAACGAAGTCCAGACTTTCATGGGACGGCACTGGCCGCTTGAGCACGTTGAGAAAAGCGGCGCCGATCCGGATTCAGTCGCACGTGCATTCCTTTATTGCTATAAAACTTTGATGGCATACGCTCGCAGCCCATATCGCCCGGCTGGTGCCGAAGTGGTGGCAGTGGCGTTGAAAGCCAGATCTCGCGTTGCACACGTTCGTGTATATCTCGAAGACACTTTCGATCTTATTCTCTGGTATCCGGAGAAGAAACAACTAGAGATCGTTGAGTATCAACTTAGATCGAAACGACATTTTTCAGCTTCATGGCCTACAGTTTCCGCTCTTGTAAAACGCTTTCTGTGTGAGCGTCTTCGCGTGCGGTGGCCGTTTGAAACGGTTTCATTGACGACGGTTAAAATTGGCGCAACCTCAGCCACTGCCGCTAATACCACACTTGATGAAGCGGTTTACAAACTGCACTTTGATGAAATCGTCAAAGACCTCGAGAATATGAAGAGTCCGACCGATCGAGGTCAGCATGCGCCAGGCGACAACTGCAAGTTCTGCGAATCACTCTCACACCGCACCGTACAAGAATCAGAAGCCGGAAAGGATGATTTTCTTTCACTGACTGCGTGACTGGCTCCCATCACTCCTAACTCTCAGGGCAATGTTACGGCCAACCTCGTGACATCGAAGCTGGTGGCTTGCCCAGCCTGAAATCATAGCTCTATCGCCAGCTAGCGTCGCGTCGCGACGCGCCACTTCTGAGACTTTCACGTATCGATTCGATATAATCGGCTTCTCCCACCTGCCGAGAAATCAAATCATGGTCGAAGTGAAAAGTGATACCAAAGTACAAATAGACTTGTTGATCAGCCCCATTGGTGAACTGGCAACACCGCACCTTGACTCCGGCCCGGCGCGCGGCAATGCGATGGATAGCATTAAGAAGGTGCATGATGGTGCCATTGCAATCAAAGACGGACTGATTGTATATGCCGGAAGACGCGAAGAAGTTCTTTCAAAAGTGCGTCTGGACAATGCCACCACCATTGATGCCACTAACAAACTGGTGACACCGGGTCTGATCGATCCCCATACGCACCTCGTATTTGGTGGCAACCGTCATGAAGAATTTGCGATGCGCTGCCAGGGCAAAACCTACAAGGAGATTGCCGATCAGGGCGGTGGCATTGTCGCCAGTATGCGCGGCACGCGTGAAGCTACCGTTCAAGATTTGATCGGGCTCGGCAAACAACGACTGGAAAGAATTCTCGCCCACGGCACGACAAGCTGCGAAGTAAAGACCGGCTATGGTCTGGACCGTCAAAGCGAACTGAATATGCTCGAGGCTATTCTTACGCTCGACTCCATGCAACCAGTTGAATTGACACCAACATTCATGCCTGCACATGCGGTGCCACCAGGTACTCAAAGAGAAGCATATGTCACCGAAGTTATTGAAGATATGCTGCCCGCTGCAGCGGAGTTGGCAAAGAAAAAAGCATATCCAACAAGCGCCATTTACGTCGACGTTTTCTGCGACGAGGGTTATTTCACGCTGGAAGATACAAAAAGAATTTTCGACAAAGCAATTTCATTGGGGATGAAATTGAAGGTTCACTCCGACGAATTCAAAAGCCTTGGAGCGACCGCCCTGGCTTGCGAGATGGGCGCACATAGCGCCGATCATTTGCTCGCCATAACCGATAGTGATATCGATCGACTAGCCTCATCGTCATGCGTTGCGGTATTACTGCCGGGGACATCGTTCTTCCTCAATTTGAAAGAGCACGCACCAGCAAGAACGATGATAGACAAGGGTGTTGCGGTTGCTATCGGGTCTGATTTCAATCCCGGTTCATGCCATATATTTTCGATGCCGTTCATCATGGGTCTGGCTTGTCTAAAGCTCGGAATGACCGCTGCAGAAGCCCTAACGGCTGCCACCATGAACTCGGCCTATGCCATCGGCCGTGGTGAAAATATTGGACAACTACGCGAAGGCTATCAGGCAGATATTGTTTTATGGAATGTTTCAAAACTGGCGGAGATCCCGTACAACATGGGCTGGAATTCAGTCGAGACGGTGATCAAAAAGGGCGCGAAGTGCGAGTAAATTTCAACGTTTGCAAGTGAGTTTTATTTTCTTTCCGTATTCACTTGTTTTATTATCGCCTTTAGTTATAATTCTAAGGACGCCACCACTATTGGGGGTCAATGGCAAGAACGTTTAGTGAAACCGACGCACTATGGTTGGTGCACGCGCTAGATGTTCTGATAACTTTAGGAGCTGGTTTTCATGGCTGAAGCAAAGCGAGTACCGGAAGATAATCAAGACAAAAATCTTGAGATGGAAGGATTTGAAAATTTCTTCGAAGGCGAAGAAGCTGCCACCATGGCGGGTGCCACCATCAGTGGTGACATGTTCATGCAGCAACAAATGGAAAAATTATTGGGAAGATTGTCAGAGCTGATCACTTTGAGCGTCGATCAACGGATCGAGACGAGCAAGATCGCCAATCAGCTGATCGACAATCAACGTCAACTGATAGCGACACAGCAGATTCTCATCAAACTCATGGAACGCTCGATTGAATTGACTCGTCACGTCACCTCGATCGAAGAGAGACTGCCAGGCGTATTCGAACTGCCTCGCGTAGTCGAAAGCCTTCGCCAGCGTGTCGCCCAGCTTGAAGGCATTGAGACCCGCTAAGCCCGGCTTACTAGCAATCTCAACATCGTCCTCGTAAGGACTTTGACCATGGGGTTGAAGTTCACTCCAAAGAATCAGGGAAGAGCTAAGAATAATCTCTCCCTGGAAGCGATCAATCCCTGACCGCTTCTCGGTTCCACTTGGGCGTAATGAGAAAAATATATATAACAACTATGGTGTAGATCGTATTCCTCCCATTTACACTGGCTCCAGGACGAATGGATAATTCGATCTTGGAACAGCGCCACGTTGGCACATAGGAGCTCAAGTGAGCGAATTCGGTTTTGCTGGGGACGGAATCATGGACGGCATGCTCGAGGGGCAAACCCCCGAGGGTCAGGGACGTAGTCCCGTGCAGTCGTCTCCATACGCTCCTCAACAGAAGCAGAAGAAAGGCGCTCCGGCTCCGACCTTTAAGTTCATGGATATTTTCAAAGGCTGGAAGATGACCGTAAACGGCATCACAGCGCTGTTTTTCATTGGCTACGCTCTCTGGCTGGTCGTGCTCTATTTCATTCGCCACAACGAACCATTAGCGAATCAAGTGATTGGCACACCTAACGCCGGCGCTCCAACCTCAGACTACGACAGAATTTTAGTGGGCGGCGCCAAGTTCGCGTTGCCTATTCAAGCGACCGGCACTCACGGTTTCTACACGCCAGGCGCCAAGCAATATGCGCATGCCCAGGCGCAAGCTCACGCTAAAGCGAATGCCCCCGTCAACCACACTATGCCCGCCATGGGCGATCCGGCAAGCTTCTCGGCTCAATCAGAGATGGCGTTCTCTAACGGTCATGCACCACAGACGATGGTCGGATCGGGTTCTGCCGCATATGGTTATAAACCGATTGCCACACCAGGTGGAAGCAATCATTCCAAAACCATTCACTACGGCAGAGAGCGCGTGATTATCCATCATCCCGAACCACTGCCAGGCGAACGTCCGGAAGACCACGCCAAACACGCTGCCGACTACGTGCCACCGAATATGGTGCAGCACGCTCCAGCCAATTTTGGTTCACCAAACCCGACCATTTATCCGCAGCACAACGCGACAGCCGCAGGCAGTGCTTATCCGAACATCGGCGGACCCAATTTCAATGTGCCTGTTCAAACTAAAGACGGTCTTCGTCTAAGAACATTCACCAATCGCTAAAAACGTTTTGCAAACAATGGGAAAGTTAGAGTCCAAACTTGTCTCTAATCAATGTGGCAATTTCGTCCAGTTCTTCCGCCTTGAGTTTAGGCGCATCCGGCGCGGTCATATCTTCGTCAGCGTGTTCTGCCGTCTTGATTCCAGGAATCACAGCCGACACAATTTTCGATTGCAAAACCCACTGAATGGCCGCCTGCGTTAAAGTGCGGCTGCCGTTTCGAACCAGAAAATTGAGCTGTTGACTGGCTTTCACGCGTGCATTAATAAAGTCGCGCGGCCAATTTTTGCGCATATCACCGGAGTCAAAACTGGCGTCGATGTCATATTTGCCGGTCAAGAAGCCGTTGGATAGCGGTTCTCTAGCGATGATCGCGCAGCCGACTTGATTGGCGAGGGGAAACAAATCCTGCTCGGGACCGGTTGCAAAAATATTGTATGGCACCTGAATACTGTCAGGTTTTGACACCATAAGAGCGATCTGTGCGTCACGAGAATTGCGCGCCGAAACTCCCCACGCTCGAATTCGTCCTTCGTTTTTCAACTTCATTAGTACTGAATATGTTTCTTCTGCCTCCAAAACATCGGATGGCGGATTGTGAAGTTGATAGAGGTCCAGATAATCTGTCTGGAGTCTTTCGAGGCTTTTGTCAAGCGCAAACCTTACATAGACTTCATCGAAAGTTTGAAAACCGTAACCCTGATAAAAATCTGAGCCCACTTTTGTGGCTATTACGACACGGTCGCGTTTACCGCGGAATGCCTTGCCCAGTAGTTCTTCGCTATGTCCCCAGCCATATACATCTGCCGTATCAAAGAAATTGCACCCCAAATCAAGTGCCTTTTCGATCGCGTCCAGCGAAATCTTGTCGTCAGTAGCTCCATAGCTGTTGCCGTGCCTGTTGCCGCCGATCGGCCAGCCGCCGAAGCCGACTTCCGATACTTTGATACCTGTCCTTCCAAGCTCCCTATACTTCATTAGTGACTGCTATCTGTGCTCCCATTTCGATTATGCTGTTGCGACATCCCTTCATCATTCGTGAAGGCTGACCAATTTTGATCATTTAGTGTATTACAATTACCAATCGGCTACTTGGATATCCCGGGGAACAACTAAAAGGCATGGACGTTTACGACATAACGATCATCGGCGGCGGGCCGACAGGTCTATTCGGAACCTTTTACGCAGGGCTAAGAGGACTCAAGACTAAGGTAATTGACGTATTACCTGAGCTTGGCGGCCAACTTACCGCACTGTATCCAGAAAAGTACGTCTATGACGTCGCTGGGCATCCGAAAATATTAGCCAAAGATTTAGCGAAGAATCTCGCTACACAGGCAGCGCTCTTCAAACCGACATTGTGTTTGATGGAGAAGGTCAATACGATTGAACGTATCGACCATGAAGGCGAGCAGGTTTGGAAAGTGGTTAGCGACAAAAACGATAATCACTTGAGCAAAACCGTTCTATTAGCCCTTGGCGCCGGCGCTTGTGTGCCGAAGAAACTCGACCTCGAGGTTCCGGCAGCGTGGGAAGAGAATTGCGTTTTTTACGCCGTTCGCAATAAAGAGCGCTTCCGCGATAAAGATGTATTGATCATCGGCGGCGGCGACTCCGCTGTCGACTGGGCAAACGAATTTTCAGTTCTCGCCAACAAGGTGACCTTGATTCACAGACGCGATCAATTCCGCGCCGTGCAAAGCTCCGTTGAAGAGATGAAGCGCAACAAGGTCAATATCAAGACCTTCTACGAAATCAAAGATTTGAAAGGCGACGCCAATCAGATCAATGAAGCAGTAATCTTCGACAACCGCACCGGCAAAGAAGAAACAATCAAAGTCGACGCTGTGATTATCAACATCGGCTTCGTGATTAACCTCGATTTCCTGCGTCAGTGGGGATTGGTTATGGATAAGAACGCCATTGTGGTTAACGAGAAGATGGAAACGAACCTGCCCGGCGTTTATTCCGCCGGCGATATCGCCTCCCACTTAGCGAAGTTGAAACTGATTGCAACGGGCGCTGCTGAAGCGGCTACAGCGGTGAATTTCGCCGTGACGTTCATCAATCCACAAGCAAAACTCTATCCGGGTCACTCGTCCAATTTGAACTTGAGCATCTAGGTTCCAATCGGCGTCAATCACCTGCTTTGGTTCGGCCTTGCACGAGGCTGAATACATGCGGCTTTTGGTGTTTTCAAACAGACGCTTATTAAAAAATGTAAATGGCGGGTCTTGTCGATTTGGCTCGTTAGTTGATGTTACTTGTCTATTAGTGGAGAATCTGGCAACCCTTAGCTCTTGAAAAGCCGGGCAGGAGGATCAAACCACTGTATATTGTGTCACGGCAGGTCACTACCGCTACCCGTAGCGCCATACAAATGTAGTATACTGGTATTGACGACCTGGAACGAACGGCTGGGTTTTGATCGGTAAGCAAAGAAGAAGGATACGAACGTGTTTTCTGCCAATGCCATTAAGGTGCTCGAAAAACGATACTTCCTGAAGGATTCCAAAGGGGATCTGGTGGAAGATGTGGGCGCGCTTTGCAAACGCGTTGCCGATCATGTCGCCGGAGCCGAGCAGCACAAGATTTCGAAGTCAGACCTTGACGCTCTGGCGTCTGATTTCTACAACATTATGTATAACCGCGACTTCATGCCGAATTCACCGACGTTGATGAACGCGGGCAAAAAGGGAGGGCAGCTCTCCGCTTGTTTCGTCTTGCCGGTGCCCGATTCTTTAGAAGGCATCTTCGACACTTGTAAGAACGCTGCCCTGATCCACAAAACAGGCGGCGGCACAGGCTTCTCATTCAGTCGGCTGAGACCGGCGAATGACCCGGTGGCATCATCAACCGGCGTCGCTTCCGGTCCTGTCAGTTTTATGTCGGTGTACGACGCAGCCACTGAAGCAATCCGGCAAGGTGGCACCAGGCGTGGTGCCAACATGGGAATGCTGCGGGTCGACCATCCCGACATCGAACTTTTTATCGCCTGCAAAAGGCAGACCGACAGACTGAATAACTTCAACATCTCCGTCTCGGTCACCAACGCGTTCATGAAAGCACTGGAGGATGACGGCGAATACGATCTAATCCATCCACGCAGTGGTGAAGCGGTTCGCCGCGTGCGCGCTCGATATATCTTCGATTTGATCGTCGAGAACGCACATGCAACCGGCGAGCCCGGCTTGGTTTTCATCGACCGCATCAACGATCAAGATCCGATTCGTTTTCAATTGGATGACAACGGTGATGTCGTCGCCGGCACCGAAGATATCGAAGCAACCAATCCATGCGGAGAGCAACCACTCGGTCCAGGCGATGCCTGCAATTTAGGATCCATCAACGTCGCCAACTTCATCGATCGCGCTCATCAAGATTTCAATTGGGACGGACTCGAAAAAACAATTCAGTTGTCGGTGCGGTTTCTCGATAACGTGATCGACTCCAATAATTATCCTTTGCCGTTTATCGCGGCTGCGACTTTGAACAACCGCAGAATCGGCCTTGGCATAATGGGATGGGCAGAAGCTTTGATCGAGCTTGGCGTAGCTTACGATTCGGAAGAGGCACTAAAGCGCGCGGAATCGTTCATGCAGTTTTTCCAACTTAAAGCCCACGAAGCATCTCAACAGTTAGCTTCAAAACGAGGCGTATTCCCGAATTGGCCGTTTTCGAGCTGGCATGAAACCGGCGAAAAATTGCGCAATGCCACAGTCACCACTATCGCACCGACCGGAACCATCTCCATAATTGCCGGCACATCGTCAGGTATAGAGCCGCTTTTCGCAATTTCGTATGTTCGTCGAGTGCTCGGCGGCACAGAACTCATCGAAGTCAATCCACTGTTCGAGAAAGTGGCAAAAGAGCGAGGCTTCTATTCAGAAGAGCTGATGGAGCGGATCGCCAGAGAAGGGACTTTGAAAAATGTTGAAGGCGTTCCTGACGATATAAAGAAGGTATTTGTCTCCTCTCACGATATCGGCTATAGCTGGCACGTGCGAATGCAGGCAGCCTTCCAGAAGTACACGGATAACGCCGTATCAAAAACCATCAACTTTCCGGTTGAAGCAACTTTCGATGACATCGAGAAAGCTTATTTACTGGCATGGGAACTCGGTCTCAAGGGCATCACCGTCTATCGCGATGCGTCGCGACAATCGCAGGTACTCAACATTGCCAAAACCGACCCACTGAAGAAATTGCAAGAAGCCAGCTCGAACAGCGTCTCACCGACATCCGCTCTCAACGCGACCGCGGAACAACCGGAGCGCACAAAGGATATCGCAACCACGCCATCGAGATATCCTCGTCATGATACAAAATTAGTTGGATGCGGACCATCTGCCCAAGCGCCTTCGCAGTCAGCTTTTCGAGGGACACCAAAACAATTTCAGTCCAGCCAGTGCCCGGAATGCGGCTTCCAGTCTAAATCCATGATCAAGTACGAAGCCTGTCTCATGTGTGTATCCTGCGGTTATACTAAGTGCTAACCAGTCAACAGGCGGATTCCTGAATCCATCTTCTGACCCGAACATACATCAGGTTCACCCGTTGCAGTCAAAGGGAGTAGGTCATGTCAATATTAGTCGACCACGAAATCAGAGAAGAAGTGCGCTCGGGGCGGCTTATCATTGAACCGTTTGATGACAATCTCATTCAACCTAATTCAATAGATGTGAAATTGGCAGACAGATTTTCCTGGCACGAACCAGGCGATTCGGTTATCGATCCATATCAATCAGAAAGCGTGCTCGAGGGTCTCGTGACCATCGTCGCAGCCACCATCGTTCTGCAACCGAAGCAATTCGTTCTGGGCGCCACTGAAGAGAAGCTCACCCTGCCTGACGATATCGTCGGTCAATTGACCGGCAAATCGAGCCTGGCACGCCTTGGCGTTATGGTGCACGTGACCGCCGGATTCATCGATGCCGGCTTCAGCAATCCACCTGCTCAGATCACCCTGGAAATCGTCAACGTCGGCACCCGGCCGGTGCGTTT
Source organism: Candidatus Obscuribacter sp. (assembly GCA_021772095.1). Classification (GTDB taxonomy): domain Bacteria; phylum Cyanobacteriota; class Vampirovibrionia; order Obscuribacterales; family Obscuribacteraceae; genus JADYXR01. The sequence goes on along the minus strand of JADYXR010000081.1, from coordinate 23,722 downwards.
GCATGCCGGCATGTCGATTGCTCAAATGGTATTTACTCGCACGGCGCGATGCGAAGTACCCTACAATTTGAAGCCCAACGCGAAGTACAACGGCCAACCAGCCGCAGCCCACAGTCGCTATTACTTGAATAGCGCCGGATAGACATCCGGAGCGCGTTTCCGGGCATTTGATCAACTGTTTTTTCGAAGAGCTGGGTATTGACGCCCGGCTCTTTATGTGAATTAGTTAATCAAGCGGAGTGGGAATAATCCCATGGTCCACGTACTCTCACGAATTTACCCGGAGCCCCCCAGGACATAAGATTCATCTACCGCTGCAAGCGAGGCACAGTTCCTGATAGCAAAAGTGCCAGTTTTTATTTGTCGGAGGATCGAATCATGGGCGACGGACCTTTCAGAGAACCGCAAGAACCGGGTGGTACACCTGGTAGAGCCAAATATGGCGGACTCGCACCACTAGTTGAAGACATGGGCAAACCAAAGCCTAAGTCGTCAGATCCATATTTTCAGCCCCCGGCAGATAACGGCAAAGGCAGAGCCACACCATTCCTCGATCCACCAGCTTTCAAGCCAGGCGGCGATCAACCACCTGCGGCCCAACCGCCTGCGGCGCAACCTCCAGCTGACGTTCGTCCGCCGGATCAACCGAAGTGGAAACCACCAGCGCAAACTCAAGACTGGAAGACTCCTCAACCTTATAGTGGCGGCGACAAAACCGGCGATCCGCTTGCCCAGGCAACAGGCAGCAAATCAAAAATGTTGGTTCAAACCCGCGACGTAGAGCGCGGTTCGACCACAAGTCTTGCGATTATCGCTGGTACCGGTTCTGGTCTTCTGACAGAACCTCTGGTCAAAGGATTAGGCATCGCCACCGATAAAGGTGCTGCACTCGAAGGTTCCGGATTGGGCACCAGACTAGTTCGCGGTCCATCCACCTATTGGAAAAGTAACTTCGATCCAGTCGGCATCAATGCGTCGCAGATCGTAAAAGAAGAAACACATGTAGCAACTTCGTTCAAAAGCATTCAGTCAACTCATGAGTTGGACAAGCGCCTACTCAACAAACTGACAGCCAAAGAGACTCTTTCAGCAGACGAATCCAAGCACTTCATCAAGCTCAAAGATGGGCTCAAGATCAAGGACGAGGCAAAACTCGTAGAAGTCTTGATGGAACGCCAGACTTACATGGATCCAAAAGCACTGCAAGCGCTTAACGCAACCAACACCGGCGAACATATTGAGACGATCAGATCGCTGGGACGCTCTCGTGCAGAAAGAATTTTCACGTCTGCCGAAGTGGGATTCCTCGAGACACGCCAAACGGCTCTCAGCCAAATCGACAAACTGGAAGTAGCCCAGAAAGGCGCAACCGCCGAAACAAAATGGCTCACCGGAAAAGGTGCCTTACAGAATGCAAAAACCGCATTCCTCTTAACGGCTGGTACAGGCCTGTTCCTCGGCGCCGATCACTCGGTACGCGATCGAATGTATGGACAAAACGCTCCATCATGGGAAACCACCAGTTTGTCCGTACCTATAGCTATGGCATTGGGCAACGGCATGAAGGGCAAAATCGGTCTTGGCGTAACAGCCCTGGCTGGCGGTCACCTGATCGACGCTGGTATCCCGGCGCCGGCATGGGTCCCTGAGTCCTTCAAACACTTCTCGGCATTCGATGCGCTTCCTCTGGGTGTTGCATTTGCAATTCCAAGCAAAAATAACATGGCAAAAGCATTCCTCGTCGGTGGAGCCGCACTTGGCGGCAACGCTCTCGAGAGTGCGTTTTCACCAGCTTCGACTGGAGACGTTGAAGAAACAGCACTCAAAACCAACGTCAAAGACAAAACGGAACGCTCGATCTCATCGTACGAAAAATCGGTCACAGACTTCAGAGATCTGGGCAAGAAAAACGAAATCGTGCTTGAACAGAATCTGGCACAAGTTCTCAACGAGTCAAACAAGAACTACCGGAGCATGAGCCAGGAAGAAAAGCTTGGAGCTCACCGAACGACTGCAGCACTGGCTCAGGCGCTCGGCGAAAATCGCCTTGAGAAAGGAACCAGACTGAGTGTCGGCACAACCGATAAACCAACGTACATCCTCGATGGCATGAACATGGACATGGGTGGTGACGCCCTGGCCTTCTTGATGATGGCGCGCAACAGCGTCAGAGGCTCGAAGCAAATGACCGAAATCATGATGGATAAACCGGCCTTTGGCACGATTGTGACCAAGCAAGAAGTCGCCGACCTCGATAAAGCCGCTGACAAAGTCAATGCCGATATCGAAACAATCAACGGCAAACACGACCTTGTAAAAACAATGGACAAGCTCAAAGCTTTCCTCGAGCGTGGTACCACATCCAGTGGCGCGACATTCAGTAAAGAAATCGGTTTCCACAAGACCTTCGTTGATGACATCAACAGGAAACTCGGTCGCAACATGCCGCAGCTTAAAATGTCCAACGGTGAGCTTAATCCGGACGCCACAATGATGGTTTCGAAACTATTGAGAGATCAGGCTCTTGCGAAAATGACGCATGCTGCTTATAAGCTCGATCATGGCGACGATCCAATCGGCGCCGGACAAATGATCTTCGGCACACCACAAGGTCGCAAGGAATGGCTTCCAGGAACCCAGAATGAAAAAGGATTCGATGGTGCACTCGAAGCAATCATGCTCGCCGAGCGCCTGTCGCCAAACAATCCGGACCTTCCTGAACTGAAAGCAATCGCCACTCGCCTTGCCGATCAGATCAAAGCCAAAGTGCCGGATCAATACAACAACTACAAATCTAACCCACTCGGCGTCAAGCCTTAAGGTCAGATCAAACGCACTCTAAAAATGCACCGAGTTTGAACTTACAAGGTTCAAATCGACGGAGCTTGAAACACACGTCCAGCTTTCCAAGAGCCAGAGTTAACCTTTGAAATTGAACTTTCTTGCTCGCAAGATCGTTAAAGAGAATAGAGGGTAATTTTGTACCTCGAAAAGGGAAGCACGCATGAAAGCCCCAATCGTCACTGTGATTGGTTCTCTTTCGTTCGCGTCCGGTTGCCTGATCGTCGCCGCCAACAGCGACAGACTTTCAGCAGGACGCGAGTTCGTTTCACAGACGACGAAAGAAAACTCTTCAACGCTCGGCATATTTCTTTGGCAGATCCTTGCCTGCTTTGAAATATGCTGGCCGCTGATTTTGCTTGCCTGCGTCGCCGGCTTCGTCATTCTGTACCTGGCAGAAAGAAAACTAGCGGCGCGCGTCTTAATGGTTTTGCCGTTGCTTGCGGTGGTCTACTCCACCTGGCGATTGCCTCGACCAGCGGAACTGGATGTGTCGAAACTGACCTACATGGGAAACATCGAATGTGTTTGCACGGTCGAATCACTGAGCGGCAAAAACAGCTTAATATGCCGTTCTTCGAAACTTGTTTTCCCCGGACAAAAAGTTCTTGAAGGCAAAACACTGGTCACCATCAGCGGTGGCAGGAAGGCGGAACCGTTTAAACAGAATCAAGTAATTCAGGTTTTCGGAAAAGTATCCCACATACATCAAACGAATTCTTCGTGGCAGCGGAACACAGGACACAAGCTTATTTCAGCCGGAATTTTTTCAAAAATAACAACGGATTCGAATCAGATCAAACTGCTTTCCGAAGGCGATCAACAAGTTTCTGTTGTTGAACAAGCCTCACATCGATGGTCAGAATTCTGGGAAAGCGGCCGCGCCGTCATAGTTCACGCCCACAAAGAGAATCTCGGGACAGAACGTGGTGCCTTGCTTGCTTCAATGGTCTTAGGAGACCGGGTAGTTAAATTACCCGATAATTTAAAAGATCTGTTCAGAACAGTCGGTCTTTCGCATTTGCTCGCGGCGTCCGGATTCAACTTATCGATAGTTGTTGCCTGCAGCTATTTCTGCGCACGCCTACTGCCGATTCCGGCTTACGGCGCCGTTCTATCGGCACTGCTGTCGACAGCATCATTCGTTTGTCTTGCCGGACCTTCGCCCTCGGTACTTAGAGCTGCGCTTTTGGCAGTTCTATTTTTAATTGCAAAATTGTTCTTCCGGCGCTTGCACGCGCTAGCCGCCCTATCCTTGACACTTATGATCGCGCTTGCTGTAAATCCACTCTGCATTGCTGATGTTGGGTTGCAACTCTCTTATGTAGCAACCGCCGGCATCATCAGCGGATTACAATGGGTGTCGAGACAACCAGTTGATGGGTTGCATCGACGGATGGCATGCTGGTTTCGCGATACAGTTTCAGTTATTTGTCTGGCTCAATTATCAGTGTTGCCACTGCAACTGCTTTATTTCAGAAGCGCAGGATGTCTATTTCTCCCGGCCAACTTACTGGTCGATCCGGTCGTTGCACCGGTCACAGTAGTCGGATTCATCTCGTCAATCGGCGCGTTCGCTCTTTCGCTGCTTCCATTTGGTATCGCCGGTAGTTCCACACTGATCGCGCTGATGGATAGTCTCACTTCACTAGCTCTCGACTATATGATTGGCTGCACGTCACTTCTGGCGAAGCTTGAGGGCATGACACTCCACTTCTCACCACCAGTACCAGGAGCAGTCGCAACTTACTATCTGTGTTTTATCTATTTCCTCTACAATTTATCGAACCGGCACATGCGGATGCTCGGCTTAATTGCACTGGTGATCGGACTCTCGCTACTCTTCTTCCGTCCGAACAGTCCATCTCAAATCACATACCTGTCAAAGAATACAGCGCTGACCATCGACAACAAGACTGCACTGGTTTTAAGCGGCGACAAGCTCGATTGGCTCAGCAAGCAGCTGTTGAGCTACACCGGATCCGATCGAATTAGTCGACAACTTCCCGACGAGATTACGACCACCTACTTCGACGAAAAACAAAATCCTTTCCAGGCATCCACCCTGGAACTCAGTGATTTCGTTCTGGTTTCCGCGAAGCCTGGAAACAATTTCAAATCGAAAAGAAGAACCTCGCAATACCTGCGAAAGCCGCTCACCTGGTCGCAAATGAAGAAGGTAGTTTCCAGTTTAAGACAGAAAAAAGCTAAAAAACCAACCGTGCTTTGGACCCAGGGCAAAGCGACAATGCTTCGACAATACTGGGACGAAACCGACATCTACATTGCATCGGTAAATCAATGGAATCCCTTATTACTAGCGAAAAGCAAACGGAATTCAAACGCGTTACCTGCAACCAACGCTGACGGACAAGGACGACAACCACAGGACCGACAGGGAAAAGATGACCGCCGAAACGAACGTCCACGCCAAGATTGGAACGCCACAGCCACCAAGGATAGCGGGTCGGTTCAAGGTTCCGCCCCACCAGGGAAAAGCAAAAATCAGGACTCGACATCGAAACGACTGAGCCAGGAGTTTTACCCTTTCCGTGTCAAATGGCAATGCGGTGAACTGGTCGTACTGGAATAGTTCGAGCACCGCCGACGGTATCAGACATGCGTGCAAAAGGGAAGGCAGCCGCCGCCGCCAACAGCAAAGAAAAGCCCGCTCGTTTCACAACAAGCGGGCCGCAATTTTTTGAACCTTGATCGCTTACTTGACGCCCATCGCGGCGAAGTAAACGGCGCAAGCGTGGTCGAGATATTCACGCGAGAGGCGTGGCTCGGTTTGCAAGAATGCGCAGAGGTTGATGACCTGGTCGACAACGTCGCGAGGATGGCAACAACGCATGGCGCGTTTGCCGGAGCGATATTGTGATTCGATCAGATAGTTGACGGCTTCTTCATTGTACGGAACGCCCGTGCGCTGACAGTACTGCAAGAAAATCCATTTGAACTCGTCCTCGGTCGGTGACGTGATGTTGATCTTGTACGGAATCCGTCTCAAGAACGCTTCGTCAACGAGGTCGGAAGGGTTAAGGTTGGTCGAGAACACGAGCAGCTGTTCGAACGGCACTTCCAGCTTTTTACCGGTGTGCAGTGTCAAATAGTCGACCCGTTTTTCCAGAGGAACAATCCATCTGTTGAGGAGCGACTTGTGGTCGATTCTCTGACGACCAAAGTCATCGATTAGCAGCAAGCCGCAATTGGACTTCAGCTGAATCGGTGCTTCGTAGAGTTTCGTACCATAGTCGAACTGCAACTCGAGCATGTCGATCGTCAATTCACCACCGACGACTACACATGGTCTTTGAATTCGCACCCAACGGTGGTCGTAGTCACGAGGATAGTTGGCGGCCGATACAGGGTCGTGGTTGTGGCTGTCAAAAACGCGGATGATTTGTCCGTCGCACTCAACTGCGTAAGGAATGAAGATGTGACCTTTGAAACTGCGAACGATTCGTTCTGCAATCGAGGTCTTACCGTTGCCAGGTTCGCCGAAAAGGAACATCCCGCGTCCGGAGTTGATTGCCGGACCAACCGAGTTGATCGTTCTGCGATTAACCATGATGTCCGAGAATGCGACTTCTAAGTCACGCGGAGTGACTGACTCGCGGCGGATGGTTTGATACTTGAGTGAATCGATGTAGCGGTTCCACGGCACAGGACACGGACCCACGTACGCGTTGTGGTCGAAGTACTCGCGCGCTCTGTCTCTGCCTTTTTCTGTCGGGCAGTATTCATAATCTGCTAAGCCGCCCGAGCTTCTGACTTCGATGAGAAGCTGTTTCTTCAAGACTTCAAGAATTTCTTCAATGATCTTGAATGGAAGCATGGTACGGGCAGCAATTTCGCGACCTAGCGCGAAGTTGACGAGATAAATATCTTTGAGAATCAACTCTTCGAGGAAGCCTTCCTTCAACCCAGTCTCTGCAATCGAGCCTGGATACGGCGGGACGAATTCCTGCTGCTGTTGAATACCGGTTGTCGTTCTGACCTGTTGAACCATTGCCTTATGCCTTCTGTTGTCTACATTGTCGCGGACAGATCTACATTCTATTGCACGGTTGGACGTTTATAGTAAGTAAACCTAATAATTATCGGAAAATGTGATGAAAAACCCGATCGAGGCCTTTCCGTAAGCGCGGGCTCTCAACTCACTTCACCAACCACGCTTTACTTCTATGTACCCATTTTGTTGTCAAGAATGAAAGTAAGTATAACCACTGTATCGCGCAAGTAGCCGATCGGCCAATGATTTCGCCGATGTTTTTTCAATACGCGTCGCCGGGGAGTGATGTGCAGCTTACTTATTGGCTGTCTGGTGTCAGGATTTATCAGGCGCAGAAGCTGATTGCCGGCTGATCCCGGCTGATCGAACTGGCGAGTTTCAATCAACCTGAAAACGAAACTGAATGTCGTCGCACCAACGCGAAGTTATTTACAACCGCATACGTTCCGGTTGCTCCCTTGGTGTTTAAGGTTGTTATCGAATTTCGGTCGTCTAACTATTTGTTCAAACTGACGAGCTTTTTGATCTTCTCACTCATGTTTTCGAGTTCTTCGATTCTACTTTCGCTGCGACCGAAACGGTCGAGAGTGTAGACCTCGAGAAAATTGCTGAGCAAAGGCTCCAGATCGGGATGGACGAATTTGCCTTCTTCGCGGTGAATTTCAAAACCTTCCTGGATTCTGGCTGCCAGTTCGAGCGGCGTGTCGGTTTGCAAACGGACGATCTTGTACTTGCGCAAGTCGCGCACCACCTGGAAGAACAACAGAGTCGATTTGCGCGCATCGAGTGGAATGCCAATGGCGTCTTGAGTGCGTTTGCGCTGCATCAGCATGACGCCGACGGCGACGGCTGTGGTCAATATGCAAAATATCGCAATCGGCTCCCAGCGGATTTTGGCGAGGCGCTTCATGATGTCGAAGCCTTCTTCTTCCTCTTCGACAGGCGCTTTGCCCTCGCGTTTGCGCTTCTCTTGGGCCAGTTGTTTTTCCATTCTACTGCCGGAGATGCCATTGCCTATGCCACCACCCGGAGTACCACGATTCCCCATGAACGCTCCGCCGAATGGATTAGCAAAACCCATATCAGCCAGCTTGGAGAGGAATCCGCCGTCTTTTTGAAACTCGGGAAGTTGCCCGTTCGGCGACGGATCGAACGGCACCCACGACCAGTTTGGAACGTAGATTTCCGCCCAGGTATGCCCGTCTTTGACTTTGATTTCCTGGAAACCAGTTTTTTTATTGAACGATCCAGGCAGATATCCACCGACGAGCCGCGCCGGAATACCGGCAGCTCGACAAACGATAACGAAAGAGGAAGCGAAGTCGACGCAGTTTCCTTCCTTGGTGTTATGCATGAAATTGTCGACGAAATCTCCACCCTGGACGCGGTAGATGTTTTTGGTTTTGTACTTGAATTGTTTTTTGTGGAAAAATGCGGCGATGCGTTCGGCTTTGACAAACGAGTTACCATCAGCCCCGGCAATCTTTGTAGCTTGCTTACGCACGCGGGAAGGAAGTGAGTCGGGCAACTGCAAATACTTATCCATTACTTCTTGCTCAGCCGCTTCCATCTCGGCGACAGGCGGCAAAAGAAGCGACGCTCTGAAATCAGAATGTGTTTTTTGAGGCAACGAACGCATCACAGCCGGACGATAAATCGGCAAAAACGATTTAACCACATACGACGTCCCGGGCTCGATTACACCCTGAGGCTTCAAGGTGCCGTCCGCTTCAACGGACATTGATGTAAACGGTCCAGCCACCTGTTGCGGCACCCACATTGCCGGAAGCGATCCACCGGCAAGCGGCATGTCGAGTGTGATTTCTTGTTTCACTTCAGCGACCGGACAGTCTTTTGGAATCGCATAGGCATTGGCATTGGCGACTGGAAATTCATTGTCTTGAAGGTCGAATTGCACTTCCTTCAAAGGTCCGCTGCGGGTCCAGGTCTTGCCGTCGTAAGTGTCGAACGCCAGTCTTCGCATGTATCCGGTGCGAGGCGATGCAATTCGCATCACCACATTGTCGCTCAACTCGGCAGGCAGCAAGGCATCTTGCGGCGTTTCCGGTTTATTAGTTACGCCTTCTTTAAACGGATTGTCGGATGGTTTTCCTCCGCCTACGCCTTTCGGTCCTTTTCCTGAAGTACGCTTGTCCAGCGGGTTAACAGCACTTTGCGGGTTGCCGGAACCGCCGGCGCCACCTTGACCATTGGCACCATCGGTGGTGCTGCTGCCGGTTGAGGAACCTTGATTGGTGCTGCCTGTGCCAGGCGTGATACCACGAGCTCGATCAGCCTGGGAAACCGCTACATATGGACGAACTCCATTTTCCAACACCCACTCAATCAACGAATTGGAGCGGGGCATGCAGAAAAACATGAGAATAGTCATCAGCGGCAAACTGATAACTGGTATCAACATGATTGAGGTGGTAGCGCGAGTCTGGCGTTTCGTCGGCTTCGGCAAAGAGGCCGGACGACCTTCGCCGATTGGTCTTGATGGTCCGACATCACGACTGCGTGAAACGCCGTCGAAATACAAAATCAGCGAAAGACAAGTCATATAGCCAAGAATGAAGATAAAGAAGAAAAAGTCGTTGGCAGCACCGGCGGTGCACACCAGAAGACCGAGACCGATTAATGCCGAGGCACTGAAGTCGGCCCGCGTGCGCAAATCGAAGCAGTGCAGCGCAAGAAGCCCGCCGAGCACTTTAGCGATCGATGACAGTAGATTGAACTGACCGAGATTGAACTGAGCGGCACAATCGATGAAGAAGTAGGTAAGCAGTGCCAGCGCACCCACACCGGGGATGATATTGACCCACATCGGTCGTTTTTCGCGGGTGAGATAAGAAATCAGTGTTCCTATCATGGCGAGCCAGGTCAGCAAGAAGGTGATCAAACCAGGCGTGCTCATATATATGGAAGCGCCGGTTATTAAAATGACGACCATCGACAGAGTGGCCAGTCGCAACGGAATGGAACTTTCGGGCTTGACGGGAACGGCTTCTTTAGCGGTTCCACGCAGCGCTTCCGGACCCGGTTTGACAACAAGTGCCGGACGAGCCAGATCGCCGATGCCGCCCACTTGTCGAATCGTGGCTCCTGGAGCGCGTTCCGGTGTTCGTGGAATATTCGTCGGTCTGGAAATTACAGTTTTCTCAAAGGCATCTTCGCCTGCATCCGGCTGGCCGTAGCCGCCGCCGTTGGCCGGTCCGGGTGTCGTCGCGGCTTCATCTGCCGGTTTGGCTGCGGGGTCTTTGATTCCGCCTTTGTCGTCGTTCTTGCCTGTGGTCATACTCGAGAAATGTCTTCAAACCTCTCTATTGTGGTGAGAATACGACCGAGACTGGGAGCCGCGTTGACGCCCCGACGTTCGGAGAATCCTGCTGATGCGGGTAGCCCACCTTTACGTTGCCATGATTCTGCTTTTTCTGCTGCGTTGGCCGGTTCGCGAAAGGCACGTGACATCACCCACATCTCTAAGGTTTCTGCCACCAGGGGCTGAATTTCAGAGGTTTCCTGAGCCGGTCGAATAGCGATTAATGCCAATTTATTTTCTGCTCCGAAGTCGGGCAGTTCCGGCTCAAAATCAGGAGTCTGAACTTTCGGTTCCACGGCTTCAACCCGAGCCAGAACCTGAGCCCATCTTGCAATACCAGGGGCGGACGAAGGTACGTCTTGCAAACAATACGGCAGAAGTTCCGGTCGCGCTTGCGGATCCGGAATCACAAAAAGTTCCGGTGCACCACCCATTCTAAAACCAAGATTCAAAAGCGAATTAGCCAGCGAAACCGCCAGCTCGAACTGTTCTTCGTTTTTCCAGGGCGCCAGCAAATCGATTAAAACGTCGTAGCCGGGCAAGCCTTCTGACTCGAATTCACGCACGAGCAGTTTGCCGGTCTTCGCCGAAGACGCCCAGTGAATCATTCTATAACTGTCGCCAGTGACAAACTCTCTCAGGCTGCGAACGGAGGACGACGGCATCACCGATGTCGAGCGGGTGGCGGAGAACATCAACGCGCTGGTGCCGGCGGCCCGAAGTCTCCAGAGGAAGTTGCCCTCGGCACCTGTCGTGCGCGCATACACGGTGACCAGAGGCTCATTGATGTTGACTGCGTTTTCCACGTCGAAGCTGCGTGACCACCAGGCCAGGCCAAAAGGAAAACATGAATAAGTTTCCAGCTCTTCCAGACGGTAAATTCCGCGCTTGAGAGACGGACTCTGAGCCACGACCCAGGCTTCATTGATTACGGTGTCGACCGTGATCGGTCTGAGCACACTGCCGTCTTCGCGCTGGCCGACCAGCTTTGCACGAACGACAATCCACTTGATCGGAAAGATTTTGTTGAACTTGGCGCGCTTGGATTTTCGCGTAAGCTTGACTCTGACCTTCAATCGATCGCCAGCCACCGCGTCAGGCGGCAGCGAACACGACGCTTCCAAATCGAGAATTTGGCTGAGAGGCAGGACTACTCCGAGGATCATCGAAGCGACTCCGCCGGCTGCGATCAAATAGAGCCAGTCGTTTTTGGTTTCAATCGCAAAGAAATACAAAAGGGCGACGATGGCAACCAGGTACCAGAAGCGCTTTTCCAGGGTCAAACAGTAACCGTTACCCGTCGGCACGCGCGTGCCTTTCAGGTCAAACTCGGTGCTCAGTTCAGGCGGAGCAAACCTAGACTGGTACGGGGACTTCTTCGAGGACTCTTTCAATAAGCTCAGCATGGCTAACGCGGCTCTCTCTGACTTTTGGAATGACACGGTGACCCAACACGTAAGGCGCCAGAAGCTTGACGTCATCAGGTTTGACGAAGTCTCGCCCATCCACGAAGGCGGAAGCCTGCGCAGCACGCATTAACAATTGGCTGCCTCGTGGGCTGACTCCCAGCACGATGCCGGGGTGCTTACGGGTGGCATTGACGATCGAAACAATGTAATTCTTGATTGAGGGATCTACGAAAACCGCTCTCACAGCCGCCCTTGCCTCAAGCACTTCGGACTCGGTCAAAACCGCGTCAACTTCAAAAGCGCGATTTTCAAGAGTTTTATCGAGAATTTCCACTTCCTGGTGCGGCTTCGGATAGCCCAGCGACAGCGATATCATAAATCGGTCGAGCTGCGCTTCCGGCAGAGGAAATGTACCGTGATACTCGATCGGGTTTTCGGTCGCGATTACGAAAAACAATTCGGGCAACTTTCGTGTGGCACCATCGGTGGTGACCTGGTGTTCTTCCATCGCCTCGAGAAGAGCTGACTGCGTCCGGGGTGTGGCGCGGTTAATTTCGTCCGCCAGCAAGATGTTAGTGAAAATCGGTCCGGGAACGAATTTGAAAGTTCCTTCCTTTTGTTCGAACACGCTGACTCCGCAAACGTCCGATGGCAGCAAGTCAGGCGTACATTGAATCCGCTTGAATTTGGCATGCACCGACATGGCCAGCGACTTAGCCAGAAGCGTTTTGCCCACACCAGGAACGTCTTCGATAAGCGCGTGACCACCGGAGAGAAGACAGATAACCGACAATCGCGCCGCCTGCATCTGACCGATCAACACACTGTTTACGTTATCCAGAAGCCGCTTGGCTTTGGGAGCGAGCGCTTCGATCTGGGTGGGCATGTACTCCGGATCATCTGGTTCCGGCCCATCATTGTCGTCCTCTTCGCCCTCTTCCTCGCTTGATTCGTAGATTTCGTCGCGGTCGTCGTCGTCAATACTCAAATTTGCCTCCCGGCTCAAGTGAAAAATCGTAATGATTGCGATATTTATCAGCCCGTCTTAGTCGGTCATGCGGGCGATTACACGATAGCATTCCTCAGGCTTCATGTACCCGGATTGGTGCGTGTTAAACTAACTAGATCAGTAACGTCTCAGTGCCGGAACGCGACTGGGGGCTTCTCGCGAGTAATCCGAGAATTCACCGACAGCATCCGGGGCTCATGGCAACAATGTCCGGGTTTCACCTCAGGGGATTTATTATGCTGACTTTCCAGCAGGCGATACAGACACTAAACCAATTCTGGGACAGACGCGGCTGCTTGATTCTGCAAGCGTACGATACCGAAAAGGGCGCCTCCACGATGAATCCGGGCACCTTCCTCCGGGTGATCGGACCAGAGCCCTGGAACATGGCAGTGACTGATCCTTGCCGCCGCCCGACCGACGGTCGCTACGGTGAAAATCCGAATCGCCTTCAGCATTATTTTCAGTACCAGGTGATTTTGAAACCATCACCGGATGACGTTCAAGACATTTACCTCGACAGCCTGCGCGCTCTTGGAGTCGATCCTACTCAACACGACATTCGTTTCGTCGAGGACAACTGGGCGAGCCCGACACTGGATGCCTGGGGCGTCGGTTGGGAAGTTTGGCTCGACGGCCTGGAAGTTACGCAGTTCACCTACTTCCAACAAGCCGGTGGACTGGAAGTAAAACCAGTTGCCGCAGAAATAACTTATGGTCTGGAACGACTTTGCATGTATCTGCAAAACGTAGACAGCGTCTACGATTTGATGTGGAACGACACGGTCAAATATGGCGAACTTTATCACCACAACGAGATCGAACAGTCGCGATACAACTTCGAAGAAAGCGATCCTGAGTACGTCACCAGGCTATTCGAAATGGCTCATCATCAGGCCGAAACTTTGATTGAAAAGAAACTGGTGATGCCGGCTTACGAGCAAGTACTGAAGTGTTCGCACAACTTCAACCTGATGGACGCCCGCGGAATTCTCGGACGCGATGAGCGCATGGGCAACATCCTGAAAATCCGCAAACTGGCATTAAAAGTCGCGCTTTGCTACCTCGAGCAACGCATCGAGATGGGCTTCCCGCTTCTTCCGGAAGCACAGCGCGAAGCGCAAGTTAAGCTCTATCGCGACCGCTATCTGACGGCGAAGAAATAATTCCTGTACCTTAAAAGTTGATTTCTCAGCAAGTCCAGATGGCACCGCATACGGTGCCCTTGTGTCAGGGCTCGGTTTGAGTTAACGAGCTTGTCTGTTTCTTGCAAGCATTAAAACTTGAACCACGATAAAATAGGGGCTGCAGGATTGTCTAATTCCGTCTAATTTTCGAGTTAACCGCGTCAATCCTGATCCGACTGAGTTACTCGCTGCAGGAGCAATCTCATGAAACGCCTTTTTCTTAGCGCCACGATTCTAGCGACAGCAACATGCGCGATGCCCGCCTACTGCCAGGGATCGAATAATCAGCAGACGCCGGAACAGGCGCAATTAAACCAGCACCTCTCCTCACCGCAAGATCCGTTGAAAATTATTCAACAACATGACGGCGTGTCGAACTCCTCTCTGACTCGTCTTATCAATGATATGAAAGGAATGGTCAAAGACATGGTGCAGATCGACAGAACTCACGGCGACCCCAAAGTGCATGTCAAAGCACCGTTCGTCGACGTCGATGTCGAGAATGGACAGCCCAATGTCAACGTTCATGCGCCTTTCGTTGATGTCACCAAGCATGGTGGCAGTCCTGCGTCGGTGAAAGCGCCATTCACGAAAGTAGGCGACTATGCTGCCGATCCGCAATCAACTTATCCAGGTACCAACCCGCACAAGATGCGCGTCAAAGCGCCTTTTGTCAATGTCGATCAGGGCGATGTCAATGTCCACGCACCATTAACCGATGTTGAAAGCAAACCGGGTCATGGCACGCAAATCAAAGCGCCGTTTACGAACCTGGACACCGACCCCTCAAGTGGCTCGGGCAACGCACTTCCGTAGTTGCATGATTCGCATCATCTCAGGAACTAATTGATTGGCCGCTCGTCAAATTCGGCTATCTATGATGTCTCTGGAATGGTCGCAGGTTTTCCTGAATGGGCGTGCGAACCTTTCAAAAAATCGGCTCAGGCTATGCGTTCCATATACATCAGGTTCTGGCAGTTTTTCGATCGATTTTTGATTGAAACCTGCAAACCGTTTGCTGGTGCCGCTCGAAAGCTTGTAGCTAAGTGCTTTTTCAGCAAAAATGTTTTGACCAAAACGCGTTGTAATTGGATCAGATTGGGTACATAATTCTTACATGGATTTATCCTCTTCTCTCTCTTGAGGATTTATCACGTTTCTCTCTTATTTAGTACGAGGTATCCCGCAGTGGCAGATCGCAGCTCGTCTTCTTCGAGAAGACTGCTTCTACCCGCATTAACCTCCGCGACAATGGCGGCGGCATTACTGCTCGGTGCGACCGTGAGTCTGTCTGGTCAATCAGTCGAAGCTGCCATGATGGGCGGCGCACCGCGGATTTCAAAATCTTATCGGTCACCAGCGAAAAGAAACATTCAAAAGCCGCAAATCACGTTGTTGAAGCGATCTTCAAAAACAGCATCACGCGCGGTGGCAAGCAAAAAAGAGAAGCGCGGTGCAAAACGTCACGGCAAGGCAGCTAAAGTTGCTCATGCTCGTCCAGCCGCAGCCCGAGCCATTCCTCCTCAGCTTTACGCCGAGAAGCTCAATCAACTTACTATCAAACCCGGCGTCGTTCACAAGTTCTACAAAGGCGGTCTCAACGTCAATGTCGTCGAAGTCGACATGAAAAGCGCCGATGTCAAAATCCGGCCTTACATGGCCAGTGAAACTTTCGACAAACTCAAAAACGTCGAACAACACGCCAGAGAAAGCGGAGCGCTAGTCGCAGTCAACGCTAATTATTTCAAAAAAGACGGCACACCGCTTGGCACGATGAAAGTCGATGACGAGTGGGTTTCCGGCTCCTTGTTCAACCGCGTCGCCATGGGCATCACCAGAGGTGGTGACATGAAATTTGCGCGTGTGAATCTCCACGGAATTTTAGAAACTTCCAATCCCAACGTTCCAAAACTTTGGGTTAATAACATGAACCAACCGCGACGCTCGGGCGTGCGCTTGATCATGTACACGCGCCGCTGGGGCAGCAATGTCTCTTTGCCGTACGAAGGACGACTGGTCGCCGTCAGCAACAAAGGCGAAGTGCTCGATACGCAAAAGCGATCGTTGCAGATTCCCTACGGCGGATATGTTCTAACCGACAAAAAAGAAAGCGAACTTGCACATCTGAAACGCGGCGACTTTGTCGATCTCGATTGGCAAACCGATCCAAAAGATTGGAACACTGTCACTCATGCGATAAGCGGCGGACCGACTCTGATCAAAGAAGGTAATCTCTTTGTCGGGCTCAAAGCCGAACGCTTCCGCCCCAACTGGACCAGCGCGAAAATTACGCGTAGAACCGCCTGTGGTGTCACAGCGGATCGCAAACTCGTCATGGCAACTGTCGAAGGACCGCATACACTGTGGGATCTCGCCAAGTTTATGAAACAGCTCGGCTGCGTCGAAGCGATGAATTTAGACGGCGGCGGATCGACCACGATGGTGGTCAACGGCAATACCGTCACCGGCAACGACACAAGCGGTCAACGGAAAGTGGCAGCTACACTCACTGTCATGGAACCGGCAGTGGCTCAACGCCATGAACGCAGACCGGACTTGCACTATCAACCTAGCACCAACTTGCAGGAATTCAGCGTAGGCACCGATGTACTTTCGCAGGTGCCGATGATGACAGGCACCATTCAAGCTCGAATTCAACAACGACAACTGGGCGAGATGACCTTTGCCGGAGGAGGCTCCGGCAGCTTCCTGGGCGCGGATCAACAATTCGCACCAGAACGGTCGATCGACAAGGGCGGCATAGTGGTGTCAACCTTCCAGGGTGAAGACGCGGTTATTGATATCGATAATGACCTCGTTCAAGATCAACAAGAACCAGCCACAAAAAATCATAAGCCCACCAAAATTTCGGACGAGGACCTCAAGCCTGTTCAACCGAAGGCTTTTGGGAAACCAGTGGTTCCTACCGAGAAGAAGTTCGAGTTTGCCGCTCCAATCAAGGCCGCAGCACCTCTGCCTGACAAGAATCAACCGCAGAGCGGTTGGACCAGCAAGTTCTTCAAGCCGTTCAAATTAGGCAAGCGAAGCTGAGTAAGATTTAGGTCTTTGCGCCCTGTCATGTCTGCTACTCTTTAAACCTCACCGGCAGTCTCGGTGATAGTACGCTGGCGTCAGGAGAAGCGGATGGCAGACAATTACGCGATTGGTATCGACTTTGGTGGAACGAAAGTTCTGGCCGGGGTTGTAAACACTAAGACCGGTGAGCTCGTAGCAACCAGCAAGAAGAAAACCAAGCAAGCGGGCGAACAGCAGCAGCTCATGCGCCGGCTTTCCATCGTTATTGATGGCGCCATCGAAGAGGCCGGAATCGACGCCAGTCGTATAAAAGGAATCGGTATTGGTGTAGCCGGAATGGTCGACCGCGAAAAAGGAATTCTCCTTTCCGGCGTCAACATCGGCGCTAACAACCTGAAGATCGCCGAGCCTTTGGCGGAACAATACGGCATTCCGGTTAAGCTCGGAAACGACGTTGAAGTCGCGACTCTGGGCGAATTGCATTTTGGCGCCGGAAAGAAGTGCGACAATTTCGTTTGCGTATTCGTTGGTACTGGTATCGGCAGCGGTATCATCTCAAACGGCGCCATTTACTACGGCTCCACAGGGACCGCAGGCGAAATCGGTCATACAGTCTTATTCCCCAATGGTCGTCCTTGCAACTGCGGCGCTTACGGATGTTTAGAAACCTACGCTTCCCGAATGGCTATCGCGCGTCAAGTTGTTGCCGGTATTAAACGTGGACAAAAAACTTCAGTGGCTGCCGAAATCGATGAAACAAAGGGCTTGCTCCGCTCGCGGACATTGGCTCAAGCAGTCGAAACCGGCGATCCACTAGTGACTCGATGTGTGATCGACGCGGCCAAACATTTGGGAACCGGTCTTGCCACCATCGTCAATTTCCTCAATCCGGAGCGCATCATACTCGGTGGCGGTTTAGTTGAAGAAGTCGGACTTTACTACGACGTCGCCGTCCAAGAAGTCGGTCAACTTTGCCTGCCAATCCCAGGCAGCGCCCTCAACATAAAGAAAGCCAAGCTCGGCGACTTTGCCGGTATAATCGGCGCCGCCATGCTTGTACAGTAGAATTACCGACCAGCAAATTCAGGCACATTGATCGAGCACCACGTTATTGCATCAGGCTTTGCCTGACTAGAGGATTGATCTCCAGATCGCATCGTGCCTCAAGTAACGCATCAAGTTTGCGACAATCCGGGCGCAGTTTTCCGAAAGACTTTGTACGGCCGCTGCAGTTGCTCATAGCCACCACCTATGGTGCTCATTCGCAATGACTCCTTTTCACCAAGTATGAGATAACCGTCCACGCGCAGGCTGTCATCAAGCAGATTGAGAACTCGACCTTGCAACGGTGTGCCAAAGTAAATCAAAACGTTTCTGCACAGGATCAATCCAAATTCGTTGAATGAACTATCGCTGACGAGATTGTGGTGCGCAAATACCATATTACTTTTCAGCCTGCCGTTAAAGACGATTCGATCGTAACCCGTTTCAAAATAAGACGAGAAATCGTGACAGCCACCCGATTCCATGTAATTGGTCGTGTACTCCTTCATCAATCGCATCGGGAAAATACCGGCACGCGCTCTGCCAATAAATCCCTCGTTAATGTCGGTTACGTAGATTCTGCTCCTGTCATACAAGCCCTCTTCGTCGAGCATAATTGCAAGGGCGTATGCTTCTTCACCTGTAGAGCAGCCTGCGGACCAGACCCTCAGTAACGGCAGGTGCTTCAACATCGGCAGAACAGCAGTGCGAATGATTTTGAACACTTCCGGATCACGAAACATCGACGTGGTCGGAACCGACAGCGACTCAATAAATTCATGCTCGGCATCGGAACATGAATAAACCCAGGTCTTTAGCTCCGACAGATCGCTGAATTTTTGAACTTGGAGGATACGAGAGATGCGGCGTCTAATCGATGTTAACGAATAATGCCTGAAGTCATAGCCGCTGCGAGAATGCAGCTCGGCAATGAACTGCATCAAAAATTCATCATCGAATTGGTCTGGCGACTGA
Source organism: Candidatus Obscuribacter sp. (assembly GCA_021772095.1). Taxonomy (GTDB): domain Bacteria; phylum Cyanobacteriota; class Vampirovibrionia; order Obscuribacterales; family Obscuribacteraceae; genus JADYXR01. Next base: position 4,884 of record JADYXR010000081.1, on the reverse strand, counting down.
GTCATCTCAGATTATCGCCTGTACAACCAAACTCGGAGAAGCGACAGCAGTTGGCTGCGATCGACCGGTTTAGTTATATAGTCGGAAGCACCCGCTTCCAGGCACTTTCTGCGATCCTCTTTCATGGCTTTAGCGGTAACCGCAATGATCGGCAATCGACGAAACGTTTCGATTTTTCTAATCGCTTCCATTGCCTCATAGCCGTCCATAACCGGCATCATCATGTCCATCAAAACCAGCTCCACATCGGGCGATTCAATCAGTGCGTCGATGGCCTCTTTTCCGTTTTCAGCAAACAGCAAATTCATTTTTTGCTTTTGCAGCGCCCCCGTCAGCGCGGCGATGTTTCTTGGATCATCATCAACGATTAAGACTTTTCGGCCGACCAGCGGCGGATCGTTTTGCCGTACAAAGTCAATAGCGGCACGCTTCTTCTCCGGAAGAGCCGCTTCCACTCGGTGGAGAAACAAAATTGCTTCACTAAGCAACCTTTCCGGACTGTTCACATCTTTAATCGTGCTGTCCGCTCTTAATTTATCAAGAGTCTCTTTGTCCTTCTGCGTTAACTGGCGCTCCGCGTAAACGAAAATTGGCGGCTTTACTAAACCCTGTCTGGTTTGAATCGTTTTGATGAGGTCCATACTGTTATCGTTTTTGAGATCGATATCTACGACAATGCAATCGAATCCTCCGTTTCTATCCAGAGCTTCAAGACATTCTCTTGCAGTAGCGACAGCCATCACTTTTACGTCAGTATCACTCAAGACATCGATGAGCTGCTCTCGTATGCGATCTTCCGATTCCACCAGAAGAATATGACCGACGTTTTTTTCTCTGGCCGACTCGATTTTACTCAGCACTCCGGAGAGACTAGCGACATCAACCGGCTTCTCCAAAAAAACGATGGCTCCTGACTCCAAACCGCGTTGGCGGTCATTATCCACGGAGATAATATGCACCGGAATATGTTTTGTCTCAGGCATATATTTCAATTGATCGAGAACAACCCAGCCTTGCATGTCAGGCAACTTTAAATCTAGCGTTATACCGTCAGGAAGCAGCTTGCGCGCCAATGCCAGTCCGTCTTGACCGGTCATTGCGATGACGCCTTTAAACGAATGTTTGCGCGCCATTTCCAAAAGCATACGAGCAAAACTGATGTCATCCTCAATCATCAGAAGCACTCGATCGCCGGGTTTAATATCGCGACGATCGTCGTCAATCTCCGCTTGCATCATCATCTTGGAGTCACGCGTATTTTGCAGTGCGGCTTCAAGAGAACGATTCGCCGTAATCGGGTTAGTCAATAAGGCGACTACACCGCTGATTGGAAGTTCGCGGTTGCCTTCGTATGATATCGGCAGGTCGACAGTAAAAATACTGCCTTCGCCAGGCGTACTTTGCAGATCGATATAACCACCCAGCAATTCGCTGAGCTGTCGAGAAATTGCCAGGCCCAGCCCGGTTCCGCCATACTTTCGTTTAGTCCCCGGTTCCGCTTGACGGAACGCTTCGAAGACCAGAACATGCTTATCTTTGCTGATACCAATGCCGGTATCAGACACTTTAAACTGCACCTGTCCAGCGATAGCGGTGCCTGCCAAACGACTAACGGTAAACTGAACGCTGCCCTTTTCAGTAAACTTAAACGCATTAGTTAGAAGATTCGTAAGCAGCTGGCTTAGCCGTTTGCGGTCGGTTCGCAAACTGTCAGGAACATCTTCATCCACCTTAATCACAAACTGCAAGTTTTTTTGCTCGGCAATCAGCTCAAAGTTGCGCTGCATTTCACTGACTATGTCCGCGACAAGAACATCTTCAGCCTCTATAAGAACCGTCCCTGACTCTATCTTGGACAAGTCGAGGATATCGTCGATCAGACTGAGAAGTGTCTTGCCGGCCGAGTGGATGTTTCTAGCATATTCGACCTGAAATTCTTGCAGATTCTTTTCGTCGTTATCACCCAGCAGCTCGGAGAAAATAAGCAGGCTGTTGAGGGGCGTTCTCAAATCATGAGACATGTTGGCAAGAAAGTCGGACTTGTATTTCGAAGCCAGCGTGAGTTCGCCAGCCTTTTCTTCAAGTGAAGATTGCATCTGTTCCAGTTCAGAATTTTTATCCAGGATATCCTGATTCTGTAGATCTAGTGCTTCCGCTTTTTCTTCGAGTTCGTCATTGGCGGTCCTCAACTCATCTTGCTGAGACTCAAGTTCCTCATGTTGCGTCTGCAGCTCTTCTACCAACGTCTGAGATTCCATCAGTAATTGATCGACTTGTGCCGAGATCACAATCGAATTCAGCGAGATAGCAACTCTTTCGCGGAGCTCATCAAGAAAGGTTTGGTATCTCTCCGGCATCGAAGACAATGAGGCTAGCTCAATCACCCCCACAGATTCTCTTTCGAACATGAGAGGAAGGATTACCACCTCTAGCGGCGTGGCATTAGTGAGAGCCGATTTGACAACATAATTATCCGGATGAACATCGCGCAGAATTATTTTTCGTCCGTCGCGCGCGGCTTGCCCGATAAGACCTTCTCCCATCTTAATGTTGGAAGCAATTACATCAGTGTCGGTGACTCCGTAGGCTGCCACCATCTGCAGTGACCGAGCATCGCCGTTAGATGAAGTGGCATAGAATGCTGCATGATGCGCTTCCAGCAAAGGAACCAGGTTGTCTAGCAAAACACGGCCTGCGGATTCAACGTCGCGATGACCCTCCATAAGTACGGCAATGTTGTTCAAATTCATGCGATGCCAATTGGTCGCCTCCTGCTCGACCGAGAACTCCCGAAGCCGCTCAATCATCGAGTTAAATGCGCGTGCAAGCGTCGCCATCTCGTCTTTGGTGTTTACTGGAATGCGAAAATCAACATCACCTTTTGCCACCCGCTCGGTACCTTCGACCAGAGATTTAATCGATCTGGAGATTCCGATTACAACATATGCTCCAATAGCTGAGATCACGACCAGTGACATCAAAGCCAAGAGGAGAAGAAAAGACTCTGATCTGTTTACTTCATCGGTAACATATTTAGTTCGAACACTAAGCAGCTGTTCTTCTTCGTCTTTGATTCTCTGCGAAACTCGCATCCACTCCCAAACCGTACCGTTCTCAGGCAGCCTGATCAATTTCCTCGCTTCGGCTGGACCATGATTTCTAACTTCCAGCGTTAACTTATCGAGGTGCTGCAATCTGCGCGATACCAACGGAACGAGTGCCGCAACGTTAGCCTGTTGACGCGGATTGTCCACCGACAACTGTCTAAGTGTAATTAGACCAGTTTGGATTTTTTGTCTCAGCTCTCCGGAACCATCCAAAAATCGTTCATCACCGGTCGCCGCATAGCCTCTCGTTTTGGACTCGAGCTCTTTTATTGTCGAGTCCATGACTTCTTTTTCAATGATCACTTTCAGCGTATGATCTACCCAGGTTCGCGCCTCGGTGATGTCGTCAATGTTTTTCTTCGATGAAATAGCCAAAACGAGAATGGCCACAGCCGCGATCACTTTGGAGATGCTGAGTCTATGAGATATTTTCATATAATTCCGTGCACCAGATTCGTAAAAGAAGACGGCTGCATTTCACACGCGTGGAAATTCAAGTAGAAAAATACTTCCCGCATTTTGATTGCGATCGACCTTGATGGTGCCATTGTGGTGATTGACTATTTGCCGGCAAAGATACAGCCCGAGACCCGTGCTCCTCGAGTAGCCCCTACCGTTGGCGCCGCGGTAAAAGCGTTCAAACAAATAGCGCTGGTCTTCTTCGGGGATGCCGGGACCGGTGTCGGAAACCGAAAGCTGTACTTTTTCGTTTTGCGCTAATCCAACTGTCACCACACCGCCTTTGGGTGTGAATTTCAACGCATTGTCGAGCAAATTGCGCATGACTCGAAAGATCGATTGCTCGTCGGCCATAATCGAAATATGATCGCCGTCCACTTCCTGGCGAATATCAATGAATCGATCGCGAGCCAAATGATCGACTTCGTTGATACATTTTTGAACGAGGTCTATCAAATTAGTACGCGTGAATTTGATTGTGTGGAGGTCCTTCTCGTAACGGTAGACCTCAAGCAAATTTGCAATCATCTCAAGCAAAGTGTCATTGCTTTCAGATAACCGCCGCAGCAACTCAGCTTGGTCCCCAGTGATAGCACCCAAGTCACCCTTGACGAATAGCCCCAGGATTCGGTTCGCGCCCTGCAGAGGTGTTTTCAAATCGTGTGTCAGCGTGGCAACAAAATCTTCGCGTTCAGCGATAATTTTTTCTCGCTCAATTGCATACTGAATCGCTCGGCACAGCGATCGTCCATCGATGTCGCCTTTGACTAGATAATCTTGCGCTCCGTGCTTAAGGGCACTCATAGCGAGAGCTTCATCGTCACTGCCGGTCAGGACAATGATTGGTGTACCCAAACAGTTGTTGCGCATCTGGATCAACGTGTCCAAACCTTGACTGTCCGGCAGACTCAAATCAAGCAACACGACATCGTATTTCGGCTCCTCAATCTCGAAAGGCTTGCGCGAAAAAACCGCAAGGGACTGTTGAAGATCCGCAACTGTAGAAAGTTCAACTTTGAAGGTGGCTTTCCGAGAGATCGCCGTGCCAATAATTTTAGCAAATGCAGCATCATCCTCAACCAGGAGAAGACGCACGCACTTTGAAAGGGATGCCATACCAGAAATTGGAGGTTGGTGCATATCAATATCTTACATGCATTAGATTAGAGTGTAAATCCTACAATTGGTTGATAACAGTCGATCAGAAGGTATGATCAGATAATTAGTTCGTACTGAAAATTGCACCGAAATTGGAATTGATTCTACTCTTTTTTCAAGAGTCGACGTGTGTTTTGAATAGTTTCCTCCTGAAGGAGTG
>JADYXR010000080.1 GCA_021772095.1 Candidatus Obscuribacter sp. | reverse complement strand
TCCTTCAGGAGGAAACTATTCAAAACACACGTCGACTCTTGAAAAAAGAGTAGAATCAATTCCAATTTCGGTGCAATTTTCAGTACGAACTAATTAACCGTGACTTCGGAGCTGATACGTTGTGCCTTTTCTTCTTTGTCCCTGATCCAGCGACTGAGAATGGCCTTCAAAATCTGCTTGTTTAGAGGCTTTCGGAGGAAATCGTCCATGCCCGCCTTGAAACAGTCGTCGGCGGCCTCACTAACACTGACGCCGATAATAGCTATCTTTTTGTTTTTCCGCACCGACAATTCTTTGATCAATCTGGTAGCCTCGAAGCCGTCCATAAGCGGCATCTGGCAGTCCATAATGACTACATCAATGCGACACTGCTGTATTACTGACAGAGCCTCGAAGCCATCGTTTGCTGTTGTCACAGCATGCCCTAGCTGCCTCAACAAACGTGCTGTAAGATGCTGTTGGAGCGGGTTATCTTCAACTAACAAAATCCTGAGCTGCTGCTGATCTTCTGTGTTGCTGGAAGCAGTGCCGCCCAAAGAATGGATTGTCATAATTCACACCTGGGGAAGAAAGTTGATAACACGTGAGCGCAGATCTAGACTGACAGCCAATTGCAAGAATCGAGCTGGAAAATTGCCTTGCCCATTTTATTAGTAAATAGACTAAAAATGTGAGACACGCTAAGGGAAGGTGACTACCGTGATGCTGCAAACTTAGTTGTAGGGCTGCCCCGCAGGAGAATTAATTGTTTATTCTAAATCAGGTGAAACTCAAACAGGGACCCGGTTTTATTCACAAATCTTGCAAGCTGCTATTCACAAGACTTTCAACCTTTGCGCCTTCAATTGAACTGCATCCGAAAATCCTTATTCACGGCAAAAATGAGTAACACTACAGGTGGTGCGTCCCGGCGGCCCTCTCGATCCATCGGGTCCGCTCGGACCTTTTATGGATCGAATAGTCTTTGTATCGCTGTAACCTTGGTGTAACAAATCGGTTTTACTATCGCTGAACAGTCAAACAACCAGCGGAGTATTTCTCAAATGACAGAACTCAATGATTCGCCCAAAGAAGCTCATGAATCGAAAGGGATCGATGTCTTCACTCGCGAAAATTTACTATCACAAAAATTGCCTGAAGTCGCTGTGAGCAACTCGACACTTGCGCTTTTATCCACGTTGGAACTAGATATTCAATTCGCCAAAGCCGATTCTCCAGACTCGATAAAAGACCTCGGCAAAGCCATCGATGCATTGTCCAAAACAAAGACAGCGAACGGATTGACGATAAAACAAAAAGAAGATGGTTCGTTTAACCTCGATGGTGGCGGAGTCTATTGTTCCATTCGCCCCAACGGCGACATTGTGTCTTACGGAAACAAGCCCAATGCGAAGGTTGAAGGTAAAGCGTCAATCGATGAGAACGGCAATATTGTTTTAAAAGATGGAGATTCTACTCATACAATCTCCAAAGATGGAACCGTAGTGACTACAACCAAAACCGACTACGGATACGACGAAGACGTGCCTGTGAAATACACCGCTCCTGGCCACGGAAAGTTCAAAGAGACCGAGTACGATCTTAAAGACAAAACTATCCATGAAATCGCTTTCAAACAAGTCCCCGAAGGGACTGTAAAGGTTGGCGATAAGGGGACTGTGGAGTTCAAGCCAAAAGATGGATCGATCACAATTTCCGACGGCACCACAACATGGACGTCTGAACCGAATGGCGACTTGGTTATAACAAAAGACGGCAAGAAGCAGACGCTCAAAGCATTAGATGATGCCAAATTCAAAGAGTCCGGACTGCGATGCGGTGGTGGCACATATACTTTTCCAGACGGCACGGAGATTTTCTATAAAAACGGCCACATAACATCAGTAGTCGTAAAAACAGATAACGGGTCGACAATCAAAGCCGCGTATCCGATGAAGGAATTCGGAAAGACCCCCTCCGTGACCGTGACGAAGTTAAAGTAGATTCAGAGCATTCGACTATGGAGTTGGCGGACCCAGCTCTGCCGAGTTATTCCACAATCTCTTTCAATTTGGAAATAAACTGAGTTTGCAAAAGCAGACTCAGAGCCTCTCGGCCAATGCCAGATCTTTTTTATGCAAATCCAGTCGGTTTATTTTTTTGTATAAATCCGCGCGCTCAAGATACGTAGAACTCGATGGCATCTCGTCGATAGATGAAGTCAGATCTTTGATTGCAGCATCAAATCGTCCAAGCTTTTTATTCAGCTTCGCGCGTTCTCGATAGGCGGCTTCATCGTGTGGATTGCTCGCGATCAAACGAGTGAGCGACGCAATCGCGGCGTCTGGTTCGCCAAGTTTTACAAGGCATCTGACTTGCGCAGAAACTAGCGTGTCACTCACTTTTGTCTTCATCATTTGACTGTAGATTTTTTCGGCGTCACGATACCTGCCCATCGATTCGAGGATGCCGGCTTTGACGACCAGCGGGTTTGTGACTAACGTAGTGTCCGTAGGATTTTTTATTATGCGTAAATATTCATCAATGGCCGCTAAGGCTTCTTTCTGTTTTCCTAACGAACTGTATGCGACGGCACACAGCCGATAGCCGTTTATATCAGGCTTTGCAACGGTTGTTGCTTTCATTGCCAATGGAATCGCGGCTTGCATATTGCCGGAAAAATTTTCCAAATCGGCGAAGTAATAATACGCCTCGCCCAACTGCGGATCGAGCGCAATTGCTTTCTTCAGGCAACGTCTCGCTTCTGCATGACGTTTCTCGAAATTATCCATTTGATAAACATTGCTAGCGCCCAGGAGCGACCAGAGGTCAGCACTGTTTTGGTGCTGAGATAACAATGACCGAATCATCGGTTGCGCGCGATCCATGTGCCTCTGATGAATCAGATCGCGACATTCTTGAACCTGTTTTAAAAACCTTGAACCATAATTAGGAGAATCGGCAGCCGCGGACGGCAAAAAACAGTAGAGGATGCCCAGGCCAGCGGCTAAAAGTGTTGGAATCGTCTGTCGTTTTTGTCGCATCCAGAGCCCCAGCGGTTTAGTGCTGCAAATAGAATAAGCCAAAACATGGGCGCAGTCACTAGAGAAATCCCTCGCCGGAATTTGTGATTAATCTTGTTCGTTTCAAATGATTCTGATATCACTGGTTTAAAGTAGGCTATTCAATTGTCAGTTTCTCTCGGAGTATTTCATATGTTGCCCTGGTTGCAAGAAAAAACATTGAATTCGCTGCAGTCCGCCGTCTCATTGGTTGATTTAGCCAATGAGCCGGATACAACAGCGTGGTACAAGCGCAAACTGATTGCGATAGCCGAAGAGATAATAAACAGACTCGCTCCAGTAGTGACACAGCTTTTTCAGGTTGATCGAGAGGCAGCCAGTCACGCCGAGGTGGCACCAATTCTTGAATCCGGCAGCTTCGCGTTGGCCAAGTGGTGCAAGAAGTGGGGAATTGCTGATCCGCAAAAGGTGGGAAGCGGCTCGATCAGGCATCTGAGAAGCGTCGATGAAAATGAAGAAAAAGCGGAAGAACTTTTTTCTGAGCCCTTCGACGGCGATGTCGAAGGAGCATTGGATCTGAAGAATCAACTTTATGGATATCTTTGCCGCAGACTTCTGAATCCGGAACTAACCGATCACGCACGAAAAATGATGCTTTGGATGATGGGAAGTCTTTGGTTGGCCGATCCACCAGATGTGGTGGCAGTCTCGAAGAGATTTTTGCCGACAGATCTTGGCGTGACACCAAAACAAGCTCAAGAAGCGTATCGGCTATTACACGAACAGGGGCTTATAGAACGAGTTGCTGACGATGAAGAGTCTACAGATCGGCTCAGGTTACGTTTAGTTGCTCAAGGTTTGAACGATAGTAAACACGCGGCAACGTATGAGGAAGTCGTTTTCGGATATCCAGGCGCTCGAATTAATGGCAAAGTAACAATGGGAGAATGCGCGTGTCTTGAACTTCCAAAAACATTTTCCGCACTGCTCGGTCGCTGGTTTAAGCAGCCGCAAGAATTGTCGCATCTTCGAGACAATCTGCAGATGCAACTTGGAGAAGACACGACATACGTGGAAAGCGCTGAAGTCAAATTCATAGACGACAAGCCGCGGTTATTTGTTCAGTGTAGATATCCTATTGACGCGGATTCCAAAGAGTTAAAAAAACAAATGGTGGCGGCTACTGAACAGTGGCTGAAGGAACGGCTACATCTCGATGGCTGAGGCGTGAGTGTTCATCGGACCTTGAATGAAACAGCTCGGCGTGGATTTTAGTCGAAGGTTGCCGCAGAAATGAGTTATTACTGGAAGGATCTACAAATGTAATATGATAATCGTCATGAGAACACTCGTCCTATCCATAATTCTATTACTTCAGATTGCTCCTTCGGTCGGAGCCAAAGATTCACTACCGATTTTTCTGGCTTCGGATCTTCGAGTTCTCAGCGCTGACTTTGGACGTTTCAAAGTCGGCAGTGGGCCCAAAGATCTAAAGGGAAAAAACATAAGCTTCCAAAAGACTAATAAAGTCAGCGCTACCGGCTACTCATATGGATGGCGGATTCGGCTCGACACGCCCAGAAAAACCGTACATGTTTTCGAGATCTGGGACGATAAGAATACCCAGCCTCAGATTGGAGACCCGGTCGAAGTAGTTGACGGCTACATCTACCATGACTGGGATGTCGTGACGGGAACGACCAGAGGAAAACATACCGTGGAAATATTTTTGGAAAAACAGCCCGTTAAGAAACTAGTTTACTTTGTGAATTGATCAGCAAAATTATGTCGGAATATCCATGTTGGTGCACCATAGTTCATCGGTGCCTCGGGTGTCCCCGTAAAGTTCTTGATGTCCGTTTTTGCGTAACCAGTCGGAGAGCTTCGAGAGCCCGCGTAGTAAATTATTCTATCTTCATCGATAATCCCTGAGTGCGTCGCAACACTATTGTCCCAAATCACAACGTCCCCTTGATTCGGTTTAAAAGTTTGGAACTCTTTTAATGCTAAGTTATTCTCCCTCTGATCTGCAGACCAAACTGGCCTCCAGTCACTTGAAGTTTTGAAGTGATTAATCATTGCATGGCACGTCGGCGTTGGACCATCCCATGGTGTATCGCCAAAGCAAACTTGTATTGCTTCTCCAACAAGTTGGTTGCATTTCCCAGTTGTTTTGCTGCGCCACCGAATTGGATCTCGCCCGAGCTGTTCCGTGATGCTTACGAGCTTGTTTCCGCTCGGTGAATTACTGTTTTGAATCTCAGCAATATTTTTTTGAATGTCCGCGCGAAGATCTAAGAGATTTTGAGAGTGATGGTTGTCTCCTTTACTCGCGATTAATTCGTTTGGTTCGTAAGAATGAATGCCAATGGAGATGTTTTTCTCTAGCGGATTTCCAAGCGCTGCTGCTGCATCTATTGCATCATTCGCCACCTGCTGAGTGCGCTCAAAGGTTGTTTCACTTGTGGAGCCCTCAACGCCCGCAAGTGGAGGCGTTCCCGATTTTAAACCTTTGGATGTAACGAGGCTGCCATCATCAAATGCGATACCGAATGGTTGGATCGCAGCCAGCACCATGTCCGACGGATGACGTTGATTGTCAAATGACTTTTGTTCAAAATAATGTTCTTGTTTTGCGGTCGAATCGGGCACGGCATTATTTTGCAACTCAGATGATTTAGTCTCCGAGTTACTTTTGGATTCAACTTTTCAATCTCTTCGCTCGGGTCAGCCATAATTGGTCTCGCAAAAACTTTTCCAAGTATACATCAAGGTCCTCAAGTGACTTGGTGTGGGGAACTGAAGTGAGCAGCGAATGCCGACGCAGCTGAACTTCGATCAAGCTTTCGGATTGAACGACACGAATCCGGAACTATCCGATCACGCACGAAAAATGATGCTATGGATGACGGGAAGTCTTTGGTTGAGCGATCCACCAGATATGGTGGCAGTCTCGAAGAGGTTTTTGCCGACAGATCTTGGCGTGACGCCACAACAAGCTCAAGAAGCGTATCGGCTATTACACGAAGAGGGGCTTATAGAACGAGTTGCTGACGATGACGAATCTACAGATCGGCTCAGGTTACGTTTAGTTGCTCAAGGTTTGAATGACAGTAAACACGCGGCAACGTGTGAGGAAGTCGTTTTCGGATATCCAGGCGCTCGAATTAATGGCAAAGTAACAATGGGAGATGCGCGTGTCTTGAACTTCCAAAAACATTTTCCGCGTACAGATTATGTTTAATGAGGATTTGACAAGTCATACTTTACGTTTATACTGAATATATATCCAGGTAATTTTTACATGTATTCAGTTCGTGCTCAAAGATTCGACAGGCTATATGAGCTTGCTGAAAGTCAGCAAGGCTTCTTTTCGGCTTCGCAAGCACGTGAGCTTGGCTATTCCAGACAATTGCAGGCATATCATGTCGGCGCTGGTGATTGGCTTAAGCGCGGGAGAGGCATTCTGCGCCTCAAACATTTCCCGCCAGCAAATAAGCCGGATGGATTCTACATGACGTACCTCTGGGCGCTTAATCGAGAGGGAGAACCCGAGGGGGTTTTCGGCTTTGGTTCCGCATTGTACATACATGAACTCAGCACTTACGTGCCGCCTGGTTTCGACCTCGTGGTTCCGAAACATTTTCGTAGACATAGCAAGCCACCAGCGACGATTTTTTTGCACAAGAAGATGCTCGACGCCCAGGACGTTCAAAGAATTGCAGGACTGCCCGTAACGCGTCCATTGAAGACGATAATCGATCTGCTCGACACTAAAGTTATCGACCACGACTATGTTCTTGATGCACTCAAGTCTGCAATCGATCGGTTGATGATTACAAAAAGACAACTGCGACAAGCGCAGCTGACATCTGCCCAGAGAGCGCGCTTGAAAGACGCACTTGCACGAATAAATTACAAGAGTATCGATGAGATTTAAGAACGACAGAGATTATTATCATGCCATTACAGATGAGATCCACAGCCAATCTCAGGACAATGAAGCGCGCGCAGTCGAGCTCCGTCGTGACTACGCCCTAGAACGTTGCATGTCTCGTTTTGATGCATCGGAAGTGGCTGTAAAAGGCGGTTTCGGCGTGCGCACGATTGTCAGTCCCAGCCCGCTCACGACAGATATCGACATTCTATTAAACAAGCCCGAGTGGCGGGACATGCCGAAAGAACGCGCATTTATACTAGCAGCGGAATATATTGTCGACGCAATTACCGATGAAAACAAGGATAGGTTCAAGTTTTCTCCGGTCGACCACGGTCACATAACTGACTTGCGCCCCGATCAGGCCATGGGGAAGATCTGGGTGCAAGTAGCGATTGGGGATTTCACCTTTTCGACCATGCAAATCGATTTCGGGTTCAAGCCTGACGATACGCCGATCGAGCATTATTGTGGTCGTGACGTTCTTGCATTTGCAGGGGTCAAAAATCCTGCCATCACTACCGCTTCGCGCGAATATCTAGCCGCCGATAAAATCAGCCTGGTGCTCGAGCAGGGAGTCGAGCGCCCCCGCGATTTGATCCATGCCGCACTGCTTCTGGAGTCTGGTAAGTTCGATCCGGCGATTCTAGAGCCCTTAGTCGAAAAGCTCGCCCGCTACCGAAACGTGCATGACAAGCTAGTTCATGGTCTACCCGATCCTGAGCGCGACTGGATCATTCAGGTCGATCTAGTTTCAAAACGATATCAAATTGGCATCAGTGGACAGCAATGCTTCGACCGGGTAAATGATGTCCTGCGAAAGTTCTGATTGATGCTCCGCCTACTCTAGACACGACATACGTGGAGAGCGCTGAAGTCAAATTCATAGACGACGAGCCGCAGTTATTTGTTCAGTGTAGATATCCTATTGACGCGGATTCCAAAGATAAAAAACAAATGGTGGCGGCTACGGAACAGTGGCTGAAGGAACGGCTACATCTCGATAATTGATGTCTGAGTGTTCACAACCTTGAATGAAATCATTTATGTCCCATCCATCGGACTAGTTTTGAACTCTGAGATTAGACAAACCGCGCAACTTCGAGCGCGTCTAGCAGCTCGCTCACAATATCGAACGCATCGCGCCGACGAACTAGTTTATTTTCTTCGCTGATTCCGAGGAAGTTGACAATGTCTTGCGGTCCAGTGTGGTCAATGGATTCGAACTTGGCTCGAATTCGACCCAATCCCTCCTGGACGAGCTTATTGTCCAGGTCTCTTTGGAATAGCTCGATGATGACCGCGATCCCACCGGGGTAATTGCGAATCACGTATTCGATGTCGTATGCGTCTTTGGGCTTTCCGCGCCCGAGTGCCATTCCTTTCATAACGAGAAACGGCACAACACCTGCCACTTTGCACCGCACCGTGTCGCGGGATCCATTTGGAAGTGCGCCTTCAAGTATCACTTCTTCCAGTCGGGAAAAAACCAGGTCGCATCCGCGAGCCTTTCTGGCTCTTGTATCCTGGACGAACTGGTTCTCATGACGCTGACCTCTGCCACCATATTCGGGGGCAAGCAGATCTACTTCCACCGGCACAGAGGCGCCATCGTCGATTTTCACATCTTTCCACCACTGGAAAGGTTTGTGTATTGGATTGCTCTGGTAATAGCCGTTGTCTTTCAGAATTGCCAGCACCGTTTCGTATGTTTCCGTGCTTATGTTTTTAAAGTCGAACGCGACATCTACGTCAAGGCTACCCACGTGTGGGTCGACTTCTGATTTGGCAATAAAGAACGGCACCCAGCCACCGACCAGAGCGATGTGATCGCTGAACTCATGGAGCAGGTTCACCATCTCCATCAGGATTCGATGGCAGGCTTCCAGCTCGCGCTGAGGGTAATCTTCTTTCCGATATCGTTTCACCATTTAGGTTGCAGCCTTTGCTCTAGCAAGTATTCGGCGTTTTCTTCACCACGCGCTGGGTGAGAAGCCAGATCCAGGTAAAGCTGCATGTCGCTTACGACAGAGATTCCATCAACTTCTTGCTTGCCAAACAGTATGTCTTCGTCATTAGGCACAAGAAGGCAGAAATTGCCGCCCGAGTCTACTGCCTTCATCTGGAGCGCTTCGGCGACTTTCGATAATGCGCCGCTCGATGCCACATAAGTGTGCGACTGAGTAACACCTCTGGTGAACGGTGCAACCAGACGCGCTCCCGAAAAGAGCGTAAATCCATACTTGATGTCGTGTTGCTCGCAGTAGTCGGCGAAGCGCTTCTCAAGGTCCTCTTGTGACTCTCGGGCATAATACTCAAGCCGCTCATTCTCTTTGTATTGATACTGGGTAGACCAGGCTTTCAGGAGTCGGGACGGTCTGTGAAGCACGAAGCCGTCTCCTTGTTCTCTGGCGTATTCTTCGCCAATCAGCTTGTCTTTTAGTAAAGACACTGTCGCTGGGCTCACGTCGGCTTCATCAGCCAGAGCCATTACTTTCCAGGCGCGATGCGGCTCGTTGAACAAACGCCTCAACACTCTGGCTGCCATCGGCGCAAAGAGTGATCGGAGCCGTTTCTTTTCGAGTGGCCGAGCTGCTGGCGTAGCTCTTTCTATGAATACATCGTCGAACACCAGCCGGCAGTTGCCCGCGAAATCAAAGTAGCCCATGCTCGCTTCCTGGCAAAAATCCCTGATCGAAGGGCTCAGGTATTGCGAACAGAAGATGGGATAGGAGTCACGTTGCTGCCTGCAGAAGTGCTGCAATTGATCGACGGCCAGGCGCGCATCACGCATCTGAGCCCGGCTTCTCACCTCGACCACCAGGCGCGATCGTTTCTTGCCTTTGAGCACGCTGAACAGAAGGTCACTGCCATCTCCTGGTTCTCTCTGGAGGTCCCCTAAGAAGGGCACTCTGGACAGAATCTCAGCGAGATGGCTGGCTGCCTCGCTGACAATCGTTCGTTCATTCACCTTTGAGCGCTTTTCTTGCATGATGCCATATTCTTTATTGTTTGCGGTGATTTTACCAGCCAGTAAAATGGCTTCTTTTACTAAAGTATAGCTCGACCCTATCGACTTTACCAACCAGTAAAGTGATTACTTTGATTAAAGCATCGCGACTCTGATTCGCATTCAAACTAGCAGCGGTGTCGACGCCATTACCGATGAAAACGAGTACTGCGTTCCAATTGATAATACGGTCACGGGGGTGCGCTGCCCCCATTCAAATTTCGTGATCGACAATCTCCTTCCAAAATACCCGTAAGACTCCGGCAATTAAATGACCGTCAAAAGAAACCGAAAGGGAGATCCACTGATTCGTCTCGAATTTACGCAGCAGGCTGCTGCGCAATTATTCTGAGGTATGCCTGAAATGATCATTCCGGAGTTCCGTGGTTGGGTCCGTTTCTTCAACAAAACTTGCTCAGGAACCACGGCGCACCATATGTGACACCATCACGGATTGTAGCAAACGAGATTCGTTCTCAGGTATCTGAATAACACAATCTCACCAGGGGTGATTCGATAGCTAGCTGTGGCATGAACTACATCTCGGCTCATTGTCAGATCATACAAAGTTAGACTGCGATATATTCGCAGCCATCCACAATCAAAGAGTGTTTTTGAAAACGTTTTGTCTTCTTCGCAGGATAGTGCGCTTTCATTATTGCGTTCTTCTTTTTCACCAATGATTCACCCACCATTCGAAAGACTTATTGAAGTCTCAACTGCACCGTGAATGTTCATATTGGCTCCAGAAGCTACTCTTGCGGCCATGTGAAATCCGGAGTTCCTGGAAGTACCTAGCATGCGGAACATTGGAACAGTGGTTGGAACGATAATCGCTCATGATAGTCACACTCGACCATCCGAGCGGCACAACCAACAGTGGAGTCCAGGAACTCATTTGATAAAGGATTTCTAAAAACATGTCCACTTAATCGCATCGACATATCGAGCCGACATACACGCGCAAAGTTTTTTCTCCGAATTGTGATAGCATCAGATGATCGAATTTCGGAGAGAAACTATGCGCATCTCAGGCTTAGTCGGCGCTTCCACGCGCGTGCGATCACTTTTACAGACCGGTATCAGACCGGAGAAAATGGAAGACTTTCGAAAGTCTGTTCGTTCGATGATTCAACAAATAGATACTCTTTGCGCGACTCATGGCATTGATCCTGACGATCTTCCGACGCCGTCAAAAAACGCAGTGCGATATTTGAAGAGTATAAATCTTGAGCAATTACCAATAAACACCAGCGCTCGCGAAACCCCGAAAATTAAAAAAGCACAAGTCAAAAATGTGGTGGCATCAGCAAATCGTTTCTCCTCCGAGATGTGGCATACACTCGACGAGTTGCTCGAGTCAGAGTCAGCATTCTCAGATCTGCGATTTGGAATTGAATGCACCGTAGATGGTATCGATTTCGTTTGCAAGGAACAGGGTAGCGGAATCAATGGAATGGCGGAGCAATCGCGACAAGCGTTCGCCTGGATGAAATTTTTGCTAGAGGACGACAATTTGCGCATGCATATCAACGCTTTGCGCATGGGCAGAAATGCCGCTCTGGAGCAGGGTCTTTCCGTCGAGATTCATCTAGTGAACACGCCGAAGTCGCTCTACAGGTCTTCCGATCACACCGACCATTTGTTGCTCAAAGCGCATGAGGGTTTCATTCATGCAGATCAAAAAGTATGGTTTCATTTCATCAAACTTTTCAAAGATGATACCAATTCATCGAAACCTATCGTACTCAAGTTTGCATCAGAACCAGCGTTTTCGCAGACCTGTCGGACTTTCATTTCGATAATGTGTGGCTGTCAGGAACGACAGGCTGTGACGTCTCCAGGAATGACTTTTGAAACTCCGAGGAATAATGTCGTTGACCTATTCGCTCGTAAGTCGTGACGTGACCGAAACAAAGACGCGCAAGGGAAAGAACCATGCCAAAGCGCTTGCCGAATAATGTTGTCGATACCGTGATCGTCCCGTTCGGATGGGTTACCTGAACTGAGGTCCGTCCGCTCTGCCTTCAAATCTGAAGCACGAAGCGTCGCTGTTCGAGGACAGTGAACTTCCCCTAGACGATCGAAAAGCGATAATTAGTTTTGCCCTTGTACGAAAGAAGTTGTCCAGATACGAACTGATGCTCCTGAATTAATCGCGGTATTTGATCTGGTTCCTGGATTCGGCAGACAAATTCGGGAGACTGCCTGACACGTATTGGCGCCAGCGGGAATTAGGAACGCTGTGCGCCTGTTCATTTCCTTCGGGGTGGCGCAAAATTGCAAACAGAACCAAACCAACAAAGAATAAACGATTTGCTGGAACGCTTTTCTCAGGTACCGAAAAACTCTAATGACGGATCGAAAGTCAAAGATCCAATCACGCGGGAGAGGTAGGAGCGCAGCTTCGAAAGCGGATGATCCGGGAATTGCTCATCATACTTCGCGTATTCTGCTAGATTGTGCATCAGCGGTGTTTGTTTTCCAAAACCATATGGATCGATAAAAAAACCACCCCAATCTTCTAGAGTGGGATCGAAGCTGCCCTGCGCCATGAACCTCGCCACCAATTGCTGTTTCTCGCATTCTGCTGAACCGCTACTCGACATCGTTGAACAAGACGACGTGCGGCTCCAGAACTGCTTCGTATCAGAATTACGCAGCAGGCTGCAGCGTAATTAGTTTGGGGTAGACATGAAATGTTTTTCTGTCTCATTAGCCCCGAATCTTTTGGTAACGCTCGGCTGCCACCTCAACCATCTCCGCCCAAACCTGGTCGTCTCGCCATCCGATGAACACCCATGGACAGTGCTTCGGCAACGCTTCGATAAAACGGTCAAGGATCTTCTTTGGACCGCTAACTGTGTACCAGTCGTGACTCGAGACGTATATAAGAACCTCAAAAGTTAGGAAGTAGGGTATCTTAATCCCTGCAATCGATTGTGCGTGAACAACGTCCTTGTGGTAAACCCACACAATGTCGCGCGTGCGCACAAATATTAGATCCAATGCGGTGGGAATGAGCAGCCAATCTTTTGTAATTAGCAATGTCTTCCCGAATGGCTTGCTATCGACGTCGAGAATTTGTTTCTCGATTTCGTCCATCAACTCGATCGGTGAACCGTAAACTTTTAGTCGACTGACGATCTTGTGGTTCATGGGCTTCGCGAACCCCATCGCAGCTCGATACGCGAGGACCAGCGAAACGATTGTCATCAATCCACACGTAAACAAAATAATATTGCTCATGAATCCAAACACAAACGTCGACTTTTCAACCAGAGTGTATGGATAAAGACGACCGTTTGCTAGCTCGGGATTGTTGGCTAAGAGTGGGGCGACGACTAACGTTGATTCCTCTTCCGTTGTTTTCGTTAATTCGCCGATGCAAGCGACAGTCTCAGGGGGTTCCTGAGATTTGAATAGAACAAAATGTTGACCAACTGGAAGAAGAAAGAAACGATCCGATTTAGTTTCGCCGTCGCTTTTCTCTGAGTCTATATGTAAGCCTGTATCGAGCGGCTTCGCCGCATTAATTTGAACGAAATATCGCTGCGCATTCTTGGGTTTATCAATGCTTGCGAATTCTTGTTCGGATAGCTGAAACGGACCATGAATAGCGTTGTTAAGGTATCTCCAGTTTATCGCTAACAGAAAAAACATGAACGCAAATGCCAACCCGACATAAACCAGGCTCGTTTTGCTGGCACGCCTTATGTGTTCTGAAATATATGAATTTTTCAAATACGAACGCTCGATAGTGTCATCGACTTCTGTATTCCGTCTGGTCGGTTCGGTCTGCACGAGTAATTGCCGGCTGCCGCGACTGTCGACCAAGCACTTTCTCGCGGCGTGAGTCACCTAAATTGAGTCATCATTTCATTCGTTTTTATTCTCGACGCGGCGTGGTCAAACAATCATATAATGAGCCCACGCCACCTCTTGAAATCTTAATAAA
This sequence comes from Candidatus Obscuribacter sp., assembly GCA_021772095.1. Taxonomy (GTDB): domain Bacteria; phylum Cyanobacteriota; class Vampirovibrionia; order Obscuribacterales; family Obscuribacteraceae; genus JADYXR01. The sequence continues at coordinate 4,164 of JADYXR010000080.1, read as the reverse complement.
GTAGCTTGAATTTTCTTCGGCAATGTTGCCTTCGATATGATCGAATGGTCCGAACTTACTACAGGTCTTTCACATGTCAAACTCGACTAAATGGCTCTTCATTGCGTTGTCACTTGGGTTTATCGCTAAGCTCTGTCTTGGTGGCATAGGTTGGTCGCTAACCGCTAACTTTCCTGGCAATGAGAGAAACTTTGAAGTTCACCGATCCAGGTAATCCGCAAACCGAACGCTTTTATCTTTCGGGTTTGAGAGTTTGGAAGTTCAGAAAGTGTCTGCAAGTCTTTTTTGCCGACTTTCATTGCCGTGTGATCCACTAGCAGTTGCACTGTGACACCAGAGTTCGCGGCCTCGCGGATAGAGGAATCGCTCCCTTGGTCTACTACTAGTCTTCGCTTAAAAGCCAGTCCCACTCAGGCACATGCTGCTGTACGAAGCTGGCAGGAATAGTCCGATCGGGATCGAACCGTCTAACTGATGCCCGGTCCACATTGCCTGCCGATCGCCAAAGTCGAGCCACCCAATCTGCGGTTTCCTCAAAAAACTCTTCCACATATTCTTTTAAATCCGAAAAATTGTCACCATGACTTACGCGATAAAGTGCCAAAATTATCGCTTCGCCCATCACGAGTGCGACATGGTCTTCCTTCTTGCGAAGTAGCTTTTCGTAGCGGTCCAAGTATGGCTGCAAGGGTTCCGATAGAACTTCTGCAGCACCTTCGCCCTCCTCTCGATACCCTCGCCATGTTCGCCCTGAATTCATTTCGATATCGCCCACGCTAATGCGTTCGAGCGCGTCTACAATTTCTGTAACTAAATCCTCCATGCATGGATTATTAGCGTTCTCATTAGCCAGAGCGAAGATAATGTCTTTCAATTCTGGCTGTCGCTCGAGAAGCTCCAATAGCACTCTGCGCGCGGCTATTGGTTTCAGAACAGCGGCATCAAATGTTTTTGCCTCTCCGATTGAATTCTTCTTTTTTACCATTTTTCATCCACCATTCGAAAGACTTATTGAAGTCTCAGCTGCGCCGCACGTGTTCATATTGGCTCCAGAAGCTACTCTTGCGTCCGTGTGAAATCCGGAGTTCCTGGAAGTACCCGGCATGCGGAACTATGTTCTGCCACTGTTTTATTTCTTTAGCCATGGTATCGAGCTTAAGCAGATAATCGACACCGTGGTGATAGGCCTTGGCGTACGCGCGCTCAAGGAGCGCATTGAGCAGAGCGCGATATAGTACGGTGGCGATGATCAAACGACCATCTTTTTCCATTGCTTCGGCAAGAGGAAGAACGTGTGAATAGAAACCTCCTCGGAGTTGGCTGGCGTGCTCCCAAAGATATTTTTCGGCCTCGTCCAGCAGGCCGCAACCAATCAAGAACTCTGCGTCCCCGTAAGACATTCCTTTGTCATCTAGAATTTCCTGCGCTTGTTTTTGAATCACTGTATTGCGCTGCTCTTCGCCGATGATTTCTAAAAGAGCGTTTAGAGATTCCAGTGTTCTGTATTGCCTGAACATGCGCCATGCCACAGCGGTCTGCTCATCTTTGTTTCCCAGCTTCTCATGGATAGCCAGCATGAGTTCACCATATTTATGAGAGCGTGTGATATCGATTTCTTGCACCAGGGATAGTGCGGTCTGCGCATCGCCACCGTCAAAACGCATGCGTGCAATTTCGTAAATATCGTCAGGCGATAACGCTTGTGATTTTCCACGCCTCGCCTGCTCGAAGAGCTCGACATCCTTCAATTGCCGAGCAAGGGACTCTATTGCAGTTGACCAACGTTGCCGTTCGTAGTCTTGTGATTTGTTCTGCCGTGCTTGCTCTAGTCGAGTAATTAGTAGTCGAACATTTTCTTCAGGAAGGTATTGAGCCGCATTATCAAAAATGGTACTGCGCACGCCATAAGAATCATGCTCGAACAGACGCATAAGTTGGTCGCACAGCCAGTTTTTGTCGTCACAGCTGGCACCGAAGTGTCCGAGGAGTTCCACAGCATCGTTCTGAAAGACGGCTCCCACGGATCCACTGTCATCGCAGTTTTCCAGAATTTCCCGCTCACTATCGAAGAAAGAAACGACTAGCTCAAAACCGATCGGACCGTTAGTCACGCCAGCCTTCAATTCCGCGAGCAGAAACTCAAGCTCATGGACGAACGCACTCAGCGCTCGCCAATCGACGAATTCGTCAAAGCAGCTCAGATTAGCAAGCCGATTCTTGAAGCGTTCAGCATTCTTATCAGGAGTGGAAATCAACCGCTCTAAAGTTTCATCGACTTCTTTATTCGAGCGACTCAGATTGATTAGTGCGTCCGCTAACGTCTCGGCGCCTAACTTCACTAGCGCCGGACGTCGTTCGACATCGCTTGTCCTGGCCGCAATGGCTGGTTCTGCTTCGTGTTTTTTGCGTCTGGTCATTAGAAAAGTGGCTGGAACGGTAATCGCACATGATAGTAACACTCGACCATCCGAGCGCCACAACCAACAGTGGAAGTTCAGGAACTCATTGATAAAGGATTTTTCAAAACATGTCCATTTGATTACATTGACATATCGAGCCGACATGCGCGCGCAAAGTTTTTCTGCGTGTTGTGATAGCATCAGACGATTGAATTTCGGAGAGAAACTACGCGCATCTCAGGCTAAGTCAGCGCTGCAACACGTGTGCGATCAATTTTAGATGCCGTCTGACCGTGAACGAAACAAAGACGCGCAAGGGAAAGGACCATGCCAAAGCGCTTGCCGAATAATGTTGTCGATCTCCGGACAGGCAAACCGATTGAGACTCCGAAAAAGAAGTCGGCGAAGACCCTGCCCGCCACCGGGGCCGAACTGCACAAGTGGGAATTTAAGCCGCGCTTCCGGCGAGGGTCATTTGGCTGGAAATCGCAGCCGGCAATTACTCGCATCAGGCAAGCCGTTTCAGAAATCAAAAAGGTAGCACGCAAAGATACCGCGCTTGCCGGCGAAGGTGCCGTGACCTTTTTCGAACGCCTCTCGCCAGCTATTGAGAAAGTTGATAGTTCGTCCGGCTCTATCGGTAGTGCTGTTAATAAGGCAATTGAGGATTTGGTGCCAATAATAGCAGCCGCGACTGTCGACCAAGCCACGCGCGAAGAATGGCTTGACCGGCTGTGGAAAGCGCTCGAAGAAGATCAAATGCCATACCTCGAAAGCATCGGCGACTATTGGGGTGAACTGTGTTCTATTGAGGAGCTTGCTTCCAAATGGACGGACGATTTGATTGACGTTGTCCGTTCGTGCTGGTCTGACGACAGACCTGGTACATTTTTTCACGGCGCCACCGCTTGTCTGAGCGCTTTACTCAAAGCAGGACGAAACGATGAACTTCTTGAAGTGCTTAAACTCGAGCGCCACCACATGTGGCACTACCAACAATTTGGTGCACGAGCTCTGGCGAACATGGGCAAAGTTTCAGAAGCGATCGAATTTGCAGAGACATGCCAAAACCTGCATGGCGACTCCATGTGGGTGGCTCGAACATGTGAACAGATTTTATTGAGTGCAGGCCGAATCGACGAAGCGTATCAGCACTATGCAATCGCTGCCAACCAAGAGAATTCGTATCTTTCGACGTATCGCGCCATCGCAAAGAAGTACTCCGGCAGCATACAAAAACAGCAAATTTTGACGGATCTGATCGAAGCTTCGCCGGGCGAAGAAGGCAAATGGTTTGCCGCAGCTAAAGAACTCGGACTACTAGACCTGGCTGCGGAACTAGCTCGAAAAGGACCGTGCGATCCCAAAACTCTTTCACGCGCGGCTAGAGACCATGTTGAGTCAAATCCCATGTTTGCCATTGATGTAGGATTGGCCGCCCTGTCCTGGCTGTTCAAAGGGTACGGCTACGAAATGACGAGCGCCGATGTCCGGGCCGCGTACGACCCAACGATGAAGGCCGCGCGAGCGATCGGCACGGAAGAACAGGTGCACGGTAAAATTTCCGAAGCCGTGCGACTGGGTCTGACGGAGAACAATTGGGTCGCTGGGATACTTGCACCAGACTTTGAACTTAGTTAAAACATTCGTTGTTGCCTCCCAGAATTTAGGCCTTGTCCCGAGTTTAGTTGAAAAGTTTGGTGATCCCCTCCAGGACTAGCCTGGTATGGTTTCGGTTGCAACACCAGAACCCAATTCAAGAGGA
>JADYXR010000079.1 GCA_021772095.1 Candidatus Obscuribacter sp. | reverse complement strand
TTTCAGGCCCTTAAAGATCAGGACTTGTTTAAGCAGGTTTATATTGACGCTGGTGCGGTTGCTTGGCCAGGAGATTTAGATCTAGCACCCGACGCCATGCATAGCGCATTAAAACGGCAAGGCGAGTGGATATTGAGGTAGTAATATTCGTTAATCGTTCCACAGCCGATTAACTTGGTATGATGGGGACACAAGACAAGTGTCGTAAGCCTGAGCTTGCTGCGTCGCGGTATAGCGAGGCCACCCGTAAAGGGGAAAGTCGGTAGAGCAGACATAAAGTATTGAGAGAGGTGAGACTTTCGTCTCACCTCTCGGTTTCTATGGCTTCAGATATTTCCTTGTCTGACGTTGATTCTGGCTGTGGTATTTCACGCACTAAAGTACCTTGTGGTCCAAGTTTCGATAAATACTTCAAAAGCATATCTACACTAAAGTCTTTCGTATTAAAACTCATTATCTCGGCAATTCGTGGCTGTCCTACTCCAAGTATCCTAGCGGCTTCCCGCTGCGACCATTCATTCTCCTGAATTATATCTCTCACCTTCAGCATCAGCTCCGCCGCCTTCGGATTTTCTGCATCTCGACATTTTCATCCCTACTCTTTGCAATACGCGTTGAGGGGCTCGTGACCTTTATTTGACGCCGCGATCAGCCAAAGATCTGGGAACCATCATTAGTAGTTTAAGCATTCTGGAATCTTCGCAGGAGTTTTTGTATTGGCCCGTTGCTCTTAGTGCGAGAAATTCTTTCGCACTTATGCCAAGCAGGTTGCGCACCTGTGTTTCAAACAGCTCAACTGCTTCTTCGTCATTCAGGAATTTGACTTTTGATTCGGAATTACCGCCAAAATCAGCGCTCATGAATTCTCCTCGCCGATCTGGCCTCTTCACTGAAATTCGTCAGATTTTTCCTTCTCTGGCGTTGAAAGTGGCTGTGGTATCTCACGCACCAACACACCATCACGAATGACCACAATAGCAGTTCCAGTCTGTTGTGCAATCTGCCGTGCGCGCTTCGCTGCCCTTAGAAGAGCTATTGTTGCGTTCTGCATATCAGGATCATTTGCGATACCCTCTGAACTCATAAGTTTTCTCCCGCGCAGTCAGCTGGTGAATGCAAAGATCGTAATCACCTTGGCCAGTACTTCATCTAGTAATGGCCTGGGTAATGTATCAACTTTACGCCCCTTACGCGCGTTGAGGTCAAGCGCACGGGGCTGGTCGCACCGCACAACGCCCGTTGTTTTGATACCCGAAATCGGAACAGCAAATCCAATACGTTGAGCAAATTCACCGCCGTTTGTAATCGGTAAAACAACCGGCAGTTTGGTGGCTTGATTGAATTCAGAAGGAGAGACAACAAGTACAGGACGATGTCCTCGCTGTTCACTTCCTTGAGTTGGATCGAGCGTTACCAGGTAAATGTCGCCGCGATTCATATGATTTCTCTGCCTACTGCAGGTGCATCGACCCATTCCCTTTCTCCGGCGATTAGGAAAGCGGGTATTTTCCCATCCTCTTTCTCCGCCAGCTCTCTTCCAGACAATGAGGGCAGCCACTTTTATTGGCTGTGCGATTACCTATTCTCGCCAGCCAGACATGTTTTCGAACAGGGCAAATCCAATAGACTGCTCTTGAAGAAAAAGCCGATACCGTGTTTGGTGTCAGATCTTTATTCTTGGTTGGATGCCACTGCGGCACAAGAGCAGGAAACAAATCGGCCAACATATTGCCCGGCCGCAGCTGAAGGTTGTAGCAAACTTTGCAGGGGGTTTTCGCCTCAACTCGGCGCATAATTTTTGAACGCCAGGCATGACCATATTCTTTGCAGATCCACCAGAATGGCCGAGGGTCTCTCGGTTTAACCATATCTGGCTTTATTTTGCCATTCTTAGTAGGGTGCCAATACTCCGCGATTTCAGGATAAACAGCAGCGAAAGTCTGAGCAGCAACCCTGCACTGCGGACAGTCTGGTTGCCAGCTAGAACGATCAGAGGGAGAACTTTGCCACTGATGTCGTCTGTCGATAGGGCACTGCCACCACACCACTCGACTAGACTTTGGCGCAATTTGCGATGGAAGTAGTGGCGCGTTTTTACGAGCATGCCATTGCGCAGCAATTTCAGGAAAGACAGCCTGGAGCGAATTTTCTTCAATTATTAGTTGATTAACGCATATGGGACAGCCACTCCCGCTGCCAGTACGATTATATAGAGCAGTCTCGTACTCATTAGTCTTAGAAACCGGGCATTGAAACCACCATTTTCGATTCGTCTGCGGTCGCACCTGGTCAGGTTTGATCAATCCATTTTTGGTTTTGTGCCACTCTCGCGCGATTTCGGGAAACAAGGCCTGAAGAGACAAGTGCCTGGGCCGGCCAGACATGTTTGTTGTAATCGGGACATTTCCAAAACACATTTAGATCATAGCTTTCAGGAATCGCGCGAGGGTCAACTGCACGATTTTTTGCATAATGCCATTGCTCTAAAAGGTCGGGATGTTTCGCTGCAAAAGAGTTGGTGGATGAAACTTTATGACCTGAACAAAAAGGACAGCGAGTGTTCTTTGCTGTTCGAACAGCTACCGCAAGCGTCCATGTATGATCAAAAGCAACGGGACACTTCCAGTGGGCCAAGAAAGCACTGCCAGCGGTGACATCGTCAGGTGTATACTTTCCGTTTTTCTTTTTATCCCACTGCAAAGCAATGTGAGGGTGGCTTTGAGATAATGGGCGCCTGTCCGCCTTATAAATTTTGCGGCAATATACACAATCAAGGTCGCCGCCGAGCGCCACAGCTTCGGCAACTGAAATAAAGTTGCGGTGCGGTTTATTCGAATCGACGGAAGCTTTGCACTTAAACATCACTGTAATTAGAGAATCGGCGCTCACTTCTTCTGGAGTAAGTTCGTAATTTTGCTCATAATTCCACAAGGCTGCAGCCTCAGGGCAAACGGCGGCAAGGGTCTGCTTGCGCTTCAAATGAGGAGAAACACAGAACGGACATGGAACGAGGCCAGCACATCGTTTGTCCACTTCAGCATTAAAGACATGATCATTATTCTCCGCGCACATCCCAATAGGCACTGCGTCTGTCACGAGCGAGGATTGTGTCCGGAGAACGATGATCGTTTAACGTTGGATGCCATTCTCTGGCCAGCTCCGGATATTTCGTAGACAAACGAAGACTTTCTCTAACCGGCTTTCTTGCACAATACATGCAGTCAGTCTGCCTTTTGAGAAAGTTACTAACTGCCTGCTTCCATCTGTGCATTGGATTTATCGGGCAAACCCATGCCACTACCGCGTCGTCGCCGTAGTGAAAATCTTCGGGGCGGCGACCATCATTGAGGTCGTAATTCCAAAACTTGACCTTACCCGGGT
>JADYXR010000078.1 GCA_021772095.1 Candidatus Obscuribacter sp. | reverse complement strand
TCCTCTTGAATTGGGTTCTGGTGTTGCAACCGAAACCATACCAGGCTAGTCCTGGAGGGGATCACCAAACTTTTCAACTAAACTCGGGACAAGGCCGTAAACATGGGCTCGCTGCATAAGGCTTTCATCGCAGACATTACCTAATTCGTCTTCCTCCAAGCGTGCCTTGTTGGCAAAGTCCAAGGCTTTCTCTTTATCGCCCTGGAGAAGACAAGCCTGCGATTTGGTTATGTAAAACGAGTATTTACTGCCTGGTTGATTAGAGCGCTTAATCTGTTCATCGATTTCTTTGTCGGCTTCTCTCGATTTCCCAGTGGCAAGCAACAGTCCACATCTTCGATTCACTAAATCAGGGATAAAAAAAGATTCTCCCAATTCATCGCTCTTCAAATCCTCGAAGCGCTGAAACAGAATTTGCCTGCGCAGTTCCTGAGCCGCTTTTCCTTTGTCTCCGATGCACTCGAAAATTTCGACTCTCCTAAATATGGTGTCTGGATCTTGACTGGAAATCTCTTCAAGTTTGTCCAGGTCCGACAGTGCGGCCTGCCAGTTTCCGTTTTTTAGAAGCAAATCAGAGCGGACTTGAAGCAATTCTACAGATTCCGGTAGCTGCTTGAGAGCGAGGTCAACGTCGCGAAGCGCTGCTTGAATATCATGCATTCTCGAATATGCTTCTGAGCGAATGAGCAGCGCTTCTGCTTGTCCAGGATAAATAGCAAGCATTCGGTTTGCATCTTTAATTGCGCTGCCTGGATCTGTTGAAACTTTGAGCTGTGCCCTTACAAGCAAGGCCGGTCCAAAACCAGGATGCTTTGCTAACAGTTCGTCCACCGATTTGATGGATTTCTTCGTAGCTTCATCGTCGTCAGACATTACATATACGCTAGCCCTTCCGAGCACTAGCGCTATGTCAAGGCCCGTTTCTAAATTTGCGGACATTTTGTAAGGAATGTTCAACTTTTGGGACAGAGAAATGATTTCCTCGCTTGGAAAAACAACACCAAAACTCCTCTCCAAAAGGGCGATCGCTTGCGATTTCTTACCTTGTTGCAAAAGAAATTCCGCATAGTTCGGAATAAACTCACTCCCGTATGAATAACCATCGCCCCAGACAGAATAACGCCCAATACCCAGAGCCAAGGCCTTTGTATAATCTCTCTGCGCCTCGTCGAACCTCTTCAACTTAACATAAGCCTGAGCCCGATCGGCAAGTTTAGAGGCTCATCGGGGAAAACCAATAGCCTATCGGATGCCTTGGCGAGAACTGCCTCTGGCGTGTCTTTGAATGCAAATTCACCGATGTGCTTAACCGTATCCTTGTCGCGAGCTTTAGCTAATTCAAGATGCGAAAGTGCCTCCTCCGGTTTTCCATCTTTTAGCAGACTCAGCGCTTCTGACGTTTCAAGCCTGGCCTTCGGGATGTCTATACTGAGATTGATAGAGATGACTACCAAAGCGCCAAAAACGAGAAAGATAGCGGCTATCAACACAGAATGACGGAGACGAGCTGAAGAAAATGAAAATTTGGCCTGCTGAAGAGCTTTGTGACACTCATCCTTAATCGACTGACCGGTCTTAGAAGATAGATTTGCAGTAGTTTCTGCATTGGGCGTTAATTCTGGCGTCAAAATTGTTTCTGGCGCTGCAGTTGCATCGCAAACCCTATGGCTGTCACACATACAGAACTCAGATGATGGTTCATCCGAACCAGAAAATAACAAGTCGTCGGTGGCACCATCGACGATTTGTTTATGGCATTGAGGACACTTGCATCTGATGCTGATGCTCTGCTTTTCTTTTGATTCTGTCATTGATGTCCAGTCAAACACGTGTGGTTAGAAGCTTCGAATCATCATCTTTCACAAAATGCTTAGTGGTGAAAAAACATCCACATGTCTTAACGCTCTTCTCATTCATGCGGTTCCGCAGCACATGCCACAAAATATCGTTCAACCCAAGTGTCATCTCTTTTTCCAAAATCGATTCGATTTCCAACCGCTGTCACACAATCCTGACGACACCAGGTTCTTGTTCAAAACTGTCCGGTTTGTTCGCGCTCTATGCGTGCTTTCTCCGCCTAGCAGCGCATACATTGCCGGAACAACCAGCAAGGTCAAAAGCGTAGATGTTATTAGTCCACCAATTACCACAGTCGCCAGTGGTCGTTGCACCTCCGCTCCCACGGATGTAGCCAGGGCCATCGGCATGAATCCGAGCGACGCCACGAGCGCGGTCATTAGAACAGGGCGCAGCCTCTGCTGAGCGCCCTTTAAGGCGGCTTGTCGGGGACTCAATCCGGCGTTTTTCTCCAACTGTTGAATGGTAGAAAGCAATACGACTCCGTTTAAAACGGCAACACCAAACAGGGCGATGAAGCCGACGCCTGTCGTAATGGACAGAGGCATGCCGCGCAGGTACATTGCAAAAAGCCCTCCAGATAAGGCCAGGGGGATGTTCGAGAAGATCAACAGTCCCGGTTTCATTGTGCCGAATGAGGCATAGAGCAGCATGAAGATCAAAAGAAGAACTAGCGGAACAAGAATAAAAAGACGGCTCTGAGCTTCCTGCAAATTTTCGAATTGACCACCCCAGGTGATTCTATAACCGGTCGGGAGCTCGATTTCTTTATTGACCTTTGACTGAGCCTCATTGACATAGCTGCCCAGATCGCGGTGACGCACGTTTACCTGCACCATATATGTCCTGTCAGTTTGCAAATGTGTGATTTGTGCAACATCTTCATGTCGAACGATCTCACCAAGCTGCCTCAGTGGTACCAATTCGCCGGACAGGGTGCCGACAGGTAATGAACCAATGTCTTCGGCATTGCTTATCTTCTCAGGTTGAAATTTGACGGTCAGATCATATCTCGGTTTGCCCTGATAAATTGTGCCGACAATTCTACCAGCCTGAGCGGCTGCCACCGTATCCAGTGCCTCTCGAGTCGACACGCCATACGCAGCCAGTGCGGCCGAACTCAGTTTGGCAGTCACTACCGACAATCCCGAATTTTGTTCGAGCTTCATGTCGGCTGTCCCTTGTAACGCCGATAGTTTGTCGGCCACAGTCGAACCAATTTCTCGCAACTTATCGAGATCAGGACCAAATATCCTTATGGCAACATCGCTTTTCGCGCCTGCGATCAGTTCGTTCATGCGCTGTTCGATTGGTTGTGAAACGGAAAATATCGCACCCGGAATCGTGTTGTGCAATTTGGAGACAATAGCGTCTTCTAACTCTTGTTGTGTTTTTGCAGTTGTCCACCGAGCCGGCGGTTTCAAAATAATGAACATGTCCGTTTCGTCCGGTCCCATTGGATCAAACGCAATCTCAGAGTGTCCAGTCCTCGAAACAACCTTCTCAACGTCTGGAAATTTCAAGACTTCCCGTTCCATCAAGGTTGTCTGTCTGGCTGCGGCATCAAGGGAACCGGACACAGGTCTATTGATTGTCAAAACCATGGTTCCTTCCTTCAATACCGGGACAAATTCCGAACCCAGTAAGGGAATGGTGGTCAGGCTGGATAGAAAGATAAGTAATGCGACGATAAACGAAGCCCGCGGATGTCTTGCGCAGGCAATCAGTGTTCTTCTATAGCTCGGGCGAATTAGTTTCAATAAAAAGCTTTCAGACTCACTAGGTTTCTTCGGCAGTATGAAATACGACAGTGTCGGAGTAAGGAATAAGCCGATAATCATGGCGGTAACCAGTCCGAAGATCACTGTCAGAGCCATGGGTTGAAAGGTCTTCCCTGACACTCCCGGCAGTGCCAGAATCGGCAAGTAAACCACCGTGATGATTAACACCGCAAAGAAGACAGGCTTTGCGACTTCCGTAGCAGCACTGATGACGACGCTGAGCCGCTCCTCGCTACTTTCAGCCAATCGACGAATGATGTTCTCAACCATCACCACAGAGCCGTCAATCAGAATGCCGAAGTCAATTGCTCCAAGTGACAGAAGATTTCCTGACGTATTACTCAGAGCAAGAAAGGAGACGGCACCAAGTAGTGAAAGTGGAATCGCCAGTGCCGCGACAAATGCACCGCGAATGCCGCCCAAAAGAAGAAAAAGCACCACCATGACAAAAATTGCGCCGTGAGCGAGATTGTGCCATACGGTTTCAATGGTCTGTTCGATCAGGACGCTTCGATCGTAAAAGGGTTCAATTTCGACGCCGGCAGGCAGACTTGGTGCAAGCGTTCTTATGGCGCGTTTCAATCGGACCAGCACTTCCTTTGAGTTCTCACTCTTGCGCATTAACACGACACCTATCACAGCCTCTCCACGACCATTCTCAGTGACAATGCTCTCGTGCTGTTTATGTCCGACCACAACCCTGCCGAGGTCTTTCACTTTAATCACTCCGGTGGAATCGCGCTTCACTGCCACGTTCTCGATGTCCGCCAGGTTATGCAGCATGCCCTCGACTCGCAGCAGAGTCTGATCGTCATTTTCAATTATGTAGCCACCTCCGCTATTGGCGTTGTTGTTTGAGAGTGCAGCCATCACGGTGGAGACGCTGAGTCCGAAGCCGTGCAGGCGCTCGTGATCGAGCAGAACCTGATATTCTTTCGCTTCGCCGCCCATGGATTGAATCTCGTCCACACCTGCCACCATCTTCAGTGCAGGGATAATTTGCCAATCGAGAATATCTCTCAATTGCATCAGATTGCATCTGGATCCCTTTACTTGAAATTGATAAATTTCACCCAGTCCAGTGGCAATCGGTCCCAGAGAAATTTTGATTTCATTGTTGTCCGGCATCTTCTCCTGAGCCAGTTTCAAGCGTTCGCTGACCTGTTGTCTGGCCCAATAGATGTCGACTCCGTCTTCGAATACCGCGGTTACCTGGCAAAGTGAAAATTTGGAGATAGAACGCAATTGTTTGAGTCTGGGTAAACTTTGCATGGACAGCTCGATTGGATACGTGATGTATTCCTCTATTTCCTTAGGTGCCAGCCCCCTCGCATTGGCGGTGACAGTTACCTGAATGTTTGAAACATCCGGAACTGCGTCGATGTGCATTTCGGTAAAAGAAATCAATCCCAAAACCGTACAAATTAACGTGATAAACAGAACCATCACGCGCGCCTCGATGGCGTTCTTGACGAGCTTAGCCAGCCATCCCAGTTCAGGCTTCTCAAAATCAGAAGCAGACTGATTACCGTTCATCCGCCACCGCCGATCGATTTTCTCTGTAACTCGCTTTTCAAAAGGAACGAGCCCTTCGTGGCAACCAGATCGCCTGCGGAAACTCCCGACAACACCACCGTATCTTGTCCATCGGTATCACCGAGCTTAATTGGACAGGCTTCAAATCTGGTGGCAGAAACTTTCTTGAATATCAATGCCGCTCCAGATATTCGCTGAATTGCTGAATTGGGAACCAGCAATTGCGCAGGCGACGGGGTGCTGGTGACTACTTCCGCAAGCACCAGCAAACCAGGCTTAAGTATCATCTTTGGATTATCGATTTCAGTTCGCACAGATGCGGTGCGGCTTTGAGAGTCGAACCGCTCACCGAGCCTGGTCACGCGTCCTTTGAACTTTTGCCCTGGGGCAATTTCCGTCGTGAACGTGACCGGCGCGTTGAGCTTGATTTGGTAAATCTCTGACTGTGGCACTTCAAGCATCACCCATACTTTCGAAAGGTCAACAATTGTGAAAAGAACTGTGGTCGTGGCGCTGCCGGCGGCACCCACGGTCTGCCCGGGCTGCGTGTTTCGCTGGCTCACGACTCCGGTAATTGGTGAGCGCAACGCGAGTTCAGTGGTTAGTTTGTCGACGGCCACTGATTTGATGTCGAAACCAAGACTGCCAAGGCGTGAACCAGCTGAGCAAAACTGAATTTCGCTGGCCGCCAAATGTGCTTTTGCAGTCTCCAGCTCAGCCTTTGTACCGGCAATTCGGGACTGGGAGGCTTCTAATTCTTTCTTGGCCGAAATTCCTTCGTCAAACAGCGTCTTCAGCCTGGCCGCTTCTGCTTCAGCCAGGCGCACTCTGGTCCGGACAAGCTCCACATTGGCGGTCGCTTCCAGCACTAGAGCCTGACGCTCGACGAAATTAGACTGGGCATCCGAAAGTTCCGGACAGTTGATAAAAGCGACAATTTGACCGGCTTTAACTGTGTCGCCGACATCGACTAATACTCGAGTTACTACCCCATGCATTAGAGACGTGACCGATGCAGTGCCGGGATTGCTAGATTCAACCGTAGAGCTGAAACGCATTGATTGTTTCAGCTTGCTAGATATTACCGGCGCGACTTCGATGCTCTGTTGATCGGCAACGTCGCGCGGAAGATCGATCACCCTATGGAGATCGCGCGAGCGTTCTGACTGCACTGATTTTGGCTCGACCGATTCTGTTTTGGAACGGGCTTCCGCTATCGGCGCATGCTTAGCTATCAAAGAAGAATGACAGCTAGTCAGGCAGAGCGAAAAAAGTAGCGACCAAATGAATTTATTTTTTTTTGCTGATGACATAACGCAGTCTCCGTCGATCGGCCGTCAGTTAGACGCCAATCGCAACTTGACTCTCGACCAAACACCCACTAAAACGAATCGAACTCTTCGGAGATCTTTCTCGAGGTTGTGTAACTGAAGTGCTGAAAAATTGTTAAATCAACAACGATCGTTTCAGTATGTAGAGTGGCTCTGTGACTGCAAGTCCACTGCTGAAGTAATGCAATTGAGCCGCACGCGTCTCAGTCTGAACGCTCATTGAGGTTAGCTCTTGGATCACAAACGAGAGCATGCCAGGACATAAAGAATGAACATCAAAAACGCAAATGCCTTCTTTGTCCAAGTACTCGGCTACCAATGGACTATGCAGATGTTCGGCCGCACATGGACATTCCCCCGGGTTGATCATCTGAGCGTACTGGGTAGCTTGAAAGACGACACTATGGGTGATGGCGGAGGTGAGTTTTGCAATTTCAAAACCAATTTGATCATGTATCAGCGTTGCTGTCCACAACAATGTGAACATCACAACACTAACAATGTATCTCTTGAACAAACTCCGCGGCCTCACTGCCCACTTCTAGATCATACCAGAGGCCGAGATAGTTAACGTGCCCTGATTTTGAGCCTTGGCTATTGAGATTGATTGTCATTCAATTTTAGTTTCGCAGACGCAATCAGTCATCCGAAAGGCTGAGGATCTTTA
>JADYXR010000077.1 GCA_021772095.1 Candidatus Obscuribacter sp. | reverse complement strand
TAGCGAGTCTCCGCTCTGGAAAGATTAAACCAGACAGCAGGCTCGCTTCGCGCCGAATTATGCTACCACTACCGGCGATCGGAGAATAGTCCAAGAAAAATCGCGAAACTATGGCATATAATAGAAAAAATCTAAAAGCCGAAACGGCAGATCTTGTTAGATCTGCCGCCCGGCCCCTTTGGTTTCAGACCATCGCTTCAGTCGCCGTCATCGGCTCAGGCAGCGAGTTGCCACCTGAGCCTTTGACTTAGTCGTTGGCTTCGGCCTTCTCCCGCAGTTTGCGGATCATCTCCATCGCGTTGGCGTTGACCGCGATTGCCGTGTCCGCCGGATCGACTTCCGCACCGGAGTGCAGAATCAACCAGTAGGCGACCGTGGCAGCTGCACCGACGTAGGTGGCGTAGACGGACCCGAGGTCTTCGGGAACGTCGGACTTGCCGGCGACGAGCACTTCGGCCAACTTCTTGACCTTGTTCTCGCGCGCCTGGTTCCAGTCAACCATGTCCAGGGTCGACCGACCGCCGAGGGACTCGAGCTTGGCACGGATGATAGCCTTCGCCACCACCGGCGCCACCGCCTTGATGTCTTCCACCGTGAACGCGATCACGATGTTGGACTTCTCGGCTTCGCCCTTCTT
Source organism: Candidatus Obscuribacter sp. (assembly GCA_021772095.1). Taxonomy (GTDB): domain Bacteria; phylum Cyanobacteriota; class Vampirovibrionia; order Obscuribacterales; family Obscuribacteraceae; genus JADYXR01. The sequence goes on along the minus strand of JADYXR010000077.1, from coordinate 28,247 downwards.
CTCCTCGCCCTCGTGCTCCTCGTCGTGACCGCCGCTCTCCGTCCACGTGATGTGCGTGGGCAGAGGCTTGCCGACCGCGAAGTCAGCAAGACGACGGCACTCGTCCGCTTCGTCCTTGAAGCCGATTTCTTCCAGACCAGCCGCCACGATGTAGGCGCGGATGTAGTCCGGTGGATGCGGCTCGAACACGAGCGCCTTGGAACCGTCCTCCTGGTCGATCAACTGGAAGGACGACTCGGTGCGAAGGAGCTTCTTCGCCTTCTCGAGCGGCGTACCCCGCACGAGCATGGCCGGGAACGACAACATCATGTTGTACAGGTAAGCCGTGCCCGAGAAGAGCACGCCACCTGCGATGTCGGCGTCGATCTCACCGATGGAGTCCACCATCAGCTTGATCATCAGGTCGACGGTCTTGACCTTCTGGCTGCCCAGAAGCATCTCCTCCGACTTGAACTTCAGCGATCCTGCCTTGTGGGCTGCCAGGATGGCGTCCTTGAGAAGAGCCCGCATCTCGTCCGCCAGTCCCTTGACGTCGTCGAAGAGGTTGTGACGGAACTCATGCGCCAGGAGCGGCAGCATGATTGCGATGATGTCCTGGAAGTCGAACGGCATCTGCAAGGCGTGAATACCGATCGGACCCCGCGAACCCGGAATCGTCGCCAGGGACATGCTGGTGAACCGGGCCAGGTAGACATCACCCACCTGGTACTTGATGGACTCGAGGCCTTCGGGCAGCTTCTCCGGCGAGTCGGGGTCGACGTGCTTGAACAGCTTCGCCGCCTGCTCGTAGAAGAAGTTGATCGCCTTCAGCTCCTCGGCGTAGACGCCGTCGCGGTACTGCGCGAGCGACTCGGTGTACACGCCGGAGATGAACAGAAAGTTGGCCAACTGCTCACGCAGCAGCTCGACCGCGTGCTTGATCAGCACGTTCTGCGGCACCTCGGGGTTGCGCTTGTGCAGCTCCTTGAGCAAGCCCATCACCGCTTCCTTGAAGCGCGGCGTGATGGTCTCGAACTGCTTGCCTAGGCTCTCGGCACCCTTGCGATAACGCTCGGGCATGTTGCCTTTGGCCCAGTGCAGAGTGCCGATCTGCGAGCCGAAGTTCTCATAAACCAGACCGTCAAGCTGACGACCGACCATCAGGTTCTGGAGACCGCTGGCGCCGCGAATCAGCGTCTTGCCCAGCGCGTCGTCGGGCTGGTTGGGAATCTGCGGGATGATGCGCAGCGGCTGACGCACGGGCGGCAGCAGGCTATGCACACTATCGGTGCCGTTGGCCTTGCGGCTGCTACGGCGACCGCGGGGCTTCTTGGCGGGCTTGCCGGCGCCTTCGACCTTGGTCTGGGGCTGGGGCAACTTGGCCTTGGACAGGGCACGGGCGACCATCGTGGCGGCGTCCGGGAACGTGTAGTTCTCGGAGCCGGTGCCCACGACGTCGATGTGCGCTTCGTGACCGGAGCAGCTGAGGTGGTGGAAGGCGGGCACATTCAGCGTGATTTTCGGAGCGGTTTTCTTTTTCATAGTGTTAATCCTCACAATGTTCAAGTTATGGAAAACCGGAGCGGCGAACGTTCCGCCCCGGCTTGGTGAAAAAACACAGAGCGATTCACGCGGCGCGTTTAGCGCTTGGCGTACATCAGCTCCGAAGCGCGCTGCTTGAGGGCGGCGATCGCACGGACCTCTTCGTCGGCTTCGTCGAAGCGGCAAGCCGCCCGGCAGAGTCCGGCGTAGTTGGTCTTGGTGCGTTCCGTCGCTTCCGCGAGCAGTGCCTTGGCCTCGCCCCAGCTACCGCCAGGGGTCGGAACGTTGCCGTCGAACTTGTGGTCCCCGGTATCGACCAGGAAGTCCACGAACCAACCGGTCTTCGCCTTGAATGCCAATGCCTTGGTCAGGTAGTTGACCGAGACGGTGCAGCACTTGAACGACACCCAGGTGATGCCGTTGCCCAGGCAGAAGCCGATCAGTTCGCCGAGGGCGCGGTCGCTCAGGAACTTGCGTCCCTTTGCGGTCTCGGCGCGCCAGATGATGAGCGCGTTGCCGCTCTCGTCCTTCTGGGCGTAGAGGCGGTTGTTCTTGCTGAAGGTTTTCGTCCCATCGAGGAACGCTTGACCGTTGAACTCCCAACCGTTGGTTTCCTTGCGGAATTGAATTGCAGTCGACATATAGTTCTCCTTGAATTGATTCCGGTTTTGCCGGAGCGGTTCATGTGAAAACAAGGAGTGCGCGTTGCGGCGCACCCCAGGACCAGCAGGAATTGCTGGATAGCTACGCGTTCGCCATCCGGCGGACGCGTTTTTCTGTGCGGAAGCGCAAGGAGAGCCGGTTGTTACACCGACTCTCCCGTGAAGGTTGCTTCTGTAGCGGTTACTCGCCGCTGTCCACTTCGACCGGTGCGTCGGGCACATCCGCTGCACAGGTCGGGTTGTTCGGCTTCTCCGACAGGAACGCGTCGAGGCGCGTGCCCATGGAGTGGGTGGCCGTGTTGTCGGGCCGGTTGAAGATCATGTATCCAGCCTGCTCCAGGGGGTCGAGGTCATTCGTCTGCCCGACAGCCGTGTTCCAGTCACCGGCCATCACGGTGGGCGCTTCCTCGATGCGGTCTTTCAGCGGACGGGCGAGCTCCTCGGCGGGCAGCTTGCACACCAGCATGGTGACGGTGAGAGTGCTGTGGTCGAGGAATCCACGACCGAACACCTGGTTCTTCCAGATGCTGCGGACCTGCATGTTCTTCAGCCGCGGCTTGATGCCCTTCGGGGAGGCCTTGCCGTGCGCTTTGACGATCTCCACGCATTGCTGGAACCGCACCGGGGCAGTCGCAGCGGGACCGCCGCGCATGGACTTGAGGTGGTTGGCCATGAACTTGTAGATGGCGCCGGTCGTTTTGTCCCGGAGCACGACGACGAGCGCAGGACGCAGGTCCGGGATGCCCTGGACACTGGCGACCTTGTCGTACGAGAACGGCCCTGCGACGAGCTCGAACCGGTCCGACCACGTGATGCCCACGGCCTGGTCGCGGGTGTTCGCCTTCGACACGGCATATTCCAAGCCGTTATGGGCCGAGATTTCCTTGAGGAATTCGTCCGAGATTTCCGACCAGAAGATGACGTGGTGCGCTTTGACGATCACTTCCCAGGAATCCTGGTAGGTGATGGCCTTCTGCTTCGAGCCGAAGAGCGCGTTCTGCTCGCCGAGGATGACGTTGCCTTCGAGACCGGCCGGCTTGACGTTTTTGAAGTAGGTGTCGACCACCTGCTTGGCGACTTGAGCGGACGGGAGGTTCTGCGGGCCCGAAGGCTTGCGCGGCTTGCTGCCTTTGCTCTTGCCACGGGCGCGCTTGGTGATGTTCTCGAGGTCGAACACGTCCATGTCGGAGATGTCGAAATCGAGATCCTGCGGACGAACCAGACCGGCGAAGCCGAAGTTGGGGGCTTGGTCCTGGTCGAGGTTGATGATGTCCTGGTCGGGCAACCAGATCATCGGGTTGGCGAGGACGTGAGCGGTGTAGGCTTCTTCGAGCGCGATGATGCGCTTCAGTTCGGCCGGCGACAGCTTCGTCTTCAGCTTGGGGGTGTTGGTGACGTTGGTGATTTTGCGATTTGCCATGGTCGTAGACTCCGATCTTTTGGTTTGGTCATTGGCGGTGTGCCAGTAACCGGTTAAAAAAAGGGCTCACAGGACGACCTCAAGCGCATGCAAAGACCCATTCGCGGAAACATCCATTTCGCGAAAGTTCTAGGTGCAATTGTTTGAAGTTAGCCTGGGAACGGTAATCAGCTGTCAGTGACGACAACTATCGATCGCACAAGTGCGATACGATACTGGGGGGTGAGAAGGTTAGAGAGAAGGTTGCTGGAAGCTGGTGTTCTAAAAAGCCGCCGGTGGTTGTGAAAGTTGGATGTATTTGGACAATATAGAAACTATCGCCCCTGTAGCAAGCCGTACGGAAGCGCTATGACCTTTGAAGTTGTGACAATATCAGTCAAGTCCATTCTGATTTCAGAGATATATTGAGCTTGTAGCCTCAACAGTCTTTCTCTCTTTTCTTGATTCTAGAAAAGTTTAAAACTAGCGGGGTCGCGATAGGTTTCTTAAGTTGCGCTAAACTTTGGATTCTTTGATTAACACTGGCTAAGGTAGCGCTAGATCTTTCACGCCGTCTCTGTTCTGGAATTGGCTCGGGCTGAACCAAGAGCAAAAGTTCACGATGTTACCGATTCGCAGTCGAATCGTTCGAATTGCCGTTTCTGTCAGCAGGGGTTCGATAAAGCTGAGCATTCTTCAAAGACGTGGGTTTCGCTATGGCGGCTGACAAGTGATCTGTTCGACGGCGTGGTCAAGGGAAACGCAATCGCCGAAACCGTGACTATCACTGCGTGGGGATGTAATGATGTGCTAGCGTCTTTTGACCAATAAATACCAGGAATGCACAAAAGATGGCAGCCTACGCACCTTTCTTCAGTTCAGATCTTGGCGCAGGTGTAACGAACGCGATTTAATCGATATTGTTCACCGCTTGATTAGCCGGCTTGGCGTAGTCAAGACCGGGCAAAAGAGCGCGGTATGGGCCTAGAACACATTTCTCAAGTGTGCGGAATGAGAATTTGCTAAACCCGGGCCGCCTTTGATAGGAATAGGTTGAACAGCGACTCGCTTTCCTTAGTACGCACCCAATTGCTCTGTCCAAGATATATAAAGCCCTGAGCGGTTTTATAGGTTTGCATGATTCGGACAGATATCTAAAAGAAGTCGATTTGTTGGTACGAAAACCGAATAATAAATTTTATGGAAGTTGGTTTTGAGCCTTTGCTGGACAAAAACTTTGTTGACTGTTCTACGCTATCAAGTAGTAAGATGTGATGGTGTGTAACGCATTGGTTTAATCGACGAGCGATGAACGGTGATTGCGCAGGCGATTTTTTAGCAGTGGTCATACGGTGGTCAGTATCCGCGCAGTGGTATTTTGAGATAGCGGCTATCAAAAAATACTATCAGCTCACGAGCAAAGATGATGCATCGAACTTTCAAACGATTGAACGAGAGGCGCAACTGAGGTGGTGGCGCATATGGTGTCATTGAATGCATGGGCAAGTCGAAGGTTTTTTGAGTTTCTCCGGAGTGTGACAAAATGTAGTAGACGGAGCTTCAGGCAAAAGGTCGCCCAGCTCCTTGTGGGAGTGGGCGACCTTCGCTGTTACTAAGTTATGAGGACCGTTCCGCTAGCCACGAACGAACTACGCGACCGTTACCGGCGTTGCAGTGCGAGCGCGGTCAGCTTCGATGACCTCGTTGTAAGCCTGGAGCGTGCGCGCGGCGATGGCTCCCCAGCTGTAATGCTCGAGGACGTGGGCGCGAGCGCGGGTCTTCAGACCTTCGGCCAGTTCCGGGTTGTCCAGGACCTGCAGAATGCCCCAAGCCAGGCTGTTGGAGTCGCCGGCATAGGTGGTCAGACCGTTGTGCATGTGCTCGACGATGTCGACCAGACCGCCGTTGTCGGAGGTGATGGTCGGAACGCAAGCGGCCATGCCTTCCAGTGCGACGATACCGAACGGCTCGTAGAGGCTCGGCACGACGACGGCGTCAGCCATCGTGTAGAGCTCGGGCAGCGACTTGTCGTTGGCGTGTCCGAAGAAGTGGACATGGCCGTCGATGCCGAGTTCCGCTGTGCGCTGCTTCAGGTCGTCGGCGTAGTAACCGCTGCCGGCGATCACCAGACAGGCGGTCGGATGGCTCTTCAGCACGGTCGGCATGGCGTCGAGGAGGAACTGAATGCCCTTCTCGTGCACCAGTCGACCGACGAACAGCATCATCGGACCATCGCCGTAGCCGTGCTTCTCGCGAAGCGTGGCCTTGTCGATATCGCACCGCAAGCGGTCCGGTTCGATGCCGTTGGGGATGATGACGACCTTCTCGGCAGGCACAAGGAAGTGGTCGACGACTTCGCCGAGCATGTGCTTGCTGTTGACGATCACTTGCCCCGATTCGTAAATCAGACGCCATTCGACCTCGTCGATGTAGAGGCTGTTGGCGTTGGACAGTTGTCCCTTATTGCGACCGAACTCGGTGGCATGGATGGTCGAAATCATCGGAACCCCGAATGACTTCATCATCCAGCCGGCGTCCATCACGAGCCAGTCGTGAGCGTGGACGATGTCGAAGGGCTTCTCCTGGTGGAGCTTGATGGCGTATTGCATGATTCCGACGTTGAGCCTGGCGGTCCAGGTCAAGAAATCCGGAGTCTGCAAATCGCCGCCCTGGGAGTTGGTCTGGGTTTTGACGCGATGCACGTGGACGCCCTGGTCCATGGAGTGCTCTTCGGTGCCTTCGCAGTCAGCCGTGACCACGTGTACTTCGCAACCCTGCGACGCAAGTTCGCGAGAGATAGCGCAGACAACGCGGGCGAGGCCGCCAACGAGACGAGGTGGGTATTCCCAGGCGAGCATGAGGATTCGTTTTTGCATATGGTATGGGTCTCCGGTTAATGTTTCGCCCGCAGCAAATCGCTGTGGACGTGATTCGTAAGGCAATACAAAATCGACAGGCGAACGCCGCCTATCGGAAACACTGAAACGAAGCCATGCTCGAATGAACACGGTGAAGCTTCGCCAGACAAAGAGATTTCAAACGCGGACCAGCACTAAAGTTCGTGCTTTGTTCAACCGACAACCGTCGCGCTGAGCAGAGCAAAAACTAGTCCCCATGCTGGTTTGATGCGTAAGTTCAAAATCGGCAAATAGACGGGCCGCAGAACATACGCGCGTTGAGATCACGGTGTAAGAGTCAGTGGGTTGCTTGAGATGTTGATCTGAGCGGTGTTAAGGGTTTCCAGGAAGGTGAAATGAAAGGGGCTTTATGGATATCAAAACTAATTCCATGATGTCAAGCGGGTGGGCGCAGTGTTACGGACAAAGTGACTTCTCGCGCGAAACAGGCCTCACGCGAGTCGCGCGAACTTTGTCGTACAAGCGTTTGAACCGGCGTTATTGGTTTTCAAGAATCATTGGTCTGTTTTCATCTAAAAAATAGAAACAATAGGAGTCCTAGCCAGGTTCTCTTTTGTAGTGTCTTGCCATCTCCGTTTTTAAAATTTCTTCTGGCCCAATAACGACAAACCAACCTAGCTCATCGATCAAGCGCTGCCTGTCTCTCATTTTTTTGAGTTGCTTCGATCCAGCCTGTGTTTTACGAACCAGACTTCTATTCGAGACAGCCTGCGCCATTCGAACCGCCTGCGGCATTCGAACCAGCCTGCACCGTTTAGATGAGCCCAGTCGTTATCGGCCAACCGAACACCAATATCCATCCACACCCAACCCGAAAGGAGGAGGGCATGAGTAATTTTGCTGATACTTCTTCATCCCTCTTCGTGCGCACGGGAAGGGAGTCGTGTGAAAAATTCCTCGGTAAGTTTCTCGACATTCGCATCAGACCTTTCGTGCTCCGGGTTACCGGTGGCTGTGGTTTGATGGGTCCTGAACATGCCGTAGGCTTGCGCAACGTTCAACATGCATTGACTGGTGGAGCGCGTGCGGCGAAATCATTGCCCCGTTTCACTGGTTTCTGTTTGTTTGGCGGCACGCGAATGGTCAATCGCACCAATCCGCGTATCGTTGTTCCTGGTATCACCGAAGTGGTGCCGCCGATTAACCGCTTGTGCTCTGGTTCTCGCACGCTCGGCATCATTGCCAAAGTGGGCGACCTCAAACATTCGCGGCACGGCATCATCGTTTCGGACGACTGCGACCGCAGTCTGCCTCTGGACCAACAGTACGTCACCATCGCGCACCCCACCCAGCATTCCATTCTGCTCGTCCAGCCCAGTGCCGACCGCACAGCGTCCTGGGATGACGAAGCCAAAGAATGTATCGATATCTGCGACCACCTGCGCAAAGGGCACTGGAAGGGGCTCTTGCTCGTGTACAACGGCGGCGGTGTCGTTGAGCGCGAGATTAAAGCGTGGGCAGAACTGGGTAAATCCGACCCGTTCTGGCAGGTGCTGATCGTCAAAGGAAGTGGTCGCACCGCCGACAAGTTTGCCTGCGATGCCGACTTCATGGAACAGCACAAGGAAACCGTTCACTCTTGCGGCAACAGCGTCGAAGAAATTCGCGAGGCGCTCTTGAAGTACAACGCTCTGGTTTACCCACCGGAGAGTTTGTTCCGCCGCAAGTAACCAAAAACAACCGAGGCGATTAGTATCACATGTGGTGTCACTGGTTTTTGCGGGTAGCCAGTGATGCTGCTTCGCTTCGGTCAACATCCTGAACCCGCTACGAAAAAGGAAATTATGTCCCAAGAAACTCCGTCCCTCTACCTCCCGAAGGTCTCCGTCGATGACCGCGGCTGCATCTTCTCCGTCGTGGGCAGCCAGGAAAGCATGCCCGCGCACTTCGTCGCCTCCATCCGTCGCGCTCGCGCGATGGAACTCGTCATCTTCGGCGGCGGCGTCAAGGGCTTCGCTGCCGAGGACGTCGCGAAGATGGTGCCGTGGGTTGTCGGTGGCTTCGATGGTTTCGTCGGCGTCGCGATGAGCGGCGGCACTGCATACTTCGACAAGGCAACCGGCAAGCTTCTCGCCAACGCCGTCACCTCCATTCCGCCGGTCCTCGCGCACCACAACGAATGCGTCGCCATCGGCACCTTCCCCCGTGTCGAACACTGGGCGATGAACCGAGAGCACCACTTCCTGCACACCGATAAATACGGCGCCGTTCTCGACGACCGTTATCACCACATCGCGGCCGTTCAGCAGAACGCCTCGGACGTGCTCGGCTGGCAGGGCGACATGGAGAAGCGCTTCTCCGTCGTCGACGCGCTCAACGACTGGCGCAAGGTCTACGTCATCGTCAATGGTGGCGCCGTCACCCGCGACGACGAAGCCTATGCCGCACTCTCGCGTGGCATGAACGTCATCGTCGCCCGGGGCAGCAAGCGTGAAGCCGACGCTCTCGTCGCTGCTGTCGAGTCCGACGACTGGACGCTGACCGCCGCCGAAGAGCGTGCCAAAGCCGGCACCGACGCAGCCAAGATCGCCGACGTCGACGCCATCGTCGCTCGCTGTCAGGGCATCCTCGCCGGTCGCAAGGACCTGGTCAAGATCGTCGACTACGGCGATGCCACCGCTCTCAATACCACGCTGAAGAGCCTCGGCTTCCTTCAGCAAACGGTTTAGTTCAATCGAAGAGGAGCAGGCGCGTAGCCGCTTCGGCTTGGTGTGCCCCTCGGATGCGATGAGCTAAACGCGGTTCTTAAACAGAATCGACTGAAATGCGCAGATGGGCAGCAATGCCTGTTTGCGCGTTTCTTTGCCTTGGCGCCATATTAATTAATATAGTATTTGCTGTTCTCAGGAAAACGGAAACGAACTTGCCATCGCCGGCGGTGTCGGTTAACGCCATCGCCGGCGGTGCCAGTTGACGCCATCGAATTCAGGATGTGAACGCGACGAAACCAGGTTGAAATTTCACATCGCTAAGCGCGGAGTTGTGTACATGTTTTTGCCGTCTCGACTGTCTTGCCGATTTGTTGATAGCTTTAAAATTGGAGAATAATCACTTGAACCGCTGTCCCAGTCGGTGTTTTGGGGTTGTTTGTCTGGTCTCCGGATGTTGCCTGTATGTTGCTTCAACCTAAGGGGTGAAAAGATGATCGTGCCTGTTATTGCTTGCAGCTAGCCGGTTTTTGGGATTTGTCGCCAAAAGCAGGGGATAAGATTCTCGTTGAGCAGCGCTCTTCGAAAGTCTTGTTCCTGGTATCCCGGTGCGGTTCGCGGGCTTTTTTGTTGTCTGATGTTTAACTATAAAGAATAGTGGCTAGGAGGTTAAGTGAGAGGTGGAGGAGAATGGCTCCAAGAGCCAAGTTTCTCCTCTCACATCTCAGTGGGCCGTCGAGGGATTGAACCTCAAGTCAGCCCAGGCGGATTTGCCATCGAATACGGTATCACCGCCAGGTTACCGTTTTGCCGGTTCTGCTACCTCGAAGGGCGCGCAAACTGCTACGAAGTCGTCGAACAGCCGGTTGAGAGCTGCCGGGTCCTTCGCGTTGACTTGACCAGCGGCCTGCTTTGCGTGTCCGCCGCGACCATAAGTGGTGGCAAGCGGACGCAGGTCGATGCGGTCGTCTGTCGTTCTGAACGAGACGTAGCCATCGCCGCGCACCACACACATGTGGTTGCAGAAATAGCCGAGTTCGCCCATGACGCCGCGATGAATTTCAGGGTCGTCCGACGTCAGAGCGACGAAGGCAATCTCCCCGTTCACCGCAAAGCGCATGTCAGAGTCACGCATCAGGGACAAGATTCGAGAATCCTTGTGCACCATCATGCGCTTCTGATAGATGCTCAGAAGTTGGTCGGTGAGCCCGTTGTCAGTCAATACCGCCATTTGACGAAGCGCCTGCGCCGGGTTGTTCTGCCGGAACCAGTAAGTGTCCGTCAGAATGCTGACCGCGAGAATCGGCTCAACGATGCCGAAATACTCGATCAACAGGCAGCCGACCGAGGGCGCCAACTTGATGAAGGCGGTCTGGTCATCGACTTCTCCGACGCCGGGGCGCAGGTGATGGTCGATCGTGTACTGCTTGATGCCGCGCAGGTCGAAACCCGGAATGTGACCGTCAACGAGCACGACTTCATCAGGCGTCCAGACTGCCAGCAGCGAGTCGTACGCTTCCTGCAGATTGCTGGTGGTGAAGCCGTTTTTCATGAGCGGGTAGCACGCCGGATGGACGTCGTCGCGGGTGAGAATCCAGTCGATTTGGCTGTACATCGCCAATGTCGGCAGCGTGTAAGCCTCGAGTCCCTTCTTTCGAAGATGCGCGAGAACAGCTGCCGTACATGCGACGGAGTCACCATCGACGGGTTGAGCCGGACCTATGACCAGGGTTTGCCGTGCCCAACGCCGGTTGGCGAGGATACGTTTCCTGCTCCAGGTCCGGAGTTTGGTTGCGAGTTTTGTGAACATAATTTTTCTCCGTCCCCATTGCAGGAGACTGAAATCACCAATTGGTTTTGGTGATGCTGACTTTGCCGTCGCGGCGTGCCTTGCGGTTCTTGGCGGTTTTGTTGCCGCCGTGAGCACCGGTGCCGCTGACTGGACTGATACCACTTTCGATCCGGTCCCGGCGACGATGCGCATTGTCCATCAGGCGAATGTCTTCGCTGGTGATGGTGCCGCAGTGGGTCGCCGATTTCTTCTTCTTCTGGTTGACGATGTGCAGACGATTCTTGGCCATGGCTCGTTCTCCTGGTTCGAGTTAATTGGTTATATAGCTCGGCACCAAAAGTCCGGGGACTCAGTGCCTGATTGCGGTGTCGATCAGCACGGACGAAACCAGAACGGGCACGTAGCCGTTCGGAGCCGGGTGCAGATGGTAGGTGTCGAAGTAACGCTTGGTGGGATGCTTTTTCATCAGCATCTCGTCGTAGAACGGGCGCTCGTTGAATCCGATACGAATACCGGAGTCGTGGCCGCTTCCGTCTTCGTGAGCGTCGTGGGAGGGCTCGGCGCTCATGCGCGTTGCCGTTCCGTCGTCGACAGTGCCGTCGGTGGACATAAATACCTCATCGCTGGTCGAGTTTTTGGTAAATACGCAGCCGAGCGGCCGCAAGTAAGCTTGATGCTCGCCTGCGACCGTTGTTGTCTCGACTACTCGTCTTGCAGCATCTCGTCTTCGTCGTCGTCCGACGAATCCGGAAAGTCGAACTGCCGCTCGTCGTCCATCAGGAACGTCGCGAACTCGAAGAGGTCGCGCTTTTCCTCGATGGTCAGAGCCTCGAGCGACGGTGTGTTGACCGTGATTGCATCGTGCCGACGCGTGGGCTGCAGGATGCCGTAGTTGGCGAGCAGCAGCGTGTCAATGCGCACGGTGCGGCACTTGCGGTTGGAGCGAGACTTGTGGGTCAATCCGAATTTCCTTCTCTCGATTGAAACGTGCCCTCGAAGCCGACGACTCGGAGGTATCCGAATCGCAAGAGTTGCCATCGCGGGCCGCGACCGGCTGAAGAAGCGGAGCGACTTGCGTCACCCCACCTCTTCAGCCGAAGGCGAAGAGCAGCGGGTGCCGCTCTCCTTACTTGACCACGACCGTCTTCGGACCACCAGTGCCCGTCGAGGTCTCCGTGATTTCGCCGTACATCAGCTTCCCGAAGTCGTCGAACTTCACCGTGCCACCGACGAGCTTCCGGAAGTTTTCCGGCTTCTCGGCGAGCAGCTTGATGGTCGCGGGGAACTTGTTGCACGAACGGCGAACCGGCTGGAACGACAGCTCGAAGCGGCGCAGCATCGCGACGTCGAAGCTGACACCGTAGTGACAGCCCAGACCGATGATGGCACCGTTGGCGAGCATGCAGCGCGACGCGATGATGGTTTCGAGCAGACGCTCGTCACCGGTGCACTCGATCAGGCTCGACACGAATCCGTTCGCCATCTTCTGCAGGCGACCGAACACTGCCGTGTTCTCCTCGATTTGCACCTTGATCGCCGCGCCGAGCGCCGCGTCGTACATCAGCGCCACGATGGCGTCCTGATGCTTGCCCTGACGACCGGCTTGCACCGCGTTGCGAGCCGCTTTCGCTGCAGCCAGCCGAGCCGGATTCGACTTGAACGACTCGAAGATCGTGTCGTCCTTGTCGAAGTGATCCGTCTCGAACAGGTCCTTCAGCTCGGCGGTGACCGCTTCGGCGATTGCCTTCGGGTCGACGTCCGAAAGCTGGAAGGTAGCGTCCGCGCCGACCTGGGTCGCGAACTTGAGAGCCTTGGCGTTGCGCGCCACGACCGCCACCTTCTCGTTCGGGTTGAGCGCCTTGATGATGGCGACCACACCGAACGCCATGGCACCGGAGCCGGTGACCACGGTCCATTCGTCATCGGCACGATCGGTGACGAGCTTGTCGCGCAGCTGCATGGACTGCAGGCAGGCGGCAAGCGGCTCGGTCAGGCTGGCGAGCACCGGCTCGTTGGCCAGAGTCTCGGGCAGCTTGTGGCACCAGGTCGCGGGCCAGTGGAACTCGTCGGCTAGACCACCGTTCTGCGGAGGCGTGCCCATGTACAGCGTCTTCGGGCAGCAGTGGTAGCGGCCTTTGACGCAGTTGGGGCAGGTGCCGCAGGGCAGACCGGGCTCGACGGCAACCACATCGCCAACGGCGACGGAGGTGACATCGGAGCCGACGGCGAGCACCTTGGCGATCAGCTCGTGACCGAGGGTGAGCGGCTGATGCTCGCCCTTGTGTCCCGGGTGGACGGCGCCGGTGCAGAACATGTGGTTGTCGGAACCGCACACGCCGTTGCAGATAAACGAGAGATGCACGCGGTCGGCCGGCAGCTCAGGGAGCGAGTGGCAGACGCATGCGATTTGCTTTTTGCCGGTGACGTCCCAGCGGCGGATGTTGGAGTTTGCCATAATTTCTGTTCCTTACGGTTTTGTGCCTAGGACCCTTTGGGTCGGTCGGCGGTTTAGAAAAAAAAGCAGCACTACGAGGCAATGCCGAACACGGCACCACCTGTAGTGCGCTGAGGAAACGCAGTCGACTGTGAACGCGCGAAAACAGACGCCGCGAGCCACAGCTCGATGCGTTCCTATGTCCGAATCACTGGGACTTAGTTTCCTTTCAGGCGAGACATGATGGCGGGCACGGCTTCGGCGTAATCGCTGATCGCGATCCAACCGTCCGGTCCACCGACCTGGTCCTGATTTGCCTCGCACCATGCGGACAAACCGTTCTTGTTGACCGCGATGACGAGGCCGCCGACTTTGGCGGTGTCCGTGGCCAGGCTGAGGTCGCCCTTCGAGTCGCCGGCACAGGCGATCACTTCGTAACCTAGTTCGACCGCCATGGCGACGAGATCACCCTTGCGGATGCCCTCGTGTTCGTCATGGAAGAAGTCCAGGGCGTTGAACGTGTCACCGTCCATGTTGAGAGAGTTGCAAACGCGCGGCATGCTGACGCCGTGGTGTGCGAACATCTCGTCGGCGATCTGGTAGGCACCATTCGAGACAGCGACGATGGAAACGTCGTGTTCGTCGAGCAGCTTGATGAAATCGTGGATGCCGGGAACGAGGCGATGATTGACCTTGAGCCAGGCGACGATGTTCTCGAGCGTGCTTGCCGTGAGCAGGTCGCGGTATTCCGCTTCCAGATGGGCGCCGTTGGTCATGGTCCCGAGGACCTTGAACGCACGGTCGTACTGCCGCCAGATCTTGTCGCCCGAGGCGTCGACAGGTCCGAAGGCTTCATTGAGAACAACCAGGAGGTCGTCCCAGATGGTGCCGTCGAGGTCGACGATGACGAGACGCTTGTGGCGGCATTGCGCGAGGGTGTTGGTCCACTCGGGCTGCCAGATGTTGGCTTCGCGATGACGATGTTCTTTCATAGAGGCTCCTTTTACGTTGTGGTTAAAAAGTCCGAGAGGCAACCGCCAATCGAACGCATGAAATACACAACGTCGGTCGCTTGTGAGCGAGCCAACGTGCATGTGGTCCCTTCCGATTTCCCTGCATGCCGTTGAAGCCCCAACTCGAGTATGCATCGCTTCCCATTGCTGGAAAGAAAGGCGTATCGAAATCCGGGGTCTCTTGGGTTTGTTAGAGGTTTTGTCGGCTGTATTGCATGTGGTCTGAAGGTAAATAGAACCTATGTCTTAGGAGCTCCCAGATTCAATGCATTTCCAGCCTTCACACCTGCCGTCTATGGAGCCTGTCGATATTGCACAACCCAAACAGGCGCAACCTTTTGCCGCTATTAGTCAAGGCTATTAGTAATATCAAGTCTCATTCTTGACATCTATCGCGGATATGAGAGCCACCTAAACTCACCCATTGTGGTGCCGGTTATAGCCACGGCGTTGGATCTATGACACTTATCGCGCAGCTTTGTAAGTGGTTTAGTATTCATGACAAAAGAACGAGAAGAGTAGGTCGAAAGCATATTTTTCTAAGACAAAACGGTTGGAGCCGGCAGCGCTTAACGCTTCGCTTGGCTCACGCGACGCTGGCGGGGTCGATGTTTCACGGACCCCAATTTGTTGAGACCCGAGATAAAAGTCCCGACGAAATGCGCTCCACTTCGTTCCAAATCGTTCAAATCGCCGCTAAATTTTCGCGATTGGGCCGACCTTTTCCATGGTCGTTGGTGATTGGCTATAAATTGCTCTTTTTGAACAAAAAATTTGAAAATTTCCTGCCCTGCAAGACAAGGGGAAGTGCACTTCCCCTAAAATCGCTCGATTTGGCGCACTCGGGCGCAACTTGACATTGAGAATGGGAAGCCGAGTTCCCCAAAAGCCCATTTTTTTGACTAAGACATCATGTAGTAGCAGGATTGATTAAACCAAGGGCGGATTTCGTCATGAAATCCGCCCTCTAATTTAAATGCGTGCTGAAGAAATTTGATTTCGACCGGTTCCAAAACCAGCCTGCAGTCGAAAATCTGACGGACCAGTTTCAAAACCAGCGCGCAGTGAGAGGAAGCTGACTGACTTCGGACCCAGCAGGCGTCAGATTATCACTTCTTGAAGAAGTGGGTCACCATTTGAACGGCGCCGCGGACGCGGGCGCTGAGGGACGAGCCGTGCATGGCCTGGATGCCGCCCTGGAAGAGCTTTGCGTGACCGGCTCCGTAAGGGTACCACCACAGGCGTCCGGCACCGCGGGCGGTGTCGAGGTTGATGTTCTTGATGTTGACCATGTCCATCAAGCCGATGTGCGAATGGGAACGTCCGATGCCGCTGTGCTTGACGCCGCCCCAGGGGAGTTCCGGTGCCGCGTGCGAAAAGATGCAGTCGTTGACGTACACCGTTCCCACCTGGAGGTGGGGAGCGAGCTTCTGAGCGTCGCGCACGGAGGCGGACCAGACCGAGGCGGTCAAACCGAAGTCGCTGTCGTTGGCGAGGCGCAGAGCCTCCACCACGGATTGAACGACCATGATCGCGA
Organism: Candidatus Obscuribacter sp.; assembly: GCA_021772095.1. Classification (GTDB taxonomy): domain Bacteria; phylum Cyanobacteriota; class Vampirovibrionia; order Obscuribacterales; family Obscuribacteraceae; genus JADYXR01. The sequence goes on along the minus strand of JADYXR010000077.1, from coordinate 12,323 downwards.
TCACCGGACCGAAAGTCTCCTCGCGCATCACCGCCATGCCGTGGTTGACGCCCGTCAGCACTGTCGGCGCGTAGAAGTATCCGGGCAGATCGCTCAGCACTCGTCCGCCGCACAACACGGAAGCGCCGTTGCGACGCGCGTCTTCGACTTGGGCTGCGATCTTGTTCAACTGCGCTTCGTCGATGATCGGACCGACATCGTTGGGTGTGCCTGTCTCCAGATCCGCCAATGATGCGGGTGCGCCGACGCGCAGCTGTTTTGTTTGCTTGACGATTTCGTCGATCAGTGCTCGCGTATTCGCTCCGTCGACGATGTAGACCCGCTCCACCGAAGCGCAGGCCTGCCCGGCGTTTGTAAACGCGCCCCAGACCAAACCGCGAGCCGTGTATTTGACCGGCGCGTCGGGCAGAACAATGGCCGCGTCCTTGCCGCCCAGCTCGAGCGTGACCGGAGTGAGATTGCGTGCCGTCTGTTCGACGATGCGTTGACCGGCACGAACACTGCCTGTCAGGATCAGTCGCGAGAGCTGCGGATGCTCGGAAAGGAACTTGCCGGTTTGCCCGTCGCCGACGAGGACGTTGACTGTGCCTTCCGGAAAGCCCGCTTGCAAAAACAATTCCGCGATCTTCAAACCGACCAGAGTCGATTTCTCCGACGGTTTCAAAACTACCGTGTTGCCCGCGGCGACTGCCTGTAGCACGGTCGTCATCGGAATCGAAAACGGGAAATTCCACGGCGAAATCACGCCGATCACACCAAGCGGTTCATGGTGCACATAGCACTTCTTCAGCAGGGCAAGCGGGTTGGCGAGCCCGATTCGCTCGGGTGCAAGCAAACGCCGGGCGTTGCTATTGAGCCAGACGCAAGTGTCCAGGACTCCGGCAATCTCGCATGAATAGCACTCGGAGAGCGGCTTGCCGACTTCGCTGGAAATCAGCTGCGCGATCTCGTCGGCGTTGTCCGCGATCAGCGTGCGCAACTTGGAAATCAGGCGCAGCCTCGCATTCAGGTCGAGCCTGCTGGTTTGAAACCGGCGCGCGGCCGATGCCACCACCTGGTTGACACCAGCCTGGTCGGCGCAATCGAATTCCCGCAAAACCTGCTTGGTATGCGGGCAGATGGAACGAATTCTGTTTGTTGTAGTGGTCATTCGAGCTCCAGAATTTTCTTTACCGAGTGGGGAACGTAACCGTGAATTCGCGCCGGCAGAATCGTCGGAATCTGTTCCAACGCCTTCGTTGACGCGTGAGCGATTTCGACAGCCTGACGTCGCAATTGACCGGGGTCATTGCGATCGAACATCTGAGAAGCCTCGTAGTCATCGATGAATGCTTCGAGTTCGAGGACACTGCCCTCGATCGAATGACCCATGCGCTTCGATACGAGAACAGTCAAACCGCAGATGGCATGCCGTTCTTCCGGCGTCAAATCAGTACGCATGCGCGGACCGACGTAGAACATGTTCAACGCGATGTACTTGAACAGGTCTTGGGCCGCCGGGTTTGCCTTGCCCGCCACTTTGTACCTGGCGTGCAGTTTGTTGGTCCGCTCAATCTGCGCCAGCACGCGCGGATCGTTGAACGGATACTGCATCATCGTGTTGAGAAATTCGAAAGTGTCGAGCATACGCTCGACCGAATAGTCCCTCATCTTGCCGGTCTTGAGCAGCCCGCGCACGAGATTGGGAAAGCAAAACGTGCGATAACCAGCCGCTGCCGACAACTCCATCAACGCGCACTCACCGGCAAGATGACAGACAATCTCAGTCAACCGCCGCTTCTTGAGCACATAGAGAATCGAGTTGCCGAGCTTCGGAATCAAGGCGACGCGGGCGAGAACCCCACCAAGATTGCGAACCAGCATCACGCGCTTCATCGACTCCAGCATGGCACTTTCGCTACCCATGCGAGCCATGAACCGCTCGATTACGACTTGATAGTTATGCCAAGCCTGTTCCATCGCCAGTGGATCGAGGTCATGCGGCAAGCGCCCGCTAAGCAGCAGAAGCTCATCAGCAGAAAGTCCGGACAGGGAGCTGTTCCGACATGGTTTGTCCGGAGCGCCCTGCCATTCTAAATTATTCATTTGAAAATCCCTTATCTTGGATTACGGTGAAGCAGCTCGCAAGAGGTTCTTGCAAGTGGATAAGCTTTGAGAGACGAAGCGACGCAGCAGAACTGAGAGTGCAGCAGTCCAAATGGCCTTATCTGAACTGACAATGCAGCAGAAGGAATTGTTTAAAAGCCGATGGTTTAAGAGTTTTAGGTCAGAACTAGAAATGAACTCATAGAGATTTGAAGAAAATTGTTGTTTCAAACTACACGACGCTTGAGAGCGCGTTCAACGAAGATTAGAATTTAAAACGATTAAAACGCTGTCAAACCGCTATTCTTGACATTGTCTCTGGTGTGGAAATTTTTTCGATGTCGATCACGTAGAGCACCATCTGTGATGCCACGCAAAAACCGCCCCGCAGTGCAATTACAGAAACTGATTGGCGCCAATGTTCTTTTGATATTGATGGAAGCGCTTTGCTAGCGGCGCTTGCAAGGTCATTGCGAGCTTCGCAGGTATGGAGTGGTTCCGATTGATTGCTTCCATTGAATCAACATATCGTGAATTCTCTCAAGATTTCCACTCTCGATGAAACCGTGATGGAGAGGCGGTTCTTGCTGGTTTGATAAGTGGTGGCAAGCAGTTGCCGTTTTGTTGTAACAGCATAGGCCCTATGTATTCATTGGCTTTGCGGCTTTTGTCGATCATCGCTTCAACGTATTTACTAGCTTTCGGGGCTCACCTGGGCTGTCTTGTCGATTTGTTGATAGCGTCGAATTGCTCGGGGGCAGAGATGACGTCTTTCAAAACCAGCTCCCTAGTGGCTTCAGCAGCGATTGGACATTTTGCTCGATGGTTTTCATTTTAAACAGGATGGCGATTCAACCTAAGGAAAATGCGGATTTACTATGAGTTGGAAGAATTCGGTTGCGTCGCCGCCACCCGCTGCCTGCCGCGGCGGCCGCCGCCACCCGCCACCCGCCATCGTCACAAAAAGAACGCGCTTCCCGAAATAGGAAACGCGTCTTTTGATCGTCGAGATGATTACTTTTGGTCGATGGTTGCGATTAGTCGAGATGATTTATTCGATTGGTCGATTATTTGAGATGATCGTTCGATTGATCGAGATGATTTCGATTAGTCGCGATGATTGAAACCTGCTGGGTTTAAACGCTAAACGCGATGGCTTACCACCAGGTCTACCACTCGGTCATCACCTTGATCTGCGTGCTCGCTTCTTTGTGAGCGCAATCCATGGCGGCTTTCACTTCTTGCCATGGGAAGCGTTTTGTAATCAGCGGTTTCACATCGAGGCGACCGGATGAGATCAGGTCGATTGCGGTCGGGTAGGTGTTGCGATAACGGAACACGCCTTTGTAGGTCAGCTCTTTCTGGGTGATGGCGTTGAGATCCATTGCCACTTCTTGAGCGCTGAACAGTCCGACGAACACCATGGTGCCGCCTGCCTTCAGGGCTTTGACTGCTGTTTGTGCAGCAGGTCCGGCACCGGAGCACTCGATCACAACGTCGAAGCCTTCGCCGTAAGTGGCGTCGTGAGTCAATTCCAGGATTTCGTCTTGATTGAAGGTTTTGAATGCATGAGTGGCTCCGCATTCTTTTGCCATTTTGATTCTGTTTTCGTGTGTTTCAACAACGGCGATGATGCCTGCTCCAGCGGCTTTGGCGCAAAGAACGTTGACCAGTCCGATTGGTCCGGCGCCGAAGATCAAAACGCGGGATCCGAGTCCGACGGAACCTTGTCTGGTTGCGTGGATGCCGACGGAGAGAGGCTCGCACATGGCGCCTTCTTCGAAGCTGACGTTATCCGGTAATTTGAAAGTGAAGTTGGCGTCGTGAATGAAATATTCGGAGAAAGTGCCGTGATATGGCGGTGTTGCAAAGAATTTGATGCTAGGGCAAAGGTTGTATTGTCCGCGTTTGACGAAGTCGGTACAGCCGCATGGGACGCCAGGCTCGAGGGCAACGCGGTCGCCTTCTTTAAGGTGTTTGACGTTTTTGCCGACTTTGGCTACTTGGCCGCCTGTTTCGTGACCGAGAATCATTGGTTTCTCAACAACATATGAGCCGATGCGACCTTCGACGTAATAGTGCACGTCTGAGCCGCAAATGCCGACTGCTTTGGTTTTGATCAAAACCTCATCCGGACCCGGATCTGGAATCTCCACCTCTTGAATCCCGAAAACATTGGCTTTTTCAAGAACCCCTGCTTTTACCTTCATTTACCGCTACCTCGTAGATGGTGGATTTGACTTGATTTGATTAAAACGCAGCTTGCCGAAGGTGGAACCGATGAGGCAAATTCGTCGCTCTGTACGATTTGCGCACCTGGCTCAACTTTCGTTTCGTGGATGAGAATTATAACTGGCTTGGCAACCAATAGTTGTCAGTGGGTTCTGAATGCATAGTTTTGAGAAGTTGAATGTCATGAGGTGTCAACTGGGAAAGCTGTGTCTTTCCAGAAGTTCTAAAGCCAAGGCTTCCAAGTCGTGACTTTGCTTAAGACTTAGAACTAATCTCTTGATGAACTTTCTTTTTAATTCTTCCGTGAGGACCTAAATCCCTCCCTGCTTCTCCTTGTCTAACAAGAGCCATTTCTCATTCTTCGTGCACCACCCCATGTGATGCATGCCACTTAACTACGCGGTCCATAACGGATTCGCGTGCGAGACCAAGAAAATGAAAGCAAAAACCCCTGTCAGGGAAGACCGTAGCGGTCCGAACCCTGAGTTTCACGTCGTCTTTGGAGCCGGAGGCTCGAAAGCGATTCTCGGTGCAGCCGGTGCAATTGTCGGTTTCGACATGTGCGGCTTTACCAAGTTTGCCACCATTGGCGGTGTGAGCGGCGGATCGATCACCGCAGCTCTCTACGCCCATGGTTACCCCGCTGGGGAAATCTTGCAGCTGGCAATCGGCGCTGATTTTACCAAGTTTCTCATTCCGAAAACCGGCTGGCTGGCGCGCATCTGGGCATTGTTGTCCAAGTACCGCTACGAGCGCACTCTGCCCATCAAGGGCGTGTACTCAGGTCTGCCGTTGCGCGAGTTGATCGATGAGGAAGTGCCCGTCTGGCCGCCAGGCTTTTGGACTATGGCAACCAGCCTCTCTGGTCACTCGGTTTTGTTCACCAAGCGTGGTGCGTACTGGAACTGGAAAACCTCGCCCGAGAACAAGCCGGAAGGCTTCGAAGGACCGGTTTCTGTCGGTACGGCTGTTAACGCCTCCTGCGCTATTCCCGGCATCATCGATGCCGTCGAGTACAGCGGTTGGCATCTTTTCGACGGAGCTGTAGGCGACGCGGGCAACTGTCCGGTTCTGCCTGTTCAGCTGCGTTTGGGCGCCGCTCCCGAGAAAGTTATCGCCTTCGACCTTCCCGACGACCTCGTGAAGCAGTCCTGGTGGTTGCGCTTCTTGTGGCATATGCGCTGTGGCGGAAGCTGCGGCAACATCGATGCAACGCATCCGAGCGAGGACGACGGCACGATTGTGATTTCGCCTTTGATCACCGGCTTTCACGGTCTGACCTTCAACCTCAGCAAAGCTGCGAAGTGGAACGCCATCACGGCGTCTTACGTGGCTACTGTTCGTCGTCTCGATAAGGCCGGTTTGATCGCTGCTGATCGTCGAGCGAAAGCTGTCGAGCTGTGCGAGAAGCTGGAGAACATCAACTTCAACATCGCGCTTGGTCAGTTTGCCGTGGACGATGTCGAAGCTCTGTTCGCAGAGCACGGCTACCATGGCTGATGCAGAGCCGTCAGGCTCTTCACCATTGGCACGTCATTTGTGCAACTGGTTTCTGCCTCCAGCAGATGCGCGAACACTCGAGTGCGATTTGCAGCCACACCGCCCCCGCTTCCGGCGCCTCGCTGCGAAATAGCGCAAGTCCGAAAAACTCCTGAATGGAGACTTCCGAACTTGTCGTTGTTTCGTCGCGAGGTGCCGGTGCAGGTGCGTCTGCGAATGCCTCATTTCACGCCCTTAATTGAATGCATTTAAAAATAAGAAGGGAGTGAATCCTATGTGGACATTGAAATTCATCAAACGTTCACTACTGCGGTGCCTACTCTACCCAGTGTTCTCGCGTTACGTGAGCATGCCGGGAAGAAGTTTTAAAGGCACGCTGTCTGAACTTACGCCCGACGAAAAGGTCGTTGAGGCTAAGCTTCGTTTTCACGTCGACTCGCTGGCAGTCGGAATCGGCGTGCGTCATGCCGCTTCTTCCGATAGTCTGCGGCGGGCGGCGAAATACATTCTGGTTCAATTCATTCGTCGCGGTTATGCAGTCTCGATGGAATCGTTTGAGTTCGACGGAGTGACGCAGCAGATCGTGGTCGCCGAGATCACCGGACTGCGACATCCCGAAGAAATCATCGTGATCGGCGCGCATTATGATACCGTCCTCGGTTCTGCCGGCGCCGATGATAATGCCTCTGGAATCGCTGCTCTCCTCGAGATCGCCGCGATGCTGAAGGACCGTCCGCTCGATCGAACTGTGCGATTTGTCGCGTTTCCAAACGAAGAGTATCATGGCGAAGACTGGCGCAACATGGGCAGTTACCACCATGCAAAACGCAGTTTCGATCGCGGCGATAAAATCGTCGGCATGATTTCGCTCGAAATGTTGGGTTACTTTTCCAATACGCCGGACTCGCAGCTGTACCCGTTTCCGTTCAATTTGTTCTACCCCGACCGCGGTAACTTCATCGGCTTTGTCGGCAACAATAAGTCGAGAGCCTGGGTGCGCGAAGTGATTGGAAATTTCCGCGAACTGGCTCGCTTCCCCTCGGAAGGCGTTGCTCCGCCGGAACGTTTCGAAGACATCGCACGATCCGATCACTGGGCGTTCTGGCAGTTCGACTGTCCGGCGCTGATGGTGACCGACACATCCAACTTTCGCTTCCCTCACCTGCACAAGATGGATGACACTCCCGACAAGCTCGATTTTGCAGCGATGTCGCGAATCACCATCGGCATGGCGAAGGTGATCGAGCGGCTCGCCCGGACAAGACGTGTCTGGTCGCGACGTGCTGGAAAGTTTGTTAGCTGATGAGGAAACGGTCAATTCGAGAATAGGGACGATGCCACCGTTTTCGGTGTCACCGTCCCGCGTTCTCGCTAGACCGAATCTGAATTTTGATTTTTCATTGACCGGGAAATAAGGACACAACATCCTTACCTCCCGGTCAATCTTTTTCACGTTTTGCTACTACGTTATGTCGCAAGAATTTGTCATTGAACCGCTGCAACCCTGGTAGGATGATCCTCACCAAAGCTGGGCCCGCAGGATGCAGGTTCTGGAATGATGATGCCCCAATAATTTAATAGGCCCAGACCTTGTGACTTGATTGTCCGATGGCTAATAACTGGTTTAAAACTCAGGCCAAAACGTATAAAGAAAACAGGATAGACTGGAGCGACCTGACAGGAAATTTCCCTAGCTCGAAAGTACCATGGCGAAGATTTTAGTAGTAGACGACGACACGCTTCTGGCAAACATGATTGCCGACTTCTTGCGTGCGCAGCAGTACACCATCGAAGTCGTGTACAGCGGCGGCGATGCCGAGGAGCTGCTGACGAATTATCACTACGATGCCATCGTAATCGACTGGGGGCTGCCGGAAAAAACAGGCATCGAGGTGGTGCGTAAATTTCGCTTCGATGGCGGCACATCGCCGGTTTTAATGCTAACCGGGCGCGATACTATCGATGAAAAAGAAACCGGTTTGGATAATGGTGCCGATGATTATCTGACTAAACCGTTTCACATGAAGGAGCTTTCTGCCAGATTGCGAGCGCTTCTTCGCCGCACGGCTCCGTCGAAGAAACCGACGTTGGAAGCGGGCGATTTGTACCTCGATCCAATCGCGCACAAAGTCACCAGGGGCGGTGAAGAGTTGTCGTTGCATCCGCGAGAATTCGCTCTGCTAGAGCATCTCATGCGCAATCCCAATCAAGTATTCAGTGCGGAAAATCTTTTAGATCGTGTTTGGAAATCTGATTCCAGCGTCGGTCCCGAAGGCGTGCGCGCGTCGATCAAGCGCTTGCGCAAGAAGGTGGATGTCGAAGGGCGCGATTCTGTAATTGAAACCGTTTATGGCGTCGGCTACAAGCTCACCATCGACGAGAAATAAAAACTAGACCGAAACCGGTTTTTACGCGTCTTGAGTTCGAGGCATAGTGGTCGTGGTGCTCTTAATTGTGCTCATCATGGAGAAAAATTTAGAAGAGGCCGCTCAAGAACTTGACTGGGTTCTTCAAGCTTTCGATCACTTTGCTTGGGCTTGGCGGTTTCGGCAAGCTCTTCGCGATTTCAAATGGGTCTGGTGGTTTTGGCAAGCCTCTTACGAGTTCGCTTGGATCTACAAATCCTGGTGGCTTCGGTAAGCCGTTGAGGAGTTCACTTGGGCTGACAAAACCTGGTGGCTTTGGCAATTGGTTTACTAATTCAGTTGGATCGATAAAACCAGGGAGATCTCTTGGGTCAACGAAACCAGGTGGTTTCGGCAGTCCATCGATGAGTCCGCCGATTCCGCCGCCGCCACCTTGACCGCGTCCGCCGTTACGGCCGCCACGATTGCCGCCGAAGAGGCTGCCGAATCCAGGCAGACCGCTTAACAAACCACCGTCGGCGTCGTCGTTGTCGCTGTTGTTATTGTTTTGATCGTCGTTGCTGTCGCCGAAGAAATCGAGACCGGTGACGTCACCGATGCTTGGGAAGAAACTGCCGCCGGATTGGCTGTCGCTGCCACGATCGTCTCTATCGTTTCCGCCGCCGAAGAATGAACCTAGTCCTGGTAAGCTGCCCAAGAGATCGCCAAGTCGTGGAACGCTGAATCCGCCACCGCTGCTGCCTCTGCCGCTATCGCTGTTGTCGTAGTTGCTGCCGCTGTCGTAGCCTCTGCCACCACCGCTGCTACCACCGCGACCGGCGGAACCGTTGGCATCGCCGTTGATAACTCGGTTGAAGAAATCGCCGGATCTGCTCAATGCGTCTGCCGATATATTGATCACGACAACCACAAACTCGTTAGGTGCCAGCTGAGGACGAGGGAGGTCCTTGCCTGGTTCGATAATCACTCGGTCTGACGGGCAGCCGTTGCTGTCGTCGCCTGGGTCTGTCGAATCATCAGGTGAGTGCGTGTCGCGAGGGCTGTGGCAATGATCGCGTGAGTATCTGCCGGTTGAGTCGCCGCGCTCGTCGGTGTCGTCACCACTGTCTCTGCGACCATCGGTGTTGTCACCGGTGTTTCGTCTGTCGGAATTTTCGGAGTCATCACGGTCGCAATTACCGTTTTGATTGTCGTTTATGGATCTGTTGTAGTTTCTGCCAGTGTCACCAGTATTGAATGTGGCATCGTCTCCATTAGGTTGGCGTCTGCTATTCGACTGATCTGACGACCCAGTATTTCCACAACCGTAGATATCGGTTTTGAGCGATTGGTCCATGAAATCTTGCAGCTGTTCGCAAGGCATGTTTTCGTTCTGCTCTGACTTCTTACATGACTTACCGGCTAAATCCTTGTCGTAGGCTTCGTAAGCAGCTACTCGCAGGGGAGTTTGTTCTCTGGACTCCTGCGCTGAATCAGACGACGATTCACGAGCTTGCGCTGTAAATGGTGGCATATAATTTCCTCCAAACAAGCGCGCTTTGGAAAACCCTGTGCGGACAGGGCTTTAGCGGCTTGCGATGATGAACGAACGGTTAGTAAGTTGGACAACGGTTTGGAAAAGTCAAACCGGCAGCGTGAATTTGCTTGTTTGCAGATTAACCGCCAATTGTGGCGAAGGCGTGACAATCTCTTGACTACTTTGTGGCTCGGCATTTGCAGCTGAGGACCAAAACAGTTTCGCTTTTAAAACAATAAAGTCGATCATTATAAGTCTGAGGAAACGGATAAATGATCGAAACAGGCAGCAATCGGGAAGATAGATAATGACATAAAGAATGCCGTCTCGTTCAGTATTACAGCGTCGCGACAGAACTCCAGGCATCACGCTCGCGTGCCGTACGTCAATACAAGTTCCTGGACCGTGATTGATGTTTAACAGTTTGAAGCTTTCACAAAAGATGATCATTCTAGTGGCTGTGCCGCTTCTGTTCGAGTTCGCGTTTATCATGGCTCTGAATCAGCTTCTTGAGCAGTCTGAAGAAGAACGGCAGAGAGAATATATCGCGCGTACGATTATTTCTCACGTTAATCAGGTGCATAGAGTGCTGCTGGATAGCGCGACTGCGTCGGCTGGCTTCTCAATCACATCCGATCCCGAACAGCGTGAGCGCCGTCGCAAATTGCTCAGCAATGAAATGACTAAACAAAATAAAGCATTGCAGAAACTTCTGGCGGATAAACCCGAAGCGCGCGCTCACTTTGAACGTGCAGAGAATCTAATGACCGAGGCTTCGGCTGAACTGAAGGTGATGAAGCGTCTTTTCAGGCAGGAAGGAATTCTTGCTGTGCGCGACAAAATCAAAACTGTGTTTGGTAAATTAAGCGATCAACTCGATACTATTCTTGAGGAAGAACGGCAGGCAGAGCAGCTTAGCCCGAAGGTGCAAGCTGAGCAGCGTGAGAAAATCCAAGCGGTGCTTCTGGCAGGAGTGGTACTAAATACGGTGATTGCGATCGGGCTGATGTTGTTCCTTACTAAGGGAATTACGGGACGGCTGGCGATGCTGATGGAGAACACTGTTCGGCTCGCTCGCGGATTGCCCTTGAATCCGCCGTTAAGTGGCGATGACGAACTCACGCATCTGGACACTACGTTTCGTGAGATGGCTTTCGCACTGGCTATTGCTTCGATGAAAGAGCGAGCGGTTGTCGAATATTCCGCGGATATGATTTTCTCGATCGCGCGTTCCGGCAAACTCGAGAAAGTAAGTCGCGCTTCTGAAGCGCTTCTTGATTATCTGCCTGAAGATTTGGTTGACCAGCACTATTTGCAGTTTGTTCTTGAAGAAGATCGTGAATTCACTGTCAAGGCGCTTGAAGACGCACGCTCCGAAGGCGGAAGTAGTTCGTTTGAAAACGGAATGAATCGAAAAGACGGTTCAATCGTCAACACACTCTGGTCGGTGACCTGGTCCGATGCGGATGAGACCTTCTTTTGCGTCGCCCACGACATCACCGCTCGCAAAGAAATCGAAACACTTAAACGTGATTTTGTTTCAATGGTCAGTCATGATTTGCGCACTCCCCTGACCTCTGTGCAGAGTTATCTGGAGCTGCTCTCCGACGGAATTTATGGTGAGCTCAATCAATCCGGCAAGGCACGTCTTTCTGAACTTACGGTCAGCATCGACCGGTTGGTCAAACTGATTTGCGATCTGTTGGATCTCGATAGACTCGAGTCGGGCAGCCTCACGCTGCGTCTTCACAAGCAGAGTGTCGGTTCGATGATCGACCAAATGCAGAGTGCTTGTTCTGCTCTTAAACTTGAGAAAAATGTTTCAGTCGAAGTGGTAGAAAATGTTGAAATGAAGCTCAACGCTGATGGTGACAGGCTTGTTCAGGTGCTGGTGAACTTGGTGTCGAACGCGATCAAGTTTTCACCGCCGGGTGAAACTGTTCGCGTGTCAGTCACGAATGAAGACGGTGTTATAAAAGTGCAAGTCACCGACCGAGGTTGTGGTATCCCGGAAGAGTTTCAACGAACGATTTTCGACCGGTTCAAACAAGCTCCCGACGGCGAAGTGCAAAAGGGTGGAACAGGTTTGGGACTCGCCATTTCAAAAGCGATTGTGGAACAGCATGGCGGACAAATCGGCGTGGAGAGCGAAGAAGGCAAAGGCAGCACCTTCTGGTTCACGCTGCCTAACGCGCTGACGACTTAAAACATTTTGCGAAATCGGTGCATCGAAAGCCGTAGAAATCGAGGCGCAAGAACCGGAGCGCGAGAACCAGAGCGCAAGAACGGGGGGCGCTAGAACCGGGCGCGAGAACCAGGGCGCAAGAATCCAGCCGCAAGAACCAGGGCGCAAGAACCAGAGCGCAAGAGCCAGAGCGCAAGAACCGAAACGCAAGAACCGGGGCGCGAGAACCGGCGGGCACGAGAAATCAGGGCAGAAACAAACGTGTCCCATATGTGGGACAGATTCAGCCATTTCTGTCCCATATATGGGCCGCTCCCATATATGGGACAGATTTGATGTTTCGTGTTGCCTCAAATAAGAATCGTACCCGCCTGAACCGTTGCCTCAAATAAAATCGAACCCCTTAGCAACGAAAAGGGGGAAGGAATGAGGTGAGGTT
>JADYXR010000076.1 GCA_021772095.1 Candidatus Obscuribacter sp. | reverse complement strand
TCGTCTTCGAAGACGATGACGCGGTCTGGCGTGATCTGCGCTTCGCGCATGGCGACGTGGTAGTCGACGCACTGCGCGGAGATGTCGCCCGAGTCGACCCTGATACCAGCCTTGGTGGCATTGGGGTGAGACTTGAGCGCCTTGATGGCGTTGATCAAGCCGATCGTCTCCGCGTCCACCAGGTCGCAGAGCAGCTTGGAGTCCGGCACATGGTCGAGTGCCAGATTCATCATCTCCAGTTCGCATTCGGCGAGGGTGCGATTCAGCGATTGGTTGGAGCTCATGCCCTCGTGACCGATGGTGCCGATGTCCTTGAACAGGTCAGGGAACATGAACACCGCCGTGTCGTTGGACGTGAGCTGGCCCTTGCCTCCGGAACCGACATAGCGAGCGCGCAACAGCGAGATGTTGGCCAGCTCGTTGATGGCTGCGCGCAGTCCGAATTCCGCTTCGGCATTGGTTGCGAGGCTCATCAAGCGCCCCTTGGTGGCGTGGATGATCGGCCCGAAGTATCGGCACATGGCCGGCTCCAGGCAAGTGATCACGCCTCCGACGCCTTCGAAGCTCATCGCCGGGACGCCCTTGAGGAACGTCTGCCCACCCGGGAATCCCCAGATGTCGACGTCGAGCCGGAAGTTCGGGCTCAGAGACGGCGCTTTAGCCATCTCGCGTTCCCAGAGTTCATTCGGGAACGCCTTGACGTTGGCGTCGCGAGCGGCCCAATCCTGAGCGATCTGGACGTCGCGCTTGAGCAGCGGTCGGTTGAACCACTGATTGAGCATCTCTTCGTGACCGGCCATGATCAGCTGATCGCCGGCACCCGGTTCCGGAAGTCCGCGCCGGAAGGTGAGGTGATAAGCCGCGTCATCGAGGGCGAAGCTTCGAAAAGCAGTCGCCATCGTGCGCTTGTACGTGTCGGTGGATGTGACCATGCCACCGAGGATAAACATTTTGGCGTAGTACTCGCGGATCATCTCCTCGCGCTTTGCCTGGAGACGACGCTTCCTGAGCCATTGATCGAGATTTGCTAGCAGTTTCATGTTTTGTATGCTCCGTTAGCGGGCGAAGCGTCAGGCTCCGTCCGGCAACTGTTTGAACTACGAATGTGAAAACGCGTTACAGCGCCGGTTCTGTATCCGACCAGCACCTGGTTGAGGTGTGCGGACGATCAGAACGGCGATTGATAACAGGCGGCGGCGCGCACGCATGCGGACCACCAGGTGCTCGGTTTGCGCCAACTGAAGCGCTTGCAGCTAAGGCGCTGCGGCGGGTTGGCCGGGTTGGCGTAGTGGTTGCGATCGCGGATGAGACGCCAGACTTCCGTGGTCACCATGTACCAGACGGACTGACCCTGCTCGATTCGCCCGCGAATCAGCGAGCTGGAAACCGGCGGGCTGGGCGCTACGAGCGCCTCGATTCGAGCCTGAGGAATGTTTTTCTTCCACTCTTCGATCTGCGGCAGACCGCTGACGTCACGCGGGAAGACGAGAATCGTCGCCATCGCGAAGATTTCGTCGGCACCGCGCCACTTGTCGATTCGCCATGGATGGCTGGGCTCGAGATATTCGGCGCTCACCATCAAGAACAGCTCCGCAGTGTCACCATACTTCGCAGCCAGCTCTTTGAGAGTGTCTACGGTGTACGAGGGACCGGTGCGATGGAGCTCGATGTCGCAGGCTTCGAAGTAACAGTTCGGTTCGACTCCCGCTTTCACCATCTCATGGCGCAGCAAGGCATCGAGGACGCCTGTTTTCTTATGCGGCGGGTTGGCGCTGGTGACGAAAAGCACTTTGTCGAGTCCAAAGCGCTCACGCGTCCATTCCGCGCAAATCAAGTGTCCGATGTGCAGGGGGTCGAATTTCCCGCCATACACACCGATTTTGAGTTTCTTCTTCATAGATTTACTCCGGTGTGTGCCCTCGAAAGATGGCGTGGTGCGCGTCTTCTTGAGCGAAAAAATTGAAGTGCGGCCTGGCCGAACTCGATTGGTAAGCAAAAACAACTCTCCTGAACCACGAACTCGGTAGGTACACTGCCTTTCGGCTGTGCGAGCTGGTTGGGGGTTGGAACAGAAGATTGGTTGGGTGTTTTGGTGTTGAAAACGAAAGTGGATGAGGATTAGAAACGCTAAGACGCTAGCGTTTCCAAGTGTCTAAAATCAGACTTGGTGAATGATAAGAAGCTAAGCCTGAGTAGGGTTTCAGGTAGTGATCTTGAGAGTGCCTTCCGTAAACCCTTGAGTAGTCAAGATCCGTGAGAACGTAAACAGACGTGATGCTCAAGATCAAAAGCCTAGTTAAGTAAGCTCTTAGTTAGCGCACTTAGCACATGATCTAAATAAGCTCTGGAATCGAGTTCTAAGAGACTAGATTAGAAACGCATGCTCGAACCCCGCGGACTGTCCGTCTCGTCCGGCTGCGTCAGTCGCGTCCGTCCGTGCCCGCCGTGTCCCTCCAGGACTCGCCGCGTCCGGCCGTGACCGTCGCGTCCCTCCAGACCAGGACTCGCCTACTATGCGATGTCTAAGTCCAAAAACGGCTTATTTGGGGAAGTGGGCTTCCCATTTTGAATGTCAAGGTGTGTCAGGGTGCGCCAAATCGACCAAATTTTGGGGAAGCGCAATTCACCTTGTCATCCAAGGCAGGAAATTTTCAAATTTTGGGGCTGAAATTTCAAATCTGGGCTTGAGATTCTCAAATTTTGAAATGAGAGTCTCAAATTTTTGACTTGAGAAACTCAAAGCTTTGACCGGAGAATCTCAGATTTTTGTCCTGAGAATCTCAAATTTTTGATTTCAGAATCGCAGGTTCTTCTGTCTCAAAATTCTAGATTCTCAAATTTTTCCCTCAAGAAATCGCGCCGAATTTCAGATTTGACTATGCATTAGACGCAGCGAACTAAAATGCGCTACGTTGATCAATGGTCCGAAATCATGCCTTTATGAAGCTGCGCTAATCGTGTTGCCCAGGTCTGGATACGTGTATATACGAACGTTCGGGTTCTTTGATTAGATTATACGGCTAGCCCAAAAAGTACCCCATTGAACTCTGAGGGAGCCGTTTGGTGAGGGTTTGCCCTGAAAATCAATAGTTTTTACTCTCTGTTAAAGCTCCCAAAGCCTCATCTCTTCTCCAATTGCTATCTCTTCTTAGTATTCGTTAATCTCTCAATATCACTTGTTTTTCATTTTTTTTAAAGGACCTTTCGCACCAGACATTATTCAGCGCGCTTCCCACCTTTCTTCTGTCACCGTATGTGGTGTCTAATTTACTACCGCCTGCGTAACAGCCCACCAACTAGTCTTCAATCTCCCGTCTTTCGCCGCTCTGGTGTTAGATGTCCTCGAATTTCGGAGAAGTTACATGCACCGCAGTATCCAAAATCTGCAAACCGGCGAATCTGCTTTCACCCCGGCTCACGCCGCTTGGTTAGAGAGTTCGCACATGTACCTCAACGGCAGCTATCCGATTCGACCCCATGGCGGCGGCTCGTTCAGTCTTCGGTTGATTAAATATCCCAACGGCGCCCTCGCGGTCGATTTGACTGGCTGCTCCTCCGGGCGGTTCTCGACTTTTTCGGCTTTCGGCGATGACGTGATTCGCGTTCCTGTCGACGTCGCTCTGACTCGTCCGCTCCCCACCCCCAATCGTCGTCGAATCTGCGACATGGCCTGTCATTCGTTCGGTTACGTCAACGTGGCGTCCGCATGGATTTACGGTGGCAATTTGTGGCTCGATGGTCTCGCTCCGACTTCGCTGTCGTGCTCTAGCGAAACGCCACTTCTGGTCGAACGCTGGTGCGACGGCAGCTTCGTCATCGACAATCACTACTGCCAGGGCGCACTCTATCCGACCGATTGGATCGACAGTCCCTGGCCGGTTCAGGTGCTCAAGTTGATCAAGTCGCCGCGCCTGCACTACTAAAGCTTCGATCCATTGCGTCCTGCTAGAAGCCTGGCCGGATGCTTTTCTTCTTGAACCAACAGACAAACAAAGAAGGAATTTCGAATGAACCTCTCTTCCAGCAATAACGGTTTCGACGGTCGTTTCCAGTTCGGTGCTTTCTTGCACGACATGGACGACTTCGCCGCCGCCTCGCTGCTGTTCAACGACAATCTGGAGACCTGCATGACCCTGACCGACGCCACCACCGCCGACCGCCGCTTCACCTCCGTGCGCGGCCGCACCACCAACTTCCTCGGCTTCGAGGACGTCACCTACCGGCGCGTGCACGGTCGTTTCGGTGGTGACACCGGCAACCGCAAGCGCCGCGTCGCGACCCGGATCGACAACTTCGTCGAGCACCAGGTCCGCACCCGCGTTTCGCAGCGCGAGGGCCGTGAGGCGATCGAGTACGGCGTCGCCGAGTACGAGACCAGCCGCCGGCAGTCGATCGCGACCGCCAAGCGCAACGCGCGCACCATGCACTCGTTCGACGGCACGCCGATCGAGACCACCCCCGAGGGCATGATCCGCAACGGCCGCACCGGTGCTCTCGTCGAGGTCATCGTCCGCAAGAGCCCGCGCGACGCCCGCAAGGCTGCTCTTGCCGGTTCGGTCAAGCGCACCCGCCTGTCGCCGGACGACGTCCGCGCCATGATGGGTCTGCCTGCGCGCAGCTAGTTAGCAGTGGTTCGGGCCCTGGTCATCTCGCGATGGCGAAACCAGGGCCCACTCCGTCTGTTGGCTGCAAACTAATTTCCACAACCTGAAAGGGCGGCACCAAATCCGGTGGCGGCCTCGACGGCAATAACAAAAAAACAACAACATCAAAACTATGAGTACGACAACACAAATTGGTGGCAACGCGTCCCCAGCTAGCGTCATGGACAATAGCGATGAGCCACCAGTGCTTGTCGTCATGGACATGATGTTGGAATTCAAAGCCAGCCGTGACCCGGAATTGCAAGCTGCCGTCGCCGCCGAAATTCGCGGTGCGATGGAACGCAACGAAGCCATCATCTTCGTTGAATACGCAGGCAGCAACAGCGCAACTTATCGGGAACTGATCGACCTCGTTCAGGGCTACAAGCTCTGGTGCGTGGTGGAAAAGGAAAACGATGGCGGCGCTGCTGAAATCTTCGAAGCCTGCATGGACGAAGGTTATTGGCCCGAAAACTTCCGCATCGTCGGAGTGAACGCGGACGGCTGCGTGTTCGCCACTGTCGAAGGTCTTTGCGCAAAACTGCGTAATTGCCATATCGATGTGGTGCGCAACGCCTGCGGCACAGACAGCGGTTGGGCTAACTGGCCGAACAAATACGCCGGCATGAAGAAAGTGTCGGTGGTGTGATTCAAAAAGGTGTCGGGCGGCTCCCGACACCTTTTGGGCTATGCGTGGAACCTCTTAAACATGACTGTTTATGAGGTTCTTCGTTCTCCACTCGGTGAAACTAAATGTGATAGTAGCAATGGTTTCGGGCGGTGAATTTTTGCTGGCGTCAGTCGAAGGCGGCGTTAGTCAGCCTGTGCCTTTGGTATGGTTGCACCGGTTCAATGAATTTTTTATTGGATACGCATGTGCTGCTATGGTGGCTTGATAAGCCTGCTCTTCTCTCAAGCCAAGCGCGAAAAGCGATTGCTGATTCGGACACTTCTATCTTTGTCAGCGCTGCAACCATCTGGGAAATCATCATCAAGAAATCGCTTGGCAAATTAGTGATCCCGGATAATCTAGAGCAAGTGATAGCTGACAATAATTTCTTGCCCTTGCCAATCTCGTTTGCGCATGCGCTTGCTATAGAAACATTGCCGGATTTTCACAGAGATCCATTTGATCGAGTTCTCGTCGCTCAATCAATCTGTGAAGGATTGACGATTGTTACACGCGATCCAGATATTATGAAATATCCCGCATCATGGATGATGGCATGAAACCTTCGTTGAACAATTGCTGTGATTCTTAGACAGTGAGGACGACGCTGTGCGCCGCCCTCACTGTCGTTCAGCCTGTGGTCAGAGTTTGCGTTCCATGGTTCTAACGCGGTTGTTGACGGTTCGCTGTTTCCACTTTTTGCGTTCTTCCGCCTCCAGTCTCTGGTTGCCTTTCCTTTGAGCGTAGGCAAGTTCGCGCCCCAGCTGCGTGTATGCATCGAACTCGCTTTGTTCCAACAACCCTGCCGACAAGGCTGATTGCACTGCGCAGCCGGGTTCGGCTTCGTGTGTGCAATCGGCGAATCGGCAAGATTTACCAAGTTCGGATATCGTCGGCATCAGTTGGTTGAGCGCTTCTTCGTCTCCGACGACGCCAATCTGGCGCAGTCCGGCGGTATCTATGATGATGCTGCCGTCGGGCACGAAGAAAAGTTCGCTGCCGGAGGTAGTGTGGCGACCGCGCTGATCGACGGCTCGAATGTCGCCGGTTTTTTGAACCGTCGTATTCATGAGTGCGTTGATTAACGTGGATTTGCCGACACCAGATGAACCAAGAAAAGCTGCTGTAGAGCCCTCCTTGAGTAGACTGCGCAGCTCATCAATTCCGGCACCACTGATGGTGCTGGTGTAAATGCGCCGAACTTCCGGAAACGCTTGTTCGATTTCATTGAGTGCCATGAGGCATTCGTCGTCGAGCAAGTCCATCTTAGACAGGCAAATTATTGGATGCGGCCCTCCTTGTGTCGCCAAAAGTAGGTAACGTCTCAGTCGGTTGATGTTCAAGTCGCGATTCACCGACGATACTATGAGTAGAACGTCGACGTTGGCAACTAGAATTTGCTCGTCACTGGTTTCGCCTGCTGCGGTCCTGACGATGCTGGTTTTGCGCGGTAACAATGTCTCTATGAATGCTGATGGTTCGTTGCTTTCATCGATAAATCGTTCGCCCAAACCGCACCAATCTCCGACTGCAGGCGAAAGTGTCGTCGCGGAAAAACCACGCAAAAACTTGCCTGGAATGTAGAGATTGAGCCGTTCTCCCGACTCCGTCAATGCCGGAAAAACTGACTTGTGACGGGCAATTATTCTCGCCAGATGTTCTGGCTTTTCTGTTTTGTGTTGTTCTAGATGGCGGTCCCATGCGTCGGACCAGCCCAAAGCATAATTGTTCACTGTAAAACTCCTTCAGTGAGAATAGATTTTGGATATGCGTTTTGTTGTGGTCTAACGTCGAAGCCGCGTTCGTTTTATTGGCGTGCTGTGACGAAGACCCGTGAAGTTATTTCATTTTTCATGAGTAGCTCCTTTGGGTTCGTGTGCGGGTTTTGGAGGAATGATTAAACGAATGGTGCGCGAAGTTTGCATCAAGAAAAGTGCGAAACTTTTATCCAAAAGAGTGAGACTTTTCTCTGCATGTTTCGTTTTAAACATTCGTACTACTTCAGCAACTTCTGCGAGCACGGTTTGGAACCGCGTTTGGAAATCGCTCAGATTACTGCATTGCGTGCTCTCGGAGAAGCGTGCCTGGCGGCAGCCAGCGCGCGTTTTAGAGATCGCAAAGTTGTTTCCTTTGCATCTGCGATGCAAGAAACTTTGTGTTATTTATTCGTTTATAAAGGTGGTCGAACTTTGAAGCTGCGTCTGACTAAAAACTAGCTATGAACCGCGACAGAGACCACCGCGAATGCATTTTCATTTTTCATGGTGCCTCCTTTCAGCTGTGCGTTGCGTTCGTTATAGCGCCATTGTATACCATCTTCTGATTTTTTGACGATGAGTTTTTTGGTAGCATTTTTGGTTTAGTAACACGTCGGAACTAAACGATTAACTTCCTAAGATGATAGGTAAATCGAGCTGAATCGATCGAGCGGAAATCGATTGGAGATCGAACGGGATCTATCGGTAATGAGCGGTATCGAACGGAAGAGCAGAAGTCGAGCAGCGGAATCGAATTGGAATCGTCCGGAAAATGGAACGGTAAACAAACGAAAATCGGGACGAAACCGAATGCAAGTCGGACGGAAATCGCTCGCGTTTTTTCGTGCTTGATTAAACAGTCAGCTCGCGCGAGCCCAAAATGGGTACATTTGCCGGTTCTCGAGCGTGTGCTGCGCGAGCCTCGCGATTGCAATTAATGATGGTTTGCCGAGCAGTCGACGTTCAATTTTTTCAATCGAACGATGTTTGATTTTGCAGCTAAAAGTCCAAACATCCACGCAGATTTGCTTTCCAGTTTTGGATCACAGAACTTAACTCTCTTTACATCGCTTATCTACTTTGTAATGTACGCCTGTGGGTAATAGGGTGAGTTGTCATTAGCTCTTCCCTTCCTTCGAGAAAACCGTTTAACCCCAAACGTTTCATCTCAACACCAACTCTGGTTTTCAACACGGACTTCTTGTCGGCAGGGTAAGCACGGTTTGTTTTTGTTCAGCTCGACGCGTCCATCATGACGATTCGCACTGCGCAAGAACTTCGTGCATGAGCTAACCCCGCATCGTTTGTCATTCATCAAAATAAAGGCAACGCATGATCAATCTCTCGGAACTGTTCGTCGACCGTCGAAAACCGTGGCAGAAAGTTCGCGACAAGCTGGTTTTCTGACTCATCGTTCTCGCGCTTGTCACCGTACTCGGTGCCGGCATCGTTCATCTCGTCGGGAAGTTCTGGCACTGACCTGAACGCCTGGCGCGCTTCTCGAATCCTCGAATCGCGCTTCTGGTGCGGTTCTTTTAAGTCAACATACCTTGAAAGGTTATCGCCATGACTCAAAATGGGCTTGGTGGAGGCTTGTTCCTTCGCCGTCTTCGACTTGTGGGCCAGCCGTATTGGTTCGGTTCGCTGCAGTGGAACTGGTGGAAAGCGCTTGTCGCTCTCGCCGTCGTCATCGGGACCGTCTATGGTCTCAACCTGGCCGTGGGTGCCGGCAAGACAATCATTCTGACTTGGATGGGCTCGATCGATGCCCCGACCATGCTCGGCGCTGTCAACAATTACTGGCTCCCGGGGCTGATCGCCATTCTCGCGTCTGCAGGTGGCGCCTGGTACTTCGGTCGCAAATACGGCATCGATTCGCCGCCTTTGCAGACCGACAACAAGAGCAGCGCCCGCATGACTGCGTGGACTCTGCTCGCCGTCGTGCTCTGCTTCATCGTCGTCGTCAACATCATGAACGTGGTGATCGGCAACGTGTCGCAGAAGTTCACCACGGCACTGAACGGCAAGCAGGAAGTCGAATACTGGAAGTGGCTCTACGCCTACGCTCTGGTGTTCATCGTTGCCATTCCTGTGGTCGGCACCAACCGCTGGGTGAAGACCGTCCTCGGCGCTCACTGGCGTCGTTGGCTCACCTTCCACCTGGCCGACAAGTACTTCTCGGCGGCGACCCGCGCGTACTACTACATCAACGGCCGCCAGGACATCGACAATCCTGACGAGCGTGTGCACGAAGACGTTCGCAACTTCTGCGACGCGGCGCTTGCGCTTCTTCTCACCGTCCTTGGTGCGCTGATCACGCTTGTTGCGTTCTCGGGCGAGCTCTGGGACATGAACAAGGACCTCACCTGGGTGGTGATCGGTTACTCGTTCCTGGGCACCGTCATCACCATCTGGCTCGGTCGCAAGCTCGCTTTCCTCAACGGACTGCAGCTGCGCTACGAGGCGAACTTCCGGTTCAGCCTCACTCGCACCCGCGAGAACACCGAGTCGATCGCCTTCTACCACGGCGAAGCCAAGGAACTCGGCCAAGCCAAAGGGCGGTTCGCGTCGCTCTACAGCAACTACCGTCGCCTGATCGGTTCCCAGCGTAACCTGGGCTTCTTCACCACTGGTTTCGACTATGTGGTGATCATCCTGCCGTCGTTGTTCCTCGCTCCGCTCTACTTCAAGGGGCAGATCGACGTCGGCGCGATCACGAAGGCAACCTTCGCGTTCCGCATGGTGCTTGGCTCGCTGGAAACCATCATCCTCGAGTTCACGTCCATCGCCAAGTTCGCCGCCAATGTGCATCGTATCGGTTCGTTCGTCGAAGCCCTCGACAAGCCGATCGAGAAGGAATCCGATGAGCGCATCGTCACCCAGTTCGGCGACGGCGTCAAGTTCGACAAGGTCACGCTTCGCACTCCCGATGGTGCTCGCACCTTCGCGACTGACCTGAGCTTCCACGTGGCTGCCGGCGAATCGCTCCTGATCGTCGGTCCTTCGGGCTGCGGCAAGTCGTCCATCCTGCGTGTCAACGCCGGGCTCTGGACCAATGGTCGCGGTGTGGTCACGCGTCCGGAACAAAAGCATGGCGTCAACAACATGCTGTTCCTCTCGCAGAAGCCTTACATGACTTTGGGTTCGCTGCGCGAGCAGATCACGTACCCGAACGTCGACCACGACATGACCATCGAGCGCCTCAAGGACACGCTCGTCAAGGTCAACCTGCCCAACGTCGTCGACAACGTCCGCGAGGCCCTGGCCAAGCAGACGAACGTCGCTGCCGAAGGCATCACCGACGAGCAGGTCTTCTCGGCGGAACTGAACTGGCAGGACATCTTCTCGCCAGGAGAGCAGCAGCGTCTGGCGCTCGCCCGACTGCTGGTGTTCAAGCCCAAGATCGCCATCCTCGATGAAGCCACAAGCGCCCTCGACGTCAAGAACGAGTCGCTGATGTACAAGACCCTTCGCGAGAATGGGACGAGCTTCATGTCGGTCGGACACCGTCCGACTCTCGTGCACCATCACGACAAGGTGCTCGAACTCGATGGACTGGGCGGTTGGAAGCTCTACACTGCCGCGGAATACGCCAAGAAGTTGGCTGACGCCGAGGAGTAGTCGGCTCGGCCGTTCTTCGGAATGGCTCGAATAGTCGAATCAGGAGATTCGCTCACTTGTCGCTTGCGGTAGGGTCGGGCGGATTTCTTTCACAACAAACGGCAAGGCGGGGACTGTTTCCGCCTTGCCGGCGTGGACGATGCAAATTCAACCGGAAGACGGAGTAAGTCCATGAAATTTTCTCGCACTGGTATAGTGATCGGTGTCCTCGCACTGGTGATTGCTGCCGGTTTGGTCTCGACGCCGACTCTGCGCACGAGCACTCCGATCGCGGTTTCGATCAAGAGCGCACCGCCGGCGGTTGCAAGCAAAAACGCGCCGGACGCGCCCTCGGGAATCACGGCCGACGACATTGCCGGCACAGGCACCGAGATCTCCGACGCCGCCAAACCCAAAGAACCGGCTGTCGATATCGACCTCGCCGCATTGGAAGTGGAAGCTGCCGCGCGTAATCTCGAAACCGCTCTGTTGGCTGTTGCCGGCACGGACGAGATGAAGCGGCTGCGCAGCAATCTTCTGCCGATTCCATCGATCGAGAAGGAATACGTCGCGGCTCGAAAAAGCGGTGCGGATGCGAATCGCCTTCGCGAGATCGCCAGCCGCCTCGCCGACCACGCCGATGGCGCGCTGGAACTCTGGCGAGCACAAGGCGGAGCCCTCAAGGCTTTGCGCACAGCCGATCTGGCTTTTGCCGATGCTAACTGGAAGCTCTTTCGAGCCGACAAGTCGCGCCAAAAGACAAACGAGGTCGAGAGCAAGTTCTCGAAGACCGTGACCGATTGGCAGGCCGTCGATCGCATTCGCGTCAAGGTCAGCCTTCACATCGACTGGGATCTGCGCGAAGCAATGGCGAAGCGGGCGGATAACGGAGAGTCCACAGACGAGACCGCGCGCAAGCGTGAGCTGCTCAAGCTGACCGTGGTCTATCTCGAATCGATCGTCTTCTGACGGATCTCAACGACAGCGCCGGAGGACGCCACTGGATACGGTGCCTTCCTGATTTTTTTTCTGATAGAAGGACACAACGATGTTCCAATCGAAGACCAAGTTCCTCGCCGCACGGCACACCAACCAGCTCGACCAGTTTGCCCAGCGTGCCCTCGTCCTCGACGGCGAGTTCACCAGGCTGCAAGCGAACGCCTACAACCTCGGCAAATCGGGCGGCATCGAAGCCTGCCAGCGCGGTCGTTCCATCTGCATGGCGATCTTCGCCATCGCACACAAGGAGCGCCGCTACGGTTTCGCCACGGACGTGTCGGAGAACATCAACGCGATCGCCGCGTCGTTCCCCTCCACCGACTCGGTCAATGACGCAGGCGACCTCCTCGCTGCCGTCGAACTGGCAATCGACACCGTGCGCAAAGAGCTGCCCGCAGTCTGCCTCGTAAGCGGCGGCGGCGTGCAAATCCTGCGGGGCGAACACGTCGAGGCAGCCATGCGCAACGTCGTCGCGCAGAACGATAATCGCAGTCAGGCCTAAAACGTCTGATTGTCACCTGGAATAACAAAGTGATGATGGGGATTGCGTTTCCTCATCATTGCTTTCTTGTTGGATTCCTATTTGTTCATATAGTAGTTGCAGGTGTTGATACCGTATTTGGTGTCGGTGATTTGTTTAACCATTACTTTTAGTAAGTTTGGTTTTAAAAGCCGAAGGGCAGATGTTTAGTCTTGTTTGTTTGCCACCTTAGTAGCTACAAGGTGTTTGCATTAATCAAAAAAAGGTGAAAAAGGTCAGAAGGAAACGGAAAGAGGGACGGTAAGCCGTTCCTCTTTCCGCTCTTCCATGCTGATTACCGGCAAAATCCGGGCGAGGCATCGTGGCGCGTGACAGCTTGCTGGGTGGCAGTGTCCTCCCGTCAACATTGAGAGATTAGTAAAATCCGAGCTGCGGCTTTCCGCTAAGGAGTCTACGCCGTCTGGCGTGCCTCCTCCAGGGCGGCCCACTGCGCGGCCGCCTTTTTCACCTCGCGGCTGCATCACCACGACGTTCCAGCGCGGAGTGCTGGGCGGCTACGACAATGGCTTCGACGACGCGCTCCGGCAACTCACCGG
The DNA here is from genome assembly GCA_021772095.1 of Candidatus Obscuribacter sp. Classification (GTDB taxonomy): domain Bacteria; phylum Cyanobacteriota; class Vampirovibrionia; order Obscuribacterales; family Obscuribacteraceae; genus JADYXR01. Next base: position 2,173 of record JADYXR010000076.1, on the reverse strand, counting down.
CGAGTGGGGAAGCGCTGTCTACGCCTGCCACAAACGCCAGATCGGCCTTCGCGGCCCTGACCTCGCTGCGCTACCGCCGCCGGATCCGCGACGTCGTGCTCGGCACCACGCTGCGCTATGATGCCCTCGTAGGCGTCGCGCGTGAACGGAGCGAAGTTGACGAGGTACCACAGTCCGTCGATCTCGACGTACTTCTGGGTGGCGTTGATCGGCACCTGCTTGTAGTCCTTGTGCCAGCGGCGGTAGCGGTTCCGGCGGGTGCGCTCCTGGGTCTGCATCAGCATGCCGGTTTCCGGGTGCACCCAGAAGCTGTGCCAGAGCCCGTACTCGCCGTTGGTGTCGAACGGCATGCCGTCGACCATGATCACGTTGGTTTCGACGAGGAAGCCGACCTTCTCGCGCAGGTCGTACTTGGTGTGGCTGCGCAAGTCGTTGATCGCGCAGATCTCCGAGTAGACCTCGCTCCACAGGCGTCCGACCTGCTTGGCCAGGTAACCGCGCAGCGGGTTGGTCCGGCCATAGTTGTGGCGCTTGCCGCCGGTGTGCTGGCGCATGGTCTGGCGCGTGGGGGCGTCGTCCAGGTCGCGCAGGCGCAAGCCCTTCACGCGGCACTTGCTGCGGCTCGAGGCGACCTTCAGGACGGCGTGCATGTCGTGGCGCATCACTTGCTCTCCGTGAGAATCGGAAGTTTGAGAACGAGAATGTGAACGGATCGACCCTAAGATACAGGCGCGATTGTTGCGACCGGTTGGTTGCGTCAGGCTGCTGCGCATATCAGTCGTGCGACATTGCCTATTTTTAAACGGCTCCTGCTACCTTTTGACCCAATTTTGCCGACCAGATGCTTCCTTTTGGCAGTGCTCTCCTAGCTTACCTGAGCACTGTTAATCATCCATCAAGGCTGCTTCAGCCGCGGCTTGGAAGGGTTTACCCGGTCCGTCCGTGAAAGACACCAAGTCCATGCAGAACAGAACGGCGGCTGCGTCAGAGGGTGCCACCATGTCTGATGGCGTCGTCAACTTGGCTATCACCATTGCGACGAACAGGACGACCTGGTTGATCGCCCGGTGCGCACCGGCCTTCACCATCTCGAAGTTGTAGCCCTCCTTCGAGCTGTTGGCGATCACGCAGCCGACTCCCGACTGGACGAGCTGGTGGACAACCTGGTCGCCAATCGCTTCGACTTTGCCGCTCGGTCCATAGATCTGACCATCCACAATCGCCACATCGTAGTCACAGCCGACTCGGGCGATGGACTTGTTGGGCAGATATCCTTCCAGTCGGGCGACGTCGTTGAACCCGATTACCCAGGTGACTTGGTGCCCCAGATCGCTCAACATTGTCGATTCGCGGCGACCGATTGGCACAAAGTCTTGAACAATGAGGACTTTCATAAAAGCACCCTCCGGTTAATGGCGAGAACCGGTGGCGCCCGGTCTCATTGTCAATCACTCCCACGCCAGGGCACACTACTAATAGCGTCGACGAACCGACCAATCAAATTCTGCTCCCTGTTGAATCGGTTATGAATCAGACAGAGCGGCTGATGTTTTTTGAAGGATTGCTGACATGCCAGTAGGCGCTCACGCAGGGCGATATTGCCTGGCCTACTTTTCACGAATTCGGTCGCATACTCAGTATCCTGCGCAGTTTGTTCAGGCGATTACAGGGCGGTGTTCGTTCTCTACGCTGAAGCTGTAGTTCTAAGGTCGCAATGTAGGTTTGAGTTATGGGTTCGGAAGTACGCATCAGTGAAAAACAATCTTGGATGTGATTTCAATCTACAGAAGCAATTCTCTAATCCAAATAGTTTAAAAACAATACTGCCTTAAAATTTCGTCGAAACCTCATGAATAGACCTATTAAGCTTGGTGATACTGATATTAAAGTGTGCGTTTGCACAGTCTTATTGCCACCACTTCTGGTGCCTACCTTATTATGGGAAATCCAGGATCAGAGCAACTAGCCTACTAAAATCCCAGGCATTTTGTTTAAGCATCAAAACGCTACCAGGCTTTCAACCTGTGATGGGGGTCATCACTCATTTCAACTGCCGCTAGGACTACCTCCTGATTGACGTGTACCCAATTTGGTAGACAGTGGTTTAGACAAAAGTTGTTCTAAGCCACTGTTTTACCTTTAAACCGATGTTTTACCTTTTTGAATAAATTCT
>JADYXR010000075.1 GCA_021772095.1 Candidatus Obscuribacter sp. | reverse complement strand
TTCTTCGATTCGCGGGGGCTCTCGGCGTGCCGGCGGGCGATGGCGGTTTGTTCCAATGTCCGTATTGGCCCGGCCGTGTCGAGTCCCTTCGGTACTGCCACCGCCGGCGGGCTTGTCCCCTTCGCCACCTCGGGTGCCTTACTATCATTCGCCGGGACAGTCGCCTTGACTTTGGCCGTCATGCCCTTCTTGGCGACCAACGGCTTCGCGGGTGCCGCGTCGGTGGGAGCGGATGGTGTGGGCCCTTGCTTCGCCGCGAGGTCTGGGTAGTCCGCGAGGACGTTCGCGGGAACCGGCTTGCCGGCTGAAGCCATGCCATCAGGTTCAGCTCCAGTTGGATTGGCACCAGGCTCTGAATGCGCCAGGTACAACGGCGGCGCCGATGCACAACAAATAGCTTCAGCGGCTGGCGATGCGGGCGGAGCTGCCCGCGACTCGGGTGGTTCCGGAGGCGGAGCACTCAATGTGTCAGTCGATCTATCCGGCGGAGGCAATGACGGCGGCGGGCAAACCCCGCAAGCGCCGCCACCACCACCGCCACCACCTCCTTCCAGCGGCGATGACGAATAGGGGGGCAGAAAAATGAAAAACATAATCAAAAACCAAACTGCCACCATGATCCACTCGAACAACAACTCCGCTAAGGACACGACCACAATGAAAACGCCGACAACCAACACCGGACTTCCAGGAAAAACGCAAGCGCGTTTCAAGCGCTGGTTGAATAGGAGTGTTCTGGCTGCCTATCTGATGTTTGGCGTTTATTTGCTGAGCGCACTGCCGGCGGCATTCGCATCCGGACCTGACTCTAACCCGCTCACCCACTGGGATACGCGCCACAACTACTTTTTGCGTTTTCCAGCGGCGGCTCAACACGGAGTCAGAACTCAGCACAACCCTCAAGGTGGTCACGACGTCGTCGAAGACCAGCGCTCGATGGGACCCGGCGTGGTTATCCACTCCAAGTCCGGTATGGTCTATTCCTGGCCGGTGACGATCCCGACTGCAGTGTCGGCGGTTCCGACCTTCAGAGACGAAGCGATTCAAGAAAACTTGTTCCAAACCTTTGGATATCCGGTTTCCGATACTCAGTTCCAGGTGATTGAACGCTACAACCACAACCGTTTTCTCGAGCAATTGTTCGACCCTGAAAAGGTAATGTGGATGTCGACTGCAATGGCAGGCACCATGGCAAACTCAGCCGGTAACTCGGCCGCCAACATGGGCGTCAACCAATGCGTCAACGCGATCGATTACGTCAGGCAGCCGCTCGGCAACTTCACCGCCGAAGCAGGAAACGTCTGGCAAAGAATTCGTTATGAACTTTTCATCCCGATGGCAGTCCTGCTTCTCCTTCCAGGAGCGGCTCTGGCTCAGGTTCGAGCAATTGTCGCTCAGGGCTCCGGCATCCTCGGTGACGTCAGTCCCTTCGAAGGATTGATGCGATCGGTTATCGCCATCTTCCTGATTCCAGGCTCTTTCCTGGTTATAAACTATGGCATCGACGTGTCCAATTCGCTGACGTTTACGATAGCCGACGAGTATCATCGGATGTTCGGCAGCGACATGTATCAGGACGCCAAATGCGCGATCACGCGCGCGTTGCCAATCAACACACCAAGTTCAAACCGCAACGCCATCGAGCCTCCAATTCCGGCAGCAATCGTCAATCATGACGTTTGGTCCTCGATGGAATCACACACTCTGGCAACCAGACTTCACGATCCTTGTATTCCGGTGGATGAATCGCGGCTGCCCGACGAAGACGTTAACGCGTCCATGATGATCAACCGACTTCTGTTCAACCAGACGTTAGCTGGGCTTGGTTTGACGTGGAACATTTACTGCGCATTCCAGATGGTGTTCTTATACTACCTGTGGTGCATGGGACCGATCTCGGCTGCTCTCTGGGTGTGGCCGGTTCCCCGACTGCGACAGGCGTTCGGTGCCTGGGTCGAGGGCGTAATCATCTTATGTTTCTGGGCTTTGTTCTGGAACACATCTATCTTCTTGCTGGCTGCATTCAAGGGCGTCGGCGACACCGGCACGGTCTACTGCTGCGCATTGGTCTTCCTCTGCGTGCAGTCGGTCAAATCGGCGTTCGACTTCGTCAGTCTGGTTTCCAGCGCTGCTTCTGGTGCTGAAACCATGGCTAAGGAAGCTATGGGTCAGTTGTCGTCGGCAATGGGCGGCAAGGGCGGCGGCAGCGATCGCGGCGGCGGCGGTGGTGGCGCGACCGGTGGTTCTACCGGTGGTGGCGCACGCAGCGGCGGCGGTTCCGGTCCATCAGCTCCGTCACTTTCCAGTTCCAGTGGTGCCACGGGTGCCATCGGCAGCTCGGGCGGCGGATCTCCAGTAGGTAAGGCCGGACTCAGTCAAAGCCTCACCGTCTCTCCTTCACCGATGGCAACGTCGGCTGGTGGCGGCGGCGGTCTTGGTGGCTCCAAAGGCGGTGGCGCCGGCGGACCGGAAGGCAGTCCAGGCGGAGGACCGGGTGGTGCCGGGCCGGGAGCCGGCGGCATTGATGCCGGTGGTCCGGGCGGACCGAAAGACGGTGGACCTCCAACAGGCGGTGGCGCCGGTGGTGGCAAAGACGACGCGACTGGTTCTGCATCGGCAGCAATCGGCGGCGCACTGGCAGGACTGGGTGGTGGTGCCGGCGGTGGCATGGGTGCCCCGCCAACATCGAGCGCTTCGTACTCAATGTCGAAATCCGTCAGCAACACCAATGTCGGTGGCGACGCCAACATGGGCGATTTGAGCGCCAATCGCAACATGGGAGACAACTCTCTAATCAATAATCTGGGCGAAGCCGGCGGTGCTTTGACCAATCAACTTGGCATGCCACCAATGGCAGGCGATATTTCGCAAGCGGCGATGAATCAAGCGGGCAATGCCCTCTTCGGTGGTGACGGTCCGCTTGCCGGAATGGACAGCCGAGCGATGTCGGCAGCCGCGATGCTGGCTTCCGGACCGGAAGGCCTCATGGGCATGGGCGGCGACATCGCCGGCCTGTCGATGGCCTCCGACCGCAATCCGCTCGCCAAAGATCTGGCACTCGATCAAATGCACGCATCGGGCTCGCAGCGAGACATTCTCGCTAACGGCATCGATCGCGATGTAGCCGGACATCCGCAAGCGGAGATGGCTCGGTCTTATACTCAAGATCTAATGAAGGCGACCGGTGTCGGTGACGACACTCTCAACCGCGCTCTGCAAGGCGATGGTGGAGCAGCCGGTGCGATTCAGGACAAACTCGGTGTTTCTCCTCTCACACTAGATCTCGCTCGCGGTGGCGATCCGGGTGCTGCTGCCATCACGATGGAAGCGGCTGGACGCAATGCCGTCGAACACGCCGGTCGTGGCGACAGCGCTCCGATGCAGGCTCTGAGCCAGGCTGCCCAAACAGGCAACATGGCAGCGGCCGAGGCTCTCAACATTGCTGCGATTCCTCTATCCAGAGAATCGATGGAGCAAAGAGCGGACCTGGTGCAACAAGCGGCTCTCTACAACAGCCCTGATGCAGCCGGTCAACTCTTGAGCCAAAACAGCGAGCACGTAGTGGCCGCTATGTCCGCCTCGAAGATGGTCGGGCAAGAAATGTCGCAAGCGCAGGTTTCACCTGAGCAATTCCGCCAGGCACTGGGCGGGGATGCGGCAGCTCAACAACAGATCTCCCAGCAGATGGGTGGAACCAGCTTTGATAAGATTCAGAGCGCCTATTATGGTGACACCGGTGACGCTGCCACAACAATGGTGGCACGCGGAAATATGGAGATTCAAAATCAACTCGCTCAAGGCAAGAGCCCTGAAGACATTCAGTATCAAGCCCGAGCAAACAACGACGTCTCGATACTGGCCGCAGGCGCAATTCAGAGCAGCACGGCACCAGGAACATTCGAGCGCGCCATGGGCGGCGATCAAGTCGCGCAGCGTGAAATTCAGCAAGCAATCGGTTCCAATCCGACCATGCTGCAACAAGCCTACTCCGGATCGGATCACGCCAGAATGGCGGTGGAAAGCGCAACGGGACAAAGTGCCACAGTGATGGCAGCCGCTTCGCACAACGCCCAGGCCGTTCTCACTCAAATGAGTGGTGGCGATTCCAGAGTGGTCGATCAAGCCTTGAGCGGCTCGCCTCAACAACGTGAGGCGTACGTTCAACAGATGTCGTCAGAACTTGGAGTCAGCCCGAGAGTGCTCAACGAAGCGCTCGGTGGTGGCAGTCTCGAGTCCGGCACCATCATGGCAAGAGCCGGTCAAATTGCCGATGCCGGCAGCACCGGCGGCGCTAATGTGCAGCTCACTCAGGGCCAACAACGCCTGACAGAGGGCTACCAACAAGGTGGCAGTTTGATGATGGCGGCGCATGCCACCTACTCAGCCGCTACTCATGGCGGACAAGACACGCAAACTCTGTCACTCGCGGCGCAAGGCAGCCAGTCCCACGCATTAGCGTCGGCAGCTGCGGTGCAGTCGAGTTCGGAAGTTCGATCGCTTGGTTCTAGCGATTCCGCCTCCGTCTTGCAAGCCAGCTCCAGTGTCACTCACAGTGCCAGAGAAGCGGCCGGCGAATACACAGTCGCCAATCCGACATCAGCGTTGCACAACGCCTCGGTCACCGCGCAGACTACACTGCGTGATGCCGGTATCGATCCGCAAGCGGTCGTCACTGGTGTCAGATCCGGTGACGCTTCCGAACTCAATCGAGCTGCCACCGCGTTCGGTGTCGCACCGGATGTAGTGCAAGGTGCGCTCATGCGCGGTGACTCCGGAGACGCGGTCACTCTGCTCGGTGCAGCCGGTCGCAACATGATTGCGCAAGGACCGGAGGCGGTTCAAGCCGCCGCCCAAACGCAATCAGGACAACTGTCCATGCACGTCGCTCAGAGCGTGCCGCAAAACGTCCTCAGTCAGGCGATGTCCGGCAACGATGTTGCTCAGGCGCACCTGGCCAGATCGGTCGCATCTGATCCGCAAATATTAGGATCGGCGGCCGGTAACGAGAGTTCGTTGCGCGCTGTCGGTGCCACCCTCGGTGATGCCGCCTATCCAGCCGTGGCAGCGTCCACGACTGCTCGAGACCTGGTCAACATGCACCCCAACCACGATCTGGTTGAACGTGCCATGTATGGACAGGGCTCCGATCAACGTGTGGCGATGCAACAGTTGTCGCGCGACATGCAGGTCTCACCTCAAGTCCTCGGCAACGCACTATCCGGTTCCACTCAAGATCTGTCGGCTGTGGTCGCGGCATCCAGTGCCGGATTGCATCGAACGGTCGACAGTGGTCACGCCACCTCCTCTTACTTCGGCAACCTGGCCAGAGAAGCGGTGGGAGGCAACAATCCACTGGCAACGGCAATCAGTGCCGCCGGACAAGGGCAAAACCAGAGCGCCATCAACATGGCCGCTAACAGCTCACCTGGCGCGCAGGAAGCAGTGCGAGCGACGATGGAAACCAATCCGCAACTCTCGCGCCTGGTCCAGGAAGGCAACCACTCCGCGTCAGCCATCATGACTGCCGCATCGCATGCCAATCCGCATCAAGCTGGTTACGGTGAAGGCACTCGTGATTATGGCTCCACCGGTGGTGCCATAGTTCAAAACCTGCGTCCGTCTGATCCTGTTCACGGCATCACGCCGCAACACTATCAAATGGACAGAGGGGCAATTTCCGGCTATGACGCCGCAGTCGTCCAGCGCACCGAAGGCGGTGGTTCCACCGCCGGCGGAGCCTACGACGGCTCGACTCATCGCACCGGAGGTGGTGCCGGCGGCTACGATGGTTCGGTCTCGACTCGCACCGCAAGTGGTGACAGAGGCGCGCCGCAGTTTGATGTCAACAGTGCGCCACAAACCAGACCTGACCTGCCGGCCCAGACTCATGAGCGCCACACCGGCGGCGGACAACATCAAGAGCACATGCCGGCGCGCTATGGAGACAACTTCAGCAACCCGGATGCTAATCGTCCGATCAACGATCCAGCCGCCAACCGCGCGGCAATGGAACAACAGCCGCATCAGCCAGGCATGGCCGGAACGGATGGAGTGGCCAGACCACAACCACCTGACTCGCTGTCGCATGGTCCACAAGGTACGCCGACTGCAGACGCACGTTCTGCTGAACCTACCGGCGGATGGTTCGACGGCAAACGCGCCGACGCGCCAGCCGGACCAAAAATCGCTGATGCCACCGCCGGCGCCACACCAAATGCACCGGCAATCATCCCAGGAGGCGGTCCACAAAATCGCAGCCTGGCGCCACAAAGCTGGCAAGGTAACACCGGCCGGGCTCGCAAAGCCCAGGAAGATGCCGCCAACAAACAGCAAATCGCCAACCTGCGAGAGCAAGCCCGACGCGCTAGAGAAGCCAATAACCAGGCCGAAGTAGACGCAATCAGACGCCGCCTCGAGCAATACGGCCAAAACCTAGACGAATAACCAGGAGCCAAAAGCGGTAGCGTCAGCAACGCCAGCGTCAGCAACGCCAGCGTCAGCAACGCCAGCGTCAGCAACGCCAGCGTCAGCAACGCCAGCGTCAATAACGCCAGCGTCAGCAACGTCAGCGTCAGCAAAGCCAGCGTCAATAACGCCAGCGTCAGCAACGTCAGCGTCAGCAAAGCCAGCGCCAAATAACGCCAGCGCCAAATAACGCCAGCGTCAACAACGCCAGCCGCTAACAAGCAATCACCAGTGCAGATGCATGCCCCCGGGTCGCATCTGCACTTTGCGTTAGTGCTGCACGTTCAGACGAGCGTCTCTGTTTTTGCGCGGACCCATAGCTCCGTCGCCAAGCAAGTCGACGCGGACATTTTGCGCGCCAAGGCGCGGGCACCACACGTTCCGCCTTTGCCATTTGCGCCACCAAAGCGGGGCGCGGCGTCGCCACATTCAGTGTTGCCATTTCCGGTCACCTGGGGTTGGGTCGTCCTTTTTGATGGCCTCGGTTGAATCCATAATTTGTTGATATTCAGAAAAGTGCTCCAAGTCCGAGAATGCTTTCGCTTCAATGATTTCAGGGGTTTTAGTACGAAAAAATTTCTATCAACGGACTGTTGCATCAATTGATTCAACTATTGATTCATCTCTCGATTCGTAGTTGAATCAATAGAGATTCAAGAGATGAAATAGCAGCTGAGAATCAAGGATGAATCAAGCCCACCGCTACCGCTCGCCTGATAATCTCGCCTGAGGCTGGTAATTAAGTAGCAAAGTCAGATTAAATGGCGTACCATGGAGCTACTGACAACTGTGGAGGATGACTCGGGCTATCGAAATTAATAGAATATCCTGCAGCCGGATTTTTCATCCGTGCTGGGCACATGTCCGGGTTTTTAAGGAGACCAAATGCATCTAGCGGACATAGGAGTTAAGTGCCATAACTGTGGGATTTCATTCAAGTCGAAACAAATTCCGCTAATCGTCGACACGGGACAAAGAAATAGCGAACTCAGGCTCATCATCGGGGGCGTATCTGAGCAATTCGAACCGTATTCCGTGTGCACGTGTCCATCGTGCGGTCTGGCTGACTGGGCTACTGCCTTTGGCAAGACTGATGAACAAGCGGTACTGAATCAGGCGCTCTCCACGCCTCATCTTCAATTTCGCACGGCGGCTTTGGCTGCTGAGCGAACTGGGAAGAGCTTCCATGCGATTGGTTTATTTTACCTTTACGCAGCCTGGTGCGCAGACGACATCAATGCCATACCTCAAGCCAGGGAGTACCGTAGACTGGCTGTTGATGCATTTTACAAGTCGCTCACCGACGGCTCTTGTCCACCAGCTCAACGAGCGGAAATTGAATACTTGATTGGCGAACTACTGAGACGCAGTGGAGATTTTGTCAATTCGGTCGAATATTACAAAGAGGTTGTGCCGCGCCTGCCGAGCAAATACGCCATGATGGCCCGCAAAGTCATGCGTTTGTGTCAGGAAGGTCGCTACGATGCAATTCCCTTCGACTGATAAAATCTTCTGGAACACCTTGTAAAAGTGGCTCAGACAGCTAATCTAGAGAGGGACAAAAGCAACTGCATTAATTTGCAGGTTTAGTCATTGAGGACTCAGGAGCGCATCATGTCTCAAGTTCATCGCGTAATCAACCTAAGAGAACCTTTCAAGATTTTCTCCATGACCCTGCACCAGATAGGGTTTCTAGCAGTCGGTATACTGATTGCTTTTGCGCTGGGTTCGCGTGTGCCGGGCGATTGGAAGTTGGGCAACATTCCGGCTGGACTGGTGCTTGGCATTTTTGTCGTCTGTCTGGCGATCGTGGCTGGCGGTTTCACAGAGCTGAAACCGATGGTCTGGTGGCGTAATATGCTCAGTTATCGGCTTGGCCTTGTGCCTCGTTTGTACATTCCGAAGTCGGAGGCTGGACAGATTTACCCGGATCCGACGATTATCGAGCGCTCTGACGCGGAAGAATTTTATGTGGAGAGAGAAACTCGCCCACAAAATTGATATAACCACAATTGGGCATTACACTGAGGGTCGGAAAAGCAACAGGTTTATTGGATGTCGAGAAGCGCAAGACAAACGCCCGCTCGTGGAGCACCAGGCTCCCGAAAACAGGAGCGTTCTGGCTCGCAAAAAAAAGGACGCCGTCGCTCTGAGGAAGAACAACCTCCTCAGTCGCAAAGCGGACGCGTCTTGCCGACTACTCCCGATCCATCGCTCCAAAACATTTTTGCCGGCATGTACAATCAGCTTCCCACGCTGCTTCGGGACACTTTGCCGTTTGGCCAAGAACACCAGCAGGCAGACAGTGTGGGCGAAGACGGACCACCTAAAGACAGGCGCGGTGAAGCAAGCTGGCAGGACGTCTGTTTCTTGCACTCGATTCCCGGAGAAGACGAGGAAGAAGGTCTGGTCGTGCTGGCTGATGGCAGCATGCGCAAATACCTTGCTGTCAAAGGCATCAACGTTTTGCTCTTCGACGATGTCGACAGAGAACAGATGGCAAGGCAGTTTTCTAACTTCGTCAATTCTTGCGAAAGCGATATTCAAATCATCATCAAGTCGCGTCACCTTTCAGTCGACGAGTATCTATCGCGGTATCAAAAAACGATTCTGAGCGACAACGAATATTTGAAGTGGTACGCCGATTACACCGATAAGTGGTTTCGCCGGATCCAGGACGTCAGCTTCGTTCCGCAACGCGATTTCTATGTCGTGATTAGCTACCAACCGCCCGATTGTAAGCCCGGTCAAGTCTGGTCCGGTCGCCGTTCTATTCAACGTCACGAAGAATACGCAGACTCGCTCAACCGGCTTGTGAAGACCGCCTTCGAACAATTGCGCCAGGGCAATTTGCGTCCGCGAATTTTAGCGCGCAAAGAAGTTCGCAACTTGATTTATTCGGATTTGAATCCATCGCTATCGCATCGCGATCCCGAGGCACCGCCTTCGCATCCGCAACTCTCCGAAGCATCCTGCCTGGCTGGCAGCGCTCTGAAAGTACAAAACGAATATCTATGGCTTGATGGCAAATTCATCGGCACGCAGTACATGTTCAAAATGCCGCACGACACCTGGATGGGGTGGCTTGTCGACTTGCTTACGCTCGGTGTCGAATACACCATGTCGGTTTTTATTCATCAATGCAACCAAGACAAAGTGCGCGCCGATCTAAAACGAAAGTATCACCTCGGCATGGTGACCAGCACACAGCTTGCCACGCCTGACCTCGAGGGTCTGGAAGGAACAAGACGCGCGGCATCGGCGATTCAAGAATTTTTGCGCAGCTCCAACAAAGCATTCGATTGCAGCCTCTATATTTCATCGCAGTGCGACACGCAAGAACAGCTCGACCAGAACATGGACGAAATCAGACGCGTGTTCAAAAACCGTGGTGCCAATATGGATCGCGGTCAATTGTTGCAGCTCGACGCCTGGCAATCCACGCTTTCAGTCGGCGTCGATCGGCTGGCCATCATTCACCGCGTCATGTCGCCGATTGTAGGAACGATGTGGCCGTTTTTCACTGCATCGTGCGGCACCCCCGATGGTGTGCCGTTTGGATTTGCACTGACCTCTCGAGAACCAGTGCTACTCAACCCCTTCTTCCGAGGGGCGGGGAAAGACGCAAACAATATGTTCGTTGTGGGCACCACCGGTGCAGGCAAATCTTTTGCTGTGTCTATGTTGATTTTGCGTTTGTTGCCGATGGGTGTTCGTTTTGTCTTGATTGATAAAACGGTCGACAAATTTGGTGCGTACAGATTCATCACTGAGTTGCTCGGTCCGGATCTTTGCGCTTACGTAGACCTTGGTCCCAACTCAGGTTTCATGCTCAATCCGTTCGATCTTGGCCCTGACGATCAGCTCAAAGGCGAACCTTCGCACGACAAAATTTCGAGCTTACTTTCTCTTCTCGACTTGATGCTCGCGCCTGAAGGCAACGAAGAATTGAACGTTCAAGAAAAGTCGTTGCTCGATGGTTTGATTCGTCTGTGTTACATGGAAGCGCAACTGTCCGGCAAAGTGCCGACCATGTCGGATCTGGCTCGGGTAACCGCTCAAGCAGCAGCTAGCGAAGTCGATAACGTGCAACGCGATCGACTGGCGATGTTTGCCAGAGGACTAAATCTGTTTACGCGAACTGGTGCCTTCGGCGGATTGGTCGATGGTTACACCAACATCGACACGGAAAAATTGTTCATCGTATTTGATACCAGAGAAGTAAACGAGCCCCGACTGGAAAGAATCGCAGTCTACATCCTGGCTGATTTCATCAGACGTCGCGCCGCCGAATCGAAAGAGCGCATGGTAAGATTTGCCGCCATCATCGACGAAGCGTCAACGCTAATGCGCTTCAAAGCCGGAGCTCGACTACTGGACGATTTGTCGAGACGAGCCCGCCACTACGGTATGATGCTGGTTTCGATCACTCAGCAATTGAAGGATTTCTTTCGTCAATCAGAACAAGCCGATTCCGTCGTCAAAAACGCGCACATGAAAATTCTTTTGCGCCAGGATCCATCCGATTTAAAATTGCTCAAAGAAATTCTCAGACTTAGAGACGCTGAAGTCCTAGCTGTAGAGGCATTCTCTAAAGACGAAGAAAAACGCAGAGAATCACAAGCTTTGCTAATTGTTGGTGCCGTTCACGGAACTATCCGCCTGGTGCCTTCACCGATGGATTATTGGATTTGTACATCGGAGCCGATCAAGGACATTCCGAAACGCCTGAAAATGATTCAGGAAGTTAAGGCTAAAAACCCGAAGTTAAGTCACACCGACGCCTGCAGACAAGCCGTCTATTATCTAGGCCTGCAGCATGATGGCTAGATAGATAATCGCGTCTCACAGAACAAGGAGAGAACAACACATGGTGGACCAGGTGGACAACAAATATTATTTACGTCATCTTATGGCCGCGATAATTGTGGCAGAAGAACTCAGGGTGCCCAGCATTAGAAGCGGTGATCCGCACTTTGTCGACGATCTATTGCGCAAACAATTCACCGCGATGGTTGTTAATACGTACAGCATCGTCGACCTTATGTTCGAAGTAGGAGATTACCAGGTACCCGGTTCCGAAGGACCGCGGTAGGCGCGGCTCTCCGCGTCAATTGCATTCAGGAGGTTTCGGCTTTAATTCCAAACTAGGTCATACGAACAAGCCGATCGTGTCAGAGCATTCGCTCGAACATGTCGGTTAGTCCAGCGTTTCATCAGGTTTTACAGAGGACTTCAAAGGCAATATGGAGAAGCTCTTCACTCCCAATAAATGGTTTGTTGGGTTTTGTGCACTGCTAATTGCTGTTGTCGCAACGCTGAAAGTAGTCGGTGATATGCATCTTGCCGAGTACGCCAGCACCATCGGAGAAGACGTCTTCGCATGGGAGTGGCCGGAACTCGGAATGAGTTCGCGGGTCACAGCGATGAAAGGTCATGTAATCAGACGAGACGCGAATGACGCGGTTGTAGAAGTTTCTGGTCATCAGGTAGTGTCAAAACTTGGACCTGATAATAAGATAGAAAAGGAAACTGTTATTGAGCCGGACGTGCATGCCACGCTGACTTTCTACAAGCGCAACAGTAAGTGGGAATTAGGTAAGGTGGAGCTAAAATAACCAATGTATTGGCGCGTAAGAAAAATATCTCCTGAGCAAATGCTCAGGCAATACAGCATTCACATCATCGTGGCCGTCAGCCTCTTGGGCAACCTCTTTCAATTTGTCACACGACCTAAGAAAGAAACCGTAAGCAAAGAAATGAAGAATGACTTCGGAGTATTTGCAAAACAAGTGACGACACATCTGCTTGATACAAGCTATATCAACTACCTGGAATCGACCAGCCGCCTGCAATCTGAGCTGTCCGACTCCGTCAAACAACGTTTGCGTCAAGACGGAGTTCTTCCCGGAACCACCGAAGAAATGAAGGCCAACCTGATGGAATTCACCAAGGCACGCCGAGTTTGCGCGATGCAGTTTAAACAGGTTGAAATAAAAGATCCAAACCAACAAGGCATGATACCAGTCGAAGTGCAAGGCGTAGTCGTCGTTCACTCCGCTGACGAATCAGCACAGCAGCCCTTCCATCTGGCCTACATGGTCGGTTTGCGTAAGGGCGATCCGCCATCACCGGTGGTGGTGCAAATGCAAGAGCTGGCGCCTTCGCCCGTACCGACAGGCGGACCGGGCCAGTAGCAAGCCGTCAGTGCAGATCTACATCGATGGTGGCTTCGAAAGACTGACTCCCGAACCTGATTTGCGCGCGCGCTCGCGGGCGCGATCGGCTTCGGCGAGCAATGCTCCCATGTCACTTGCGTCGTGCGGATGGCAGGCGATGCCGATTGAAACGATCAGGCTCGTTGACTTGGCACCGACTTGCAAGCCGGTGCTGACCAGCGATTTCAATAAACGATCGGCGCGACGAGAGGCTTTGTCCGCACTCAGTCCCGGCAAGATTACGGCGAATTCGTTCTGATCGTAATGCGCGACGATGCCTTTGAAATTGCAGGCTTCATCGATTCTCCACGCCAGTTCTTTCATCTCTTCATCGGTCAAATGACCGGTCACTTTCTCTTTCGTTCCTGCTGGTTGCACATCGAGCACCATCACGGAGACTGGTGAATCATGCGAGCATCTGACCATCTCGGTCAGCATCAACAAAAATGCTGCATAGCTATAAATCCCGGTTTTCTCTTCGATAAGTGCTTCCTTGACTGACTCGGCAAGGCTGGAATCGAAGAGTTTGCCGTGCATGATCCGTTCGCTTGGTGGCTTCTTCGCGGCTGACAATTTCACCAACTGACAGCGCAGCAAATCTGCGCAAACCGGCACCCAAAGACTGCGCACCAGATCGAGTTTGGTTATGATTTCTTCGACCGACTTCACACCGTCGACTGCAAGGTAGAAATTCTTCAACGCGCGAGCTTCCGATGGTGCGCCGGATCGAACGATTTGTTCGAACTCGATTTCGCTCAGATTCGGTCGGATGCGTGCCAATATCGTGTTCATGCGAATGCCGGCCGACGTCAGGAAGGTGGTATTGTCGTGCAACAAAACGCCTTCTAGAATCAGCGTCTCCAGCGATCGCAGAATGGTTTTTTGTTTCGGTATCAGTTTCGGTTCAAATTCAAAATCGCCTTCGGTCCAACAGATCACTTGCAGTAAACAGTCTTCGCCTGTGCCTCTTGTGCCTTCTGCATGAACCGGAATGCCGTTCTCGAAAAATATCTCCGCCCAAATTGTATTGCGCTTAACCCGCAGGCGGCCGGACATTTGACCAAGGCCAATCGACTGCAGCAAGTTGGTTATGTGAACGAGAGTAAGATTGCCTTTCAATTTTTCTTCGACAGGCGTGGTCAAGATTCGCTCGCCATCGAAGCGAATGTTGTCGAAGGTTTCCGCTAAATTGTGCGGATGTCGTAGTGGCTCAGGTGGTGCCTTTGGTTCCGACGACGGCGACGCCATCTTGCCGGCTGGTCCGTCAAAAGTCGGCAGCGTCGTGAATGTGGACATGCCATCGGCACGCGCGGCGGCGTCCAGGTCTTCGCCAATCGCCTCGATCATGGCGTCATAAATTCGCAAGGTATTGTCAGTGAGCTGAAACCAGAGTTCTTCCTGGTTAGCCTCGGCACCCGAGTGCATATGCCACTCGCACGTTCGTCCGGTCGGAGAGACGTGTTTGATCGACAGCGAATATTGCTGACCGGTCTCCGTTCGCCACCCATAGTTGAACTTGACCCCACTCTCTTTCGAGGCTGCAGTCATAAAGTCTTTTATGTCGTGTACACTCGGTCGTTCAGGAAGCTGCGTAACTCTCTGGTGACCGCCGGAGTTCGTAGGCATTCTGCGGTTCTGACGGGATTTGAAATACCCATTGTACCAGCAAGCGATGTGTGATTCAGGCTTATCAGCTGCCTGAACGCAAATTGCTCAAGTACACTCGAGGACACATGGGCGTGTTCTAGCGTTTACCGATTAAATCGTTTAGTTCTAAATCCTAAACCTAAATCTTGAACCAATTAGAGTCTGAATCTGATCGACAATCCGTCGCCGCGGTTGTTGTAGCCACGGTTGTTGCCGCCGTAATATGGACCGGAACGACCACCATCATAATTTGGCATCGAACGTCCTTGACGGCGATTGTCGAAACCGAAATCAATCGCGATTCTTGGGTTTGGTCTGCCCCAGCCGTTGTCACGACTGTTGTATCCGTAATCGCGTTGATCCGGATAGCGTGTGTTTCTTCCGGTGCCAAAGCAATCGTCGTTCCACGGTTGTTGTTGGCGACCCCAGTTACCGTCGATGCGGATGGGCGATCTTCCACGGTTGCGATCGGTTGGGCAATCGTCACCACCACCGCGATAGACGCGGCGATCGTCGCGATAAACTGGTTCGCGGTAGACAGGTTCGCGATAGACCGGTTCACGATAGACAGGCTCGCGATAAACCGGCTCGCGATAGACCGGCTCGCGATAAACAGGTTCTCTGTAGACAGGTCTGCGGTCAGCGTAAACTGGTTGATCTTGTCGATAATATGGTTCGGATGATGGCACCGCCCGCGGTGAATCTCCGTAAATTACTTTGACGTTTTCAGCGTATCTGATGTTGACGTTGCCACTGCCTTCATACGCACGATCGTGAGTATGAGTCGTTCTCGATGGCGGTGGAATTACTTCGACTACAGGTGGACGCTCTGCGGGTGGACGCTCAACAGGCAAACGTTCTGCACGTGGAGGCTCTGCTGGTGGGCGCTCGGCAGGAAGTTCCGGCTGGCGCGGTGGAGGAGTTTGTTCGCCAGGGCGATGTTGTGGAAGACTGAGAGTCCATCCGGTTTTGACGAAGTCGGTATTGCAATCGAGCGATGGATATCTGTGCTTGTTGGCATTGACGATGCCGGCAACTTCCGCTTTGATTGACTGCGGATCGGCGCTCAGTCCAAGGCTCTTCAAGTTACGCTGGGCGATCACGCCCAGGCTGTCACCGAATTTAACTTCATAGCGACCGTTCTGATTCAACTCGATTGGCGCACCGCGAAGCTGATCGGATGAGCTTTTCCAGGCTCTTGCCTGTTCTGTTTTGTATTCATAATCTGGTTTGAAATCGCAATTGCCTTTGTCTTCAACGCCTTCGACAGGCGGTGCAACGACGACGGCATCACCCGGAGGCACGGCACCCGGAGCGACTTCTTGTCCTGGCGCAACGGCTGCACCGGGAGGAACGACTTGATCTGCAGTTGAAGGAGCAATGACCTGGTCAGGCGGAACAGGCTTGTCGCCGGCTGGCACCGCAGCGTCCGCTTGAGGGACAGTGGTGTCGACAACCGATGCTCCAGGCGGAGCAACGACCTGGTCAGTCGCGGGTGCGGCCGAGCGGTCCTGCGTAGCAGCCGGTGCGGCACCGGGAGCCGGAGGCGCGTCCTGCGCTTTCACCGTGGTGGAGTCCGGCGGCGCGGCGACAGCAGCACCGGGCGGTGGTTCCATAATCTGGTCATACAAAGAGCCACCATCCGAATTGGCCGGAGGTGCCTGTTGAGTTTTATCCGTGATTGTATCCAAAGCCATAGCAGCTTAAGCCCCGTTAGCGAGTCGGTTGTGAGTGAGTGAGCAGTGAAGCGAGTTGGTGGCCTGCAGGAGAGTGGAGAAGTGCAGGCAATATCAGTAGTTTTTTGAGTTTAGCCAAAAGCCCCGCGAGTGGGAATGGTGAAAATCCCATCCCGGTCGATCTTGTTTAGATGATTAAGAGACTCGAAGGGCTGGCGACCGATCAGCCCCGGTGCGCGTATCATTTGATGGCGCGCGAGGCGCTGGTTTTCATTTCATCGTGATATCAAAAGGTTCAGATCGCATCTTATATAACCAGCCGAATTCCTCTGTAGTGAGTAAATTTGCTGAGTGGCATACTTTAATATGCCGGTTTTGAGCGATTTTCGAAAATACAATATGACACTTGGAATGTGCCGTTCCGGATCTTCCATTATTTATTGATTGAACGGAATAATTTATTGATTTGAACGGAGATTTCTAAATTGAAACGATTGAAATCTAAACTGAAACGATTGAAATCCGCATAGCAAAGGAGTCTTTATGTTTTCTGGAATCGTTGAAGCGGTAGGAACCATCGAGAAAATCGAGGACACAGGCGGCGGCATTCGTATGCGCGTCAAGGCGCCGTCGATTCTGACCGATGCTCAAATGGGTGAATCCATCGCGGTTTGTGGGACCTGTTTGACTGTTGTCGAGTATTCGAATGAATGGTTCGACGTCGAAATCACGCAGGAAACGCTGCGCTGCACCACGCTTGGTGGTTTGAAAACCGGCCACAAAGTCAATCTCGAGAAAGCACTGAAACTGTCAGATCGGCTTGGTGGGCATATGGTCACGGGTCACGTCGATACTGTCGGGCGCATCAGCGAGATAAAAGAAGATGGCTTTTCCAAGTTGATGAAGTTCAACCTGGAATCGAAATGGTCGTCATTTTTCGTAAAAAAAGGGTCGGTGACGGTCGAGGGTGTTTCGCTCACGGTTGCTGATTGTGGCGGGCTTACTAATAATTCATCTTCGTCAGATTCGCAAAATGAGTTCTGGTTCACCGTGGCGCTTATCCCCCACACCATGGACGTTACGACGATCGGCGCATTGAACGTGGGCGACCCGGTCAACGTCGAAACAGATGTGATTGCCCGTTATGTGGTCAGATTGGTGGGCGAAAGCTATCTGGAAAACCTTAATAAAGAGAGAGAATCTGTACTCTAAAAGCATATTGGAAGTTAGACTTTTGATGTCAAGACAGCTGCTCTTTCAGGCTTTGATATTGCTCAGGATATCGCGCTCAAGAATTCAACGCTCGTTGCGACCGGAATCTTTCGAAACACAGGGAGTCGATCGTGGTAGTACCGCAAAACACTGGCGACAGCGAAGATTTTAATACCGTCGAAGAAGCGCTTGCTGACATTGTCAACGGCAAGTTCGTAATCGTCTCCGATGACGAAGGACGCGAAAACGAAGGTGATTTGATTTGCGCAGCCGAGCTGATTACGCCGGCGATGGTCAACTTTATGGTGACCGAAGCGCGAGGCTGGGTCTGTTTAACATTGACTCAAGAGCATGCAAAACGTCTGAATCTGCCGTTTATGGTCGAGCACAACACCGAATCGCAAAGCACAGCTTTTACCGTCACTGTCGATGCTGACCCTAAATATGGTGTCACTACCGGAATCAGCGCTTACGATCGCGCCACCACAATTAAAGTTGCAGTCGACCCCAACTCGGTCGAATCAGATTTGCGACGTCCCGGACACATCTCACCACTGGTGGCACGCGAGGGCGGCGTCCTGCGCAGAGCCGGTCATACTGAGGCTGCATGCGACCTGGCCAGACTGTCCGGATTGACACCAGCAGGTGTAATTTGCGAAATCTTGAACACCGACGGCTCGATGGCACGCGTTCCACAACTGCGCGAATTTGCCGAAAAACACAAAATCAAATACATCACGATCGCCCAGCTGATCGCGTATAGATTGAAGAGCGAGCGTTTCGTCGCCCGCGAAGCCGTCGCTGTGTTTCCATCGGCATACGGCGAGTTTACCGTTTATGCATACCGAAACAATCTTGATGGTCAAGAACACCTCGCCTTCGTAAAAGGTGATGTACAGGGGCAGGAAGACGTTCTCATCCGTGTCCATTCCGAGTGCCTGACAGGCGATGTTTTCGCCAGCCTGCGCTGTGACTGCGGTCCGCAATTGGAAGCCGCCATGGCGATGATCGCAAAACAAGAACGCGGCGTTCTCGTCTATCTCCGCCAGGAAGGTCGCGGCATTGGTTTATTGAACAAAATCAAAGCCTACTCACTTCAAGACGACGGTCAGGACACGATTCAAGCCAACGAATCACTCGGGTTTAAACCCGACCTGCGAGACTACGGTGTCGGCGCGCAGATTCTTGCAGACCTCGGTTTAAGCTCCGTCAAATTGATAACCAACAATCCAAGAAAAATTGTCGGCCTGGAAGGCTACGGTCTGAAAGTCTCTGGCCGAGTCAGTTTGCCTGCTGCATGCAACAGTCACAACCTCGGTTACTTGCTTGTGAAAAAAGAAAAAATGGGTCACTGGCTCGAAGGACTCGACGAACAAAACTTCGACAAAGGTAAAGGAGAACCGCCGCTGGGAAAGCGCTCGAAGCACAGCGTGAGCGTGCTGACTAAGTAAATTGTGAGCGACTAATTAAACCGAGCGACTAATTAACACAGCGACCGAAGAACAGCGTGAGCGACCAAGAAACAGCGTAAGCAACTAAGAAAACGGCTCGAGCGCTCAGTAATTAGAACGGAATCCAGAGTTTCATACGACATCGCATTTGATACCACTTTAAAGGAGCGTATATGTCCACTAACGATCAAGTCAACGTAATTGAAGGCCGTTTGATTGCCACCGGTCTCAAGTTTGGAATCGTAGTGAGCCGCTTCAACGATATGATTACAACTCGCTTGCTGGAAGGTTGTATCGATGCACTGAGAAGGCACGGAGCAGAACCTGCTCACATCGATGTGATGTGGTGCCCCGGCGCTTTCGAAATTCCTCTGGTGGCCCGCAAAGCCGCCGAAAGCAAATTGTATGATGCCGTCATTTGTCTGGGTGCCGTCATCCGCGGTGCCACTGCGCACTTCGATTTCGTCGCCGGTGAAAACGCGTCAGGCATCTCGCGAATCAGCGTAGACACTGGCGTTCCGACCATCTACGGTGTACTGACGACCGAGACAATCGAACAAGCAATCGAGCGCGCTGGAACTAAAGCCGGCAACAAAGGCGCGGATTGCGCTGTCGGTGCAATCGAGATGGTCAACTTGCTTGCCGCGATGAAACGCCGCAAAGAAGCTCCCGAAGCCAACAAAACTAAAACAACGATCGTTTAGATCGAACGCTCAAGCGCAATTACTCGAAACGGATGACGCTGCGTACTGGGTCTATTGTGTATCGCAATCCGGTAAGGAACGTTTGCCCGAGTAGCGGTCGGTCGAAGTTGGCGTTGATCAGCACGGCCGCGTGCACGTCACGACGTTCCACATTCGCCATTTTGAGGCTGTCGATGATGAAATGAAATGCTTCGCGGTTGCCGCCGACGCCGCCGGCTCCTCCGGCGAATGCGCCGGTTGGACGATTCAACCCGCATGCCGCCAGGTGTCTATCAGCGAACGCGACGGTCGACGCACCGGTGTCGAAATACATTTCGCATTCGCGTCCATTTACTTTAACCAGGACGACAAGGTTGTTTCCAACTTTTCGGAATGGAATTTCGTTGTCGGCGTATTTAATTACTTTGACTTGCTTTTGTCCGCCTGCGCCAACTCTGGCGCCCTGTCCGGCGACACGCAGCTCAGGGGCTGGTTTGGAGAAAATGATTTGCCCTCGTGAGTCATCGATTGAGTAAGGCAGATCTCCATAAAAACTTTGTCCGAGCAGAGCCGGTTGACTCTTTGATTGACCGCGATCATCCTGCACCATCAGTGGTATCGTGCGCCGGATTTGACCGAGTCGGATGTCAGCCATCGCGATGTTGGTGGAAACCTCGCCGCCCACGCCCATTGCGCGTCCGTGATACTTGGTTCGCTTCAGTGTGATGTTGTTTTCTCTTAAAAATGTTTCTGTCAAAGCGGTGGTCGAGGCGCCGGTATCGAACATCATGATGACAGGTACGCCGTTCATCTCGGCTTGCACCATCAGCGCTCCGCCGGCACCTTTGCGAAATGGCACCGAAACTTGATCGGGTAAATTAGTCCAATCGATTGGTCCGGCTTTTACTGATTCGACCGTTTTCAGTGCTGCTACTGAGGCGGCTGGATCGAGCTTCGCCAGGGTTTTAATCGCGTTTCGTGCGGCAATACTTTGCGGGTACTTGGAAAAAACATAACGATAGGCAGCCGCGGCTTCTTTTGTTTTGCCTAATTGGTGATAGCAGAGGGCTCGATAGTACGCGGCATTAGCGGCCTGTGTCGGCGCAATTTGTCCTGTCTCGAGTACCACAAGTGCTTCGGTAAATTTCTTTGTGCCGTATAAACCAACTGCGCGATTGTAAGGGCTGTCCGTGGAACCAGACGATGGCGATATGGAACTGCTGCCGACCGGCGGCATTGTGGAACCGCTGCGGGTTGATGGTGTTGTGGAGCCGCTACCGACCGACGGTGTTGTGGAACTACTACCAACCGACGGCGAAATGGAATTACTGCCGGCGTTCTGTGCTCCTGCCGACTGTGTTCCGCTTCCCTGAACAATTTGACTCTGCGCGATTTGATTGCGCCAGCTTGGGTTCTGCGACTTGCTATCTTCTGAATTAACAGCTTCGGCACCGACGCAAGCAACTACCAGGCTTGTCAGCAAACAAGCGCCCAATCTAAAGAGAACGGTTTCTGAACGTCCGCAAAGACTAGCCATTGACTCAGTATAGCGCTCCATTATTCGAACCGGATAACCTGACGCGTGGGATCGACTGTGTACTTTAATCCCTGCAGAAAGCTCTGACCTAACAGAGGTTTCGAAAACTTTGTATTTAAAAGAACAGCAGCATGTACTTCCGTCTTGTCGATCGGTCCAAGCTGAACCCTGTCAATCGAGAAGGCATAGCTGTCTCGGCGACCGTCGACCGTTCTGCGGATGGTATTGGTCGCTTCAACTGGACGATTCAGTCCGCATTGCGCCAGGTGCCGATCTGCAAAAACAATCTGGCTGGCTCCGGTGTCAAAATACATATCGCACTCGCGATTGTTTACCTTCACTTTCACGACCATATGCGAACCCTCTCGGATGAATGGCACCTCTCGGGCTGCTGGTTTGACCGGCGGAGCCGATCTTGGTCGCAATGCCGCTTTGCGAAAGATGATGTAATTTCGGCGACCATCGATTTCGTAACTCAAATCTCCGAAAAAACTTTGTCCGACAATCGGGCAGTTATCGAATGAAGCATACAAACTGTCCGGTGAATCTTGCTCGACGTAGATTTTGTTCTCGCGGACAAGGTTGCCCAGAGCGACTTTCACGATAGCGACTTTTGCAGGCGACTCACGCAGTGCACCGGGGATGATGGCAACTTCTTTGATCCAGTCAAACTTCCACTTTTGTTTTTCCAAAAAACTTTGTCTGCAAAACGTGACACCAGCTCCGGTATCAAATAAAAGCTTGCACCTTTTGCCGTTAATAGAACCGTCGATGTAAATGCGCCCGTCCATTGCCTCATCAGTGAACGGCACTATGTATTCGTTGGCGCCCGCCATCGGTGAGTGCGGCATGAATTGTTCTTCTGCCGGTTCTTTGGGCAATCCAACCGGTTTCAAATTCGTACCAAGAGGTCCGTCCTGAGCGCTTTCCTTGAGTTGGTTCAATCGCTCACCGATTTGTTTCATGGTTTGAAACGCACGCGCAAACACCGGTGCGTTGGGGTATTCCGTGCAAACATATTTGTAGGTGTCGTGTGCTTGCTGCAACTGTCCCAATTGCTGGTAGCTCATCGCCATGTAATAAATTGCCGTCGGCTTGTTGATGCCGCGCTCCGCGGCCGCGCGAAAAGAAACCACAGCCTCTTCGTACTTGCCGTTTTTAAATTGACTGACACCTTTTTCAAAAACAGTTTCAGCCAACGCGGCGAGCGAAAACGACGAGCACAGAACGAACCCAATGCCCAAATAAGTCAACGTTCGAAAGCCGCTTGGGCACTTAGCCCGCATGTTGATCGATATTTTTAACAACAGCGCGCGGTCCTTTCATTTACTGAGAAGAGCTTCGTAATACTCAACTTTGCTTTTGTCTTTGCGATGATTATACAAAGATATCAGCTTCTGAATGTCTTTGGGATCTGCCCCATCGCCCGCGCTTTTTATCCGCGTCTCGATGCGTCGCAGTGCCAGGTTGGTCAACACTCCGCCAGGACCAAACAAAATGAATGATACTCCAAATGAAATCGCAACTGATAGCGGCAGAAACCATGGATTGCTGGTCGTGATTTGTGCGTCTTGAAACGCCTGCACGTCTTTTATTCGGACGGCGACCGCGTCTGCCTCGGTATTCTTATCCTGCAATCTCAGGCACGGTTCCAGGTCTGTCAGCGTTTTTAAAACTCGTTCGCTCTTAGTACCAAACTCGCGCTCCCGCATGGCAAGCGCTTCTTTATAAACTGTTTCGGCTTCTAGATAACGCTTTTGTCCCTGGAGCGAATTGCCGAGTTTTGTCAGTCCATCACCGAGATGGTTATAGCCACTAGTTTTCGTCGATAACGCGATCGACTGGCGGCAATATTTCTCGGCAGTTTTAAAGTCACCCTTTTGCAGGTTTATGCGTGCGAAATTTCCATACATATCGGCGACCAGCAAATGATCTTCACCGTAAATGCTCTGTCGAATATCAAGCAAAAACTCCGACAATTTCTCCGCGTGCGGCAAACGGTCTGCTTCCATATACGCGCCCGCCAACAGCTCTGCCGATAACGCCGGATGCACTCCCGGAATTCGATAGACAGGGTTGATCAAATACATTTGCTTGGCCGGTTCTAATTGCTGCGAGAGCGTCAGTGCCAGTGCCGTGAAATCGAAGACCATGAACAAAATGGTGAGCATAAGCGCAACCACTGTAGTTCTTTTCGCGAACATCCAACCGTGGCGCGTGATGGCCGACTTCGTGCTCAGCTCGTCTAAAACGGCTTGCTGCGCTTCTCGCGAGTGCTTGTTCTTCTTGCGCGAACGAAATCCGATAACAAGGATGAAGACGATCACTTCCATGGCGACCGCAGCAACCAATTCCTTCGACGGACAAGCAACCGCATAAACGATGAAGTACATCAACGTAAGCGCGGCGACTGCGTATCCTAGTTTGGCTGTCCAGCCGGTCAAGTCTCTAAGTCTCCATCAGCGTGTCGAGCACCGCAATTTGAACCGTACCGCTATCCTGAATAACGAAACACACGCTTATCCTAGAATAACCAAATTAGATAACGATATCTTAAAATAGCGAAAATCAACCGGCTCAACTATGCGGTTAATACCAGTGAAATCGATTTGTTTAAATGCGAACCGCTTCTAAGTCGCGGCGTTCTCGATCTGCAAGTTGTTGAGACGATCGGCGTGCACTGGGTTTTCCTTCCAGAAACGTTCGATCATGTTGGTCACTTTCAGTGTTTCGAAAATCGGACCTTCAACTTCGACAACCCGCATGAGCAGAGCGCGGTGCAAAGGCATTTTGCTTTGAATCAAACTGACCAGAGCATTTCCTGAGAGTTTGAAACAAACTTTCGGGCGCTCATCGGTTACTTCGTAGCGTGACAAGATCGTCTGTCCATCATCGCGAGTGAGGTGCCAGCGCAAGTCGGATGCTTCTTTGATAACAAAACCAATCGAGCGACACTGCGCGATTGCTTTGTCGAGGAGTGAATCCGAATTCAATAAATCGGGAAGAATTTCTTCGAAATAGAAGCGAGCGAGACGATCGGAATAAGAAACACCGGTTGGTTTCTTTGGCTCAGGCGCTGGGGTTTCGCCCCAGGACTTGCCTTCAGCTTTTGCCATAATCTGCTGGAAGTAAGCTTCGTCGATCTGCACCGGAGGAATGTGATAACGTCCGGCAACTTCAAACAAGTTTCTGTTTTTCACTTGCACGTTGTCGGTCAACAATTTTCTCAAAACTGGATTGACGTTCAGTCGGTCTTCATCGTCATCACGAATGTTGACGCCCAGCCCTTTGCCGACTGATTTGATCCACTCCATGTTGAGCAGTGAATTGGTTGGTATCAAATTCAATGTTCGCGATCGTTGATCGTCTTCGATGAATCTCCAGAACGTGTACACCGCCGTATCAACCGGCATGAACCAGAGAGTCGAGTTGGGATTGAAGTTCAACTTGATTTCTTTGATTTCGCGCTGCAGCTCTTTGATCGAACGCGCTTTCTCGGAGAGTTCTCTCAACAATGAATAGATGCCTGAGTAGTTTAACGTGGCACCATCTACGGTGGCGCCCGCAAGCAGCGGCAGTCTGACGAGAAACCACGGGTGTTCCAAGTTTTTCAGCTTTTCGATAACTTTGGTTTCGTACTGCTGGCAAATGCTTTCCCAGGTGGTCTGCGGTTTTCTTCTAGAAAATTCGTATTCTTCAGGGACAACACCATCGGCTTGTACACCGCCATGCAGCGACGAGACAACAAAAAGCGGCGCGCCTTTTGTGCCGTTTAAAACATCTTTCAGTTCGTGAGCCGACCATGGTGCCCGGGGACCACGAGGTTCATCGAAATTCGGAGGAATGCCCGAAAAAACAACGGCATCATATGTGGTGCCTTTTGCAAACTCGTTATGTTCGACGATTTTGATTCGGTCTTGAAAAGCTTTTGCTTTGTCGTGTCCGCCTAATGCGGCTTCAATGCCGGCTTGAACGGAAGAGCGCAAATCCAGCGGCGATAGCGACAGCAGGTTGAGCGAGCTCTTACATGCGACATGCGCGTGCCAACCCTTCTTGACGAGGAAGGAGACTAGCGGGCCGGTGAAGCTCGAGATGGGACCCCAGATGTAGGCTGTCTTCTGTGCCATTAACGCGTTCCTTGACTTGCGGCAATCTGTTAGCCGTTCTTGGAAAGGCTGACCCGGTTCTATACAGCCCCATATCTTACAACCCCCGAGCCCCTATACGGTATTGTTTATAGTCAAGAAGGCGCGTTCGTAACAAAGCGCGGCTTCGAAGGCATCGCTGAACGGTTTATGGTTTCAGCAATAGTTCTGATTCGAACTATGGAATCGTTTTGTTCTAGAAGATTTGAACTAATTGAACTTCGAGAAGTCCATGCTGGACTCGATGACGTGGGTGTTTGCGAACTTGTCGCCGATTCTGCGGCCGCCCGCTCCGCGAAGCGCGAAGTAGCACTCGGCTGGAATCAGAACGAGCACGTAGGCGCTGCAAACGAAGCCGACTATCTGGCTGACTAGCAGCATTGCCGTTTTGTCGATTGGCAAATATTTGAGCAGCGCGACCAGACCCATCAGCAATGTTGCCACGAAGAACAACATATTGCGCTTAACCGATTGCAAAAGCGACGGCGGCAGGCCGGTGCTGTAATCCACCACTTGCAGACCCATCAGATTTTTGCCGATGCCGCGACCCTGATACTGATAATCGCGAACGAGAAGCAGCAATATCATGATCAATTCGAAAGTGATGATTTGAAAAGGAATGAAGGTGCTGATGAAAGCGATGATCGGACTGATTAACATGGTCACCGCAAAAAACAGAATGACATCCGCCATGAGCGCGATGCCGCGGCGCTTTGGGTCGACTACGCCAGGCTCTCCGGAGGTCTCAGGGGCGGCGCGATGGGCAGAACCAGCCATAGGCGCGCGTCTTGCCGGGCGACTTCGGCTTGCGCTTGAGCTTGAGCCGTTATTGTTGCCGTTGTCGTCGTAATCGACGTCTTCGTCCGACACGTCATCGCGCCGGCTTTGGTCGTCTTTATTGGGTCTATTGGGTTGGCGAGATCCGCCTGATGACCTTGTCATGAGACTCTAAATACCCGTTTCTAGCAATGTTGAAGCAACCGCCTCACCGTGCGAATCTTTTAATAATAGAGCAATGAAGTCAATTCGGAACAAATAGTAAGACATAAGCGCTTTGAGGTAGAAGGCCGATAAAATCCAAAGCAGGGATTTTTATCGCCTATCCGACTGATTTTTGAAGGAAACAACCATGACTGCTAATGGAAACGAGACGGTAATCGTCGCCGGAATTAGAAGCCCGTTTGGAAAAATGGGAGGATCGCTCGCGTCCTTGTCTGCTGTGGATCTTGCTGTACCGTTGATTAAAAATCTGGTCGAAAAGAACGGTTTGGCTGGTGATTCGATAGACGAAGTTATTATCGGACAAGTGATTCAGGCTGGTTGCGGTCAAATTCCATCGCGTCAGGCGTTGATCAAAGCTGGATTGCCTGTTACGTGCGAATCGACCACCGTCAACAAAGTCTGCGCCTCGGGAATGCGAGCCGTGACCCTCGCGGATCTGCGCATCCGCGCTGGCGACGGCGACATCATTCTTGCCGGTGGCATGGAATCGATGAGTCAGGCGCCTTATCTAATTGACGCTAACTCGGCCCGTTTTGGAAAACGGATGGGACACACGCCGTTGCGTGATGCGATGCTTGTCGATGGACTGGAATGTCCGATCACTGATGTGCACATGGCAGTGCATGGTGCCAAAGTCGCCAAAGAATTCGGTATCACTCGCGAACAGCAAGATGAGTGGGCATTGCGCAGTCATAAGCTGGCGTTCAAAGCGATTGATTCCGGTGTTTTCGGTCAAGAAATTTTGCCTGTTGAAATCAGCAGTCGCGGCAAAACCACAGTAGTCGACAAAGACGAAGCGCCGCGCGGCGACACGTCAATCGAAGCATTGGCAAAACTGAAACCTGTGTTCTGGGATGAAGGCAGTGTCACCGCCGGTAATGCCCCTGGTGTCAATGACGGTGCTTGCATGTTGCTTGTGATGAGCAGAGCAAAAGCTGATGCGCTTGGTTTGAAGCCACTCGCCAAGATTGTCAGCCACGCATCAATCGGTCAGGACATTCCTTATCTGCACACTGTTCCTGCGCTCGCTACGCAGAAAGCACTGAAGAAAGCCGGTCTTTCGGTAAGCGATCTGGAACTGATGGAAATAAACGAAGCATTTGCTGCCGTCGCTTTGAAGTCAATGTCGATGCTCGGAATCGATGCCGACAAAGTCAACGTCAATGGTGGCGCAATCGCTCTGGGACATCCGATCGGCGCTAGTGGCGCCAGAATTTTGCTGACGCTCGCCAAAGAGATGGAACGTCGCGGCGCAAAACTCGGAGCCGCTGCAATATGTTCTGGTACCGCGCAAGGTGACTGCGTAATTCTGTCGAGAGAGGGACTCAACTAATGTCTGGCGGTCAAATCGCGGTTCATGACGTCGACACTGCCAGACTCCGAATGGAAGAACTGGCGCGCCGTGTCGAGCATCATCGGTTTCAATACTATGTGCTCGACGCGCCGGAAATTTCCGATGCAGCGTTCGACGATTTGTACCGCGAGTTGATCGCGCTTGAAGAGAAATTTCCTGATCTGAAGTCACCGAACAGCCCGACGATGAGAGTCGGAGCTCCGCCCAACACTGAGTTTAAACAAGTAAAACATCGCGTTCCGATGTTGAGTTTGTCCAACGCGATGAGCAACGAAGATCTAGAAAAGTGGGAAGAGCGGATCGTTAAAGGTCTCGATCGTCCCGTTGACGAGGCAAAACAACTTGCTTTCGCTTGCGAGCTGAAGATTGATGGATTGTCGATTGCGCTCACTTATAAAAAGGGTGAGTTCGTCGAGGGTGCCACCAGAGGTGATGGCGAGGTCGGTGAAGACGTCACGTTGAATTTGAAAACAATTTCAGTGATGCCGCAAGCATTGACACCACTGCCGGTGACTGCTGATGGGCGAATTTTGCTTGCTGGTGAAGCTACGGATCAGCCTGGTGTGACGATGCGCGTTCCCGATCTGGTCGAGGTGCGTGGGGAGGTTTACATGCCCGTGTCAGCGTTCCAAACGTTGAACGAGGCTCTCCTCGATAATAACGAACCAGGTTTGGCTAATCCAAGAAATGCTGCAGCCGGAAGTCTCCGACAAAAGAATCCACGCAATACGGCGAAGCGGCGGCTGGCTCTGTTTGCCTATTTCGTTTATGTAACAGATGAGTTGATCAAGCAGCCGCCCACTCACGTTGAGAGTCTCGATTTTTTGAAACGGCTGGGCTTGCCTGTTGAAAAAAATCACGAAGTGGTGCATGGTGCCGCAGCTGTTAAAAACTACTGCGACAAATGGGGCGCCGCTCGTCATGGTCTGGATTATCAAACCGACGGTGTAGTTGTGAAGCTCGACGATCGTTCTTTATGGAGCGAGCTAGGACACACTTCGCACAGTCCACGCTGGGCGATTGCCTACAAATATCCGCCAGAAGAGGCAGAGACAGTGCTGGAAGACGTTCAATTCGAAGTTGGTCGCACCGGAGCCGTCACACCAGTTGCGATACTGTCGCCGGTCAGGCTCGCGGGCACCACTGTGAAGCGCGCCAGTTTGCACAACTCGGATCAAATCGCCAGACTCGATGTTCGCATCGGAGACACCGTCATAGTGCGGAAAGCCGGCGACATTATTCCGGAAATTTTGAGTGTCAATCCAAGTAAGAGAAAAGAAGACAGCCTTCCGTTTGTTTATCCGACCCGTTGTCCTGTCTGCGACACCTTGCTTGCGCGTGAAGGCGATGAAGTCGCGGTGCGCTGTCCGAACACCTACGGCTGCCTCTCGCAAAGAGAACGTCGCCTCAAGCATTGGGTGAGCCGCGATGCGATGGACATCGAAGGTGTAGGCGAAGTGCTCGTCGCAGAATTTGTTAAAAACGATCTAGTTAATCGCCCGTCCGATTTTTATAAATTGACCATCGATAAACTGATGGCGCTTCCGCGCATGGGCTTGAAGTCGGTAGAGAAGGCGTTGAAGAATATCGAAGGATCGAAAACGAGACCGCTCTCGCGCGTCATCAACGCGCTCGGCATCCGTCACGTCGGCACGACTATGGCTGAGTTACTGGCAGAACGTTATCCTTCGATTGAGTCTTTGCGAAACGCGTCTGTCAGCGAGCTGGCCGCCATCGAAGGCGTCGGACCGGTTCTTGCCGAAACCATCGTCAGCTTCTTTCTCGAACCACAAGTCAATGTTTTGATCGACGAATTAAAACAACTTGGCGTTCGTATGGAAGACGATGTCGAGGAAAGAAACGCCAACGCACTTCCGCAAACACTGGCTGGAAAGATTTTCGTCATCACTGGAACTCTAGAAAAATTGGACCGAGCTGAAGCTGAAAAAGCGGTGAAAGACCGCGGCGGCAAAGCAACCAGTTCCGTCTCGAAGAATACCAGTTACCTGGTCGCCGGAGCCTCCGCCGGCTCCAAGCTCGGCAAAGCGCAGCAATTGAACGTTCCGGTCCTTACGGAAGATGAGTTTCTCGAGCTGCTGGCTGCTGAGTAGTAGGTTGCTCAAACTCAGGCTAAGTCCTAGCAGATTTATTTCCGGTAATTAGTTAAAATCAAAATTTGAGGCTTCAGAAGTTTAGTCACCGGGCACTTCGAGGCAAAATCACGGAAGAGAGACATTCGATTTCTACGGCAATCACAAGTGCCGATTCAGGAAGAACAAGGTTTGAATTTACGGCGAATCTAGTTCAAATCGACAGCAATCACGGGCTCGAAATTCACGTCAATCACAAGTGGGATCAAATATAGTGACCGCACGAAAATGCAATTCCAACATTGATCCGCAGTCGAACATTGGAACTCGCCCGCGAGCGATATTGTCTCAAAAGCGCATGTTTACTGCCCTGGCATTTATTTTTCTTATTCAGGATATTGGACTTTATTTTTCAGTGACCAGTGACAATGCCGAGATCTCCAGTGGTTTTGCAGCTCAAGCTGTGGGTGGACGCCGGGGCAAACATACTCAAGCCCCTGCTGAAGAGCATTTCAACTCGGGTAAGGCGAAGCTGACCGCCGAAGATCTAGACGGCGCTATCGATGCGTTTCTTCAAGCCACATATTTTGCGCGCAACGGTTATTATCCCGAAGCCTACTATTGGCTGGGCATCTCCTACATGGAAAAGAATGATAAAAACCTCGACAACAAAGCTGTCGAAGCTTTGGAAAAACATGTTTCTCAATCAGTCGAAGAACCTACGGACGCTTACCTCGCGCTGGCTGAAATTCACCTGCGGAATAAACGCTGGGAAGAGTGCGAGAACGCGGTCAAGTCGATCAAAAAATACGATCCTAAAACCACTCAGAAGGTTCAGTACATTTACGGTTTGATGGAAGATCGAAAAGGCGATGACGTGACGCTCGATAGTAGTACCAGTTGGGGTGGCGCTCTTGGCCAAATGAAAGGCTACCAGAAAGCCAGAGAGTTGGAACAAAAGCAGTCTCAGCTTTCGCTCGAGTCGAGGCGCCGAGGTCATTACATGGCGGCGGAGCAGCACTTTCGTCAAGCTCTGGGCGACAAACCATGGTCGTGGACAAAAGTTTGGTTGCTTTACTGCGAAGAAAAAATGAAATTACAAAAGTGGGCAGAAGCGCTTAGAGAGCTGATGGCGCTCAAGACCTCTCACTCGATCGGCAACCAAATGCGAATGCAACCGGCGCGATTGCACAAAGACATCGGGCTTTGCAAACTGGCTCTGGGAGACCATCAAGGCGCAATGGATCACTGGCGTTTTGCTCTGGATTACAACAAAGACGATTACGAAGTCTTTCTACAAATTGCTATGTTGCTTGAGACGGAGCACCACTTCTCGTCTGCCGTGAAGTACTACAAAGATTTTCTTCGTCTGCGTGAAGGCTCTGATGATAAGCGCGTTTCGCAAGTTCGCGATCGTCTGACTTCGATTGAACATATGCTCACTCCCAATGAAGCTGCACCTGGTCGAGTGAAACCCTCACCTTATATGCGCGAAGAAATGGCCGAACACAGCAATCGCGAAAATCAGCAAAACGATCAACAACGTCGTCAACAAAAGATCATTCAACAACGTCAGGGCGATTCCGGCTTCTAGTGCGCGTTTTGCGTTAGTGTCGCACAGGCACGATGAACTCAATTGCTTGTTCGGAGGAGGTAATTTTCCTGCGCGCGTGTTCTGAAACGGTTTCGCTGAGAACGTGCGCGTAGGGAATTCGACTGGAACGTTTAACTAAACCTGCCGGCAAAAACGTTTCGACGCGTGTCTTTGGCTGTTAGTCCAGGTCTTCCAGTTTTGGAAAGTCCGGATTGTTTTCGTCCGTGAGCCATTTGCTGTAGACTTCCGCTGAAGCAACCGTGCTCGCGATGTGCACCATCAACGGTCCGAAGATTAGCGGCGCGCTGAGAGTACCCACTCCAAGCATCATCAAATCGAGAAGTCCTAATTGAACAAACACGCGTTCCGTGTCATCCCAGCTCTGTTTCAGCGCTTGAATCGGACCATAGTTTCTATCAACGATGTAGAAAGCGGTCAGTTGAAAACGTAAGAAAAGCAATGCGCCAGGCACCACGAATAGTGCCGTTCCAATTCCAATCAAAACCGATGAGATCGCCAGTGCGACTAGAGCACTGAGTGTTTGGTTCATCGGTCGAAAAATATCGGATGCTCTAACCGGAATGCCGCGCACCACCTTTAGTGCTATGTAATTCCAGCCGGCCCAAAGTCCGCCGATAAAAACGGCAGGGATCAGCATGCCGACAACGGTACCCCAGGCTGGATGACCGAAGCCTGCTTTCCAGTCGAAAACGCCGCCCATGATTACTGTGACAATTAGGATCGCAACCGGGAGCGCGCCGGAAACTCCCCAGGCGAGAAATAGTGGGAAAAAACGCCGAACAGAAACAACCCAGGTATCGCAGAAAGTTGCAATCGCATAAGTGGTTCTGCGTTTTGCGAGTGTTAGATTCAACTGGTTCGTATGTTCCACGGATGGACCTCTTGGCCTAAAGAGACCAATATACGACCCCGGGAATCGATCCAAATGTTTCGCGCTAAAAGGATTCAGATTTCAGCCCAAAGAGGATTCGGCGTTTCGCCAATTGGGGGACGAAACACCGATTGCAGCTCCTTTTAACTTTTGCGGTGAATTACGCGGCGTATACGACTTTCGATTTGTCGGTTCTTTCGTTGCGAAGAACGTGCAGCGCTTCGTTGTAGCTCATGCTGCCCGCTTGGATGTAGTGCAAGCACTCGATTGCTTTGCGGGCTTGGCTTGGTGTGATTTTGTTGCTCGAGATCAGAGCTTCCGAAACGCACATTTCGAAGTTTTCGATTTGGGCGGCGGTTTCGCGGAGAATGGCTTCGTCGATCACTTCAGCAGCTCTCAGCAAAGTTACGGCTTGCTCGATTACATCGAAGTCTGAGAGAACTTTTTCCAAGGTGGTGTTCATCGAATGGACGAGATTCAACAAGCGAGCGGCTCTTGCTCTGGTGAACATCGGGTTTTTGAACATCTTTTGCAGTTGTACAGCAGCGTCAATGACGTTGCGGTTGACGAGATTGTAGGTGGTGACGAGTTCGCCGTATTGCAGGTCTTGCTCGGTTCCGAGTTCTGCGAGCACCATGGCGTCTTCGGCGGTCAGTAATTTTGCGTCAACCAGCAATTCGCCAACTTTCGGCGGTGCTATGGCAATGCCGACACCCTTCAAACCAAGCGCGGTGAGGAGACCTTCGAAAGATTCGCCGTCTCTGACGATGTATTGGACAGCTTTGACGGCATCGAAGAAGTGCAGATGATTATCGCGAAGGAGAATTTGAAGATTGATGCAAGTAGTAAGAGTTTTTTCGCTTATCAAATTGAGGTGAACCAGTGACAATCCGAGAGGATAGCCGGTTTGCTCCGAGTAGCGCATTCCGCGTTTCAGTTCTTCCTCTTCAACAATTCCAGCAGCCAGAAGAAGCTTGCCGAGGCGAGTGAGAGGACCGAGATCGCGACTGATACCATTGAGACGATAAGCCTCGTCGATGGTGACCTGGTGAACGTGAGCGAAGCGCATCAATTCCTTAGCCATCGCCACTTCGATAGAGCCTTCGCGCACCGAGCGTTGGGTTCTGACAGCGGTTTCGACATCGAGATCGCTTACATGACCGGACAACACGAGCACACGACCGATTGGCATCGATGTTCTCTTCGCAATCACGAGGCAATTCGTCAAAATCACAGGCGAGATAATTCCAGCTTCGAGGAACAGTTCGCCGAGGCGATAAAGCGGGTTGCGAGTTTTCTTGGCTAAAAACATTAGTAAATCTCCGTAGCAGAGCCGCGTACGGGGGCAAATGCCCTCGTAGAATAGTAAGGTGAGAGGTCAAAACTGCTTGATGTACTTATAGTAATCGCGTCTAGATGAAAAGTGAATTCGCTAAAAACATATAGCAATAACGTGTATAAAACAACGGAGATGCTCTTAACGTGCGGGACTCGGCTGAATTAACGGATATGTTGAACACTGCAAGTCGGCTATATTTTCGAAAGTTCTTCACGCTCAGTTCACGTTTCGCCCTTATTCTGATTTTCCAGAGGCAGTTCTTTTTCTAAAAAGCTGAACAGGCAGGCAGTTGCTTGATCGCGCGGAACGTAAGCAGGTCAATCGACGCGAGCGTTTGATACTTGATTGGCGTCAACCTATATATAGAATTTCGCACTGTTCGAAAAGTGAAAATTGCCGTTGTTCGAATCTCGTAAATTCGAAACTGATAAATTCGTCGCCGCTTTCTGTCGTCGATCACGATTCGGGTTCGACCACCACTATCTTGGGCGTAGGGTGGACACTATTGAAATGAGTGATGGTTGCCGGTGTAATTTTCGGGCAACCGTGAACACCTACCTGGGCAAGCTTCTTAAGTTTGGCAAGCTGCAGGAACCCTTTTTGAGTGACTTCAGGATTGCGGTTCAAAATAACTATCTGCAGTGATGAAATTCTCGAAATAACTTCCATGTCGTTGTCGTTCAATTTTAATCCGGATACATCCAAATACCGCATTGGCAGATTTTGCAATAACTTCAGATTTTCCTGGTTGATGTTGGAACCATCGACGCTCAGGTCTACTGAGTCATGCCGCAAATTTTTTAAGGCACCGAATGTAGAACCAGTCAAATTCGGACATGACATGGCACAGATAAACCTGAGTGATTTCAGCTCACTCAGGATTGGTATGGATTTGTCGGATATCTTCGTTTGAGAAAGGTCGATAGAGTCTAATTTCTCATTGGCGGTGAGGTATTGCGCGCACTCGTCAGTAACCTGTGTACCCCGCAGTGAAAGCTCCTCCAGATCAGCCAGCTTGCTTACGGTGTTCTTAATTGCATCATCTCCCACCGCTGTGCCACCCAGACGAAGTCCGATTACATTGATTGATTTGAGCGCGTGCAGCTGCTTGTCCGTGACATCGGAATTTCGCGCGTCGATGTAATAATTGGCGCGCGTGCCCCGTTGCTTTCGCGACATCCGCTCATTCTGCACCACGTCGAGCAGTCGTTTTGCACCACCTTGACCTGTGCAGGGTATCCACAGTTCTTCTGTTCTTGAAATCTTCAAGGTCAGGTCGATAAAATTTTCGGTGTCTTTATTGTCATTTTTGGAGCCCATTACGGTTATGCCGGTGAGTGGTTGTTCTTTCTTTTCGAGAAGGCCGAAAGACCCGAGGTTCGTGATAAAACCAATCAGTCCAATCAATAAAAGCAAACCTGATGTCACGACAACTGCTTTTCCTGCACGCGCTCGCGGAGTTGATTGCTGAACTCCGGTGCGCAAAAACTCATTCATTTTTGCAGCACTGTCGGATTGCGAACCTTCGCTGCCACTGTCGATTTGCGCATAAACGATAACGGAGTTATTTTTGAGGTTGTGGATGTCGTTTTTTAGCTCGCTTATTTCGCTGTATCGTTCGTCTGGATTTTTTGCCAGACACTTTGCCAGGATCTCTTCCATTTCTTCAGGATAGTTGCGATCGGGTGCGACGTCGGAGAGTCTTGGTGGAGGCTCGTTTACCTGTTTCAACATCAGACCCGTGACGTTGCCGGACTGGAATGGTTGTTCGCCTGTGAGAACTTCGAACATCAAACATCCCAGACTATAAATATCCGAGCGTTCGTCAACCGTTTTTCCGGCAGCTTGTTCCGGACTCATGTAGGCGGGAGTGCCCAGCGAGACCCCGGTTTGCGTCAACCGTTGATCTTCGGTCAAGAGTTTCGCCAAACCGAAATCGGTAATTATTGTATTGATGTCACCGCTGGTAGTGCGCTCAACAAAAATATTTGAGGGCTTTATGTCTCGATGCAGGACATCTTTTTTGTGGGCATGCGCGAGCCCGTCGCATATCTTAAGAAAGATACAGAGCGCTTCTTCGAATCGCGGTAAGATGCCTGAATCTATTAACGAGGACAAACTCTGCCCGGTCAAAAGTTCCATCACCAGGAATAACGAATCGTCATCGGAGTGCCCGAAGTGGAGCACGCTCAAAATATTTGGATGTTGAAGTTTCGCCAGTGCTTTCGCTTCTTTATGAAACCGAATGGTGTCGGTATCGCTCAGGTTCCAACCAATCACCTTTACTGCGACAGATCTGCCCATTTTTCGGTCGCTGCATTTGTACACAACTCCCATGCCGCCGCGCCCGATCTCTTCGAGCGCCAGGTACTGTTCGTGGCTGAAGTTGATCTTCTTCATTCTTTGTAGACGGCTACTGGTCTGTCTCCACGAGCATCGTGGAAACTATCGATTCCGGCTTTTGTTATTTTGTCGCAACCATGAATGTGCAAATTATTCAGCGTTTTTATTCGCGAGACCTCAAGAAGACCCCGGTCAGTAATCTCTTTGTTGTTTTTGATAAGCAGCGTCTCGAGCCCAGGAACCCTGACCTCACAAAACTTTTCAAGGTCGCTATCGGTGAGATTGAGATTTGAGAGATCCAAACTTGCTAGATGAACAGTGGACAGTTTCGGAAAGTTTTCGGTTTTGAAACCGGATCCTTCTAAGCCTAAATGAAATAAGTCGGAGTTGTTGTGTAAGAGTTCGATATTGGCACCAGTAATCTTTTTACAGTTTTCTAATTCTATCCATGCCATCTTTCCGAACTTTGAAATCGTCTCCACACCCTCGTCTGTGATGTTATCTCCACCAAGCGTGATCAGGTTTAAATTTTTATTGCCGACATTCATGAGATAAACGAGACCTGCATCCGTGATCTTCGTTTCGTCTAGATAAAGTTCTTGCAGCGTCGGAATGTTCGAAACTATTTTCAATCCTTTATCTGTCAGAGCAGTTTTGTTAAACATAAAACCGAGTATTCTTAGCGATGAAATCGGCTCCAGGTCTTCGTCTTTGACGTCGCTTTTGGATAAGTTGATCCAGTCCGGTGCTGTTCCAATTTCGAAACCGACTTGTTTCTTCGACATTTGCGCTACTTCTTGCAACGCACTCTTTGCGCCTTTGTCGATTGAGATCCATAGCCTGGACTGGCGGTAGCTGCTTCGTTCGCGCTTACTTTTAACGGGGTTGAGTGTGATTTCGGTGACCTCGTGGCTTGGTGAATTGAATTGATTTCTGAATCCTTCCAGCGCATCTTGAGTCTTCAGATACTTTAGGTGTCCTTCGATTGCCTGCCAGACCGAGTACACAAGCCCGGAACCAATCAGCAACAGTGTAGAGTAAATCATCACGCGCAATTTTTTTTCTTGGGACGGTCGCGCTAAATTTTGCAGACCGGTGATTATATACGCACCTGTGCGAAGGAATGATTTCGAAGGGGAATAAGCGCCGCTCTCCTCGCTGTGTTGGGCGAAGGAGACGTTGCAGATACTATCGCGCAATTGCTGCAAATCTGTACGCAACAGTTTAGCCTTTGCATAACGTTCCGCGGGATTTTTTGCGAGGCACTTAGCGATAATTCGATCCATCTCCGGCGGAAAGTTGAGTTCCGGAGCACGCTCCGCCAGTGTGGGCGGGTCTTCTGTGATGTGTTGCATCATCAAGTGCGGAATCGTTTCGCCTTGAAAAGGAATTGTGGTGGTGAGCAATTCGAACATCAAACAACCCAAACTGTAAATGTCGGAGCGCTCGTCGACTAGCTTTCCTTCACATTGTTCGGGACTCATGTATGGCGGACTACCCATAGTCGACCCGGCTTGCGTAAGATTTTGATCTTCGGAGACGAGCTTTGCAAGCCCGAAGTCGGTGATCACCACTTGCAGTTCACCTGCTTCGTAGCGAGCAATGAAGACGTTTGAAGGTTTTATATCTCGGTGCAAGATGCCCTTGCCATGCGCGTGGCCTAAGCCATCGCAAAGCTGAATGAAAATTTCCAGTGCTTCTTCAAAGGATGGTAATTTTTGTAGTTCGATCAGTTCAGACAAGCTTCTGCCGGTGAGCAAATCCATAACCAGGTATAACGAGTCGTCATCGGAATGCCCGAAATGCTGCACTCCGAGGATGTTGCGGTGCTGCAATTTTCCGAGAGTTGTTGCTTCTTTGTGAAAACGAATGATCGCTTCGTCATCGACATTCCAGCCGATTACTTTGACGGCGACTTCTTTCATGAGCTTGCGGTCTTTGCACCGGTAAACAATGCCCATGCCACCACGACCTAATTCCTCGAGCACCATATATTGCTCGTGGCTGAAGGTGACGTTTTTAAAGGGTGAGTTCAAGAGAAATGTTTTGCTGTCATCTAAAAAGCGATTATACCAGCACTTTTGCTGGTAGCCAGCAGGTTGCAGCGCTTGGCGCAGTTTCGCCGCCTGAAGGAACCGCCGGTTTCCACAGACGAAAGGTCAGGGATACCGGCGGATCGTGTTTAACAATCAGGCAAGCGATGTGTTTGACCATCAGGCTCGCGGATGATGTTGGACCAACGGGCGAGCAGATCCTGTTGAACCATGGGGCTAGCGCAGTCAAAGGCGGCGTTCGGAGTCGCCTTCATCGCGCGTTCACTTGCCTGAATAAGCTGGTGTGCGCTTTTCTACGAAGGCTTTGACGCCTTCGGCGAAATCGTCGCTGCGACCGGCGATTTCTTGCAAGTTGGCTTCATACTCGAGCAACTCTTCCAGGTCGGGGAAGATGGCTCGGTTGATGGCGCGTTTGGTCAGAGCGAAAGCTTTGGTTGGACCGGCGGCTAATTTGTCTGCCAGTTCCATTGCTTCTTTCATCACATCAGTATCAGGGCAAACTTTGTTGATCAAGTTGAGCTTCAGCGCTTCGGCTGCTGGAAGTTTCTCTGCAGAAAGCATCAGTTCAAATGCTTTGGTGACGCCGATCAAACGAGGTAATAGGAAGGTCGAACCGGAGTCAGGCACCAAACCAACTTTGGTGAATGACTGGATGAATGAAACGCTTTCTCCGGCAATGCGATAGTCGCATGCAAATGCAAGACTCGCTCCGGCACCAGCGGCGACACCATTGACGGCGGCGATAATTGGTTTTTCCATCCGGCGAAGTTTTGCGATGATTGGATTGTAGCGACGGCGGATAGAATCACCCAACGACGGACGCTCGCCGACTTCCTGCGAGATGCTGCGGCTCTGCAAATCTTGACCGGCGCAGAATCCGCGACCGGAGCCTGTGATCACGATGGCGCGAACTTCTTTGTCTTTTTCAAGTTCTTTGAGTGCATCCTGAAGACGAAACGTCAGTTCATCATTGAACGCATTCAATTTGTCGGGACGATTGAGAGTAATAATTCCGACTTTGCCTTTTTTCTCGATCACGAGAATGTTCTCTTCAGTCATTGCTCATAGCTCCTTGGTGTCAAAAGGTCGTGTTGTTAATGATTTGCTGTTGCGGTCGAGGTTTCACCGATACAGTGCCGTATGGCGACAGGTGTTGGTTCCGATGAAGTCTCACGATTTTGTCGAGTCTGAAACTTGTCGACGGCGACCAACACCTGTTTAGAACTAGCGTCCGGAGAACGTTGGTTGGCGTTTTTCCAAGAATGCTTTCATTCCTTCTTTTTGATCTTCGGAAGAGAAGAGCATGTAGAAGTTCTTACGCTCGAATTCGAGACCTTCGGAAATCGAAGTATCGAACGTTTTGAGAACGGCTTCCTTAGCCATCTTCAAAGCAACAGGTGATTTCTTGGCGATCTCTCGTGCCAGCGATTTTGCTTCGTCGAGATAAAGTTCAACCGGCACCACTTTAACTACCAGACCGTAGTGAAACGCTTCTTGCGCATTCATCGGACGACCCGTGAGGATCATCTCCATTGCTTTGTGTTTGCCGACTACGCGAGTCAATCTTTGAGTTCCACCGGCACCGGGTATGACACCGATGTTTATTTCGGGCTGACCGATTTGTGCTGATTCGGAAGCGATAATGATGTCGCAGGACATCATCAATTCGCAGCCGCCGCCGAGGGCGTAGCCGCTGACAGCAGCGATGATTGGCTTTTTGATTTTGGCGACTTTTGCCCAGGTGGCGAATCTGTCTTTTTGCATGATGCTGATTGTTGTTTCGTCCGACATTTCGCCGATATCGGCACCAGCCGCGAAGGCGCGCTCGCTGCCGGTGAGGATGATGACGCGGATTTTGTCATCGCGATCGAAAATTTCGAGCGCTGCGACTAACTCGTCCATGAGTTCATGGCTGAGCGCGTTGAGCACTTTTGGTCGGTTCAGTGTCACGATACCAATTGCGCCATCTTGATCAACAAGAATGTTTTTGTAAGTCGCTTCTGTCATTTTCGTCTCCCTAACGAGTTCATCAACCTTTTCAATCTTTTCGATAGTTTTGCTCAAAATAGCCGCCTTTGCGAGGTTACTGAGGTGAGTTTCTAGATATCCTTGCCGCACTCGCCGCAGAACTTGAAGTTCTCCGCCATTGTGGTGCTGCAGTTGCCGCATTTTTTGAAACCGGCGGCTGGGTTAATCGGTCCGGTCGGTCCGGCTGCTTTGCAGCGAATAGTGTCGTAATCCATTTCTGTTTTCTTGCGAAACGATTTCAGTCCTTGTGCTGTTTCAAATGAGCCGGCGTGCAAGGAGAGCCAATCGCGCGCGTGTCCGATCGTCATTGACCAGGAGAAATCTCTCCAGAAATTGAGTTGCTGTTTTGTGTATCTGGTGCACTCGGGCAGCTTGTTGTACATCTTCTGGGCCAGTTCCTCGACAGCCGAATCCAGCATGGAATAAGGAACCACCTGATTGACCAGACCCCAATCGAGTGCGGTGTACGCGTCGATAGGCTCGCAGGTCAATAGCATTTCGCGTGCGCGTCTATCGCCGACGATCAATGGCAACCATTGCGTGGCACCACCGGCGGCGACACTACCTCGTGCCGCGCCGACCTGTTTTATGGTCACATGATCTGCTGCAATCGCCAGGTCACAAGCCATGTTCAGCTCGTTGCCACCACCGACGACCATGCCGTTCAATCTTGCGATTGTCGGTTTGCCGATGTTGCGCAATCGATCGTGCATCTCGATAAACGCGTACATCCATTTGTAATAGTCGTTTGGTTTTTTGAGAATCGGATCTTCTTGTTCTTTCAAATCGGCGCCGGTACAAAACGCTTTGTCGCCCACTCCTGTGACTACGACAACAGCGACGGCATCGTCCCGAGACGAGTCCAGGAACGCCGTTCCCAGCTCGTTAAGAGTCTGCATGTCGAAGCAATTCAGGACGTCCGGGCGATTGATCGAAACCGTGGCGATGTAACCAGATTTCGTATAGTTGATTCTGCGAAAGCCGAACGACTCAGGAGGAGCTCCGCTCAACATTGCTTCGTGCTGTGTAGTTTGCACCATTTGTTGTTCCTCTTCGGTCTGGGGTTCCGTTGAAACAC
The DNA here is from genome assembly GCA_021772095.1 of Candidatus Obscuribacter sp. GTDB lineage: Bacteria > Cyanobacteriota > Vampirovibrionia > Obscuribacterales > Obscuribacteraceae > JADYXR01. The sequence continues at coordinate 58,859 of JADYXR010000075.1, read as the reverse complement.
GGATGAGGACTGGATAATTTCACCTGGATTGATTCAATCCGCGAGGTGAAACTTTGAATCAACTCGCGTAAGCGGCCTGCGAACGAGAGTGTTTTTCAGTCGCGATGTTGTGAATCACGCTGATTTCTTTCATGCGATTTTGCAGCCAGTCTCTGTCGACTATGGCTTGTGTAACGGTTCCGCGAGCGATCTTGCCGCGGATATTCGAAGCTTCGATGTTGGTCACCACTTTGTTATCTCTAATTTCGACAATCGTCGCTTCGATTTGAACGCTCATCCCTGGAAGCGTCATCGCCAGATGCGCGATTTCGAAATTGCATCCCATCGCTTCTTCGTTATCGCTGAGAAATGGAACGAGAAGCCGACGAGCAGCCATTTCCATATGTTGAACCAGAACTGATGTCGAATATAGATTGTGAACCAATTCGCCTTCGAAGTATGCCACCATATCCGGTGTGACTTCAATTTCGATTGTCTGAGTTTGTCCAATCGCCAGACCAGGTTTCATGTTACCCTCCGAGCCGGTTAAGCCGTTACTTTTCTGTATTATCGGGGTTTCTGCGGTCTACAACCCGCACTGCTTTGCCTTCACTGCGAGGCACCGAGCGTGGTTGCATTAGTTTTACGTCCGCGGTCAGACCGAGACTATCTTTCAGTTGATTCTGAACTTTGTTTGTCAGCGTTTCGTGATTAGAGTGGTCGAAGCTGCCCCAGCCCTGCAGCAGCAGTTCTGTGATTTCCACGTGGACTTCGAGCACGTCGAGCGCGCGCACACGATCGATTACTAATTGATAGTGGGGAGTCAATTCATCAAGCGAGAGCAAAACCTTTTCGATTTCCGATGGAAACAGGTTGACGCCTCTGATGATCAGCATGTCATCCAGGCGCGCTTTGATTCGTTCCATGCGAACCATGGTGCGACCGCAACAGCAAACTTCGTTGTAAAGCCGAGAGATGTCGCCTGTGCGGTATCGAATTACCGGGAATGCTTCTTTGGTTAGAGTGGTGAAAACCAGCTCGCCTTCTTCGCCGTATGGCAGCTTGCGCCCGGTCTCGGGGTCGACGATTTCAGCGAGGAAATAATCTTCCCAGATGTGCAAACCGTTTCTGCCCTCAATGCATTCCATTGATACGCCCGGTCCCATCACTTCACTGAGACCGTATATGTCAAGCGCGGTGATGGACAGCGCCTTTTCGATTTGCAGGCGCAATTCTTCGGTCCAGGGCTCGGCGCCGAAGATGCCGATTTCAAGTTTGATTGATTCTCTGTCGATTTTTAAATCGTCCATCATGTACGCCATGTTCAGTGCGTACGAAGGAGTGGAGCAGAGGATTCTGGCGCCGAAATCCTGGAGCAGCATTATTTGTTGTTGGGTTCTGCCGCCGGATGCCGGGACGACGGTGGCGCCGAAATTTTCAGCGCCGTAGTGCATGCCAAGACCACCTGTGAATAGCCCGTAGCCATAAGCGTTATGGAGGACGTCTGCGGGGCGGGCGCCAGCTGCGGCGAGCGAGCGAGCGCAAACTTCTCTCCAATCTTCCAGGTCGCTGTCGGTGTAGCCGACCACTGTCGGTTTACCTTTCGTGCCTGACGAGGCGTGGATGCGACGGACCTTATCAAGCGGTTCGGCAAACAAACCAAACGGGTAGTTGTCGCGCAGATCTGTTTTTTTAGTAAACGGAAGACATTGCAGGTCGTCAAGCGATTTGAATGTCGAGAGATTGATTTTGACCTGGTCAAAGTGCTTTTTGTAAAACGGCACTTTGGCGTAAACGCGCTCCAGCACTGCTTTCAAACGCTCTAACTGCAGAGCCTCAAGCTCTTTGCGCGGCAGAGTTTCTGCTTGTCGATTCCAGATCAAAGTTTCTGATTTCGTGGACACGGGCACGAAGACCACCTGAAAGATGTACGAAGCAGTGATCATATTCCGAAATTTAGCTATTAATGGAATTGCTTAGGAAGCTTGAATAATCGGAGCTCGGCAAATCGAATCAATCGCCGGTTCAGCCCTGGATGTGAACAGGAAATAAATTAGTGCTCGCTAAGCTTGATTCAATTCGGATAAACTTAAATCGCAGTCCGACCCTTTCTTACCACTTGCAGAGTATGTGCAGACGATGAATAGTGATTCGCCAGGCGAAGCACCGGCGAAAAAACGCGAGCGGCTTTTCGATCACCACATGTGGTGGATCATTTTGCTTGCAATTGGTGGCGTGTTTGTTTATCAAACGTTTAAATATCAAGCGTTTCCAGCTGCGTCGATCGACATAAAAAAACCTCGTTTGGAAATTCAAGACGAGGCACTTTTGCTCGCGCCCAAGTTGGGTTATTCGAAGAAAGATTTGATTGAATCAACTATTTTCGAAAACGATGACAGTGCAAAAACTTTTCTCGAACACGAGTACACGCAAGAACAAGCCAACAAGCTGATGGCGACTGAGATTCCGATTTGGTATTGGAAAACCAGTTTGTGCAAAGAATTCGATCAAGAAGATTTCACCAGTTGGATTTCGCCTCAGGGCAAACTTGTTTCGTTCGATCGAGATGTTCCAAACGACGCGGCGATGCCGAGCGTCTCGCATGAAGAAGCGCGCAAAATCGCGCGTGCGTACATTGAGGCTAACGATCCTGACGCTGGAAAATTTACCAAGCTGATCTCTGACGAATCATCTTCTAAAACAAAACGCGAAGACCATTCGTACACCTGGGAAGATCCGGAGACCGACTATAAGACCGCACACCTGCGCGTTTACGTGTATGTGTCGGGCGATAAAATCACGAAATACAATAAATTTCTGCACGTCCCCGACAAGTGGGAACGCGAATTCGACACCATGCGTTCATACAACACTTTGCTTGGCCAGTTCGCCTTCTTCTTTATCTATCTGTTTCAAACAGTAGCCTTCTTGATTTTTGTCTGGGGCATCATCACGAAGAACATTCGCTGGCGAGCCGCCATATTTGGTGGCATTTTGCTCGGCGGAATTTCCGCGCTCGATTACCTCAATCACCTGCCGGCGCTGATCACCAATTACACGCCCACCATCGCTTTCCGTGATTACATTATCAACGTGGTCTTCAAGGCAGTCATGGGCTTTGTCGGCAACGCCATGATGGGCGTGTCGTTGTTCGGCGGATCCGAAATTGTTTATCGAAAACTTTTTCCTCACAAGATCGCTTTCGAAAAGATGCTGACTGTAGGCGGCGTTACGAACGAAAAATTTGTGCGCGCGGTGATCGTCGGCCACTTTGTCGTCGCCATCCATCTTGGCTGGATCGTGCTGTATTACATTGCCGGCAAACAAATGAATTTCTGGTGCCCACTCGGTGTGGAAAGTCATGAAGTGCTGAGTAACGTCATTCCATTCGTATCAGCGATTGCCCTTGGTGTGACTGCGTCATTCGAAGAAGAGCTAGCCTGCCGCATCATTGGTATCGGTATCGGCACCAGATTGTTCAAAAACTTCTGGATTGCCAACTTGTTTCAAGCCGTCGTGTGGGGATTCGCGCACAGTTCTTATCCTCAAGAACCGGCGTATGCTCGTGGGTTAGAACTCACTATGGTCGGGCTTTTACAAGGCTGGATTCTGCGCCGATATGGCATCGTCGCTTGCGTTTCGTCGCACTACCTGGTCGATTCGTTCATGTATGTCGAAGCATTTTTATACTCAGATGTCACTGCGCTTAAACTTTCTGTGATACCAGCTTTGATACCATGGCTGGTCCTTGTCGCTGTGGCATTTGCTGTGAAGAAGAAAAAAGAACTCGGCACCAGCGACGAATACGACAACGACAAGATACCTCTGATTATCCCGCCGCCACCGCCGGTCGAAGACGCGCCTCCGCCAATCGATTACCATCCATTGGCGCGACGAGTTCGAGTCAGCATGGCAATAATTTGTCTGCTAGGGATAATCAGCCTGATTATTTTTCCGATTAAGGGTGGAATCAATCAGGATGCAAAACTTCTGGTCAGCCACTCCGAAGCGCTTACCCGCGCACGTGCGGTCATGGAAAAGCATAATATCGATCCCAAAGATTGGATGCAAACTGCCACCTCATCTACTAATTCGATCGGTGAATCTTTTCAATATATTTTTGAAAATACTGATGCAGAAACGACGCGCAATATTTTTAAGGAGACGAGGCGCGGCTTCTATTGGGCGGTTCGGTTCTTTAAGCCACTGGTGTCGGAGCAATACACCGTTTATCTCGATGGTGCCGGCAATGAGACAACGCTCGATATCACGCGTGAAGAAGATGACCCGGGCGCCAGCCTGACCGAGGAAGAAGCCCGGAAGACGGCGGAAGACTATCTGCGCGAAACGCATCCGGAATTTAAGGACTTCAAATTCAAAAAAACATCGACTGACAAACGAAAAAATCGTATTGATTACACCGTTGAATTTACTTATCCCCGATTGAAAGTGGCTGAAGCCGATTGCCGCATCAGCGTAGACGTGATTGGCGGTCAGGTCGGCAATTTCCAGCAGTTCTGGGACGTGCCGGATTCCTGGACTTTTGAGCGCGAGAAGCGCACTTCCAAAGACGTCATCCTCGGACATGTTCGAACTTTTGGATCGATATTGTTTGCACTCGGTTTTCTTTTGTGGTGCTATTCCGTTCTCAGAACCGGTGCGATCAGATATCGCATTCCGATCATCATCGCCCTGGCGACGCTCCCGCTGGGACTGTTGGCTTATCTCAATGATCTGCCGTCGTTCTTTACGGGACTGAGCACGACCACGCCGATGAGTTCGTACATCGCAGAACAGTTGCTCGGGCTCGCCTCTTCGTTGTTTGGCAAGTTCGTCTCGATATCAGTTTTAATCGCGGTCACTCTTGGTGCTCTGCGCATCATTGCTCCGCGAACTCCAATCGTTTCCTATTTAAAGTACACGTTCGGTAAGACAAACTCCGAGCTGCCTAATCATCGCGATGGCAGGATGGAACTGTGGTTCGACGCTATTCTGTTCTCGTATGCTTCCATTTCATTCACAGTCATAACTAATCAGCTCAAAGATATGATTGCTAAACTGATATCACCCTCGGTGCCTGTAGATTCGATCTATTCGATTACTGAATTGACTGATGTGTATGTTCCCATCGCATACGTTGCCATAAAATGCCTTGAAGGGCTGCCGATGACGCTGTGCGCGATCGTGGCCGCAGTGGGCTTGGCTGGTAAATTCGCGCCTACATTCGGGCGCATTGCATTGATCGGACTGGTGGCGACACTGGTTGCTTGCAGCGGCGAACGCTACTGGCAGGACTACGTTTTAGAAGTGGCACAATCGCTGTCGATGGGCTTGTTTCTTTACGTGGCGATAGCGCAACTTGGACGAAGCAGTTATGTCGCCTACGCGCTGAGCGCTGTCATGGTTACGTGTTTGGGATACGTTGCCACCATTGCATACAACGGCCCGCAGTTGTTCTTGCCAGAGTTTATCGCGCTCGCTACGATCGTTATTTTGCCGGCTTTCATTCTATTCGCGTTGCTTATAAAACTTCGGAAGCAGAGTGCTGATGCTGCGAAGCTATAGACTTAACCGTTAGCAGAGTAGTCATCCAGAGATAACAGGTGGCTACAATCCACCTGTGCCCTCTTTGTCCTCAAGGACAACAGGCGTTGACTGCCTTTGCGGAGCAAGCGCTCAGAAGGAAATAAGTCGAGATAGTGGAAAATTTGACTCACAGTCTAGTTGAACCTACAGTAGAGGAAGGTACTCTCTGTTGGAGAAGAAATGTCAGAAGCAGCAAATCATTCAGATATACCGTGGAAATCAGAAGGTATTACTTGGACTGAAGAAGAGCTGTCCATTGCGATACTTCAAGAACTGCATGATAGCCGCGCTCGTTCATCACAGTTCGGATTACGTCCATCGGTACTCGGCGACACATTAATGGTTAAGAATACTCAGCTGCTAGACAGCTGCCTTGCCACGTTAACTACACTAGGCTGTGTAGAAAACCTAAAGAATTCGGATCGTTTCTACTTAAAACTAGAAACAGATAGATTCGTGATAACTGATGAAGGCGAGCATTTTTTAGAACATGCTGATGCTGCGAAGCTATGGACTTAACCGTTAGCAGAGTGCTGATGCTGCGAAACTTTAGACTAACGTGATTAAGAATGCTGACGCCGCGATCCTAATAAACTTAACGCGAGCAGAGCCCGCAAAACTATAAACGTAAACGTGATATCAAATGCGGTGCCGCAACTATTTAGCGATCGGGGCAGAATCTTCCGGATTGGGAACATCGTCTCCCGAAGGGCTCTTGTAACTCTTTAACGGAAACGAGCTGCCATCGCTGAGCGCAAGGACTGGTTCCAATAAGCCGATGTGATAAACAGTCCATTCGCGAAGTTGTTCTCGTCTGACGATGTGCAGTCGCAATTTCGCTGACTTCAATCGCGGCAGTTGTTTTTCCACATCAACTTCAGACATTGCTGTGCCATCGGCGAGTTTTATCGGACCGGGGTCGCGTGGGTGAAGGTAGGCCGCGACTTCATCTCCAAGTGATTCTCTGATTGCGTCTTCGACGTTTGCATATATAAAGGAATCGTCGCTCGCTTCTGCGCTACTTTTTTCGACATCAGATTTTGTTTTGTCATCAGTCGCTTCGGATTTTCCTACCTTCTTAATGGAGGCGATTGGCACTTCTTTGCCGTTGCTTTGAACGACCAGGAGTTTCTGTTTATCTTCAATACTCAAAGAGCCGGCGCGATTGACATCATGCTCGTTTTCAGTGGGCTTGTACTCGATGCCTTTGCTCGACTCCGGACGCTCGATCGCACCGGGCGCGATTCCAGGTCGCAGGCGCAATGTGAAACCTTTCCAGCATTCGATGTCAGGGTTCTGCGTGAACTTGGTGAACTCGTCCTGCGTGATCGCGATGCCGTAAGCAGTTTTCAATGGCAGAAAAAGCGGCGCGTAGCGAGCTTCTTCGAATGAGATATCAAGATCCACGATGACGTCTTCGGGTTGCTGCCACGGCAAGATGCTGACGTGCGCTTTGTCAGGATGTTTGATAGCGGTTTCTTTCGAGCTGCCGACTGTAAACGGTCTTCCCATCAGGAATGCCAGGTTTGGTTCTTGTGCTGATGCGTAGACGAGATACGAAACCCAACCGCCCTTCTTGGGGCAGCGACAGGTGTTGCCGCCGAACAAATCCGCAGTCGCTTTGTAATCGCCTCGCTGCACAGCTTCGAGAAACTTTGTCGCCGTGCCCTTGGGATCTCCGGTCGAGCTGCTCGATACCATCGTGAGAATCACGATCGTCAAAATGCCGAGAATTAGGACTGGATATAGAAAACGCATAAGTTGATTCTAACAAGAAATTATCGTCACTTTTTCCTGTTCTACACCAAGGAGTAATGCCATGACGCTATGCTAGTGACATCCAGTCTAACATGCGGAGATGGTGAAATATGTCAGCGCTCAAACCCGAGTTGATCGTAATCTTCTCAATACTTGCTGTCTCTGTTTTCTTGTGGCGGTTCAGTCGCGACAAGGTCAAATTGACATTCGATCAATTCGTGCCGGCATTAAAAGTCATGCTCGCGATCATCGTTCCAATCAGTGGCTTGATGTTGATCAGCCAGTCATTCGGATTGGCGATCGCTGACGCTGCGCCGTACTTTGCCGGTGCAGTGGCGTTGCCGTTTTTAATAAGCGCATCCGGCATGCCACCATTTCTGCGAGCTTTGCTTCTTCTGGGAGCGTCGGTTGCATTCACTTGTATGGTACCGGCAGACAACTACCAACATCCGCTGGCCGCGGTCGTCGCCGGGCTGGTTTGCTGGAAGTCTGCACAGAATTTATTGAAACAAGAAACGAGCACGCTGGAAGATTTTCTGCCTGCGTATCTCTGGTTGGTTTCAATCTATTGGACCAAAACCGTCGACTCTGGCGCATGGGTAGGGCATCATCAGAATTTGATTCTGGCATCGTTTGTTGTTGCCATCTTTATGCGTTGGATTCAAGATCCGTTTTTGAAAGTGGACAAGCTTTATGTCAAACGCGTTTGTCTTGCTATCACTGGTGGTTTGGTCCTCTTGATCCTTGTCACGAAAGTAGTCGTCGTGATGGATCTGGCAAAAATTTGTGCAATCGGTGGCGCCGGATATCTGTTGACTTACGTGCTGCAAGCGATGGACAAAGTTGGGCCGAATGAATCGGTTTCGGCCAAGTCTTTTAAACAACTGCTATTCATAGGCATCTTCACGCTGTTGGCCACTCGTTTATTCTTCACGCCGGGCTTGATTGTCCTGGCAATCGCGACTGCGATTGCAACTACATCCGGTGCTGCGATGATAGCTGGACTGTACTGGGGCTCTTACATATTTCTCCATACCTTCATCTACAAATTCAACAGCAACATGACCGGTATCAACGTCATGCACCCGTATACGAGTGCCGCGCTCTACGCCGGTTTGTTGATTGCGATTACAGCAGCTTTGTTAATCAGAGAACGAATTGATAATCGCGCCAAGGCATTGTTGCTTCTTGCCGCCACCATTTTGGCGCCGGCTGCAACAGCTTTCTTCCTGCATGCGGAGCCGACTTCGGCTATGTTGTTGGCTGTGATGATCGGTTGCGTTCTGATCACTATCTTCAGCAAAGCGCTGGCGGGAGTTGAGTGGCGCGCTTCGATCGCTACGCCGCATTCACAGGATGTGGTCGCCAATGTTCATACCAAAGACGTTGTCACAGTCGAGTCCAAACAAATTCTTCCAGTGTTCGGTTTGTTCGGCTACGAAAGCGCAATGCTGGTGCCTGCGCAAATGATCGCGTTTGGATTTCTGACCGCGGAATTGCTCGACAAAGGCAACAACGTCGATAGCTCGGTAAGAATGACGGTTCTGATTGCACTGGCAGTTTTGTCGTCGGTAGTGCTTGGTATCGCTTCATTCATGTCGAGACAAACCGCAACTGTGGTTGTCGATCCTGCTGAAGTTGAAGCCGCGATTCGAGCTGAAGAAGCCAAAAAAGTCGACATTCTTCCTCATCAAGCAAGTGCTGAAGCCGCCGAAGAAGCTGCTAAAGAATCTGAAAAAGCGAAAGCCTCAGAGTAATTTGTTTTGCCGAACGAATATTTCTTCTCACATTCTAGGAGTAGAATGGTTTGAGTTAGTTCTTCAAGTAAGACTGAATGCATTTTTGCTGGTCCGAGTTTGAAAAGAAAAAACTAGCCGAGTTGCTATCGGCGCGTTTGTTTGTTGTCGCTATGCTTTTGTTTAGTTGTTCGTTGATTTCGAGCGGCTGCAGCAGCGCGGCGCGTGCAGCGGATGACGACGGACTTTTGATTCGTCAGGAACGGTTCGGTGAACCTCTGACTATCGTGATGACGAAAAACGCAATCAAGACGACTTTGCCGCGTCATCACTGGACGGCATTCGCCAAGGCTCCGGACTGGCGAGTCTACATGTTTAATTCTAATTCTAAACTGCGTTACGATCTTAGCTTCGAAGACTGGCTCCGTGGTGGCGTTCTGGTTAGGTCGAACGATTCATTAGACGTGTACTCGAAGGCCAAGAGCCTCAAAATAATTTCGTCCGGTGATCTAATCGAAGCGAAGTTAAAACTAAAAAGGCTGACGTACAAATCATTCGGCGAAACTATCAGCAGGCGCTATCACGGGTTGGGCGACGTCGATTATGTGCTGGGAGTCTCAAAGAAAAGTAAGGCCGAGGTGGCAGAAAGCTATAGTTGTTTGTACGCACCAGGTGTAGGTAACGAAAGAATAAATTTGTTTCTCTACAGCCTAAACATGGTGCCGCCGGCAAAGGGCTTCCCCATGCAATACGTCGTCAACTTCAGGGGCGGAAGCAAAATGCTTCGTGTATCGACAAAGTCGATCTCCGATGTGAAAATTTCCAAAGACACATTCAGTACGCCGAAAGGTTACAAGCTTGCTGCCACACCATTGGAAGCGTTCGTGGCAGCAAGTCAGAGTGATTTGAAAGAGATGTTCACCGACATGGATATCGGCACACCTTTCGGAACGAAGAAGGCGAAGTGAGCTGGACGCGCGCGTCGCTGCAGGTCGGGGAGATCGAGACCGATGTGGGCCACATTAATCTGCAAAAAATGTGGACCACAGGCACATTTTCAATTTCTCCTTGCTATCGATAGCTTGCCACTGGATTCGGTGAGCGCGCCGTCTGAATCGTTATCTATGAACGGACTTGTCGTATAGATCGTTGGAGATTTGCTGCAGCTTGTCACCAGTTTGGAGCGACACCGTTACTGCGACTTGGGTTGGCGATGCTGGTTTTTCGCGCCTGACGATTTGATGAATCGGCGCATTCTTTTGTCCGAAGAACTCGATGCCGACGTTGTAGAAGTCTGCGTTGCAGTGAATTTTAATGGGCTCGGAGCTGACGTTTTTCAACTTCATATCGTGGCGTCCCCACCATACGGTTGCGTCGAAGCCGGGCAGGACCGTGGAGATTGTCCTGGAATGCGGCTCTCGTTCCAAAACTGCCAGCCCGGATTCCAGTCCGGCTTTGTACAGCAATGATGACACCAGGCACACGCCACCACCTTCGGTGTTAGTGGTTTCGTTGCCCATATAGGTGGGCGCGGAAACGAATCCATGTTCGTTGTCCCGCGGACCGACTGTGCGATTGAATGAGAAAGACTCGCCGGGGCGAATTACATGACCGTTGATTTTCTTACAAGCTAAATCGATGTTTGTTTTTGATTGTCGATTCAGATGTGTAATTTTGCTGTGCGCCTCGCCAAGACGCGCCTGGAATGGTCGCTCCAGCCAGTAGCCTGATGCGAGCGCTACTGGCAGGATCAAAATCAAATAGCTTTTGTCGAACTTCATTGTTTCGTCCAACCTATTTGATGTTCAGTTCTTCCGAAGTTGTGTAACCGCGAATCAGCTTGGTGTACATGCCTTCCAGCGTGACTGGATTGCAGTTGACCTTGCCCGGCAACTCCATGCGAAGCAGAGTGTGGAACTCTTTCTTGCCTGAAGGAATTGTGGTGCCGAAGAAGACAATCTTGTCGTCCAGGACGTCCTGGTGCGACCACCAGTAACGGCCCCAGTCACCGGAAATTGATTCGGTGTTGGTTTCGCCATCGGTGACTGCGTTGGACGCGCCGCTGCTCTGCACTACCTCGGCGCCGCTTGGTAGCGGACATTCGACGATCACGTAAGGCAACGACATCGGGCTGTCGACCTGGACTTTCATCAAGATCGTTTCGCCTGCTTTGATGGTGCCACCATTGAATGGTTTGGTCACCACTTTGATTATGCCGTCGGCGCCGGCTGGTTGTGATTCCAGACGATAGAACGAACGGCTCATGGTTAGCCCAGCCGGCGTGTTTTTCACAGGCAGAGGCTCGCCAGGTTTCAACGCCTTGGTGTATTCCAGCACGGTGTTGTAATACAACTTGCCTGGACCGACTTTTTGAATCTGAACGCTGTTCTTGGCAGGGAAGAAGGTCGGCAGCGCAAACGCTTTCTCTTTGCTGAACAGCTCTCCGGTATTGAAGTTGATTTCGGTTGACAGAACATTGTCCATCAATACCCTGGCGGAGACGGTATCACCATTGGTGCTGGCGCTTGCCAGGGCATCCTTGAGCAGAGCGAGCAGAACCTCGCTCGTCGTCTTGGTGTTCGCCCAGCCGTTTTTGTCTCTGTGCAGGAGCAACCAGTGTTTGATTTGTTCGAGCAATTCGACTTTGTCCGGATCTACTGCGAGCATGGCTCTGAGAGCCAATGCTGTGGTTTCTTCACCGGTATAGCGATAACTGTAATCTGTGGCACCAACGAGTTTCAAGCGCTTCATCATCGCTTCGGTGTGTTCCCAATCAACAGTCGACTCGCTCTTGTTGGCTAGTGCCAAAAGACGCGTCGTTGCTTGTTTTGCGCCTGCTTCATCGCCGAAAGATTTCAACGCTAAAGCTGTGTACGCCAGTGGTTCCGGAGTGAATTTTGGAATTTCGTTTTTGATCCAGGCTACGATTGTTTTATTCGGTTTGGTTTTATAAACGCTCAAGGTGTAAGCCAGGCGCGCCATATCGCATCGTCTGTTTTCTGCGTTCCAATCGTTGAGCAGTTTTGGATCGGAGAGTTGTTTCTCCAATGCGATTGAACTGGTGGTCAACCATTTAACACCCCGGTCCATCATCGCTTTATCGGTGGCGTATCCGGTGTCTTGCAAAAGATTCAGTCCTTCCAGAACAAGCGAAGTCATATAAGGATCGCTCTGGTCGTCCTTCCACCAGCCCCATCCGCCGTCGGAATGTTGGTGCTCGGAGAGTTTTGCCATGCCCATGGTTCTGACCTTCTCAAATCGTTGTACCGATGCAGGCAGTAATGGCACGCTGAGTTTTTTGTTCAATTGCATTGCAATGATCGACGGCATTAAACGACTCATTGTTTGCTCGGTGCAGCCATATGGATAGTCGATCAAAGAGTCGAAGGTGCCCTGTACTTGCCCGATTACAGAGCCGGCAAGATTGACCGTCATCTTCGGTGAGAAGACGCTGCCAACATCAGTATGTGAGATTTGAACGCTTGGAATTGCATCGGTAAGCACTCCGGAATCGGCGTTGAATAACGGAATTCCTAATGCGTTGACCGGCAGTTTTCGCTCCAGATAATCGCCACCGGTTTGACCGACGGCTTTGATGCGAATCATCCCCACGCCTGGTTTTGCAATAGAAACCGGCCAGGTGAACTTCGCTGCTTTGTCTTTCTCGACAGAAAGGTTTTGAGCGAGTGCGACTGAAGATTTAAACTGATCTGAAATTGTCAGAGTCAGATGAATGTTCTGGTTCGTGTCTGAATAGTTGTGCACCACGGTCGATATCTCGCCCTGATCGCCTTCAGTGTAGAAGCGAGGCAGCGCCAGGCGCGCGATGATGTCTTGAGTGACCAGAACGGACTGAGTAGTGGCTCCCACGTCGCATCCCATCGTGATACCGCGAGCAGTGGCTCGCCATGTCGTCAAATTGTCAGGGAGGGCAACCGAAGCTATGGCGACACCATTGGCATCAGTGACCAGTTGTGGCAACCAGGCGGCAGTGTCCTTGAAGTTCTTGCGCAACTTCGGATCCATCGCCGTCTTATCCGGACCGCCTGAATATGTTTCAGGGAAGGAACAGAATGTGTTCACTTTATTTTGACGTTGCGAGTAGAAGGTTTTGCGAATATCTGGTGCGTTCTCTGCACGAATGGAGTAGATACTCTCGTCGACCACACCAAGCGAAACTTCCGTGTTCGGCGCCGGGCGACCGTCTTCGTAGGTTGCTTTGATCGTGTACTTGGCTGTTTCACCAGCTTTGTATTTTTGTTTGTCGGATTCGATCGCCAGCTTCAAGAAGTGATCCTTCGGCGAAACCATAACCATCTCGCTGGTCGAATAGAATTGCTTCTCTTCGCAACCATCGTCACGGCGACGAATACGTTTGGTGCGTACGTCTTGTCGATCGGAATCTCGACCAGATTGGCGCTCGCTTTCAGCGGCACAATTCTGTGGCTGTAGATTGTTGTACCTTCAACAGTGACGAGCGCGTCGTAGCCTTCCTTGCCGGTGAACGGTCCGGAAATCATCACGCGAGCTGTTTCGCCCGGCTTGAACACTTTCTTGTTGAGCGAAATCTTGAACGATTCTTTCTTCGAATCAGCACTCGATACAGCGTATGGATAATCATCACTGGCTACCCAAATGCTTGTTGAATCGACCACTGTGTTGCCGTGAGCGTCCTTCGCCGAGGCAGTTATATAGAAGGTATCAGTCGGCCATTGTTTGCCTGCCGTAGAGCTGAATTTGATCTTGCCTTCAGCGTCTGTCGTGACATCACCCTCGGTGATTACGATTTCTCTGTTGCGAGCGGATGTGGTGGCATCCCACGGCCAGCGTGAAACCTTCACGTGAATCTTTTGATTGGCGACCGGCTTGCCATCGTAATCTCGGGCTTCGATGTTGGCTTGCACACCTTCGCCGGCCTTGACCACATAATCGACAGGGTCGACAAACAAGGCGTAGTCACCGGCGGTGACATTGACCGAGCCAGAACCGGTGACAGTCAGTTGACTGATGTCGGTTACTTCAGCTTCGATTTTGTATTTCTTGTCGTTGTATTCATAATAGTAGTTGGAATTGGTCAGATCGGGTTCGATCTTCTTGGTATCGAAGGTGATGACGGCCTGTCCGTTTTCATCGGTCTGCGCGACGCCTTCGCCGACAAAACTGCCACCGTAGTCGTAGTTGTCTTCGTTGTTATTCGACCAGTCATCGAAGTAACTATAGTAGTCAGGACGCGGTTGCATCTTGTAGCGAGCGCTATAATCCGGCGACGCGTAGATGTTGTATTTGACGCGCGCATTGGCTACCGGTCCGCCGAAGAAATACGTCGCTGACAATGTCGCAGTGCCTTTAGTGCCTGCTGTAATGCGTGTTGCCGATGGTTTGATATCGATTTTGTATTCCGGTTTTCTATATTGATCGACTTCAAAATATTCGTATGCAGTTTTTCCCGTCGAGCTATATGTCAACTTGCAAGTGTAGGCGCCGGTTTTGCCTTCCTCTGGAATATTAAACTGACCATTGAACGTTCCAAATTTAGAAGATTTGATCTTGCCGCTATAGAGTTGAACGTTGCTTGGATCTTCAATCACTACGCCGATTTCTTCCTCAGCGCCAATGTTTTGGAAGCCGTTTTTGTCCAGCTTCCGCGCGATGCCTTTGAAGCCGACCGTTTGACCTAAGCGATAAATCGGTCTGTCCGTGTAGAAGTAAGTGGTGTAATCGTCGCCTTCGCCGCCGTACCAATAGCCGCCGGATGCGTACGCTGAGTGACCCTGACGATCACCGAGCAACGTCGATTCAGAGTTTTGTCCATCTACGCTTTTAATGAACGCGATACCATCAGCTCCAGTTACGCCTTTGGCAAAGGCTTTCGAAGGATCTGAGTCCTTCGGTATCATTCTAAGATTCACGCCTGGTACGCCGGCGAGCGTGTTCAAATCGATCGCACGGACGAGAGTCCCTTCCGGCGAACGCTTGGCTATAAGCCCGATGTCGCTTACGGTAAACCACCAGATTGCTGCGGTATTTTTCTGTTTAGTCAAATCTGTGCATTCTGCGACTACAAAATAATCGCCGGGCGGAAGGTCTTTATCGAGCTTGAAATCGGCTCGGGCAGAGTCTTCGAAGTTAGGCTTGAGCGTGCGCGTTAAAACCTTGAACGGTTTTTCGGTGGCAGGAAACGGTGATACCAGTTTTGAACTGTAAGAAGGATACAAACTCAAATCGCTTGAGACGTGTACTGATTTCGCTACGAATGGCTTGGAAGTCACAGTTTCGAGAAAAGACTTCTTGTAGATTTTGATCGTTGAGTCAACCGCACCAGTGGCGGTGATCCAGAAAGACGGATTTTCTTGAGTTGTGAAAACGCGAACGTTGCTTGCGATGCTGACCGATGGCTCGAGCACATGCAATTTGATAGTCTCTGCCAGCGTTCCGAGCTTCCCGCTGGCCACAAAAACGTTTTCCACATTCTCTGTTTCGAAGCCTGGTGCTCTGACTTTGATTTGATACTCACCAACCGGCAACTGCTCGATTTTAAAAGTACCGTCGTCCTTAACCCAGACACCGCGCGCGATTGTGATGCCTTCTCTTGGTCCGGTCGCCACCGCATAAACTTTGTTTTTGCGAATGTCGTACGAGAAAAGACCGAATTTCTTATCGGTTTCGATCGCGATTTTGCCGCTCACAGAACCCGATGGTTGCTGCAAAAGCAGGACTACGACTGCGGCAAGCAGACAGTAGAGAAGCATGATTTCCCACGACAGGAATAGATTACGTTGACCTGGGTTTTGGTTTGATTTATCGGTAAACATCGGCTTCGATTCTGTAGAGTTGGCAGGGTTGCGACATTGGGATTCCGGCTTTCAGTTTGGTCTTCACAAGTTGGTAGTGTGGATCACTTGCTTCGCCCGGCAAAAGCACGGCACCTTTTCCTCCGGCTCGCACCATCAGTCCTTGTTTTAAGGGCTGCATGGACACTATGGAGTTTATAGGAATGATCTTCTTTACTACTGTCACTTGAGGTATAAGTTGATTAATTTCACTCTTCTTGATTTTTGAATATCTATAATCTTTCGTGAGCGCGTCTTCCGTTGTGTAAACCGCCGCCTGGACCAGATTGCGCTGGCTCGAATTGACAGAACCCCAACAGGCGCGTGTGTCGCCGTCCTTTATCAGGGTTATGAACAGCCCGGCGTTTCTCTTGTGGTCGCTTTTTACAACGAATTTGTTCGCTAATTTTTCTAGCGATAATCCTTTCAGGCTCTCGTTTTCGTCCGCATTAAAGTGATGCAGAATTGTGATCATCGAAATCTGCGGCAAGGTTGCTTCGATTTTGCTGTCGGATGAAACTTTGGAAGCTGGAAGAGTTTTAGAAGCTTGAGAAGTTCTGGAAGCTGCAGAAACTTTTGGAGCGCTTGCAAGGATTAGCTTTGATGGGTTCAGTTCTGAACTCAGACTTGGTTTTGAAACCAGGGTTGGATTCAATCCTGCGATTGGATTTGAACCTGCGGTCGGTTTCACGCCGGAGGCAACTTTCAACTCTGAGGACAATTTTAAATCGGACGACAATTTGAAACCGGAACCGTTTTCCGTCGGCTTGATTTGCATCCAGCCGACAATTTCTCTACCCGTCGGTTGTTTCTCGACCAGCTGATCTTGAAGATATAGCTGCACTGAGGGTGGCGGGATGATTGCATCGACTAAGTTTCCATTACAATATTGCGACCAATCCGTGGTCGCGGCGAAACAGGCTAGGATGGTCAAGCACACTAAGAGTGTCTGCATTGGGCGATTTCCGGAGTAGGGAATGAGGGCGCGAGCCGATTTACGGAACGAACCTGATCTTGTTACGGAGTCCTTGAGAGTATTATGAGTGCGACTCGCTAAACTGTTGGAAACCGCAGGTTGAAAGCGTGTGAATAGATTGTAAAACTTGGATCTGGAGTCGGCATGACGGACGAAACAAAGCCTCGCGAAGAAATTGAAAACCCGGAAAGGCGCCGGTTTTTGAAGTCAATATTTGGTTTGGGCAGCGCTTTTGAAGTGGCGCAAGGCGAACCTGCCGAGGCGGCAGGACCGTCGGAAAAATCCGTTCCGTCCGGCGGCATTTTTTTCTGGGGCGATTTGAAAAACGGCAATGTCGGATTTCCGTCCGGATTGAAAGTTCCGCACACGCGACCTGGGTCGGTGATGAAACTGGTCACCGCCGCCTGCCTATTAGAGGAAGGTCTTTTAAATCCAAACGAAACCTCGGAATGCAGAGGCACGATCGTGATCGATTCCGAATCTTATCACTGCGGAGAACCTCACGGCGACATCAATATCGAGCAAGCGATCGCGAAATCTTGCAATGTCTTTTTCGCCAGAGCGACCAGGAAAACCGGACCGGCCGCCATCATTGAATATGCGCAAAAGTTTGGTTTTGATAGAGCAGTCGCTGGTTTCGAATGCGGTGCCTTCCCAACGAAACCAAAATACTCGACTGTGCTTTACGCACTTGGTCTTGCCGATGATTTGCAGCCTAACGCGCTTCAACTTCTGAGACTGGCAGCCATTTTTGCGACCGAAGGTGATGTGCCGCCTTTGAAGAACGCGGGGATGTTTGATACTAATGATCTGAGTGTGAAACCGTTTGCGCTCAAACTTAAAGACTCGACCTTTCGGCACATTCGCGCGGGGATGGTGATGGCCTGCCAGAATGGAACGGCAGAGAAACTCGATCCTCATCACAAATTAAAGATTGCAGCTAAAACTGGAACGGTTGCGCGCGGCAGAAAATTCGAATCATGGGTGACGGGTTACTTTCCGCACGATAATCCCAAGCATGCGTTTTGCCTCTACGCTCCAGTGGGAACCAGCCATGACAGCGCCATTCCGCAAGCGCGCGAACAATTGTTGTCGGTTGAATGGCCTGGATCTCAATAAAATTGCACTCAACGTATCTGTCGGTCTAACATAAATAAGTGATCGTAAGAATTTTACTGCTACTCCTTATCTCTTTCTCTTTTGTATGTAGGAGCGCCGAAGCGCTGCCTTCGAACTTGCGCGTTCAACTATTCGAGATGAGCGACAATATCAAAAGCGTCAAAATGAAAGGACCTCTCGAAATCGTTTCTCCTCGCAATATGAGAGTTGGAAACGAGTGGATTGATGTGGGAGTTGAAAACAATCATCTGCAATTGCGGGGTTTGAACGCTGCCAATCGAGCATCGGCACCATTCTTCGCTTCCCGACGATTGGTCGTGCAAGCACTCGATAGTCGCGGCGTGCGCATTCGATTGAGCCCGCGAGTAGAACGTGCTTATCTGGGTCGTTTAGTTTTTTCCGTGGATGATTCGCGTCCGGGATTGTCCGGTTTGAAATGCGTCAACGAGATTCCCACGATTGATTATGTCGCCTCCGTTGTCGGCAGCGAGTCGCCGCCGGACTGTCATCCTGAAGCTTTGAAGGCACTGGCAGTGCTGGTTACGGGCATCGTCGAGCGCAAGAAAGATGGTGAAATCGTCGGCGATTCGACTAAAGAACAAGCCTATAAAGGATGCGAATTTGCCAGTCCCGCGGTCGTGCGTGCCGTCAAAAGTGTTGCCAGCAAGCGCCTCTTTTACAACAACTCGCCGATACAACCATATTTCCATTCCACCTGCGCAGGCGGCACCAGCAGTGGTGACGTGATTTTCGGAGAGGGTGCAATACCGCTCAAGTATCTTCAGCCGGTCAAATGTGTCTATTGTACGCAATCCCCATTCTGGAAAACCAAAACAACAACAGTGCCGGCAAAGGTTCTGAAAAATGTTTTTGATGGTGGCATGCCCACCATCATGAAATACGATAGCCAGAAACGTCCGACCGAGGTGACGATCGAATCTCCCACGAGTGGCATTAATAAACAGCTCAGTGGCTATCAAACGATGGTAAAGATCGGCAGAGCGCGTGGTTGGGGCCTCATTCCAAGCACGCGATACCGCTTTCAAGTTTTCAAAGTGAACGATCAGGAATTTGTCAAAATACAATCATCGGGCGCCGGTCACGGCGTCGGTCTTTGTCAGTGGGGAGCCGCCGGATTGGCTCTTCGTGGAAAGAAATGCGATCAGATTTTGCGATTCTATTTCCCTGGCTGTCAGGTCGTGCCACCAAATCCAAGCGACTGAATCGTCGCAGGAGCCGCACCACTGGCGATGGCGGTAGCTGATTGACTGAAGAGTTGGAATCGAGCTCGAATAGCGCGCGGATCGCGCTCTACAATATCGATGCAGTTGTCCGGTATGCCCATGTCTTTGCCGATTTTTCTAAAATCGACACCACCGAATTTTACTCCCATAAAAAAGATTCGATGCTTCTCCATCCCTAACATATCCTGAACAACCTGCGCGACATCATCCGCTGTGGCTTTGCCTGAGTTATTGTCTCCATCGCTCATAAGTAATGTGACCGAGCGTGTTTGAATCCCATAAGTGTCCTCCCACCACTTTGTCCTGGCAATCACGCTTCCGAGAGCCTCCAGGCACCGGTCGTAGAGCGGCGTTCCTGATCCGGCGATGAAGCCTTTCTTGTCCAGCCGCGGTGCTGCTTTTAAGTTCGACCAGCGAAAGTGATCGACGTCTCCTGTGACACGTTTCACATAGTCAGGCGATTTGTTTAGCAACTGCGTCAATGATTCAATCGAGTTGACCGCTCGCGCGTTCATCAGCGAATTGACGACCAGGTTGTGACCTTCAATCACGGCCAGGTGATTGTCTTGATGCTCCATCGATGGTGAGTTGTCGATCACCATGCAGAGTTGCGTTTGTTCGGTGACGGTTGGCTTCACCGATGGTGCGGACATGGTGCGATTGATGCGTTGGGAAAGACCTCCCAGGAGCATCGCGGATCCCGGCGAAATCTCGCCGGAGCTAAGCGCATCTTTGAATAAATCAGATGCGTCGGGGGTTTGGTTTGTCATGATACTTCTCCTTGAAATTGCAGTTGGTCGTTGAAATCATTTTTCGATCTTCGCGGCAGGCGTTCTGATTCACGATTACGTGATTCCCTCGTAGTTCGCCTGGACTGGCCGCGTTGTCGTTGTCGCGTTGCGCGTTGCCGCGTTGCGCGTTCCCGCGTATCCGGCGTCGTCTACACCACGTCGAAGATGTCTTGATTGATTCCGGGCCAGTCCTGCATCGGTGTTCTGGAATTGACTACGTTCATGCCTGCTTTCTTGAAATCGGCGATTGCCTCTTGACCTTGCACTTCAAATCCTGGAACGGACGATGTGCAATCCTCGAGTATGTAAACCCGCTTGGCCAGCGCCGGATCCTGCGCTTTGATCTTCTTGAGGATGTCGTAAATCGCCGCGCGAACGCAGTGCGATTCGGCTTCACCCGCGATGATCAACGCTTCGTATTTGAGCAAATCTTCAACTGCCTTATCGGATTCTTCTCCAACCGTGACGCCGTCATGCGCCCTGGTTACTTCGGTTCCGAAAGGCGAGTAATACTCGCTGAGAGGCAAATCACCTTTCAGTCTGTATTGCGTTCTGCTCCATCGCGCGATGTCGTGAAAATCGACTGCCACCTGCAGTGATGGCACAAGCGCATGTCCGGGACTGGCAAGCCGCCCATGAACAGGCCAAATTACAAGAGGCGGTTTTCCAAGTCGCGCTAATTCTTCGGTGTAATGCACTGCGTAGTTTTGCAACCACGATAGAAATTTCATATCGCCGAAGAGAATGTAAGCCATCTCAGGATTGACGAAAATCGTTTTTCCGACATCGCCGGGAAGCACTACAGTAAAGCCGTTTGGATGTTTGCCGTCCTGATCGATCCAGAACAGCGGGTGGAAAATCTGAAACAGATAGTGAGTATCTAATGTCAGAATGAGGTCACTGATGACGCGCATGTTTCGATATAGAAACTCGGTGATGTTGAGAGTGTCGCCCACCGAAGCCGGCGCTATCGACAGTTCTCCATCGTCAAGACAAAACGTTTTCTGTTGATCGATGATGGTCAACGCCACCGAGTGTTTGTCTTTTCTGCGAGGTTCTACGTTGTGCAACTTGCGCCAATCGGCGGCGCTTGCCATGATGTCATCATATTTTGGTGTGAAGAATTCACCCACCCGCTTTGGCTCGTAGAGCGGCGGATAGGGTAGTTCGTACTTTGCTAGTGTTTGTGGTGCTGAAGCTGTCATGATTCGATCTCCTTGGTGCTGTGTTTTACTTACGTGAGCTTTGAGTTTTTAGTCTGTTGTAATCAACCGAATGGAATTGGCATCCCAGGCGTACAGACCTGATGCAGTGAAAAGCAGACGCTCTCCTGGTTGCACGTGTTGTTTGGTATTTGAATAAACTTTGGTTTCGACCAGGATGCCCTTTATCGATTCGATTTGAACCACACCGTCGGCAGTGGCAACCAACAATGCTTCGCGTGTTCCACCGGATTGCAGAGGAAACGAAGCCGCGCAACTGCTGGCGATGTCATCCATCCAGGTGCCGCTTCCTTCGATAGCCTCGACTATTCCGTGGCAGCGTCCCAATTTGTCTAGAGTGGTAACGCGGTTAAAGATTTGACCGTTTTGTTCGACGGATGCTATCACCCACAGATAGTTCGGACTGAACTTGCAGTGCACATCGAGCAGCTTGCCGCTCACGGCGTCGATTTCAATCAATGTTCGACCTGACTCCAACTTGTCGAACAAGAACGCCCTTCTGAATTCACCCGCCAGGTAAAACGCGAATCCGAATTCAGAGCCCATCCATATGCGCGTTTGCTCTGGAAGAACGTCGTCGACCAGGACGGGTCGGGTTATGGAATGCCTGAAGAGTTGTCCGTTTTGAACGTAGAAGAAATTCTCAGCGTTTGCGTCGAATATCGGTTCTTGCCGTCGATAGAGTTCGGCTTGCAGTGGAGTGATGACGTCGTCCTCGCCAAACACAAAACTGCGGGTGCCTTTTCCGCACAGCGTCGAGGAACCGCTCAACGCGAACTTCAAGGTTGGGTCAAGCCCGCCTCTGAAGATGACTCGACCGTCTTCTCGGATAAACTTGCCGTCTTCGTGATAAAGGTAGCGCAGGGAAGAGCCGTCGAATGCTACTTTTAAAACGACGCCACTGGTCGAGAAGACGTTTCTGACCTTGGCACCACCGGCGGTGGAAGCCACAGTCGCACCGTTCGGGCGTTTTTTGTTTATATGAATTACGTTGTTCGGGCGCACCGTGAGCGCTGATTGGTTGGCGGGGTGCAAACTAAGAAGTAGTTGCAGTGGAAAAATATCTCGAAAGTCATGAGTCAAGACTTGTTCGTAAAAGTGCTGCACTGCATGCGGCAGGCTGCTCAACGGCAACGCCGAGTTTGGGTATCGCACATCGGGATCGAGCACCGAAATGCGATGCAGCGATCGCTCTTCGGGTGAAACTCTCTTGTTTGGGTTCGTTGTTTTATACACGCCTCCATACGGGTGCACGAATAAGAGGCATTCGAACAAAAGCACGGCGAATGCATACCAATCGGTTTGTTTCGAATGGTTGTGAACCATGGAAACTTCTCCGGAATTGCTCCTTAGAATAAGCGGATCTGCGTAACGAGGCGAGAATGTCTTGCATGGAAAACCTCCGTACTGCATGCTGTCGGCGTCGATTAGATAAGGCGTTTTTCCGGAAACTAAAACATTGAACTGATTGAAGTCGCCAATGATGACGTCGTGTTGGTGGAGGCAAATGAGGGTTTTGTGCAGTTCTGCAAATAGTTCGATTACAGTCTCCAATCCGATGCCGCTCGATTCGCGAAAGGCTCTCTGTGCGTATTCGCGGAGACTGTGTCCGGGAGTGATAAGCGGCATGGTGTAACCAACTATTTGTTGTTTTGAGTTGGCGGTGTCATAGACAAGCCGATCAGGCTCCACCACATGTGGTGCCAGCCCGCGCGGAAATGCAGGCAGCTTCCGTTGAATCTCTACGATGCGAGCGCGGGCGGCCGCCTGCATTGCTTGTGCCGCGGCGCCTTTCAGTTGGTACTGTGGATGCGATGCTTGCTTGAACAGTTTCATCACCGTTGAAGCATTGAGCTGGTAGATTTCGGCTTCGCCACCTTCTCCAATCAGTCCGCTCGCGTGGAAGTTAACGGCGTTCTTTCCAATATATACAGTTGGCATTTTTCATACCTCTAATGTTTTCTGCGCATCGCAACCAACGTGGTATCGTCGGACAGCAGCCCGAAGGACCGCTCCAACTGTGCCGCTGGACTGACTTTTACTACTTCACTGTTGACCTGTCGCAACCACGGTGTGAGCAGATCGAGTTGGTCATCATCGAAGAAACGATCGTCAGACCACACTTGACTGGCTGGTCCAAGTTCGCGCGTCTTACCCGGCAGCATCGCACCGCTCTTGCCGATCAACTCTTCGAATCCATCAGTTGCAATTAAGAGTGATTCGACGTCTGATGTATTCACGATTGCGTGAATATGGAACTTAAGAGCGTCCGGGTCGTAAGCGAAAACACTGGGCAGCAGCGCGTATGCGATGTATGGCGGAGCGTTGTTCGGAAACGGACCGATTTGTTTAACGTCACCGTTAAGAGCGAAAACACCATCTCCGATCGAGAATATGATGACACTGCATGGAGTGACAACAATTCCGAGTGTGGTGAACAAAAAGCAATCGTGGAGAATTTGTTTCTGCGCGCAATGTTTGTGACTCAACTCACCGCATCGGGCGGCTTCCGAACAGTTCGGGCCGATTAATAGATCGGCTACCTTCGCGACTTTGTGTAAGAATCTTTTACGCACTCTTTCGAGTCGTTCACTGGCCTCCTCGCGTGTTTGCACCGTCTGTAGTGCGCCACAGAACGCGTCATGTAGCAGGCGCAGTAAAATTTTCCCGCCTATATGTGCGCCTATTTCGGAATGAGCACCACTGCTGCAACCGTCCTGAACGGTGGCGATTATGCAGTCCTCGCAGACCCTGACGGAAAACGCATCCTGATTGTTTTTGCCGAGAAGCAAGTTTCCCGACCCTAAATGGGAACGGCCTGGAATTGTGCCCGCAGCAATCTGAAACCCAAGAGCCATCGCGCCCCCTCGTGTTTGTGCGGCCCGGCGTGAACGTCGGACCTTTGGATATTTGTTTTCTTCGGTTGCTTTGTCCGCTTCAAGTAAGCGTTATTTCTACGATAACTCTACGGATAGGTTCTGTCAAGTTTGTGATGGTCGCTCGCAGATTTGATCTTGAGATCGGTCGTTCTGTAAGGCGCTGGCGGCTTGGGTAAGGTCGGATCTGTAGAGGTTTCTTTGCCTCCTTTCTATAGGTGTATTAATGCGGTCCCAACTAGCCATGTAGCTATTGCTCCTTGGAGCCCCGCTGGATGTAATGTAAGGTTTACGCTATATCTGATGAAATGTTTTCGCCTGGCTGAGCAGCTGCTGCTGGCATGAGGGCGGAACGATCGCGACATAAGTAAGTTAGATACAAAGCATTCGTTTTGTTCTGCCTGAATCGATCAAAACGGGTAAATATCAAGAAGGGATTAATTCCTCGGTTGCCGGTCAATTCGCGGAATATGATGGTTTCAAATAAGAATGTGAAAATAAACAGATGAACGCTGAAAAAAGATTTGAAATAACGATTCCGGTCAAGGAGTCCTCGAAAATAAAAGCAGGCGCTTTTTATACTTCGTGGGCAATCTTTGGTTTGGTGATTGGTTATGTGATGTTTGAAATTAGCGCCTCCCTTGCTGGGCTAGATAAGCCGCACGCGACGCTCATTAGGGTCGCTCACTTCATCATCAGCTTACTGGGCGGTCTGGCTTATGTGTACGTTCCTTATCTGTATGCGCTATCACGGACGCAAGGACAGACAGTTTTGGTCAATGAAGATGGTTGTGGATTTCCATCGTCATTCTTCGGCATCGGCGCCGCTCAGTGGGTTCCGTGGTCCGAAGTCAAAACCGTGGATATCAGTCCCGGCTTGTTTGGAACGTCGCAGCTGGCGCTGTCCGGCTCCAGGCACAAGCAACAAGTGCAACTATCGGCGGTGTCAGAGCAAGACATGGAGCAAATGTTGTTGGCGATTGAAGCATGGGCACCATCGGCGGTGTTGTCCACGCGAGTGCAAGAATATCGCGATGGTTTGCAGCGAGAAAATTTAGGATCGGAAGGTTTCAGCCATACGCAGATGTTTGAAGACGAACTCGGAAAGCGCTTTAGTGCGCCGACGTTTGTTCCATTGGAACCGGGACGGCAGCTGCGATCCGGCACAATCAGAGTAATCCGCCAGCTGGCCTTTGGTGGTTTTGCTGCGGTTTATTTAGCCGAAGACAGTGTGAATGGAACCGTGGTCTTGAAGGAGTCAGTTGTTCCTGAATCGCAAAACGAAAGTATTCGCGAGAAGGCAAGTGAGATGTTTGCGCGAGAAGCGATCACGCTTCGCCGTCTGGATCATCCAGGCATTGCCAGAGTTTACGATTTCTTTGTCGAAGATAATCGCAGTTACATCGTGATGGAACACGTAAACGGAATCAACATGAGGCAGTTGGTGGCGCAGCAAGGGCGTCAATCAGAAGCGAATGTTTTGGCGTGGGCAAGTACGGTCTCTGAAATCTTGACCTATCTGCATGAGCAGTCACCGCCTGTGGTGCACCGCGATGTCACTCCGGATAACCTTGTTTTGACAAATCTCGGCGAAGTGAAACTGATCGACTTCGGTGCATCGAATCAATACTTAGGAACCGCGACCGGGACGCTCGTCGGCAAACACGCATACATGCCGCCTGAGCAGATTCGCGGTAAGAGCGAACCTGCCAGCGATATTTTCGCGCTCGGTGCCACCATGCATTATTGGCTCACAGGTCTGGAACCGGAACCACTTTCGACTTCACATCCTGCGCAAATCAAGCCCGACGTTTCAGCTGAACTCGACCGAATCGTCGCTGCCGCTACTCACATGGAAGTGGGCAAGCGAATTCCGACAGCCGCAGCACTCAACGAAGAACTCAAGCGCGCCTCGAGTGACCTTGGATCAGTCAAATTATTACAGTCAAAATCGCAGTAGCACAAGCAGACCATGGAAGAGAAACTCACCGACGAAAAACAAAAGCTGCGCGTTCTTCCAGCGGGCAGTAACTTGGACGTGAAGCCTCCGCCAGTTTCTGTTGACCATGAATCTGATGGCAAAGATAGCACCGTCACAGGCAGCTCCTCTGCAGGTAGTCCCGCCTCGAACAATAGCGCTGACGACGGGCCCGCCGCGAACGATCCTGTCGCGAATAACTTCGCTGCAGACGGACCCGCCGGCCGGCCCGCCGCGAACGATCCTGCCGCGAATAATTTCGCTGCAGACGGACCAGCCGACCGGCCCGCCGGGAACGGTCCGTCCGCGCACAGTCTCGCCGCAACAATTTTTTCCTCGAGCAAAGCGCCCGCTGTCGCTCCAAGCGCTGCTTGGAATTCAGAATTCAACGATGATCAAACTGAAGACTGGACGCAGCGAAAAGTCAAAGACGAGACAGAAGAAAATCTTACTGACGAACTAAAACGAATAGTCAATTTTGAAATTAAAAGACGCTCTATCCATGCCATTGATGATGACCAGGTCATCATCGGTCTCTGGCCACACGGCAACACCGCGCCTGATCTTGGTGATGACGCCAAGGTTCGCAAGAACAGTATCGAAAAGGTTGTCGGACTTTTTGCTATCATCTGGCTCGGTGTTTTGTTCTGGCGAGTATTCCACGGTTCCACTCTGGGCATCTTTATCAATTTCCAGAGCCTAGCTCCGTTTCTGATTATTCCTCTATTCACAATGATGCGCGGCGCCACTCATCTTCGATTTGATGACTTTGGTATCGATTTCATTTCTATGAACGCGGCTTCACTGAAAGTTCGAAAACGTGTTTCGTGGAATCGAATCAAAAGAGTTTACCTCGACGGTAAGACAGAGCCAACGCCGCTTGAACAGTCGATTTGTCTTGAATACGAAGGTGGTTCTATCGATCGAATCAAGCTTAAACAAATTGCTAATCGCGGCCAATGGCAGAAATTTCTGGAGGCGTTCGACAAGTGGTGTCCTGTTGGAACCGGCGAGGTTGACCGCAACATTTTCGATTCGTCGTCGCAAGATCGAACAAATCCGACTTACACGATGCTCTGGCTCGAAGCGCTGGCCGCGCCGCCCAGACGTGAACGTCTCACGCCAATGACAGAGGGCACTGTGCTCTGCAAAGGTCGTTATGTTTTAGAACGAAAACTGGGAAGCGGTGGACAGGGTAGTGCTTTCCTTGCCAGCTCCACTACCGATGAATCGAAAGTTGTTCTCAAAGAATATATTCTGCCGATTTACGTCGACATCAAAGCTCGCAAGCAAGCGTTGGAGCGGTTTGAGAACGAAGCAAAAATGTTGGCTAAGCTAGATCACCCATCGATCGTGAAATTGATCGACTACTTCGTCGACGATCACCGCGCCTATCTCGTGCTCGAATATATCGATGGAGATAATCTTCAACAACTGGTTGAAAAGAAAGGTCCGGTGCAGGATTCAGAAGCTTGCCATTATGCAAAAGCGCTGGTTGAAATCTTATCCTATCTCCACAGTCAGTCACCGCCGGTGGTGCATCGCGATTTCACTCCGGACAATCTGATCGCATCAAAAGACGGCACGATTAAACTAATTGATTTCATGGTGGCACAACAGTCCGACATGGTTCAGCAGCAGAGCGCCAGTTCAACCGTGGTCGGCAAACACGCCTACATGGCGCCGGAACAATTCCGCGGTCAAAATCGTACGCAGAGCGACATCTACGCACTGGGCGGCACTCTGTTTTACATTCTCACGGGCAAAGAACCTGAGCCGATCACGCAGCAACACCCGATTTTAGAAAAAGAAAATTGCCCTCTGATTCTCAATGAAATAGTTTCGAAGTGCACAGAGGCTAATTATCTGGACCGCTTTCAGTCAGTCGATGAGATCAAAACGAAGCTCACCCGCGCGTCTGAAGAAGATTTGTAGTATCGTATGTTCTTATAGACTGTCGAGTGAAACCCATGATTAAAGCACCGCCCAGAATTGTGCCGCAACATCTCCAGCCCAGCGATTATTGCCGTTTAGCTATTCAATATTACCTGATGGGTTGGACGAGACAGTCGGTGAAAGCCGGTCGCCTGGCGCTTCAGAGCCGTCCCTCCGATCTGGCAGGAACTCCATTCGGTGAGTTGAGCGAAGAAGATTATTCACGTTTTCGCCGCATGGTAGAGGGTTTGGACACGAGCGTGTCAATCGGCGAGCAAGTACTCGGAGCATCCAAAACAGTTTCAGACATCATGCAAGACGGCGTG
Source organism: Candidatus Obscuribacter sp. (assembly GCA_021772095.1). Classification (GTDB taxonomy): domain Bacteria; phylum Cyanobacteriota; class Vampirovibrionia; order Obscuribacterales; family Obscuribacteraceae; genus JADYXR01. The sequence goes on along the minus strand of JADYXR010000075.1, from coordinate 30,502 downwards.
GACACGACATCCGCATTAGCTGATGAATTGGTTCGGGATAACAAAACGCTGAAGCTCATCAAGTTTGGTTTTGAGGAATCGCTTAAACAAATTTCGAGCGGCATCCAGGATGCATTCGGACAGGTGATCGAACAGGCAGTCAAAGTGAGCCAGCCTCCAAAGCCAGTTCCAGAAGGTTTAACCGCTCAAAATTATCTTGATTTGTCGCGTCAATATTTGATATTTGATTGGACAGAACAGGCTCGCGATGCGCTTCTCAAGGCGCGCGATCTGGAGGGTGACAATCCGAAAGGCGCTCTGGCGTGGACTCTTCTGCGAACGCATTTGCCGAAAAACCCGCTGCCATTTCTGGCTGAAGAAGGTTTGGCTGAGGCGCGGCGCAAGCTGCAACGCGGGCGTGAGGACGATGCCCGTGAAGTGGTAGAGGAATTGGTGCAACGCTATCCCGATCTCGAGTTGGTCTATTGCGTGCTTGCCGGCTACGAGCTGCGTGCCGGGCGGCTTGAGCGCGCCAGCAAGCTTTTGACCACGGCAAGTGAGTTAAATCCAAACTACCTTAAAACTTGGCTGCAAATGGCGCGAGTGCACGCGATTGGCGGCTCGATCATGGAAGCGCAGCGGGCACTGGATCGGGCAACCGAGCTCGACCCTGACGACTTTTCCATCCCGCACCTGCGCCAATTAATTTCGATTTTATCGCGACTTTAAGGCTGATTACGTAATCCTCCCATTACATACAATTCCGACGCTGGTTATATTAGTATTGGAATCCGTCTTCTAGGCAACTCTCAATCCTGGAACCCGTCGGCGCATAACGCGCCCCTATTAGTTGTCAGCCGGTTAAAAGCATGAACACATTTTCGGATTCATCGACGCCTGGCGCATCTGCGCTCGAAGTCAAAGCAGAATTCCTTGCCGTCCTCTTGAGAGCCGGTATGGATGACGATTTCGATCGGCGCTTCAAAAGCGACACCAAAAATCTGACCACCTCTGAAACCGCGGCGCTCGTGGCTTCAATCAACGGTCGTCTGGCTTCCGGGATGCGCCGCCGCCATCTCAAAGTCGTGCTCTCGCAGACCGATGCGGTGACTCTGATCGATCGCTCTAAATTTTTTGGCAATAGTTTCTCGGTTGCGCGGCAGACATTTGCGACGTAACTTCGGTATTATTGTTCAGCCCCCGGAGGGCTTGAACGGTTGTATCAGGAGAACGACATGCAGTCTCGCACAAGAAAAACTGGTTCGCTAAAAGCCAGTCAGTTTAAAGAGTCAGTGATAAGAGAAATGAGCCGCCTTGCTGCGCAACACAAGGCTGTCAATCTGGCTCAGGGTCTGCCCGATTTTCCCGCTCCGTTGGAGCTTAAAGAAGCGGCTATTAAAGCCATTCTCGACGATATCAATCAGTACGCTATTACCTGGGGCGATAAGCCTTTTCGTGAAGCTATTGTTGAAAAAACAAAACGATATCTCGGCTTGACCGTCGATCCGGAGAAGAACATCACTGTCACGTGTGGCGCTACGGAAGCCATGGTAGCGTCGATGTTGGCTCTGGTTGATCCCGACGAAGAAGTGATCGTGTTCGAACCGTTTTACGAAAACTACGGTCCTGATGCCATTCTATCTGGTGCTGTTCCTCGTTTTGTAAAACTCAATCCGCCGAACTGGGAGTTCGACGAAGAAGAGCTGAAGAGCGCCTTCAATGAAAAAACGCGCGCGATTATCGTCAACACTCCGCACAATCCAACCGGTAAGGTCTTCCGAAAGGACGAGCTGGAGCTGATTGCAGGCTTGTGTCAGAAGTGGGGCGTGTTGTGTTTTACAGACGAAATTTACGAACACATTTTATACGATGATGCAAAACACATTGCCATGGCGACGATTCCAGGAATGGAAGATCTGACTGTGACAATCAACAGTCTATCGAAAACATACAGCATCACCGGATGGCGCGTGGGCTGGGCGATTGCGCACGAAGATCTGACTTTGCCGATTCGCAAAGTGCACGATTTCTTGACCGTGGGCGCACCGGCACCATTGCAAAGATCGGGTGCTACTGCCGTAAATCTGCCGGAGAAGTTTTACACTGATCTGCATGAAGAATACAAAATTCGCAGAAAAGTGATGCTCGATATTCTTGATGAAGTTGGAATTAAGTACTATAAGCCTGATGGTGCCTATTATGTCTTTTGCGACGTCAGCAACTTCGGATTCAAAGACGACATCGCGATCACCAAACACTTAGTGAAAGAAGTTGGCGTCGCGGTTGTTCCAGGCAGCAGCTTCTTCCGCAAGTCAGAAGAGCCGGGCAAGTACATTCGCTTCTGCTTCAGCCGTCAGATGGAAACCCTGACGGAAGCCCGCGAACGGTTGAAGAAATTGAAACCGTTTACGGCGTGAATTGTTTCGACTAACAACGTTCTGAGAATGAGTTAGCAGTCTAGAACAAATCGAACGCTTGCAACGTACCGATGATAACTATCAACTGAGTGATTCCACAAATCGCGATTAGCATTCCTGATGGCATCATCTTCTTCGTCTTAGCGAATCGCATTGCAAAAACGCCTTCGAGCATTGTCAGCAAGACAATCCCGGCGCTCAAGCCAATTTTGGGATCGACCTGGGTGGCAACGATGAAGCACACGACCAGTAGAACCCCGCTGACAACACCTGCCAGCAACGACGGCATGCTGCGCGCCTTGATGAAGCCGATGACGCCGCCGATTGCGATTAACACACCGGTGACGATGAGCGAATACTCGGCGATTGAGACCATTGATACTGGCATAAGATGTTCCATTTTGTGATTGGTTGGACGCCGCTAGATTCTAGCGCGATTTGACGAGAGCTTTCGTTAGAGTGAATTGATCAAGCAGCTTTCCGTCGGTTGAAACTTGCGAAACTTTTAGAGATTTGTCGTTAGCGTCACACAAAGTGAAGCTATGAGCATAAACGTATTTGTCCATGAAAGGTGCTTTTACATCATTGACGCCGCGAGCATACAATCCCGCGCCACCACCACCGGTGACAATGTAGATGATGCCGTTTGGTGTTTTTTGAACACTGCCGTCGTATTTCTTGTCGAGCGCAAAAGTTCCGGCAACTGAGTCGTGGTAAGTGCCTTTGATACTTTTCCAGTCAGGAGTAAATTTTAAAGGGTACGAACGTTGGTAACAATGCGCGTGTCCACTGAACACGATATCGACATTGTGCTTTTCGAAAATGTCGGACAGTAATCTCATCCGTTGCTCGGTCGCGTGAGCCGCGTCGACGCTGAACCCGGGCTGATGGAAAGCCGCGAATTTCCAGGTTGCGGACTTGGCGTTTTCGAGATCTCTGTCGACCCAGTCACGCGTTTTCTTATCCGTCCAATCCATATAAGGATTGCCATCAAGAACGACCCAGTGCGAATTGCCATAATCGTATGAGAAGTTGGACATCGCGGGGAAGGTCTTGCCGGCGGCTCTTATGAAGCCGAGTTGGTTTTGTGCGTTGCCGACGATGCGTGTGGAATTTTTTCCGTTGACGACTTTGCTTGGACCATTGCAGGGTTGTGAAAATAAAAGATAGTAACCGAGAGCATCGGGAAACCGGGTGAAATCGGTTCCTTCCCAGGCGTTCGCAAGTGCGATGTCGTGATTGCCGATTGACGCGAGCGTTAAAATAGAACGCATAAATGGTGCGCCTACTTTTGGTGAATTGGTATCACAATTCATGATCGGAAAGAATCGTTGCAGATATTCCGATACTAAACCGCAGTTGTAGACTATGTCTCCAGGTATGAGCAAAAAGTCTGGTTTCTGTTTCAGCATTTGAAAAACAACTTCTTTTTGACCGTCGGATCCAGCACCAACGTCTCCAACAACAGCAAATCGGAACGGTTGTTTTTCACTCTTCCGAGCCATGGCACCAGCCTGGAATACTTGTTTGCCGCCTTTGGAAAGCCTGTAGACAAAAGATTCTCCAGGTTTTAAACCGGTGACGCGTCCGGTGTAGCGAAAGAACGATTGACCACCCAGCGAGCCTATGCGTTTTGTTTCTACAATTTTTCCGGTTTGCCATTTTGATTGTTTGGAACAATCGAATTCGAGTTTCCAATCTTTGACATCATCTGTTGGAGAGTTGGGAAACCAGAGGATGTCCATCGATTCTGATTTTTGTAATTTCGGTTGATCGCCGAGTTGGATATAAGGTTTGATCAAAAAGACGTCAGTTGGTGCCGATTGCGCGATCGCTTTGTTTAGATTACCAGCGCTGAAAAGCACCAGACATAGTGCAAGAATCGCAACAGCGACATGCCCGGATTTACTCGAGTAACTGTTGGCTCGGTCGCTGATTTCGGTGGCGCTGTTTGTTGTGGCGCTGTTTGTTGTGGCGCTGTTTGTTGTGGCGCTGTTTTCGGTGTCCCTGTTTTCTGTGGCGCTGTTTCCTGTGGCGCTGTTTTCGCGGTCGTTGTTTTCTCTGCCGTTCTGTTCTTTATTGCTTTTTTCTTGGTCGCACAAAACTTTGTTTTTCAAAATGCCCACCGGGATTCCCATGACAATTGCCATGGCAATTTATAAGATAACGCTTTGTGTTATGAGTTTCATTATTCACATACAATTTCATAAGTACATTTGCACAAACAAAGATGCCGGAAGAACAAACAGAAGAAATATTCATTTGTCCGATTTGCGAAGCGGAGAACCGCCAGAGCGCCAGATTCTGTCGGCGTTGCGGCCGCAGCCGGCTGATTTTAGAACGCGAAGAACGCAGCGGCGACGCGGGGACGGAAAAGCTTCACCAACTTGTGTGCGCGCGCTGCGCGGCGCCTGTTCGAGTGACTGACAGCTACTGTTCGCACTGCGGCGATTCGCAACCGTATCGAATCCTCGCGCACATGAAAGTCTGCCGCGAATGCGGAACGCAAATGCCGGAGGTTGCCAACTTCTGCTACGCATGCGGAACCGATGTCGGCAATCATTCCGCAAAGCAAGTCCCGGTTCCGGTCGCACTCTTCGAAGATGAAGATCCAGAGGTATTCCCGCAATTTGAAGCGTAAGTGAACTGCGAGCCGCGATGCGCAACTCAACGCAATGCGCAAATCGCAGACCTCTTCGTGTGAATTCCCATATATGGGACAAAAACAAGAACATCGAATTTTGTCCCATATATGGGCCATTCCCACATATGCGATATGGGACAAAATGACTGGATTTCGTCCCATATATGGGACAGCGAATTTTCGGGCGCGATAGCACGCCGAATCTTGAGCATGATCGCATGGCTCCACCGGTGGTGGCACGCACATCTGCCATCATTGGCGATTATTCGTTTTGAAAAGAGTGCCTAGAAACAGAATTGAACTGTTGACACGCGGATTTTCAGTCCGCTGCTCTACCAACTGAGCTACCTAGGCGTAGGCGCTGACGAATCAGCTACCGGGCGACAATTTACAGCCCTTGAGGACTAGTTCATCAACCGGTTTCTTGAAAATAATACTACCACACCCGGGCGAGCGGGGAAGCTGTCTGCGTGCACAGGTTTAAGCTCGGATACATATCCCGAAACCCTGAACGCGCGCGGTTTTCAAGACACGACAATTTCGCTTTTAATATGAATAAGCCATCGGTGATTGAGCCTGTTGATAGCTTCGATTGCAAATGGCGGCGATTCGCAGACCTTCAGCTTCCTTCTTTACAAGGAAGTCGGTTACCACTTGGCGAGTGTCGGCTGGTTGGCCGCTCACTTGTAACACCAGCGAGCCTTTCATCGATACGACGACTGATCCATCGGGATTGATCGCCTGAGCGCCAATCGAAACCGGTTGGAAAGCCGCTACCAGTCTGCCGTTGCTGATGCCATCAGCCATGGCGTCGTTCCAAAATGCTTGCTTGAACGTGTCCTGAGCTTCAGGAGTCATCCACATCAATGCTTGATCGTGATTCTTCTTCGCAGTCGTAGCCTGGAAATCCATCGCTCCGCCAATCCACCACTTCACGAAATCGCTGGCGGTGTTGGGCTCTAGAGCCACTGGTGGTGGGGCTGTGGGCTGTGCTTGCGCCGATTGTGGATGCGGCGGCGTCACAGCTGCTGCATGCGGCTGTTGACCAGGTTGGTGCGCCGACGGCATCATCGCGCCCGGTGGCAACTTCTCTTCAGTATTTTTCGATTTGTTTTCGCTGGTCTCACTTGCGCTTGTCATAAAGATAGCCGCAATACCAATGAAGACCAGACCCATAAGGATCTTGTCGCGGAAAATTCTTTGAATAATTAGTCTAATAGCTTCTTGAATCATTAATGCTCGAGATCCGCAGTAGGGCTCGCCTCACATGCCTTGTTCGTAATAAACAGATTGTGCGCGAAAAAACGCAAAAAGGAAAGCGAAAGATGGGAATCTTCCCATAGGTACGGCAAAGAAGTTTAAAAACGATGCCCGCAATGAAACACTTCGTTGCCTCTTCTTACCTGTACAATTGAGTGCTGGAGTTGAGTATGTTGGAAAAATCGGAAATCGAAAAACGCGACAGGGACGAGCGTCCCACGCAGTCGCCAGGTCTTGAAGCCACTCGTAACGCGAGAAATCCTCGCCAGGGTGGTGAGCGTCGTTACGAACGCAATCTGGAAGCCGATGCACCCGAAATGAATGACGACGAAAGTCAGCCCAACGACTCCAACGACAAATCCTCAAAGCCGCCTGCCGAGCGCGTCAAGGCTAAGAATTACGTGGCGTACACAATCAAGTTGCCATCAGACCAACTAGCCGCGCTGCAATCCATCTGGCTCGAACTCAAAAAACTCTACGGCTCACACTCGCCCGACAAAAGCGGCATGATACAAGCCGCAATCGACGCCTGGCTCAAACGCTGGGATGGCCCCGAGCACGACAAATTACTCGAAGAACTGCTCGACATCCGCCAGAGCACTCGACGCAGGCAATATCGCAAAGGCAAAGATTAACGTTCAGTTTTCAATGATTGAGGACTAGACTCAGATTTCAATGATTGAAGACTAGACACAGTTTCAATGATTGGGAACTGGACCCAGATTTCGATGATTGAAGACTAGACATAGTTTTCAATCATTGGGCACTGGACCCAGCTTTCAATGATTGAGGACTAAACCCAGAAGATTGTTGGTAGGGTTTGGTCTTCGAAGACGCGCCGCCAAAGCAATAACCGAGCGGAACTGCATCCGCTCGGCTATCTCAATGTATTTCTCTAATCGTTCTTACTCGGCTTCAGGAGCGGCACTCGGCTTTTCGGGTTTGAGATGGTGATAGAGGTAGTAACCGAAACCGGCTACGCAGAACAGCACAATGGCGATGTCGAATTTGTGCCAGTAGTCTCTGAAGATTTCCATGTTCTCGCCGAACTTGATGCCGACCCATGTCAGGAAATAGCACCACACCAGCGATCCGATAAAGGTATAAACGCAGAACATCAAGAAGTGCGCTTTGAGAACCCCGGCTGGAAAGGAGATGAAGGTTCTGACAACGGGCAACATTCTGCAGATGAAGAAAACGATGTCGCCGTGTTTGTCGACCCACTTTTCTGCAAGGTCCAATTCCTTCCTTTTTAGAAGGAAGTAGCGCCCGTATTTTTCGAGAAACGGTCTGCCGCCCCACATACCAAGGAAGTACGAAGGAATCGACCCGACCAGGCAGCCGACTGCGCCAGCCAACGCGGCAAGGTGAATGTCCATCTTTCCTTGCTGGACGAGAATTCCCGCGGTCGGCATGATTGCTTCACTCGGCAGCGGAATGTTCGCAGACTCAATCGCCATCATGATCAACACGGCCCAGTAACCGCCTTGCTCGACGCCGTTCCTGATCCATTCTAGAACCGGGTCTATATATTGATGGAGCACTATGAATACCTCGTCCAGTCGCACCGCGGCTAGATTCTACTCTTTCGTAAGCCCGTTGCCGTTAGGAAACTCTCACGGTTGGAGTAAACTAATATTCTTCAATGCGTAGAAAAAACTATGTCGACCGAAAATAATCCTCAAAACACAGAGCCCATAGGCACCTTGCACTTCACGTTGGCGACCGCCGGCCACGTCGATCACGGTAAAACCAGTGTGTTAAGAGCGTTGACCGGAATGGATCCGGATCGTCTGAAGGAAGAGAAAGAGCGCCAGATGACTATTGATCTGGGTTTCGCTCACATGCGCGTGTCAAGAGAGGACGTGCAGAAATCCGGTGCTTCGCAATTGCAACGTTTCGAGGACGGATTGGGCGACGCGTTGACTGCCAAATCAGAGTTAGTGATTGGTTTTGTCGATGTGCCCGGTCACGGAAAGTTTTTGAAAAACATGCTCGCCGGAGTTGGTGGCATGGACATGGCACTAATTGTGGTGGCAGCCGATGAAGGAGTGATGCCGCAAACTGTTCAACACGTGAAGATCTTGACTTTGCTTGGTGTGCGCGAGTGCATTCTTGTAATCAATAAAATCGATCTTGCTGACGAAGATCAAAAAGAATTGGCGATAACAGAAACGGAAGATTTTCTGGAACGCTTCGGCATCAAGGTGCTTGAAACGGTTGAATTCAGCTGCGCAAGCGATAAGACAACTGCTGCACTCAAAGACGCGATAGTGAAACATGTATTGTCGATGCCGCTGCGAGATCGCAAACATGATTCGTCAGGAAAATTGTTGCCGTCCTTTCTTTCGATCGATAGAGTGTTCTCAAAAGCCGGTCATGGCGCCGTTGTAACGGGCACTCTCACTAAAGGCATTATCAAAGTCGGCGATGAAATTCGCGTGCAACCAGGGTCCATCGGAGCACGAGTTCGCGGATTGCAAACGTTCAATCATAAACTCGAACGCGCGAATCCGGGTCAGCGACTGGCTATTAATCTTGCACTCAAAGAAAATAAACGGATTGAAAGAGGGCACGCCGTCGTCGGCGATGACACCGCGGCCGTCGATACGTTGATTGTGCAAATCACAGATCTCGGCGGATTGGAAGCATCGAATGACGTTTCCGGCGAGGGTCTGAAACCGCAGAGCGTGCGCTTCTACCATGGAACCGCTGAAAGATACGCGTTCTTGCGATGGATTCAACCAATCGGTGATTTGGATGAAGACACGACGAGTGCGAATGTTTCATCTGATCGATCTGATGCGATTGAAGACGGCAACGGCGGTAAAGGTGATAAGAGCACTAACGTCAGTGGGGAGCGTACCGACGGAAAGTCATCTAAAACACAGGACCTAGCAAACCACGCAACCAATGCCAGCCTCGCCAGCAACGCAAGCGCCAGCAACGCAAGCGCCGGCAACACAATCGCCAGCCATGCAAGGAACGCAAATCACGCAAACTTGCGTCAGCCTCTGGTTGGGCAGCTGGTTCTCACCGAACCGCTAATTGCCGGACCCGGAGAAAAGTACATCATCCGGTACGGTGACTACGGTATTGCCGGTGGTGAAATCCTGATGACGACTCGTCCACGTTGGCTGTCACGCGCGATGTTGAAGCCGCTAACAGAGAAGATCTGCCGCGGCGATCTTGCAGCTGCCACACTCGAACTAATAAATCTGGCACCACAACGAAGCGTTGGAAAAGATCTGATCGACGCTCTTCTCCCTGATTTCGAACGACGCGACATCATGGCGAAACTGGCGACAGAAGGGCAGATCGAGAAAGTCGACGATCGCTATATAACTCGAGATGAGAAACAAGACCTTGTCGATAAAATCCTAGAAGCTCTTCAGAAGGCTGAAGCAACTGGCAGTCGCGACGCATCCATTTCACAAGAAACGTTGCGAGTCGAAATCGCACCTCTAGTTGACCGAGCAATTTTTCAAGCAATCGTCAAAGAGTTGCTCACCAGCAATCGCATTATCAAAAACGAAGAACGCCTTGCACTGCCGTCCGCCGCAGCCGCAGGTGACGCCGTTGATGGCACAGTCGCGGCCTACGCCTCGATGGTCTCTGATGTTCTAGACTCCAATTTTTGCTTGGAAATCGAAGACATCGCAGAGCAGGCCGGCATCGATAAAAAAGACGTTCTCGAGGGATTAGTTCAGCTAGAGAAAGAAGGACGCGCCGCGCTAATCAATTACGAATTTGCCTCGAGTTCCGAATCTATCCTCAAAGCGCATGAAGCCCTGGTTTCCATCTGGAATAAACATCGAAACATCAACCCCGGAGATTTTCGCGAAGCGATTGGCTCGTCACGCAAGTACGCTATGGCATTATTGGCATACTTCGATGATCGCAAGGTTACGCGTAGAATGCCGAACGGCCGCGTGCTTCTTAAGGCGCCACCAAAAAAACAAGAGCAATCTTAATTTGCCGCCACCCGCGGCCGACCTGCTATTATCGTTCGCTCTCTGGTAGGAATTTCCCCCAGAGATCTACCAATCCCGTTTTGCCGTCTCGTTTCAATGCAGTGACTCGACGCCTGATCACTGTGGTCATGCCCATTTCGACTAACCACTCGCCGAGCACGTCTATGCGATCTTCTGGTAATTTTTCAGCGAGGAGCGAAACAAATTGCTGAAAATTTTCATCGGTTGATGCCAGTTGCGTTAGCACCAGAGACAGTGCCTTGGCGTTACCTGACAAGGCGAGCGTGTTCGCAATTCCTTTTAGTGTTGTGGACCGATCGCTGGACGCTAGCTGCCGCACGATCATGTCCGCCAATTTGTCGTTGACCTCCACGCATTGCGCGATCAAGTTCTCGAGCGAGGTTTCGGCGTTGGTGTATTTGATAATTTGTGTCGTGATGGTCTTCGCTTCGAAGATGTAATCTTTGCCCAGCCGCAGTGCTATTCGCAAGGCGTTTTCTGGATAGCCGTTATTCACCATGTAAGAACTGATGCCATAAAGCGCGTCGACCAAGTTATTGTGCAGCAGCTGGTCGACCACTAAATCGAGGGCACTATTGATGCGATTCGTAGCTAGCTGCAGCGTCACCGCATTCAAATGTTTTTGTTGCTTCTCGCGCGCGGCGTGTAGGCACCACGCCGCCACCAGCGGATCATATGTGGAGTTGAAACTCTCAATGCATTTGATCTTCAGCGATTGAGCGACATGCAGGAGGAAGACATCGTTTTTAGTTGAAACGAAATAGCGTAGATAATGCAATGCCATCATCGTCGAGTTGAGCCGCTCCAGCTGTTGCTTTTGCGCGGCATCCATCGTTCCCGCCAACGTCGCAACGTGTTCTGCGTCGGGAAGAAGTTTCACCATCCGTGCCATCAGTTCATCAAGCGCATTAATAATTATTTGCGCGAAATTCGAGTCGGAGACGCCGCCTTCTTTCATGATCCCCAGGAAATGCAGCATCCCTTCGTTTTTTATCTCGGGCGCCAAACAAGCGAGCAATGCTCCGGTTGTCGAAAAATCTTCTTGTTTGAGAAGTTCCTCGAATAGAGATTGATGGAAACCGGTGCTCATAAGTGTGCTCGAAAGACCAGAGGCCAGCGAGAGTTTTTCGATCTTGTATAAATGTTGGAGAATTCTCGCTGCCTTGTTGACCTGTTTATGTTGGAGCATTCGCTTTAGCAAGGTGACGACGAAATCGGTGCCTTCGTGATCCGTTTCGATCAAATTGTCGATGGTGGTAATCAATTCATCGAGTTGCGCTGAGTTTGCGATCTCTTTGGAGAGCTGAGCAAACGCTGCCAAATTGCCTTTGCTTGCCAGGCTTTCGGATATTTCTATCAACAAAACGAGGTGGCCTTTCAACGTTAGATTTTTGGTTATGTAATCTACCACTGAGAGGTGTTCGTGTCTGACCAATTGAGAAATCAGTCGCTCCAGTGCTCCGGCGTAGCTTGCGGTAGCGAGGTCGTGCGCCAGGTTGTAGTAACGGTCGTAGTTATTTGCTGCAACTAATTGAAGAAACCACTGTTCGACAATCTCGCTGTAGCAATTGTCGGCAAACAGCGCGAGGAGCTGATCGGAACGCCGGTGGTTTTTCGTCAACTTAAAAAGTACTCTGAAATTATCCAGCGCGTTTAACGAAGCCGTGTATTTGTGCCAGGGAAAGGACGCGAAATCGCCAGGTGGAACAGGAGACTTGCCACCGGTAATGGTGGTACATAAATTTTCGATGGTCATGTCCGCAGCTTCGTTAACGATGGGCGCAATGGAGCGTTCGGTTGACAAAATCTCAGCGAACGAACGCGTGTCCGCGCGGGTTGCGAGAATCGAAAGCAGGTCGGCTAATGGTGTCACATCATTGGTGGCAATGTAATAGTCGAGTAGTACGGACTGGACGCGACTGTACGATGAATCGCTGACAAAGGAGATGAATGCAGAAAGTATCTCGGGGTCACAAATCGGACTCAAATAACTTTCGTTTAAACAATCGGAAATCGTTTGAGTGTGAAATACATCCAGGGCCGCAACTATTGATTCGACAAAAGCAGCATCGCTATTTGCGCAGACTCTACAAGCCACTTTCAGAGCGTCTTTTGCTTCAGCTGGGTTGCCCATCTGCTCAAACGTTTTGCTGATTGTAAGAAGAAGTTGCAGTACAGCTCGATGCTCGATAAAGGCACCAGCTGCGGTGGCAACTTTCGTGAGTTCCGCGGTGCTCATGTGACCGAGACTCGAAAGAATCTCAAGTGCATCATATTGTAAATTAGGCACAGAGTTGAGCACCGTAGCGCCGCAGAACTTTGCGGTTTTCGCTAATTCAGGGAAACCATACGAGTCACAATTCTCGGCGAGCCGGAAAAGCATCTCTTTAGCGCGTGCGGCTTTGTTGACCAGGAGCAAGCGCCCGGCCAGTAAAATAAACGATTCGATCAGGCTTTCATCATTGAAATTTGGATCTTCGCGCATGATGTTTTGCAGTACTATCCAAGCCGAATCAACGGCATCGCTGAAGGCATCACTGAAGGAATCGCCGTGAAAATGTTGATTGTTAACCATTCTCACAGCGTAGTCGCGAAGCATCTTATAAGTGACTGTTCTTGCAAAGTAGGGGTTGCTCATTTGGTCGTAAATCACTTCGCTGAGAGACGCCACCGCTCGCGGATTGTCGTCGAGAAACTTCCACGCAGTGGTCTCTTGTTCTTCATACTTGCTGAGCGCGAGGGCAAGTCCGGCGCGAGGTAACTGCAGTTCTCTATCCTGGCGCTTGGCATAGTTGTAAGCGACGACAAAGTAATTGCCGGCGATGCCTGGATTTCCGCAGAGCGAGAATGAACTACCTAAGAAGATCGCAACGTCGAAATAGCTTTTACCATTCCGATTTTCATCCAATTGTTTGAACACGTCCAGGAAAACTTTCGCAGCTTTTTCGTATTCACCCTTGTCAAAAAGTTCAGTGGCTTCGGTGTATTTCCGGTTTGACCAATTTGCCGGCAATGTGGACTGTTCGAGCTTTTCGGCCATCTTCTTAATTCGGTCGCGAGCCTGAACTCCAGCGCGAAACGTGCCCTGGGTGAGCTGCCGCAACTTGGTTGCAGGCTTCCTCGTCATTGTTTTGCGCTCTAAACTGGAAGCTGCAATGGCATCATATCCAGAAGCGAAATGGAGTGAAGCTTGGGATCTTTTGACGCCGTCATCGTCGGCATCATCACCCCAGATGCTGTGCAGTTCCTCTGCGTTTGCTGGTTTGCTCGCCGCGCTTTTGTGTCCTGAGGTGTGGCCTGAGGTCCTGCCGTTGCCGCCACTTCCGGATTCCGCTTCACCAACTCCAACTCCACCAACTCCAACTCCACCAACTCCATCTCCATCTCCATCGCCATTGCTGGATGCCGCAATTTCGCCTGTTGCATCGTTCGCGGCGCCGTCCGTTCGACTCTGGCTAGCAGCGCCCACAGCCGCTTTCAATAGACGTTCCTGCGGCAGCTTATCTAAAACCTCCAGAGGTGCGCCCAGGTACGGTATCGTATTTGGTGCTGCCCACAGCATTCGCCTGAGCAAATGCGCAGCCTCTTTGATATGGTCGGAGTCATGCGCGAGCAACGCTGCGAAGACGGCGGAGTTTTCCGGATCGGTGAGGTCTTTGCGTTTAAAGATCAGCGATTCATCGCCTCCTCCGAGGCTTCTATATAGTGATGGATCGATCGCTAATGAAAGCAATGACGTGTGAATCAACCAGCACGAGAAATGATCAACTTCGGTATCGTAATCATTTTCAGTGCGTTGTGGATGTTGATAATTCGGATGACCGAATTCCAAACTCTTCAGACCTTTAAGCGCAGGAACGAATAACGCATCGTAGTCTACCAGCCGTAAGCCCTGGTCCGTGACGATGATGTTGCCATGCTGTAAGTCACCGTGGCCGATACCAGCGCCCTCTAGTTCACCAACCATTTGATGAAAACTTTTCAGCAAAGCAGTCATTTTTTCAGAATTTTTGTAGTTGACTTCAACATACTGATCGAGTGTTGGTCCTTCCACCCACACCATCTTTAAACACGGGTACCAATGCCCTTTTACACGAACACCTTCAGCTAGATAATGAAAGTCGACCGTGGAATCGAGATTGTCGAAAAGAACAAAATCACTGATGTGTTGATAACGCGCGCTCATCTCCGGACGATTGCTAAGGAAACATCTGACCGCCCACGATGTCGATCCGTTGGTCGCTTTGTAAACGCTGGCAAAGGCTCCAGTAGCGGATTTCGGTAGGCCTAACGGGTTCAGCAGAATCCTTGTATTCTTCAGATCAGCATCCGAAAAACACAATTGAGGCGTTTGAATTGCCTCGTTAAATTCTTGCGGAGTCGGCCAATTATTCAAGATGTCCCCGTATTTGATCGAGCGCGGAACTAAGGTGTTTCCATGAACGTACTATCGAACAATCCGTATAACAGAGCTGTTTCAGCCGTTTTGACTTTCTCGAAACCTTTGGTCGAATAAGTGAAAAATGATGAGGCAATTTTTTGTTTTTTCATGGAGTACGTTTTGAGCGTCACGCCTGATGAGCCGTCATTGTGTTTGAAATAAACACCCAGAGGAAAGCCACCAAACTTAGGCAGCCTGAAGATTGCTTTGACGATTGCCATGGCTTGCGGAGCGGCGGGACTATCTGCTGAGGTGATCACAGTTACCATTGTCGACCGCGAGCTGGGCCGATCGTTTCCTACTCCCGAGTATGTGGGCATCATCATGCCTACCGTGCCGTTCGGTGTCGGCGCCGAGGCTTGCAGTGCCGGCCAACTCGAGTACAAAACTTTCTCGATTTTTAGTTTGTGTCCTTCGAAATAATCAGAGGTTGCGATGATCGCCGGCAGTTCCTTTTTAACGAATTGGTCGTAGCTCGTTTCGAACACCGTCCTGTCGTTCAAATTAAAGGCGACGACTTTCCAGTCCGGCGCTTTGGCTATGATGCTGCCGCCGGTGTTGCCGATGCGAATCCGAACAGCGTTTTTCCCCGCATAGACGGTCATTTTGCCGATCTGACCGTTTTGCTGCTCCAAAACCCAAACGTCCTCTTTGGGACCAAGCTCCGCGGGTTGGGCGCCTTCAGTATTGCTGATGGTTGTTCGAGTCGAAGGAGCGCCCTTTCTGACTGAGGACGCGGCGCTTGCTTTGGAGAGGCTTGCAGTTTTCGCGGTCTTGGGCGTGCCAGCGCTTGTGCGAGCCTGGTTTTGCGCATATGCGACGAGCGGCATCGGCAGACCTGACAAGGTCAGCACGGAAAAGCATAAAATCGTCGCGGTTCTAAACGTTGACATACTCGACAGGTGAACGGTTTTCCTAGTGTAGCAATTCTCGACGGACGATGGCGACTGTCCGCTTTGCATGTTGACTTTGAAATGGGCTAGACGCGTATGGGGGCGGATTTTAGGTCCGTGATTCGAGGCTGATTGATGAGCGAAACCTTCAAAATCGAATGGTGGATTCAACCTGGAATCCGGTTGGTGGTCAGCCGCTCCAAGAACAAGCATTAGCTACCAGGAGTGGCAGTTCAAGGGAAGCAATTTTCACAGTAATTTCTGTTAGGGGGCGACAGTGACAACTATGTGATCACCTGCTACGCCAAGCTTTTGTCCGTCTTTGTCGACCGCCCAGGGGCGCAATTCATACATGCCGGTGCCTTTGAACATGTCCGTTGTAAGTTGTATTTCACCAGATACGGTGCCTTTTGGTGAGTCCTTCAAAGCGACTTTGCTTTCGGATTTAGAATTTTGGGCTTCGAATTGCAGGTTGGGTCTGGTGATTTCTAGCAGTGTGCCGGCGGCGTTTGGAATCTTCGACGAATCAACGGATAGCATCTCTGTGTTGTGATCTTTTGTCGACAGATGCAGATATCCTTTCGTGCCAAGAAACCCGGAGTTCTTGAACGTAATTTTCGGAATTAGTTGTTGCGCTTTGACTAGTTCGATTGAATCAATCGCCAGGTTGGTGTTGTGAGGCAATTTCAAAATCAGCTCGTGACTTTTTCCGCCCAGTGCCCATTCAGGCAAGCCGCGGAGCGGCAGAATCAGCGTCTGGGATTGTGCTTTCGGATCAATTTCAGCGTGCGTTCTATTTGGCAAACTAACTTCTGGACGAATGTCGTTGGTATATAAAAGGTCGGCGCCTTCCGATGTAAGACTCGAAGCGGAACCACCTGTGGTATCAAGGTTGCGAACTGAAACTGCTACGAAATCCAGATCGAATGTGCTTCGTTTGCCGAAGTTAAGCGTCAATTCCGGTCTGCCGTTTTTCGAGTTATCGCCTTGAATTACCAGCGAACCATCAGGGTTCCAAGTCGACGTTCCTGATTTTATCGAAACCAAATCTTTGAGTTCGTTTTTAGTCCACGCCGTTTTGGCTGACTGATCTCGGTCGAGCACAAGCGGTGTGAAATTCTGCCTGTCGCTGTCCCAGAAATAAATTCGAACTTTATTACCAGCCTCGAAAAGTGATTCTTTGAAATATGCAAACGGTGTAATTTGTTCGTATTTGTCGAGGTTCAAGCAATTGAAGATATCGCGCTCCAGCTGCGGGGTTTTGGTCATTCCGTGGAGCGCATTGCGGCTCACGTACGCGCCATCAAAGTTATCGGGGAGTCCGAGAAGCAACACTTGTGGATCGCCGTCGATTTCTTTGTAGAGCTTGGACAACCCTGCTCTAATCGCGTTCGATTCGTGACCTGCTCTTGACCAGGCTTGATTGTTCGTCCAGAGTGCCGCGAAACAGGTCGTCGCGAAAATCGCACAGACAGTAGCTCTCAGCGGCGCCGAGTTAAGTATTTTGGAGACTGGAGCGTTAGTTCGAATTGAATCTGTTGGCTTGGAATTTCCGCCAGGCGTTGTTGAAGTAGAATTTGTTTGGACCAAATTTGTGTTATCGAAGTTCGGGTCGTCGAAATTCGTTGATGTCGAATTCGTTGACGTCGAATTCGTTGACGTTGAATTCGTTGACGTTGAATTCAAACTACCGGATGCGTTTTTCTTTCGTTGCGGAACAATGAACGCCATCGCAAAAATCAGACTCAATGCAACAGTGGCTACGTGCGCCAGCCGTGCGCCCTGCAGGTCGTCAGCAATCGAAAAGATTTTATAGACTGGTGCGAAACAAAATGCGAGAAAGATTCCATTGAATAGGAACAGGCGGAACAACCGTTTTTCCAAAAACATATTTACGGCAATTAGAACCGATGTCAGTGCAAGAGAAATTTCCCAGCCTCTGGTGATTATGTGATGCGCATCCATCAATCCTTTATTGAGTGGAATGAGGAACATGCGCAGCCCATGGAGCCAGCTAAGCAGGAAGTGTTTTACATCAGCGATGAAGAACAGTGAGTCGTCGTAACCGCCAACGAAGGTTCCCAGTGCGTAACGACGAACACCGAAGTAAACGACGACCATGAGCCAGAATATCGCGGATGGTTTGACGATGTTCAGCAAACTTTTGAATAGTGAGCTTGCGTTTAGTTTTGAATTGCGATCCTTTAATAGGGCGTTCGGACCCAGGATCGCCTCGTACAACATGAACGCCGGGGGCAGTGTCAGCGCCATTTCCTTCGACAATAAACCAAGTGCAAACGCGGTCATCGTGGCAATCAACCACGGCGCGCCGCCGCCTTTGCGCCAGCGCAAATAGAAATAAAACGCGGCTACGTAGAATGCGGTGACAACGGCATCTACGCGTCCGGTAATCCAGGAGACGGCTTCTGTGTGCAGAGGATAAAGACCGAAAATCAAAGAAGCGCTGAGTGGATAAAGCCACGCGGTAAGAAGTTGGGATACTTTGTTTGCCGGCTCGTCGCTATTAGCGTCCAAGTCGTCGCCGACACCTCCGCGCGCATCATTTAAAAAGATTCGAGCAGTAAAGAACAGAAATACCGTCGCGGTTAAGTGAAACAGCACATTAGTAATGTGGAAGCCCAGACCATTCGCGCCCCAGCCGAGATAATCCGTGACCATGAACACCGAAATCAACGGTCGATAGAAACGCGTAGTTGTTCCATCAAGCCAGGAGCTGTGGAAGTTTCGCCAGATCAATTCCGGATTCTTGACTGCATCCTTCAACCACGTCAGGTGAACGAAATCATCGCCAAGGAAAAAATCGAATAGAACAGGCGAGTATGCAAGAACTGTGGAAATCACCACCAGCGATACCAGAACCAGCGGAAGCACCGAGGATTTACCACGATTGTTTTCAACTGCAGAAGAACTCTCTCTGCTCGTCACAGCCTGCATGCTCTCTCCATCGCTGGTCAGGTCTTCTTCAAAGACTCAATCGCTACTTCATAAGCAGGACGATCGTCGATGTGGCAGCGGATTTGATCTTTCTGTTTGATTGGTTTAGCAGGAGCGCCCGCGACCACCATATTCGGTTCTACGTTGTGAGTAACAACCGAGCCGCCCGCGACACTCGCGCCTTTGCCGATTCGAACGCGCGGCAGAAGCAAAACTCGCGCTCCGACAATTACACCGGATTCGAGATAGGGACCTTCTCTGCCAATCTGGCAGGGAGGATGCAGACTGTCCGTTGTACAAGACATCGGATAGAAATGAACGTTGTCTTCGCAGGTCGTAAATGTGGCGATGAAAACATTATTGTGGAATCTGCAGTTGTCGCCGATTTTGATCTGACCATCTGATTGCGACATTGTGCCGAAACTACAATTGTCGCCGAAGTGACTTTCTTCGCGAATAACAGCACGATTCCCCGTTTGGAAATTCGCACCGAACGAGCAATTGGCATACAGAATGGTGCCGGCGCGAATGATGCTGTTGGCACCGAGAGTCACCGCTGGATTCACATAGTTGTCGTCTTTGAGATAGCCCAGCAGCCGTTCGCCGATAATGCATTGCGCACCGATAAACGAATTCTCTGCGATCACGGCGTTTTCGTAGATGATGGCACCAGTTTGAATAGTGACACCATCTGCGATTTTGGCACCATCTTTAATGACAACAAAATCCTCAATAGTCACATTTTTTCCGATTTCGGCGGCGCCGCTGATCGAAGCGTTTGTGGCTATAGTTCCGTTTTTTTTCATCGTTTATTTGCGGTCTGATTAACCCAACAGTGTTGGGATGGCGACAGGAACAGCCACTGCTGTCGAGGTTTTCGCCATGATGTCGGTCAATGTCTTCGCCACGTAAATGATGTCATCCGTATTCAGTTCCGGATAAATCGGCAAGGACAGAACTTCTTTTGCAACTGTTTCTGAAATTGGGAAATCACCCTTTTTGTATTTCAGTTTTTTGAATGCAGTTTGCAGGTGCAGAGGCACTGGGTAATAACACATCGAGCCAATGCCTTTTTCGGCGAGCGCTTTGATCAAATTCTCGCGTTCGGCGTTTTCAGGATCTTTGATATTGGATGCGTGAACTCTGATTGTGTATTGGTGCCATACATGTGTCAGGTCTTGTGGTGTGGCATGACGTCCGTCGGTTGTCACCATCGGCAGTGTGATACCAGGGCAGCCTTTCAGAGCTGATGAATAAAGTCTGGCGACACCGTCGCGTCGTTTGGTCCATTCTTTGAGATAAGGAACCTTAACTCGCAATGCCACTGCCTGTAGTTCATCGAGTCTGCTGTTGACGCCGAGTTCGTCATGGAAATAGCGACGGTCCATTCCGTGCGCTCTCAGTCTGCGCAAGCGTTTTGCAGTTTCTTCATTGTTGGTGACTAGCATTCCGGCATCGCCGCATGCGCCAAGATTTTTGGTCGGGTAGAAACTCGTTGAAGCGACGTCACCGAAACTGCCAGTCGGTTTACCTTTATAAGTTGCGCCGATACCCTGGGCGTTATCTTCGATAACCTTCAGCCCATGGCGGTTTGCGATTTCCATAATGGCGTCCATGTCTGATGGTAGACCATACAAATGTACCGGGAGAATCGCTTTGGTTTTCTTGGTGATCGCTTTTTCAATCAATCGTGGATCGATATTGAATGAATTCGGTTCGATATCTACAAATACTGGTTTGGCTCCGCGGAGGACGATAGCCTCGACCGTTGCAGCAAACGTGAACGGTGTGGTGATGACTTCGTCGCCAGGTCCGATGTCCATTGCCCAGATTGCCAGAACTAATGCGTCAGTACCATTGGCGACACCAATTCCGTATTTAGCACCGCTGATTTCAGCAATTTCTTTTTCGAGTTCAGTTACATGTTCGCCTAAGATGTAGTTGCCGCTTCGCAATACTCCGAGGACTGCTTCCTCGATAGCTGGACCGACTTGATTGTATTGCGCACGGAGATTGAGAATCGGGACGCGTTGTGTCATGTACGGTATTCCTTAGACTCTGCCGAACGGAAGACTAACACGGATGTCCGATTCGGCTCTGGGTAGTAACTAGACTAGAGTCTAACTTGTTGCCCTTGACTGCTTAAAGACAGCAAAAGTAAGGTTGCCGGTCTCCAGGATGATAGATTTCTCAGGTGGTTGGGAGGCTCGGTCATTAGGCGGCTGGCGCAGATGTCATCGGGGTTGTTTTGCTCATTAACTTTTGGTCATTGACGAAAGAATTTTAGCGAATGTTATCAATAAACGTTTTTGCTTGATTGCGACTCAACATTGTTTCGGTATTTGCAGACTTTAGAAGACATGCAAATTTTTGATTTATTGAAACAAACACTCCATTCGTGGAATCAGAACTTTGATCGGTTGATTGATTGATCGGTTTGATTGATCGGCTGATTGATTGATCGGTCGATTGGATTGTCGTTGATGATTGATTTACGACCTGATTGAGTTGCTGAAACCCTCGTATGGTCGAATCAGAGCTTGTTTATGTTGAATCAGAACATTGACTGGTGACACAACTAGTTTATGTTTAGTCAGAACTTTGATTATGTTGCTACACAACAATTTCGATATTTCGGTAGCTTGAAGTCTAAACGCGAACCATAGTTAAGTGGTGGCATTCGGGCGTTTTTTGGTGGCACAATGGTGGCACCGCAGAAGAATCGTTTTCAAAAACAAAAGAAAGAGAGGGCAATGTTGCCCTCTCTTATCAGCACAAGATTTTTAATGCCTTACTTTTTCTTACCAGGTGTTGCTACTGTGCGAGACAGAGCATTGGTGACGAAAAGGTTGAGGCTGACGCCTTCTTTTTCTGCACGATCTACCAGAGCCTGGTGCAGTGATTTTGGAAGACGTACGGTGAATTTGCCGCTGAAGCTGGTGAAGTCTTCACTTCCAGTTTTTGCGCGAGCTACGGTACGTACGGCTCTTGCCTTAGGGGCTTTGGCCTTAGGTGATTTCTTAGCTGCAGCCTTTGGAGCTACTGCTTTTTTCTTCGGGCTGACTGCCTTGCGAGCGGGTTTTTTTGCGCCTGCTTTGGCTTTCGTCTTAACTGCCATTGTTCTCTCCTCGTTTTGTGGGATCTTGGCTAACACATGACCCAGAACATACTGAGTCTCTGGTACATTGGAGGCTTGTGTAAGCAAGCATCCCTTTCGGACGCCCGGGTTTACCCAGGTGTCCTTGGCTAATGAATTATGCGACCACCACCACAGTAGGTGGCACTGTAATTGTACCCGAGGATCTATCTTTTACTACTCTTTTGGATATATATTTTTAGAGCCGATGAAAAGCCGCGCCTACACAAGCTTCGCAAATGCGCTCCACCAGTGGTGCGGCACCAATTCTGATGGCTGGTATCACATTCGAAAAGTTAAGGATCGTAACTAAGGTGAGAGCCGAAACAGCCGATATACGCGTGCTCCTTATCAGACTTAGTGCTCTGGGCGACGTTGTTCACACCATTCCTGCTGCTGCATTGTTGAGGAAAAAACTTCCAAACGCGAAATTATCGTGGGTAGTCGAGGCACCATTCGTGGAGCTATTGGAAAACAACCCCGCCGTCGACGAAGTGATTCTGTTTCCCAAAAAGTTAATCGCTAAGGAACTCAAAAATCCTCTTTGCTGGTCGTCTCCGGAAAGCGAGCTGCGCAAATTCACGGATGATTTGAAACGCCGGAAATTCAGTGCTGCTATCGATTTCCAGGGTTTGTTCAAAAGTGGTGTCATTGCGTTTCTAAGTGGTGCACCGGTTCGAGTCGGCTTTTCCGGAGCGCGAGAATTGTCACCATGGATGATGACTCATAAGCTTCGTGGTGCCGATTACTTTTCAAACGAAACGCATGTCGTCGATCACAATTTAGATCTAGCTGAGTTTTACTTAAGAATCGGTGATGATTCGAAACTGAATTTGTCCGACGATCAAACTGAAGTGAATTTTGTCCTGCCCGATCCGGATGCGACAGTGTTTTCTCGCGTGGCCAGTTTGCTACATTCGGACGCCGATTCAAATCCTGGTATTACCGCAAGGGATGATGTTTCGCCCAAGTTGGAAACTACAATCGCAAATAGTGGGAGCCTTGGGCAGTCAAAAATTTCTGGTGGCACGGGCAGTGTGCGAACTGGTGCTGCCGGTAGTGTGAAACTGCGGGCATCACGGGTGATATCACAACCACCTGTAGCACCACATACGTTGGAATCAATTCGGCAAATCAAAGACGCCTCGAAAACTCAGATCGTCTTGATCCCAGGCACGACGTGGGTTACGAAGATCTGGCCGAAAGAGAAGTGGAGCGCACTGGTATCGCAATTGGTTCGACTACCTGACGTACGTATAGTATTAGTCGGCGGTCCTTCAGAAGTGGAAATGAATTCCTATATATATGATGCGGTTTCAAGTTCGAATTCAAATCCGAACTCGCCTGCCAATACGGTCGAGAGCCACACCGGCACCAGCATCCTCAACCTCACCGGTAAGACTAGCCTCAAAGACCTGACGGCACTGTTTATGGTGTCAGATATCGTAGTTGGTGCCGACACGGGTCCGCTGCATATGGCCGCAGCAACAGGAATCCCACATGTCGTTGGCGTCTTCGGCAGTACTCCCTGGAAGCGCAATGGACCTGCCGGACTCCACACCTCTGTAGTCGCACTCGACCTCGCATGCCAGCCATGCTTCGAGAAGAAGTGTCCGCTTGGAACGATTGCCTGTCTCAACGATTTGCAAGTTGATAATGTGTATAACGAGATCACGCGAAACCTCGCTCATTCTCACCTGGCTGATTAGGTAGTCGATCGGACTGACGCGCAGCCTTTGTATCCCGGTAGTGTCGACGAACTCGGCAATAATCCGCACCCAACTGCTCCGTTGGGCTTGTTTGTATCCCGGTACTTGACGAGTGTATCCCGGCGGGATACAATCGTCAAGTGCGTTGGTGACTGCTGTGAAATTTCGCGAATCTGCATTTAAATGGGGATTTTCCAGAGCTGACGCGGATGAGGTGGTCGGCTCACCAGTTACTTTTATGTACAAAATGACCGCGAGCAAACGTGGCAACGATCGAGTGATGTATGTAGGCAAGACTTCTGCGGGAGTTGTCATAGCTGTCGGCATCGAAGAACAAGAGGACGATGACTATGTCTTCCACATGCAGAGTGCGACAAAGGCAGATCGCAGAGAGGCTAACTATTATGAGTAATGATGATGGAATATATTCTTCAGAAGACGATGATGATGACTTGTCACCACTACGTCAGCCACTCAGTGAAAAAAATAGAGCCCGAGCGGCGAAACGAAAGATTGAGGCACAAGAACGCATTGCCCGGCGTGAAAAGCTCAATATTCGATTTAGTGAAGAGGAGATTCAGAGCATTTATGCGGCTGCTGAACGTAACCACACGCCTGTAATGCCAATGCTGAGGAAGTGGGTACTGGCGGCGCTAGCACAGGACGAGGCTGAGTCAAAAAGGTCCGGCTCTACAGCTCAGACCCGTACACCTGCGTCATCAAAACTGTCCGTGTCGGAAGGCACAGCTAGATATCAATCGGACGCAGGAGGATTTACGGAAAACGGTTCGCCAAGCATCGCTAAACCTTCGGCAAGCGTTCTGGAATCCAAACTTGGCTCAATTGAGACCGCGTTGAATCAACTCGCGTCTGCACTACACGATGCTGGATTCAGACCCAAAATCGATTAACGATCAATGTCACCAAATGCGCCCCGTGTGAGGTTTTGAATTGTCTAAACTGGAGTGGCAACGGTTCTGTTCCTTCCTCTTCGTTTTGCTACAACTAGTCCGCGTTCGGCGCTCTCTCTCAACCGTTCATATTCGTGGTAGCCGCTTGTCAATCCTGCCGAGACGGTCACCGGATGCTGAGCCTGAAAACCTTTCACTACTCTTCTGTCTACGAAATTCACTACTTCCAGTAATGTTTGATGGTTGCCAAGTTTGCAAAACTTATAAAGCTGTCCTGTAGTGTCTCCTAATGTATGAGACTAATGGCGACCACGCGACCATTCGCTTGTGCGTTGTCAGTATCGTTAATGGAGGACGTCACGGTGTCAGTAGAAAGAACCTTTGTCGCAATCAAGCCAGACGGCGTTGAAAGAGGATTGATCGGAGAAATCATCGGTCGTTTCGAAAAACGCGGTCTCAAGCTCGTTGGTCTGAAGCTCATGAAGCTCTCCCCCGAGAAAGCTCAGGAGCACTACGGCGAACACAAAGGAAAACCATTTTTTGATGGACTGGTTAGCTTCATCACATCCGGTCCTATCGTCGCCATGGTCTGGGAAGGCAACGGCGCAATCACGCTGGCTAGAAACGTCATCGGCGCCACCAACCCCAACGCCGCCGCCCCAGGAAGCATCAGAGGCGA
This sequence comes from Candidatus Obscuribacter sp., assembly GCA_021772095.1. Classification (GTDB taxonomy): domain Bacteria; phylum Cyanobacteriota; class Vampirovibrionia; order Obscuribacterales; family Obscuribacteraceae; genus JADYXR01. Next base: position 5,483 of record JADYXR010000075.1, on the reverse strand, counting down.
CTTGGCTGTCAATATCGGCCGCAACGTAGTACACGGATCAGACGGTCCCGAAAGCGCCAAACGAGAAATCTCAATTTTCTTCGCCGATTCGGAGATCCTTCCTGAGTGGCCAAGAAGCATCGACAAGTGGGTTTCTGAATAGAGACGCGCGTGCCTCGGCCTGGTGAACGGTCGCGCTAACAGGGCGCATTGCTTGTTCACTCACATGGCTATGGACAGAATTTTTGTTGGTATCGAGGGGCGCATGCAATGCGCCCCTCTTTTGATGATACGGTGGGTCAAGCTTCAGGGGACAGCTTGATCAGTTTTGCAAATTTCGGATCGAGTATCTTCTTTCCAGGTTCACCGAAGGTGATGGCGTAGAGTTCCTTATTCCCTTCGCCAATTACTTGTTCGACTTTGCCGACGCCGAATTTTGCGTGTTGGACAACGTCGCCTACGACCATGCGCTCGAACTCTGGCTCTGCCGGGGCGCCGGGGCGACCGGTGTTGTCGTACATGCTCGGCTTAAATTGTCCTGGCGTATGCTGATTGGCAAACGTTCGTGGTGGTTCCTTTCTTTGACCTGTGGTTAAACCTTCTACTCTTTGACCATTGCGATAGACCTGGCGCGATGCGCCACCGCCGGCACCACTTGCTGCTGGTTTTGCGCCGCCGCCAGCGCCGGAACCGGTTCTCTGTCCGCCGCCGTAACCGCCTGAACCAGAACCGGTTCGCTGACCGCCACCATATTGGTTGCCACCACCGTAGCCGCTGCGACCGCCGTTTGAATTCCCGTAGCCGCCGCCGGTGCGGTTGCCACCACCGCTGTTGTCACCATACTTGTCGGAGCCGCCACCATCATAGTAGCCACCACCAGATCGACTGGACGAGCTGTCGTCATCGATGTAACCTTCGCGACTCGGCTTCTTGGCGAAGCCGCTTCCGCCGCCGCCCCAGTGTTCTTGATTCTCGTCGTCATAGCCACCGCCTCGGGTGTTGCCACCACCGGCGCCACCACTGGCACCAGGGAAGAAACCACTCAATAATCCCGGCGTGATCTCGCTGAGAAATCGGCTGGCCGGCAGCATCTGTGCTGAGAATCCCGAAGATCCATCAGCCTGACGGTTGATAAAAGAACGTTTGCGTGCGCGCGTGATGTACAAAAGATCTTCTGCTCTGGTGACGCCGACATACATCAGTCTGCGTTCTTCTTCCATCGCCGTGTCCGATTCGAGCGAGCGCATGTGCGGCAGAATTCCTTCTTCCAATCCCATCAAAAATACGACAGGAAATTCGAGTCCCTTCGCCGAGTGCAATGTCATCAATTTCAAGTTGTCTTCTTTCTCGAGCTTCTCGTTGTCGAGATCGCTGACAAGAGAAATTCTGGTCAAGAATGTTTCGAGATCCGGAGTGTCCGCAACATCTTCGAATTCTTTGGCGACCAACAACAATTCTCGAATGTTTTCCATTCTGCCGACGGCCAGCTCGTCTTTGGAGTTCATGGCCTCTTCGGCAAGCATGTCCATGTATCCGGTGTCATCGAGAATCATTTGGATCAAACCGGAAATCGGATCTTTATATCCCATCGGTTGTCCGGTTTCTTCATTAAGTTGTTCGGGCACGCTGCGCGGGCGCCAGCGTGTGAAAACGCAATTGGCGAATTGCGAAAGTGCGGCCATTGTCTTCGGCGAGAGGTTGCCTATGCGTTGCGCTTCCACTGCCGCTTCAATTACGGAACAGCCGCGCTGGTCAGCATATGCAGTGAGCCGCTCCATCGATGTTTTTCCGATGCCGCGTCTTGGTTGATTGACTACGCGCATGAATGACTGACCATCTTTTGGATTAAACGTCAGTTTTAAATACGCAATTATGTCTTTGATTTCCGCGCGGTCGTAGAACTTGGTGCCACCAACTACGGTGTACGGCACACCGCTGCGAATCAAAACTTCTTCTATCGCTCGCGACTGCGCGTTTGTTCTATACAAAATCGTCGCGTCGTTATAGGCTCGCCCTCTGGCTTTTAAACGTTTCAATTCTTCGACGACATAAAATGCCTCGTCGATCTGATCGCTGCCTTCGTAATAAGTGGCTTTCGCTCCCGCGTCGCGATTGCATCGCAATTCTTTGTCGATCCGTTCTGTGTTATTTCGAATGACACTATTGGCGATATCGAGAATCGTGCTGGTCGAACGATAATTTTCTTCGAGCTTGATCATGTTGCAATTCGAAAAATCGTTTTGGAAACCAAGGAAGATTCGATAATCCGCCTTTCTCCACGAGTAGATCGATTGGTCGACATCACCGACAACCATCAGTGATCTTTCGTGCCATTGATCTTTTACTTCTTGCTCGGTCAAACCAGCAAGCGATCGTCCGCGACCGGCACTAATTTCTTCAGGGCTGGAAAAAACATCACCAAGCAATCGCACGAATTCGTACTGCGATTTGTTAGTGTCTTGAAACTCGTCGATCATCAAATGTTGGAAGCGTCTTGTGAGACTGGCTCTGACAGCCGGATTTCTTCTCATCAAATCAGTGAAGACAAGAATCAAATCATCAAAATCAAACGCGTTGTTTGTCGCCAACCCTTTTTGATATACAGCGAATATCTCGGCTATCTTTCGCTCGCGATAAGCAACCGCTTCGGCGGCGTAAAGGTTGTAAGTGTATCCATCGTTTTTCAGCGCTGAGATGGTGGCGCGAATTTCCTTCGGCGGAAATACTTTGTCATCGAAGCCGAGCTTTTTCATCTCAGCTTTCAAAACGTTCATGCTGTCGGTTTCGTCATAGATGACGAAATTCTTCGACCACTGCCAACCTTCCGGGGTTTTGTAATCTTCCACATACTTCCGCAGCAATCGCGCACACATACTATGGAAGGTGCCTATCCATTGAAAACGCGTTCGATCGCCGATGATCGTTTCAATCCGCGTCTTCATTTCTTTGGCGGCTTTATTAGTGAATGTCACCGCCATAATCGAATCAGCGTCTTGCCCTAATTCCTTTATAAGGAAAGCAACCCGCCTGGTCAGCACGGTTGTCTTACCGGAGCCTGCGCCGGCGACGATGAGAGACGGACCCCATCCTTGCGACACAGCTTGCGCCTGCTCCTTGTTTAAGCGAGCCAGGATGTCCTGGTGGCGTGGCATTTGTGGCGCCATGATGGCGGATACTACCTCTACTCCAGTCGTTTCGTTCATGGATGACCTCTATCGATTACACAGCTGAGCCGGTTTTGACCGTTTCCATTCAGCAGATCTGGTTTCCCCGACCTTACTGAAAGCGTGATATCAAGCCATCATCCCTTCTATTTTGTAACACAACTCTGCTCCGGGATAGTCCCATCTATGACAGAAAAGCGCGACAAAGCGGCAAGAGGATGAGCCGGGCTATTCACCCGGTCGTTTACTTGCGCGCTGAGAATCAGTCTGTATCAGCTTCGTAAAGACTACTGTATATACCGGTGTTTGAGCTAGAAGACAAAATTATGGTTCGAGCGACAATTTCCCCAGTTTGGGACTTGGTTAACTTATTTTTCTTGGCGTTTTGAGGTTATGTTGATTAAAACTTGTAAACAGCTTATCGGTTCCGAATTGACCCGGCTTCAAAGATCGGTAAGCTAGAGCAGCGTCCTAAAGAATAGATTAAAGTCTTGGGAGCGCCTTCTAAGGAAAACACTGAAATGACCGAATCTCTCACCATTCCGACCGTCGATGAACTTGCCCAGGAGCTGCTGATCATTCAACAGTCGGGTCCGAGGAAGGTTGCCATTATAGGCACAAGAAATTTGCCACTGACACATCAGCAACTTGTTGAGATGCTGAGTTATGCCTTAGTGCTTTCCGGCAACCAGGTGATCACCAGTGGTGGCGCAAATGGTACCAACATGGCCGTCATCCGCGGCGCGCAAAGAGCTAATCCGGACCGGGTCAGCGTGATTTTGCCGCAAACAATCACGCAGCAACCAGGCGAAGTCCAGGACCTTTTAATAGGCATAAAGAATATCGTCGAATATCCCGAAAGACGCACCATGTCGCTTGCTGACGCCAGTAAAGTTTGCAACCACGAGATCATCGACAAGAGCCAACAAATTATTTGTTTCCTTTACCACACGAGCCACACGCTGCTCGAGTCGGTCGCCTACGCAAAAGAACGACGTAAGATTGTCACAAGCTTCTATCTCGATTAAGCTGTAGGTGTTACTACCTGCGCCTCTAGATTGAAGTCACTGTGACCCAACAACCGCTTCAAATGTCATCCCAAGCTGAAATGCTTGTTGTTTGTTTCTTGTCGCTGTTTTTTAGCGCCGTGCTGTATCCAAGTTATATACAGTGGCTCAAGAAAAAACAGGTCGAACAATTCCTGCGCGAGGACGGCCCGCAAAGCCACGCGCACAAGGCTAAAACGCCCACGATGGGCGGTGTCGTCTTTTCGATTGTCGCCACGATCGCGTCCATAGGCTCCTGGTTTTTCTTGAAAGAAACCAGTTTGATTATTCCCGTGGCAGCGATTTTGGCAGTCGCCGTGCTGTGCGGCATGATCGGTTTCATTGATGACTACGCGAAATTCGCGCAGAAAAACAATAAAGGTATCTCCGGATATATTCGCTTCAGCGCCGAGGTGATGCTCGGAGCGCTGCTTGGGCTCGTGCTTTTGCAATGCTCGCATCAAATGATTCTGGTTCCGTTTGCCGGTCAGTTGATGGATATATTCGGTGGACATGCAAGCGTTATATTGAGTGGACTAACCGGACAACAGCTCAGTGTCTGGGTTCCGCCGTGGCTGATTTTTATTCCGCTCTCTTCGTTTTTAATAGTAGCAACAGCGAACTCACTCAATTTACATGACGGCATGGACGGTCTGGCTGGCGGAACAGCCAGTCAGGTGTTCGCTTCGCTGGCGATCATGTTGTTCGCCACCGGGCAAGTTGGCTACGCGCTGATCGCGGCAAGCGCTGCCGGAGCGCTTTGCGGATTTCTTTTGTTCAATCGAAACCCAGCCAAAATTTTTATGGGCGACACAGGCAGTCTGTTCATCGGCGGTTTGATTGGTGCTCTGGTTGTAGCCGGTGGTTTGGTGATCTGGTTTGTGCCGCTAGCGCTTGTATATATCCTGGAATCGCTGTCGGTAATTATTCAGGTGGTCACTTTCAAGCTCACGAAAAAGCTCGAAGGTGAAGAGAAGATGCCGATCCACAAAGTGATAATCACGAAGCTGACAAAACGAATTCCCGGCGACGGCAAACGCGTCTTCCGCATGGCACCGCTGCATCACCACTACGAGGCGGTTTTCGCCGATAAGGGTGTGCCGGAGTGGCAGGTGGTGGCGATGTTCTGGGTCGTGCAGTTCCTTATTTGCGCAGCGACATTGCTGGTGTTTTTTAACTGCAATGGCTAGGTTTGATTGACGTTCTCTCCGTCCTGAAGGACGTGAGATTCTTGCTCCTAGGCAATTTAGCCCAGTATCAAGCGAGCCCGGTGCGCCCCACCGTTGACATCAGA
>JADYXR010000074.1 GCA_021772095.1 Candidatus Obscuribacter sp. | reverse complement strand
CAGATTAGACATATCAACCATGCGCAGAAATTCTTCTGCGCTATTAGTGTGTCTCGCCCATTCCAAGATCCCACGGGCACCACTAATGTCCGTGTTACTTAATGGTCCGGTAATCAATGCAATCGCATCGCTACCTTCCGTGAACAATTTTGGATTGTTGAAATCGCTCCAAGCTGCATGAATGACTTCACCAAACACTTTATTCGTAGACGTTATAGGAACAGCATGCTTTATCTGAGCCAACAGTTTTCGTCGCTGGTCACCCCCGATCTTTTCGACAAAGACAATCATGTCGTCCGTGTCATACCCATCGGCCTTTCCTTGTAGCTTAATTTTCAAAATCGGCCAGCATGGCAATGTTGGCGCAAATCCATTCGTCAGCATCAAAGCAACGAATGAGGCCTGAACGTGTGCCTCAAAGTGGTTACCGCCACCACCAGTGGAGAATGGATTGCTCAATTGCTTTTTCTTGCCGGCCAAGGCTTTGTCCCTGCTTTTCACTGCTCATTTATCTAACCCCACGGACGGAGAAAGATAATTGACCTGCGGACCATAATTCCTGTTCAATGCTGATGGTAAGACAAGACAGGTTAAAATGTCGATGCTGCCGTTCTTTTCTTGACAAGATATGGTACCATACAATTGTATGGCGTTAAAGTCTTTGTATAGCATCGTATCCCTCAAAGCCCACAGGGTTTTGTATTTAGCCAGAAATGGAACAAAATCATGGGGACTTAGAGTTTGTAGGAGGTGAGTACAATGAGCGACGAAAAACTCAGAATGCCACTCACAATCCATTTAGTTGGTCCGGCGGTAGAGAATCATCGGCTGCCCTTAGATCAGCTCACGCTTTTTGCTGGACAATTGCAAGTTGCCGTTCACAGAATAGGCCGAATTTTGTCAGGGGAAGCATTCAGTCTGATGCCCGGCCCAATACCTAAAGACGTAAAAGAAGCATGTACTCTTGAAGTGGTTGCTATCAGTCCAGGAAGTCTTTCGATTGTTTGCGACTTGCCGATAGAGACAGCACTACGAACTCCGGAACAATTGTCTCTGTTTGATGAGAGCAGTGCCGAGGCGAGAAAGGCGCTGGGCGAGAAGTCGCTGGAGGCATTTGTCCAAGGAATCTCGCAAGTTGGTGAGGACAGCTCGCAGCTTCCGCACGGATTTGATAAGGGAGTCTTACTAGCACTTCGAGAAGGCGGCAAGTTATTCTCACTCGGAATAAATGCAATTGACTTTGAGTTGAAGGGCAAAAGCTCCGCGCCAATTCGCTCGACATACACACCCAAGGTGTATGAACGAATAATTACGCGCATCCAAGAACCTGTAATCAATAAAGCGGGTATAGAAGGTCTGCTATTGATGGGCGATTTCCGCGATACTAGTTATGCATGCAGAATTCATCCAGGCGTAGGCAAACCAATTCGCTGCACGTTTGGCGAAGAGCAAAAGGAAGCAGTTCTAGCGGCTATGACACGGCGTGTGAAACTTGTCGGTGAGACGGTCGAGGTTGACCACGAGATAAAGAGTTTCCGTATTGAGGACATTGAGATCCTTGATACTGAACAGTTTGCAGGGGGGCAAGAGTTTCATCCCTTCTTTGACAATCAAATTGATCTGGATGTCCTTGCCGCCGAACAAGTCGTCCCATCTGCTGTCAAGTTTGATGAATTACGTGCAGACTTTTGGCCTGACGATGAGAAAGAAGACGAATTCATAGATGCTGTTCGGAGCTGGCGGCGAGAGGATCTTCCTAACGCGTCATGACTGATCGACTAGTCGTTGACACCGATGTGGTTTCCTTCGTCTTCAAAGGTGATACGCGCGCAAGGCTCTACGAGCCGCATTTAAGCGGCCGACAGCTTGTCGTGTCATTCATGACGGTAGCAGAACTTTATCGTTGGTCCGTAGAGAAAAATTGGGGTGCAAAGCGAGTCGCATCTCTAGAAGAGCATCTACGAAAGTTTGTTGTGTGCCCGGTTGATCCCAATCTTTGCAAAATTTGGGGACGCGTAATGGCTGAAGGTAAGAAGAACGGAAAAATCATCGCCTGCGCTGATGCCTGGATTGCTGCGACAGCGCTTGCATACGGAATCCCGCTAGTCTCGCACAATGGAAAACACTATTCCGGTGTAGCCTCGCTCTCGATAATTTGCGAACCCGAGCCTTAATAGTGAGTGCGCATTCGGATGTTTCCTGTTTGTGCCGATTTTCTCGCGCGAGAAAATCGCCCTTTAGTGGAAATGTGCCTGCGTCAATCGTAGGCGCGGGTTTCAGCTGCCGTCTGCGGACCGGACTCGATGATGGCTGCGATTGTTTTTAGTTCGACTGGTTCGAAGTTCCAGTTCTCAACACTGACGTTGATCTGCCGTTCAGAAACTTTCCATCGATGGTGAACGTGGCCGTGAATCAACCACCCACCGCTATCGACAGGGCGCTGACCGTAATACTTCTGCTTTGGCTCTGTTTCGGCACGATATGGAAAGTGGTGCAACAGGACCATCTCGCCAGCAATTTCCATTTGCAGATCAATCTGCACAGACTCGAACCCGGCATCTATGTATGCCTGGAGCCACTTACCTGGGCTGCCAATCTTGGGATGACAGCGATCATGATTTCCTGCGATGAGGAACTTCTTGCCATTCAATTTGGGCAAAATGTCTGCCACTAAATGTGGTTGCATAGCAAAATCGCCCAAGTAATATACGGTGTCGTCCGACGCAACAACTCCATTCCACGAGCCAATCATAGACGCGTTCATGTGGTCGACCGAGTTGAACGGACGCTCGCAGTACTTGATGATGTTTGCATGTCCGAAGTGATGATCGGACGTGAACCAGATAGCCATTTTTCTCCCTCTCGCCGTGTCAATGCGGATGCTTCTCAGAGCAGCTCGTCGGCAAAGTTGGAGTCGAAATTTTTTAGTCCAGTCCTAATACGCGACGATGCTGCTTCCTAGCCTTTATTGGCTGGCAGTGCTTTGACGGTCGTTAATATAATCAGACGAACTTTCATAGACCGTATAATATCACGGACTTCGGCAGCATGCTGAAGGCGCTGTCGCCGACTTGAGTCTCGGGCACCATATATAGTGGCGCGCGCTCGATCTTCATCGAGGGTAAGGCACAGGGTCAGGCATGCATTCGGCATCGCATTAAGCTTGGGTTAGGCAATGGGTTAGGCGAGAGAGCGCGGAGGCTGTCGCAGCGTTCTTAATTTCGCGACAGACAAACCATAGCCAAATCTCGTTGACGGTCATTCGCGACGCTCAACCATTCTGATCCGTTTTGCGCTAGGCATTGCGTTAGGCGCGCACTTTTTACCTACCCCAATAAAAAACCGGCACTTCTCTCGAAACTGCCGGTTCTTCTAGGCTTTTAATTGGTTGCGGGGGTAAGATTTGAACTTACGACCTTTGGGTTATGAGCCCAACGAGCTACCAGGCTGCTCCACCCCGCAAAGCTATCTTACACT
>JADYXR010000073.1 GCA_021772095.1 Candidatus Obscuribacter sp. | reverse complement strand
TTTAATGTGGTTTTTCTCACACATCGTTACCACCATCCCTCGAAGACCCTCTCAGTGCGCGCTTCTTGGCTTCTTACTATATAGAAGCATAAAACAAGTATCCGGCAAAAGGAAACAGCACCGGAACGTTAGTTCGCACATTGCCGGGCGGTAGGCAGGCGTTAGAGCGCTCAAATCACCATCTGTGGTGGCGACAATTTCACAACACCTGTGAGGCGTTCTGAAACTGATTGCCGCGAACCCGCGACACCATCCGTGGTGTCGCGGGTCTGTTTTTGCGGCGGCGGTCGGGAGTTCCAACTGGCGCGGTCAGAAACCTGGTCGGTCAGGGCTTCCAGCCGCGTTGCGAATTGCTCTGGACGAGGGTGAAGAACTGTCCTTTGGTCCAGCCATACTTGGACGTCACCGAATGGAACTTCTTGAGACGTTCCGGTTCACCCGGAGTGTCGATCATAAAGTTGCCGATCGCTGGCGGCGGCAGGAAGATCATCATGCCGCCGTCGGACGAAGCTGAGTCACCATCGCGACCGCCGATGACGATATCGTGCTCGTCCAGGTGATCCCAACCCCAGCGCTTGCGGTTGGTGTAGATCCAGTAGTGGAAGCTCAGCGGCTTGCCGGGCTGCGGACGGGCGGCCCACTCTTCTGCGAGTACTTCGTACGAATGATTCTCGCCAGTCGAGTGATCGCCGTCGTAGATCAGGTGCGAGCCGACCACGTTCTCGGGCTTGACGCCGAGATACGGCGCGGCGGCAATCGCCAATTCCTGATCGCCGTTGGTGACGATCACGACTTCGACGCCGGCGTCGGTGAGTGCGTGGTTTTCTTCCTTGACGCCCGGATAGATGCGCTCCGCATACGTCGGCGCAAACGCGTTGACTTGCCTGACCTTCTCGGACCGCGGCATGCCGGCTTGTGAGGGCCAGTAGACGTTGGACCAGAAGTCGAGCAGCCCAATGCCTTCGCCGCCCGCTTCTTTCTGCTGCCAGAGCCGAAGTGCGGCTGCTGCCGAGAGTTCTGCGTAGGGCGGGATGTAGCCGGTCAGCCCGGAAATAGCGCGAGTCAGGGTGATGCCGGCACTGCGGATGGTGCCCTGTCGATTGCGCAAATACTCCGCGATCACCTTCAGCTGTCCGCTCGTGAACCGGTTGTTCTTGATGCGCCACTGGAAGAAGAACGTGAAGATATCTCCGGCGGCCTGCGTCTTGTCGACGTCCTTGAGCCAGAAGACCTGCCGGCCATGCGACTTCTCGAAAGCAACCCAGTCGCGAAACTCGGGCGACTGGAAGTAGGCGAGGCGCTGTGCTGTGGTCAAACGAGCCGCGGTCACGTCGCCTGAACGGGCGCTGCCGCCGGAAATCGAATACAACAGGTGGCGCGCTCGCTGGAGCGGAGCGCTGACCTGTGGATGAAACGGTTTGTTCGTTATATCGGTCATTTAGTTCCTTTGGTTCTAAACCGAAAGGCGAAACCGGATTTTGATTCGGTTCCGCATTTGTTGCGATAAGGCGCCTCAATGCAGCCGCTCGCTTTTACTTGAGCGAGCGGCTGTTGGTTTTGCGACGCCTGTGGTGGTGACCGGCAGTCGGGCAAGCAGCTGCTAAGCTACTTCCCCGAGCTGCCGGTCGTGCCACCGTGGGTGGTGTGCTCAATTTCGCAAGCAGGCGTGCAGAGCCAGGCTCGTTACTTTACGGACGTTTCTTCCGTGTACTTGTTCTTCAGCCGGATGTCCGAGCCGACGAACGGACCCTGCCGGAAGCCGTAGAACACGACCTTCGGAATGATGCCCTTCTGCGCCGCGATGCGGGCGGACTCGCGGAAGTCCTGGTTGTGGTGCTCGAGCAGCTGGAACACCTGCGCTTCCAGTTCTGCCGCGTTAGCCGGAATCGGCTGGCCGTCACCGAGTTCGATGGCGATTTCGAGCAGCTTGTTATGCTCGGCGTTCTCCCGCGTGATCAGGCGGAACGAGTTGAAGATCGTGGACAGTTCTGCGATCTCGAAGCAGATCTTCTCCATGTCGGTCGGTGGAATCTTGCAACCCCACCAGGATGCCGCCAGGTCAGAGCGACCGTAGTGGAACATCAGAGGCAGGTTGGCAATCGCCGGCGGCAAGGTGCGAACGCTCACACCTTCCTGGTCGAGCATCTGGCAGAGTTCGCCATACGTCATCACATGACCGTTGTCGTGGATGTTGTACTTGATGCGCGGTGACACGTTGGACGAGCGCGTGAGCGTGATGATCAGCTCACCTTCGTCATTGGACTCGACCAGGTAATCCAACTGGTTGTACTGGAAGATGTGCGGAAGAGCGTCTTCCAGCCGGTTGAGACCATTGTGCTTGGAGACCGCACTGTTGATGCGGCGACGCAGAGCCGGATTCTGTTCCATCAAACGCCGCACGGCGACCGTGAAGGCGTTCTCGGCAGCGATGTTGATCTCGAGGTCGGAGGCGCCGTAGTCGCCGTAGACTTCGCGGAACGTGCCCATTAGATACGTGCGCATGCCTTCCGACATGCCCTCGCCGCCGTAGAAGCCGAGCGCCTGGTATTTCTTCCAGTCGAGCTTCTTGGAGTCGGCCAGCATCTTGAGGAAGGGCGGATAGCCTGCGATCACGTAGAGCCAGCCCTCAGAGCCGAAGTCCTCGAGCGTGCCGATGATCTTGTCGATGTCCGGACCGGTCGAAATCAAAAGCGTTTCGTCGCAGACCGAGTAGCTGACGCACATGCCGGTCGCCCATGGACCGAGGGCAAAGGCGTTGACGAAGAGGATCTTCTTCTTGCGACCGGCGAACTCGCGCAGCGCGAGCTGGATCGTGCGTGCGACAGCCTTGCGTTCTGCAGAGCCGCGCACCCAGTTGGTGGGCTTGCCCGTCGAGCCGGACGATTGGTCGATCACGGCACCACGCGTGGGCAGCTTGCCGCCGTGGCAGCGAGAGGCGATGTCGTAAGCCTTGATGTAATTCGGCTTGTCCATCGCCACCACTTGCGAGAAGTTGGGTGTCCAGCCGTCGAGTGTCACCTCGCAGTTGTGCTTCGCGCAGAACGCTTCGTATGCCGGACACTCGCGACGAGCTTTCTCGAAGGCGTACCAGGCCTTCCACTTACCGATCTGGTCGCGCAGCGGGCTGGTCCCGGGCAGGAACAACAGCTTGAATCCGAGACCGGACTTCTCGAGCAGCAGGCGCACGAATGCTGCTGCGATGACGAATGCAAAAATGAGATGCTTGCGCACTTTCATCTGTTCTCCTTTGGTGTTTTGGTTTTTTTAAACGAGAAATCGCCTACCGAACGAGCAACTGCTCGAGAGTGAGGCGGTGAGCGGAGGGCGGCACGTCGCTGTGTCCGAGCCGAAGCAGCAGCCACAGGTCGTGCTTACGCGAGCCGTCATCGAAGTGTTTGGCCAGGCGCGCGTGCGCTTTGGCATTGGTGATGACGGACCCGAACGGGTGCAGATAGACCCCGTGTTTGGTCATGGTCAGCCAGAGTCTGGCCAGCATGCGACCGGTGTTGATCCACTCGTCGTGGTTGCCGTATGGTCCGGAGAGCCAGGCGACAGTCTTGGTGCCCCGCATGCTGCGCTCGTAGAACCAGCGCACTGCGTGGTAGATGCCGGGGACGCGGAACAGATAGTTGGCCTGCACGAAGAGCCGCATGAGCAGCCCCGGGAAGTGCATCGCGTAGGCAGCCAGTCCGTCGGCGCGACGACGCGCTTCCGCTCGGCTGAAACGAATCCAGCCACCGACTTCGTTGCGTGCGATCGGATCCGACATGTCGAAGAACATGGTGTCGGCGTTGAGACGCACGGTCCATGCCACTTCCTTCGGATCGGTCGAGAACTCGAACTTGTGCCCGAAGCCGTCGGCAATTGTTGCCAGTTCTTCGAGCACCGCCCGCGATACCGGAGCATCGTCGTAGGGCAGACGCGAGGTGCGCCGATCGAGAATAAGCTGGCGGTCGAGCGTCTCCGGAATCTGGCGTTCCACCAGGGTCAGACGCGCGAAGGGCATGAGCTGCGGGCTTTTGGCATCCAGTTCGCGCGTGAGAAACTCAGCCTTCACCGACAGCCCACGAGGAGCGGCGGCGATGTCGAGCATCTCAATCAACAGTCCGAAGCCGGCTGTGCAGAAGCGACCCGTCGGGTCGGTATCCGGCAGAAGCCGTTTTGGATCGTAAAGCAGGGTGCAGGAGCTGTCCTCCTCCAACCGAAAGCGCCACGACTGGATGTTGTGAGGCGAGGGCGCCCAACGTCCGTAGTCGAGGATTTCCATCCATAGCGAAAATGTTCTAGCGCTCAAGCTAAACCTCCTCAAGAGTTTGTGGTGATCCAGAACGAAACCGCACAGCGTTTTCGTCGTGAACAACCTGGTCGCGTTGATACGAGCGCGCTGGTCAATCGACCGGCGCACTGAATGGAACGAATCCGCGTGCGTGTGCGAAGACTCAAAAGTGCCTTTAGATCACTATTGGGCAAGGAAATTTTCTTGGTCTAAACGCAAAACCTCGACGCGAATTTAAAAAAATGGGATGCCAGACTCTACCGAGTTCACTTGGCAAGATACAAAACGCCGTAACTGGTTAGTAATCTCCGATTCTCTTCTCTGCTCTGAATCCGCGCGTTTCTTAGAATTCTTGTATGTTGAAACCTAAAGCGCCGATCTTTAGCCAAGCTTCAATACCAGCTGAACTAGCTTGCGCGACGTAGGTAGGTATGGCTCAGTCCAAAGCGCCGTTAAATTCTGCGACTGGTGAGGACACGGAAGGTTTTCCAGCTAGTGATCGTTACTAGTCCATGTAGCAAAAGGCGGCTGAAAGAGTGATGCCGGATAGAACAGCATCACACCCTGGTTTTAACCGAGTCGAGCCGGGATGCTCGACTCGGTTTTCTTTCTTGCGATCTGAAAAGCTCACCTCGTCGGGCCTGCTCGCAGTGCGAATCCGGTCGAGACCTCGGTTGTGGGGAATCAACAACCGAGGCTCGGCACACGATTCAGTCGTTGTATTTGACCTGCACGACTTCGACATCGAAGATCAAGGTCGCGTTCGGTGGAACGAGTGGGCCTTTACCGTTCCAGCCGAAGCCAACTGCGGGCGGAATGATCAATCGCACCTTGGCGCCGTCTTTGAGGAACTCGAGACCCTCAGTCCATGCGCCGAGCCGGTGTTTGGCCCCGAAGGTCAGCTCCAGTGGCGCACGCCCCGCAGTGGTATCGAATAAGGTGGCACGGCGAACGACAGTGTGATACGCCGAATATTCCAAAACAATCCGCCGGCCCCGTCGCACCGACCGTCCTGAGCCAATCTTGCTGACCAGAACCTGCACGCCGTTTTTCAACGTGTGTTGCGACAACCACTGAGGAGCCGTTTTGGTGCTGGCTTTTCCGGAATGCCGGTTGAGAAAGGCGCTGATGCCGAGATCGAGAACCACAGCGGCAGCAAGTGCGCCGAGCACTACCAGAGCCAGTCCGCCGGTGAGCGAGATGGCAAACGACTTGAAGACAAAGGCGTAAGCCAGATAGCAGAGCAGCGCGAAAACGGCGCCGATAGCGAGGAGTCGCAGTTTGTGGATAGGCTTCATAGAGTAATAATTTAGAATAACCGCAATTTAGTCGTTTAGCCTTCCTGGTCAAAACCAAGCATCTGCCTGCATGTTGCGATTCTCGGCAGCATGTTGTTGCGGCGATGTTTGTCGTAAGAAGGCCACTCGGAAAGAATCATCGCTGCCGACTCGAGGTGAAGAAGAGCATCGTAATGGCTTCCCAGGCATTGTTCGGCATACGATAACCAGTCGAGACAAACACCCGTCAACGAGTGATCGGGTGACAGTCTTGTCATGCAGATTTGAAGGGCGCGTGTGGACGTGTCTTTCAGCTCGGCATGTTGGTGGGTGTTGAGCTGGCGCTGGCAGTCAACGATCAGTTTTTTGACGTCGCGAACGGCTTGCTGCCAGCCCGGACGTTGATGCACGGGCATCTCATTTGCGGTCCAATCGTCTCCGTTGCTGGCGGTCGATTTGACGGTGGCGTCGCTTGTTTTGCCGTTCGCCGGTTCCGATTGATCGAAGTGATCGTCGGTGGGGCGGTCGCCAAATCCGCTGCGCAGCGTCCAGGGTTTTCCGTGATTCGGCTTGTTGGCAGGAGAATCAGACTTCGCGGCGAGGTCCTTTTTCTCTTGCATGCGGCCGAAATAAAGAAGGCAGCAGATGACGACGACGACCACCAGAACGGTGAGAATCGCGCCCTCAGTCTGACCTATGGAATTGGTCAAGAGGTTCATATCATGTCAGGAGATGTGCCCGGGCGGTGCAATAGAACATGCCATTGCATGTGGTGCC
Organism: Candidatus Obscuribacter sp.; assembly: GCA_021772095.1. GTDB lineage: Bacteria > Cyanobacteriota > Vampirovibrionia > Obscuribacterales > Obscuribacteraceae > JADYXR01. The sequence continues at coordinate 17,141 of JADYXR010000073.1, read as the reverse complement.
GCGCGGAATTGTGTTTATGTCTTGAGGAGTGTTTTTGTGTTTGCGTTGATCAAGGGTTGTTTCAGTGAATATGAATTGAGCTTAGTTTTGTCAGTAAACAAAGGCAAACTCTTAAGAGACTGAATAACAAGTGCTTGAGTTATTTTATGCAATCAAGATTCGCGCGAAGGTCAGGAACGCCAAAATTGGATGCTGGCGCAATTTGCGCGAAGTGTGGCGCCGCCCGGTATACTCTTAAAATGTCAATTTTGGAACCGTATATAATTGATGGTTAATCTGATCGAGCTGCGCCGAGAATTACACGCTCTGCCCGAGCTGGCGTACAAAGAAACTGCAACTGCAAAACGGCTTGAACAGCTGCTTTCCGGTGCCGGTTATAAGGTCACTGCCGGACTGGCCACTACCGGTTTAATTGCCGATCTTGGCTCCGGTCCTCGAATTGCTATCCGTGCTGACATGGACGCTCTGCCGTTGAACGAGTTCAATCAAGTGACGTACTGCTCAAAAACAGCGGGAGTCATGCATGCTTGCGGGCACGATGTTCATATGGCCTGCGTGATTGGCAGTGCGTTGCAACTTGCTGAGAGCGGCATAAACGACGGAGTGCGTGTGGTCATGCAGCCGGCTGAGGAATTGTCGGACGAAGGCGAGCGCGGTTCTCAGAAGATGGTAGAACAGGGCGCCATGCAGGATGTCAGCGCCATCCTCGGGATGCACGTCGACGCCACCATGCCCAGCGGCCGCGTCGGCATAATCGTGCAACCGGCTCAGGGACTGGTGTTCTCTTTCGAAATCGCCAATCATAGTGATTGTTCGCTCGACTTTGTTCGGACCGGTGGCAGGTTGATTGACAGCATCTACGAAATCTCTGAAGAAATTCATGGATTGCGTGGACACCTCGATCTGACCGAACTGCGTTGCACCAGCGGCGCCACCAACAAAGGACTGGTCGTGCGCGGAAATATTTCCTATCCAGGCGTCGATGTCGCCGAGAAATCAATGGAGCTGCTCAATCAGGCGGCTGCAAAAGTGCTGGGCGAAAATTTGTTCACTATCACAAGAGAACAGGACGAGGACTTGCTGGCGCGCCAGGAGCAGGTCACACAGACGCTTTATGAATCCGCTTGTGCGATCCTCGGCGAAGAAAATGTGGCGCGAGTAACTCGAAAAACTTGGGTTGGAAACTTCGCCGACTTCACCAAAGTCGCTCCCGGAGGCTTTCTTCTTCTGGGCGCCGCATTGCGCAACGACCGCCGCATACAACATACCGCCAATTTCGACATCGACGAAGCGGCGCTGCCGATCGGCGCCGCGGTCATGACTGAGACAGTTAAACGTTTGCTTGACGCCCAAAAGTAACGATGGTCCCATACTGGTTCTAACTGTGCCGGCATCAGTAAAAATGGACGGTGGCGGCTCCGGCGCACTGGGACAAGGTTGTTGCTCAGCGCTTGTTTGAACATTGTGCATCGACCAACAACGGTGTGCAAGCCAGTGCCGATAAGCTTACCGGCGGTCGAGAGTGGAACGCCTTAATCGGCGAAATCACTATTTCCGATCGCTTGATTGGTTTTGTTTTTAAATAAACTATGTGCTAGTACGAATAAAGATAGTAGAACAAATCCAAAGGGGAAACCTCAAGAACCCGGGGGTTCAAGAGGTCTCCTTTATCTGAACCGATTTCGCTCAAGCTGCAAAATCGGATTTTTACTGCGCACTCTATTTGACACCGGATTTGGTGCTTGACGTCAAATGAGTTTGTTGTAGTCGAACTGTTCTCCTAATGAGTTGACGATAGGCTCGGTGGACTGCGCTCTAGTCGTCGAGCTGGAAGTCCACCAGGTCATCCCCGGTCACGATCCGCCGCATCATGACACGCGACTCGCGTCGGGCCTTGCGGGGGTCGTGCGGTTCGCGGGCGTCGAAAGACCCCTCGTCGTCGCTGGTCCGCCGGCGATCGTCGCCGTTGATGCGGTTGCTGACGCGCTTGATCTTGCCATTGCTACCGGGGAGGTCCAAGAAAGTCCTCATCACATGCACTCCAAATTTTCTTGATGGTTTGGAACGAAACCAGCGCGGAATCACATTCCACGGTGGCTACGCAGGTCGACTCCACGTCGGGCGGGGGCACATCGGCATGTCGTATGCCGTTTGTTTAGTGCCCCCGCCAAGACGCGTTCACACCGACAGCGATGCGCTGACGATGTGGGTGGTTGACTGAAGGCTGGCTAGTGGTCGCAGGTGGGAGCGTTAGCCCCTCTGCGACGTTCGCCGGTTACTCCTTCAGTAGCGCGGTCGGAGGTGCCTCCTGGTCACCTTCCACGGCGAACAGGATGCCGAGGAACGTGGTGGCGTAAGCACCCTTCGGCAGACTGAAGCCCATGTTGACGGCTCCGTCTTCGCAGTCGTAGCACAGCCCCCCAACGGGAACGAACAGGGGGCGACGGGGACCACGGTCGTGCTTGTGCTGCGGGGTGAGGAACAGCTCGCGAACCAGGGGATCGATCTGCGTCTGCACGGCTTCCGGCGCGAAGCGGCGGTAGAACCGCAGCGAGCGCTGTTCGTCCATGTACAACGGGATCCGAGCTTCCGGGTCGTCCTGATTGTCCAGCGTGATTTCGCCGGTCAGGGCAGCCGCGAGCACCTGGTTGAACCAGTAGCCCTGATACGCACCCGTCCACAAGGAGAAGTCCTCGTAGAGGGCCCGCAGCGTCTTCTCGTAGTCCAGCGTCTTGAGCAGCTGGCAGACGATGCGGTGTTCGATCGTCATGTTGAGCTTCTTGAACGGAGCGCGGTCGGGACCGCCCTGTTCCAGAATCTCCCGCATACCCTGCAGATGCATGATCTGCTGAGCGACGGTGTTGCCGTTGGCAGCTGCCTTCACTTCGGCCGCTTCCCATTCGGCAAGCAGCTTTCCACGAACTTCGGCTGCCCAGGGGCTCTCGTTGGGCGAGGTTTCGGTCAGGAAGCGCTTGATGCCGACTTCGGGACCGTGCACGATGAAGTCGTGTCCGACACCGAAGAGGTTCTGACGCTTGCCGAGACGCTGCCGTCCGAAGGCGTTGGGGATGATGATGCGGCCGCCGCGAGTCAGGTGTGCGACTCGGGGAGCCACGTACTCTTCCAACTGGCTAGCCGACATGCCCGCCACCATCACTTTGATGATGAAGTTGTTGCCGATCAGGTGGCCGCGGCTGAGGTGTTTGTGCGTACGCACGGGGTCTTTGAAAAAAATACCGACTTCGTCGAGTTGCTGAGCGTCCGGCATGCACGCGCGAACGACGTCTTCCCAGCGCGCGCCCTCGAGCACGACACGCTGCGAAGTGATTGCCCAGCGATCCTTGAGACCGGCGTAGGTGGCGCGCACCTTGCGACCGCTGGTCGGATCAGTGACAGCCGCGATCAGCCGGTCGATGCCAGTCGGTGTCGTGTGACACTTCTTGACCATCGTCAGCGCGATCTTGTCGCCACCGGAGTCCGAGCCGCTTCCGAAGAGGCGTCCGTTTCCGATGTCGCTCTCGGCTTCAGTCGTGCACCGCATGTCGGCGGTCGACTGTTCCTCGACACGAAAGAACTTGGGCTGCGTCTTGAGACGGGCAGCCGCTCTGGTCCACTGTCCCATAAAGTCCATGACGGACTCGGGGAGGAAACCGTGGCCCGCGGAATATGCAAGCTCTGTGATCATGTTAGTTTCTCCAACAGTTTGGCAACTGACAGCGGGTGCCGCCAGTCGCTGGCTTGATGTTAGGTAACAGACTTCCGTCCTGAGCCGTACAGCTCGAGGCGGTGTGTCAGTCCTGCGATGAGGTAGCTGCATTGCGACGGGATGTCGCTAGCCCTGCTGCTCCTCTTTATCGAGGATGTCGAGAATCTCCGTGAGGGACCGCAGGTGGTGTGCACCAGCGGGCAAGCTGCCTTCAGCGAAATCGCCGGGACGGTCGATCAACGCTGCATGCATTCCGATTCTCTGTGCTCCGATAACATCGGCTTCGAGGTTGTCGCCGATCATCAAGCAGTCCTTCGGGTCGGCACCGATCGCTCGGCACGCGGCTTCGAAGATTTGTGGTTCCGGCTTGCGGTGCTGGACTTCGTAGGAGTAGATGCGATTCTTCCTGTCGAAGAACGCGCCCAGCCCGTTGACGTCGAAGATCCGCTCAGCCGGGAACGGCCACAGGTTGCTGATCACGCCGATTTCATAGCCGCGCTCTTGCAGTCCGATGAGCGTCGCATTGACGTCTTCGAAGCGCGCAACGCAGCCTGATTCTCCGCGTAGAATCGACTCGAATTCCCGCAGCGCTGTCGACGTCGGAGTGGTCCGGCCAAAGCGCCGAGCCGCCTCATAAACGAAGGCATCGCGATCGGAAATCGGAGTTGTAAGACAGAACCGGAGGAACTGGTCATCCGGCTCAAAAACTTCGTCACCCCCATCGTCCGGGGAAAAAAGGTTGTGCCCAATCGCCCGCTGGAGATTCCACACCGGTTCCTTGCAATGCGAGGTAACCAGTGTTTTCCAGAGATCGAAGAACACCTTTTTCTTCTTGGTTTTCATGTCAAATTGCTCCTATGGTTTTCAGCGTCGACCGAGGTCGTCGCCGAGCCAGCAGTAAGGAGCCGTCGTATCAAGTAAGACCGGTGCACCCGGGCGATGATGTTTCACTCGCCCGGATGCCGTCGCTGGTTCTTGTTGATGACGGTTAACCCTTCTACGAACGGTCGCCCTCGCGGGAGACCTGGCAGGTTGAATTGGTTAAGGAATCCAGCGGATGTCGACCGTGATACCTTCACGCGCCGTTCCGTTGGACAAATGCACGAACCTCATCGAAGAGTCCACGTCGAAGCTACCAGGGGCATAACCCCGGCGAGCAAGTTCGAGGAGCGCCTTCGCTTCAGGTCCGGAAAGCCGGTCGCACAGCGCAGATGCACGCGCCGTGTCATCGACATCCGACAGAGCCGCGACCGCGAGGGTGCTGGTCTTGAAGGAGATGTCGACAGTGTGGAAGTTGTGCGAGCCGTGAGCGAGCTTGATGGTGAGCCGGTCCGCCTCGTCGATGAGATGGTCGGCATTGCCACAAGCAACCGCACCGGCTGCGCGCTGCAGGTCACCTTCGGTCATCGGATCGGAAAAGCCGAGGCCCTTCTGAACTGCGTCGATGATCGAATAGGTCGGAGCGACCGGGCCGCCGTTTGTCACGTCCACCGAAGTGAGAGCCATGACGAGGTCGAGAACCGGTTTCGGCAGCGACTGGATGGTGGAGAAGATTCGGAAGCGGTTACGCTCGAGAATCCCCGAGGTAACGTGGTTACAAGCGTAGCAAAACACGCGGTCGTCGACCGTGGGTACTGCCATATACGGCTCTTGAGGTTTTCCCAAGAGAGAACACGCCGGGCACGAGGTGTGTCCGGACTTGAATTGGAGTTTCTGCATCCTGTTTTGTTACCTTCTCAGATTTGTTAGGGGACGCCGGTGGAATGGCGGACCTAGGATGAAGTGGCCTGGCGCAGGTTTTTGACCTACTGACCTCAACCGGCAAGCTTGAGCAATCGTTTCCAGAACTAACGCGGACTAACACCAGGAGTCGAAACTCTTGGGGTTGGAAAGGTAGCGGTGCCGGAAACGATGTTTGGAGCTTGCTGGCGGAGATTTCCTGGGTTGGAAAAGAGATAAATAGTCCCTACACCCTATGGAATTGAACACTTGTCAAGCAAGGATTGTTTAGTTGTCTCGTTATATTAGAGGCGCCTCATGGTTTTGAGGCTGTAAACCCTGTCTGTGTGAGGGTTGACCGTTTATGAGATCGGACTAAAAACGTCGTTATTACGTTCAGTTTTAGATATAACTGAACTTAAATTCTGGTATTTAGTCTCCGATATCGCTTAGCGCAGTTATGCTAGCGAATGAATTTCCTCTCAGAAACCTGCGCGAGTGGTAGCGTGGCCAGCATTTGATAGTTGTAAAGAGGAGGTTTGCGTTAACCACGCGAGGTTTGTCGACAGCCAAATATTCAACTTCTGCAGTACTGGAAGTTAAGTGTCCGATTTCTTGAAAACCGCGCGACGCTTGATTTGGCATTGCTTTTTATCGTTCTGGAAATATAGCCTCTATATACATCCATCTCCCTTCTAAAACTCAAGGCAACAAAACAAGCATTCAGTAACAGCACCAGGCATTAAACGCCTCGTACGGATCGCATTTGCATCCCGCTGATAAACACTGGCTTGTGATTGAACCCTGGTTTTGTTTTGGGCGTTGGTGAAAGTCGTAGAGTTCGTTTGGCTCCGCAAGAGCGCATTCGACTCGACATTTTTGTTTTAACCCGACACCGACTGTTTTCCACAGCCGAGTGTCAAAACACAGACTGGAGTTAACTATGCGCAAGAACACCAAACTCAACGTTCGTTCCCTCACGGCCGGCACCAGCGTGCAAGCCCCGATGTCGTTCTACCAGAACGCCGTCAAGCGAATCGATACCTCGGTCGAAGCCAGCTTCGGTCGCGAAGGTCGCGTTCGCTCACTGATGTCCGGTTCGGCCACTGGCCTCGCCAACCTGCCTTTCGCGGGCGACCCCGTCGCTCACGCCAAGCAGTTCCTCGCCACGCCCACCATCAGCACGGCACTCGGCCTCCGCAACGTCAACCTGATCGACGGTCGCACCGACCGCTTCGATTTCGGCGCCACCCAGCTCAACCGCGTCGAGATGGCTCAGGTCATCAAGATCGGCGAGCATGACATCCCGGTTCGCGGTGGTTTCGTGCACGTCTCGATGGACGCTGCCGGCAAGGTCATCAACGTCACCAACACCGTCAAGTTCGGTCGTCGCCCCAGCGCCCTGCCCAAGGACATCCTGACCGGCGAAGCCGCAATCGACGTCTGCAAGAAGAAGCTCGCGGTTGATACCGCCGTCGGTACCAGTCGCCTGGTTCTGTCGGAGCACGAAGGCAAGTTCGGCTTCGTGTACGAAGTGAAGCTGGTCAACCAGACCCCGCGTCACGCCATGCTCTATCTCGTTCTCGCCAAGACCGGCGAGGTCGTTTACGAGCAGAGCCTGATTCACACCAGCGTCGCGTCTTCGGCTCAGGATGTGCTCAAGCGCATCCCGGTCAAGACCTTTCTTTCCATCCCCGACCCGAAGAAGCCCATCCCGGGGCAGGTAGTCGATCACTACATCGAGTCCCTCAAGGACCCGAAGGTGCTCGCCGACCATCGCTTCGAAATCCTCGTTCGCGAGGGTGGCAAGTGGGTTGCGGTGAAGGCCAAGGACGACGGTTCCTTCAACTTCGACCACGATAAGGAGAGCTCCAAGTTCTCTGCCGTGGTCACCTACGTGGCTCTGCGGGCTCAGTACGAGCTGCTCGAGTCGCTGGGCATGAAGAAGCAGGACCGCCCGATCAAGGTCTTCATCGATGACCCGGACGTGCAGGACAACGCCTACTTCGACGGCGAGAATTACGAGATCCACATGGGTGTGGGCTCGGGTAATCGTCGTGGCGGTCTGGCGGTCAACATCTCGTGGGACCTCGGCGTCGAGTGGCATGAGAACGGCCACCACGTGGTCTTCCTTCAGTGCCCGGGCAAGGATCTGCCTGGTTCCGAAGGTGGTGCGATGCACGAAAGCACGGGCGATGTGCTCGGGCAGCTGTGCATGGAATACCTCTGGGGCGCTCTGTACGGCAAGCAGCTCGGCAACGAGTTGACGGTCGCGCAGATTCAGGCGCATCGCCGCATCATCGGCGGTTACGCGTTGCCGCCGAACGGCATCCGTATCCAGCGCAACAACAAGAAGACCCCGAAGGATCGTACGGGTCAAGTTCACGACGATGGTCTGATCAGCGGCGGCGCCCATGCCGACCTGCTGGAAGCCATGATCGTCAGCGCGGTCGGCGAAAGCAAGACCATCGTTGACGGTGTCTCGGACTTCGCGAAGCTGTACCTGGCGGCTCTGGCACTCGTGCCGGCGCACACGGTCCGCTTCGTCGACATGCTGCGCGCCATGCACACCGCCGACACGACGTTGTTCGGCGGCAAGTACAACGCGGCAATCGTCAAGGCCCACAGTGACCACGGCATCGTGGCCACCACGAAGGTCGACACGAGCGACAAGACGATCGACATCGAAGTCGACGAGCCGGAGGTCACCCCGACCCCCGCTCCGAAGGCTCCGGCCCCCAAGGGCCGTGGTCGCAAGGGACGCAATCGTCGCAAGACCGCCTGAAGCGGGAGAGGATGCCTGATGTAGTGCCATCATAGCTGGTGCTGCATCAGCTTCCTCGGAAGGACGCGAACGTCGCTGTTAACCAAGGTCGAAAGACCAGGGCTAGCAGCGGCGTCTCGCGTTTTCTTCTTTGGTTTGTTTATACGATATGTTGTAGTTGGTTGGTGTCCGCGCTTTTTGGGAATGAATTTTGCTCGCGGACCGGCACGTAGACGATGATGTGAGTGTGGCGCACCAAAATCGGGCAAAAAGTGTGAGCCACACTCACATTTCTAGTTTATTGGCATTTTGCCTGGATTTTTGCCTTAAAAATCGGGATCGACATAGCGGATTGGGTATATCAATCAAGTGACCGTGAAGCTAAGCCGCTATCAGGCACGTGACGCAAAAACCGCATGTCGAGGACAGTGTGGACGGCATCCACGAAAAATTGGCGAAGACTGAACCGCGCGATAAGACGTGGGAAGAAGTGGTGCAGGCTAATTTAACCATTGGCAGCACAACCAATTCGCCTACTTTCGAATCGTCCGGCCAGCAACCGCGCTCGTATCTGGATCATGCCGCGCACGGCGCAACCAGCATGTTGGCTCAACTGACGCTTGGCGAAACCGAGCAAGAGTCGCAAAGCCACACTGATTTCGAGAAGTACTCGAAAATGTTTGCTATGGCAGTGCCTTTGTTTCTCAGCCGCAAAGGCGCGGTTTCGCTGACGGTCGGCATGTACGCGCTTAATGAAGCACGACCGGAAGACTCTATTCAGACACAGATTGGTGACGGGCTGCTCGGCGGCGCTAAAGGACTGGCCCTGAAAGGCACGCTCAAGGGTATGTCGGCGATTAACGGCTCACCAGCCATGAAGGGCATGGCTATGGGCTTTGTAGATAGAAGCGCGCAAACCGCCTTGACGCGCCAAAACTGGATCGATCCAAGAACTGGTGAGGTGTCAGGTCAAAGAGCAGTTCTCAACACCATACATGAAGCGGCCAATCCACGCGCGTTGGCTTTGGATGCCGTTCTTTTCGGAGGGACCGAGTTTACCGTAGGCAAACTCAACTACGCAACCAAAGGAGCGTTTTATCGCAACCCGGCACTGCCGACAGTGGCAAGTGGCGCCATATTCGGCGCCGCTACTGGCGCCTCCGAGGAAGTGTCCAGGCAGAGCAAAAATGGTGAGAGTTTCGATCTTTCCAAAGTACTTTATCGCAGCGGGCTGTCGAGTGCGGTCACTGCCAGCGCCGCCAGTATTGGCGCCCTCGATCGAGCAAAGTCTTTGCGTATCGAGAATCACGACGCGCACACCGTATTTGATACCAAAGCTCCGATTCCGGATGTGGTTACCAAATTCAACACTCATGATATCAGGCAGATTGAACTGAAGTCATCGCCATTGACCGTCAAGAGACAGCTCAACGATATTGCTTTTCTGGGTGAGGTTAAGGTTCCAAGCGGCGACGTCAAGCAAGTCATTTTTCGACTGACTGAAACACCTGAGATGCGCGCTCGTTTTGCCAATGAAATGCTCGATTATCGACTCCATCGGGCTTTGAAACCGGGCACCGAATCTAGAACCATTGTCGAAGCCGAAGCGTCCATCAACAGTCAAAAAAGACCTGGCTATATCCAGGAGCTGAGAGGCGGTTCGCTGGAGGATGGCTTGCGATCGATGTCTATGGCGCGAGAAGGCATGGTGACCGACCGCGCCGCGGCCCGTTCACTGAGCAAAGATCCATTTCTGTTTAATCAGTATGAAAAACTCTGGGTGGAACGCATGCTGATGCAGGAATGGGACAGCCACGCTCACAACATGCTGATGGGGCCTGGAAAGAAGCTGAGTAATATCGATTTCGACGCCGCCATGCCGCCCGCTAAATACAAATCCGACTATGTGCCGACCTGGGGTAAAACAGCCAGCATCGTGTCGCTACTTAATGACCGCTTGATCGGTCAGTTTTCAGGCAAGCCGCTGTCGCCGGACTCGCGTCGAATGGTTTCGGATTTTGTCACCGATTTCAACACGCCGGCAGGACGTCAGGCACTCGGCGGAGCCGGTCATAGTATCGCTCAAGTCGACGGTTTGATAGGGCGCGCCCGATGGTTTGCCGACACCGGCAAAATGCCGACGCGAGACACTCCTAACCTCTTCATTCAAACTACGCTGCGGGCACTATATCTGATGCGCAAGGGTCAATCGCCGCGTTTCGAAAAAGAACCCGGACTCAAAGAAGCGCACTAGGCGCCGATTTGAGCAGAAAGGTTTAAAGAGATCGTCGCCGTTTTAATTTCGAGCATCTAGCAATTTGCATGGAACCGGCTCGTTAACCGGCTTTCTACAGGTATTGAAACCTGGTAAACAGCAAGAGCTTATCGAAGATCTGTGAGAACAAAACGCGAGATTAATCGGCAAGTTGCCAGACACCGGAAGCTGTTAAAATTTGCGCATCTGTTTGAGTGAGGTTTTCGTGCAAGAGATACAGTTGCTCGCTTTTGACATGGGTCATGTGCTGATCGATTTTGAATGGCCCAGTGTGTGCGAAGGTTTCTACCGAAAAGCTGGTCTGGAGCGGGAAGGTTTCGCTCCGGTTTTAAAACATCTGGGATCGCTTGGATATGAAACCGGCCGAGTCGGAACAGTTGAGTTTCTCAAAGAGCTGAACACTGCGTTAAACACTGACATTGATGAAGCGGAATTTGAAATTTTGTGGAACGCCACATTCCGTGAGAATCTAGAGATGTCGGCGATGCTCAAGGAGTTGAAGAATTCTTACTGGTTGTATCTGCTTTCGAACACTAATGAAAGTCACTACTCGTACATTCAGCGAGAGTTCGATGTGGCGCGGCACTTCAGCGAATTGATCTTGTCGTACGAAGTCGGTTGCACGAAGCCCGAGTTGGCCATTTATCAGGAAGTTATTTCAAGAAGTGGTATCGCCCCTGGTAGCTGTGTTTTTATCGACGATCTGGAAGATAATATAAGCGCGGCTCGAGAAGTCGGTCTCCACGCCATTCTGTTCACGACACCAGCGGCTTTGAAAGAAGATTTTCGAGCGATCGGAGTTAACGTTTAGCAGGTTTGGCCGCCGCCGGTTTTCTGGTGTTGAGGTCCCATGTGACGGAACTGAATTGGTCGATGTTAAAGAGCACAAATTGGACCACCATCATTTTCTTCTGCGCTTGTGGAAGGAAAGAGCTACATGTTTTTAAACTGGCAAACACGACCGAATTTGTGTGTCTGCGCAGCCTGATCTGGTGCGGCGTAAACGGCTCGTAACACTGAACGGGTGCGATTCGGTAACAGAAAGAGCAAGTAGCGCGAACCTCGCTAGATCATTGGTTTCATTCGCAAGGAAGCGGCTCTTCAGTATCCGTACACAATCGCTGTCTTCGGTTGTTTCAGTCGATCGAAGGTGGAATCCACTGCCCCATAAATACCCCCGATTTAAACATGAGTTAGCGCTTGGCATCCCGGCTGTGTTGCCATTGTATATAAAAAACATAGGCTGTCATGACTTTGATAAAGGAAATTTCTAGAGCTCTTGATTGAGCTACTTAGTGCTTATTGGTTAGGTTTTCTTGTCTTCATAACCTAATTTTTTCAGGAACTCACCGCCGCTTAACTCTCAGCCCGTTTAAATCCTGCTTTCTTCCTCAAGCCCTGTTATGGGTCCGAGGATGACTTTGTACTGGAAGGCTACCGTTTCGTAGCCTCAACTCAAACCGATGGAGTACTTATGAACCCCTGCTTTAAAGCTCGAATTCAGACTGCTGGTGCGCGTTCACTTGCCGTGATCGCGACTGGCGTCGTCTCCTGGTACGTGGCACAACCGATCGCTCAATACTTCGAAAAGTCATTGAGTGACCCGATGCAAATCGGAATCGGAGTTGTCGCCGCGCTTGTTGCGCTTTTCGTCTCGAAACGCGCGCTCGACTTCACCGAAGATTGCATGACCGTTCCCGACGCTGCACTGGCCAGAGCCGCTGTCGGCACCGAACGCACCTGTCGTAAGAAGAGCTGTCATTTGCGTCTCGACGCCGACGGCAAACCTGTACCCGGCTCCGGCAAATCCGACTGCGCAAACAAATCGGGTTCTGGAAAATCGGACTCGACGTCCGACAAGACCGCCGGCAAATCGAATACTGGCTGTGAGGCTCACGACCTTGCCCGCTCTGCCCTCAGCACCACAGTCTCCGATCATCCGACCATCAAGGTGTCGGTGCAAGCCGACCAGGGCGGAACGATTGTCACTGTCGACATCACCGGCGTCTCGGCTGCGAAGTTTAAGGACAAGCAGTCCGGACTTCGCAAGAAGCTCGAGAACATCGGCGGTGTGAAGTGGGAAAACCCACGCAATCTCGGCGATGGCAATCGACAGATGGTCGGTCGCATGCTCGACACGTCACGCCGCGAAGCCATTGTCGCGCGCCTTCAGGGTCTCGCTTCGAGCCTCTAGCGCGGCTTTCGCACGACTCGAAATTGTGGTTTCCTGATGTGATCGTTGGTGAACACTGCAGTTTTGCGCGATTGAATTGTGGTGACTTCACGTTGCCTTTGGCGACAAAGTGAACATTGCAGTTTCGTGATTGCTCGAATTTGAACGGCGGGTTTAAATCGAGTCAGTGGTTGGACAAGCGCATGGTAGCTTTCTGTCTTGTGAAAACAAGGCAGGAAGCTCCATGACGCTTGTCTTTCTTTTGAAATTGTTATACTAGGGCATTTAATAGAAAGCACCGCATTTGGTGTTAAAAATTGGACTATCAGTCCGTGCAAGTCGGAGTAAGGGAGTTCAGCTAACTTCGCGAATTATCCGATTTCTTGCGGCTGGGCCCGGGTTTTCACAATAAATTATCGTTTTGTCCTGAGAAATCCGTTTCTGTGGTGATCACAAAACCCGTAAAGGCTTACCGAGCTTAATTGTTAATGGTTGTAAAGTGGTTCGATGTTACATAAGTTTTTTGGTCTTAAGCACTAGATTCTGATAGCCAAAAGATACTCATTGTTTTCTCTACCCGTAAAGGACCTCGCATCTAAGTTACTGGATACCTATCCGCTTTTGAGATTTCTTGTCAGCTCTAGCTGATGGGTATCCAGTCGCTATGCGGTTGTTTGCAGTTCGCCTTCAATCAAGCGAGCTTCGAGCAAAGTGGGATCACGTGAGCAGACAACAAGACGTTGTCATCGACTGGCTGAGGAACTCGTTCTTCGGTCAATATCTCAGGCATTTTTTGGAAGGGAAGCCATCATGGCACACTCCACTAATCTCTCGAAAGTCTTCGCGCTTGCCGGTCAGGAGACTGCTGCCTTTGGGCTTACTAGTGTTACGCATCAGACTTTTTTGTTGGGCATGCTGCGCGACCCTGAGAGCGATGCTGCTCAGATTCTCGTTCACTTCGGCATCACCTCCGAATCGTTGCTTCCCGTGGTCGAACAGACTATCGGAAAGCGGCGTAACACCAATCTGCTGTCGAATCACCCCACCGTCAGAAACGCTGAAGGCTACTGGATGTTTTCGTCACCGTTGTTCGAAGCGTACGAGCAAGCCAATGCTCATGCGCTCGCGCTCAACCACGGCGAGACCCACACCTCTCACGTGCTTCTGTGCTTGGTTCGGGATCGTCATCTCGACAAAACGCTGGCGGCACTCAATGTCAACAAGCGCAAGATGATCGATTTGATCAACTCCTACCTGACCGCTGCCACTGCTGCCGACCGGTCGCAGACGCTCTCCTCGAACGCCGGGACTCTGCAACCCGTTGGTGCTGAGGGTGATACTGCAGGCGGTGCCAAGTCGAAGTCGCGGACGCCGACGTTGGACGAGTTCGGTCGCGATTTGACCGCTCTCGCCCGCAAAGGCAAGCTCTCGCCCCTGATCGGTCGCGTTCAGGAAGTCGCTCGCTGCGTGCGTATTCTCGGTCGCAAGACCAAGCGCAATCCGTTGCTGATAGGCGAACCCGGCGTTGGCAAAACGACGCTCGCGGAAGGCATCGCTGTCCAGATCGTTCAGGGCAACGTGCCTGCCATCCTGCGCGACAAGCGCGTGGTCGAGCTGGAGTTGGCGACTCTCGTTGCCGGCACCAAGTATCGCGGTGAGTTCGAGGAGCGCATCAAGAATGCGGTCAAGGAGGCGAGCGCCGAAGGCGTCATCCTCTTCATCGACGAGCTGCACACGCTGGTCGGTGGCGGCGGTGCCTCCGGCGGTCTCGACGCCAGCAACATCTTGAAGCCGGCGCTGTCCCGCGGTGAAATCACCGTGATCGGCGCCACCACTCTCACCGAGTTCCGCAAGCACTTCCAGAAAGATGCGGCGCTCGAGCGTCGTTTTCAGCCTGTTCGCGTTGAACCGGCAACCGTCGAAGAGACCATCGAGATCATCAAAGGTCTCCGTGCCGGGCTTCAGGACCACCACAGAGTCAGCATCAGCGACACTGCTATCGTCGCTGCGGCAAAGCTGTCGGATCGCTACATCAGCGATAAGCATCTGCCCGACAAAGCGCTCGACCTGATTGATGAAGCTTCCTCGGCTCTGGCAATCGCGTTCCCGGCGCCGGAAGAGGTTGAGATGCCGCCGGTGCCCGCACCGACTCTGCTTCAGCGGATTCTGCGGGAAAATCCGGTACAGCGTCTCTTGCTCGGTGCTCCTAAGCCGGTCGACACGCCGAAGTCGGCAGAACTGACTGCGCAGAACATTGCCGAACTCGTCAGTGAAATGACGGGCATTCCGGTGGGCGACATGGAGCGCGACGAGCGCGACCTGCTTCTCAATCTGGAGGCTAACATCGGCAAGCGAGTGATCGGCCAGAAAGCCGCCATCAAAGCGGTCGCCGAAGCGATGCGTCGGGCTCGCGCCGGTCTGCGTGATCCCAATCGTCCGGCTGGTTCGTTCCTGTTCCTTGGACCGACGGGCGTTGGCAAAACAGAGGTCGCGAAGACCCTGCAGAAGATTCGGACGCACGACATCAAAGATCTCGTGCGGCTGGATATGTCCGAGTACATGGAGAAGCACTCCGTGTCCCGCATCATCGGCGCGCCTCCGGGCTACGTCGGTTACGATGAGGGTGGCATTCTCACCGAAGCGGTGCGGCGCAAGCCCTACGCTGTCGTGCTTTTCGATGAAATCGAGAAAGCACACCCGGATGTCTTCAACATCCTGCTTCAGGTGCTCGACGACGGCAGGCTGACGGACGGGCAGGGTCGCACTGTCGACTTCCGCAACGTCCTGATCATCATGACGTCGAATGCCGGCAGCGAAGAGCTGGAGCGGGAATCCATGGGCTTCCAGAGCCAGAAGGTCGAGGTTCGGGTGCTGGATGCAGTCAAGAAAATGTTCCGGCCGGAATTCCTCAACCGCATCGACGAGCTGGTTGTCTTCACTCGTCTGGTCAAGGAAGAAATCGAACAGGTGGTCGAAATCATGATGTCGGACCTTCGGGAACGGTTGATGAGCGAGCACTCCATCCAGCTCACACTGGAAGCGGAAGCCATGGCGCTTGTAGTCAAACACGGCTACGACCCCGTCTATGGTGCTCGACCGCTCAAGCGTGCGATTCAGAAGCTGGTCGAGAATCCTCTCGCCGATGCCATCATCCGCGGTACCGTCGTCAAAACCGGTATGCAGTTGGGATCGCGTGTGGCGGGGGACATCATCGAGTTCTTCCCGGTCAACGTCCAGGCTGTTTCGGCTGAGCGCCAGGTCGTCATTCACTAACTTGAAAATGCATGGGCGGCTGTGAGAGAGGGTTTCCTTCTCTCACGGTTGCTCCATGCATTCTCTTCTTTTAAAACTTGATTTACTATGTGAAACAGTAGGCACTGCGGGTGGTGTCAAAAAAATAGGCGTTTCCTTCGTGCTCGCCTGCGCCTGAAATGATCAAAAGCGCCAGAACCCTGCAAGACAAATCCAGGAACGAATCCGGGATTTGAAATGCAGGGTTCAACGACGCCCTTAATCAGGTGGAATCAACAGGTTTTGCACACGGGCGACGCAGTGTCAGTGCGATGTCCGGTTGATTCACTTGTTGTCGGTAAACCGCCGGAAGAACTTGCTGATGCTCTCCCACACTTCGCCGGCCCACTTGCTGATAGCGTTCCAGGTTTCAACGCTCCAGTTGTAGATGCCGTCCCAGAGCCGCGTCATCCATGCCCACAGGTCGGACGCAGCATTCTGAGTGTAAGTGAACGCTCGACCAGCCCATTCGCTGAACGATGTCCACATCCGTCCCATCCAGCTCGACACGCGGCTGGCGACATCGCTCAGCCAGCTCCACGCAGTTGCGATGGCGTTGCCGAGCCAGTTGAGTACTCGGCCGCCAACTTCGTACGTCCAGTTCCAAGCCTGTGCGATGTTGCGCCCGAGCCAGTTGAGGACTCGTGCAGCAACGTCGTACGTCCAGCTCCAGGCGCGCGAGATGACACCTCCGAGCCAGTTGAGGAATCGAGCCGCAACGGCATACGTCCAGTTCCAGACCCGTGCAATGTTGCGTCCGAGCCAGTTAAGAGCTCGTCGAACGATGCCGGTTGCCCAGTTCCAAACTCTTGCGATCTTGCGCCCGAGCCAATTGAGCACTCGGCTGGCAACGCTGCGTGCCCAGCTCCAAGCTAGCGCGATATTGCCTCCGATCCACCGGCAGAACCGGCTAACCTTGTCACAGACCCAGTTCCAGACTCGCGCAATCGTGCGACCGACCCAGTTAAGCACTCGGCTGACGATGTTGCTTGTCCAGTTCCAAGCTAGCGCGATGTTGCGTCCGATCCACCGGCAGAACCGGCTAACCTTGTCGCAGACCCAGTTCCAAGCTTGCGCAATCGTGCGACCGATCCAGTTAAGCACTCGGCTGACGATGTTGCGCGCCCAGTTCCACACCCGTGCAATGTTGCGCCCTGCCCAGCGGCAGAAGCGGCTAACCTTGTCGCAGACCCAGTTCCAGGCTTGCGCGATT
>JADYXR010000072.1 GCA_021772095.1 Candidatus Obscuribacter sp. | reverse complement strand
GGCGACGGTGGTGACGGCGGCGAAGGAGCCGACGGCGGCCAAGGTGGTGTCATATTGCTGAGCGGAGCTGGCGGTGACATAGTCACCAAGCTCGGATCTGACATCAGCGTAATCGGCGGTCTCGATGGTACTTCCGGAGCGGGCGCATCCGGCGGCGGAGCCGGAATCGTACAGGCTGGCGGCGACGGCGGCGGAGTAGGAGCGACAGGAAGCGGTGGCGACGGCGGCTCGATCACAGCGACCAATACGGGTTCCGGAAAAATCTCAATAGCCGGCTCACTGACAGCTGATGGAGCGGCTGGCGCAGCCAATGTTCTCAGTCCTGGAGCGGCGGGAATTGGTTCAACCAGCACTGGTTTACTCGGAGAGGTTGATGACACAGGCAATGGTGGCTCCGGGGGCTCGATATCTGCCTCCAACGTATCCGGGCTAATCACACTTGGTGGCTCTACATCAGCTACCGGAGGAGCCGGAGGCACACAAAGCGCCAACGGAGGCACTATCGGCAATACCGGAAACGGTGGTGAAGGCGGGCTCGTTACTGCGTTCAATACCACCGGTGGAGTCACTGTCTCGGGCAGCGGCATCCAGGCATCAGGCGGAGTCGGTGGCATTAACAACGGCACAGCCGGCAACGGAGCGGACAGCGCCAAAGGTGGCAGCATTGGTTCATCCGGGTTTGGCGGCAGTGGCGGCATTATCAATATCGGCAAGTCAAAAACGCAATCCGGAAACATTGCGGTAAGCGGCTCAATGACAGCTGCCGGTGGTGCCGGCGGTGTTAATAACGGCACTGCTGGAATTGGCGGTGCTCAAGGAGGAGCCGGCGGCAGTGTGGCTCAATCGGGTGTTGGTGGCACCGGCGGTACGATCAATATAATCGATGTCACAGGCAATATAAACGTCACTGCGGCGATGACTGCAGCCGGGGGCGCAGGTGGCGCCAACCAGGGTACGGCTAACGCCGGCAGCCAAACTGCCGCGGGTGGCAGTGTCGGTGCGTCCGGTAGGGGAGGCGCAGGCGGTGAAGTAAACGTCATCGTTCAAACCGGATCTTTAAATACAAATGCAATCACATCAGCCGGCGGCGCCGGCGGAGCAAATAACGGAACAGCTGGTAATGGCGGTCTCACAGGTGGTGTGGCCGGAATTGTTGCTGCATCCGGACTCGGTGGCGAAGGCGGTGATGTGAACATCAGCGTCAATTCAGGAGCCATATCCACTAATGCGGCTATCTCAGCCAACGGTGGAGCCGGCGGCGCCAGTAACGGTATCGGTGGCAAAGGTGGCGACAAGAAAGCGGGCGGGAATGTCGCGGCGTCAGGCTTAGGCGGTAAAGGCGGCAGCATAAGCATATCGAGTCAAGCCGGGGCAATCTCCGGAAGCGCAATGTCGACCGATGGTGGCGCTGGTGGCGCCAACAACGGTACCGGCGGAACTGGCGGCACAGAGGGCGGAATTGGTGGCAATGTGGCGGCCTCGGGAGTCGGCGGTGTCGGTGGAACAATCAGTATTTCGGCAAAAACAGGAGCGTTCACGAACGCCTCAGCTATGTCCTCTGCTGGTGGCGCCGGCGGTGCACTGGCGGCTACCGGAGGAGTTGGTGCCGCTTCCAAGCTGGCAGCGGGCGCTGGCGGCAGTGTTGCCGGAGCAGGAGTGGGAGGCAAAGGTGGAATCATAACGATTTCTAATCCAACGCAATCGGTCACCACTGGAGCGGTGAGTGTCGCTGGTGGCGCAGGTGGTGCCCTCAGTGCTACAGGCGGATCGGGAGGAGCCGGCGGCACGTCCGGCGGCAACGGTGGCGCAATCGGTGCCAGCGGAAACGGAGGATTGGGCGGTACATTCTCGATCGTCAGCACAACAGGTACAATAACTACCGGAGCAGTCACCGCAGACGGTGGTGCAGCGGGCGGACAGAGCGGAACCGCTGGCGGAGGTGGCAGTGGTGGCACCAAAGGTGGTAACGGCGCGACCGGCGGCAACGGCGGCAGCGGCGGAAAGGGCGGTTCGATCACGTTAACTTCGAATCTCGGACCGGGAAGCGTCACAGCCAGTACTATAGCCGCTGATGCCGGAGCGGCAGCTGGTGGTACCGCAGGAGGTGGCGGTGGTGCTGGAGCCGGCGGCAATGGTGGCAATGGCGGCAACGGTGGCAATGGCGGTGCCGGCGGCTCGATCGTGATAACTTCCGGCAGCGGCGCAGTCACTACGGTGACCGGTTCCCTTGGTGGTGGTTTCGGCGCCGGCGGCGGTGCTGGAGGCGGTGTCCCAGGTACGAATGGTACTGCGGGGACAAACGGCGTCAGTGGCACCGTCACTCAGATTCCATAAGAGAAAAAAAGATTGTGATCAACCTTTTTAAATCTGGCAAAATACTGTTCAGCTCTCGAATGAGAGCTGACAGTTTTGCTTTCCTCTTAGCTTTGCTCACAGCCGGCATCGCGCCGCTGACAGCGACAACGGCTATGGCCAGTGGATTAACTGACACTCCTGAGGTCGATCAACAAGCACCGATTTCCGAATCCAGTATTGCCGGTCATCGAACATTGGCTCAGGGACCGCTTTTACTTTCACCTTCCAACGACACCGTCGTCGACACTGCCTTTGGTGCGGTCACTGTCGATATGGGCTCAGTCGTTCTAATCATCGTTAACGACAATGAGCTGGCTGTTTATAATCTCCACGATAGTCACAAAGGCGCCGTCCTGATTTCTCGCGACAGCCGGACGATATCGATTCCACCCCAACACGTTGCCGTTCTAGCCAAGTCTTCAATGGAGTCATTTGAGGAAGTAAACCCTGCTCCTTTTGTCGCCTATCGCCAAGTTTCCAGTCAGGACCTTTCCCGCGAGATCAAACTGTATCAAGCTGAATTCGAGTTTACTTCGATGATCAGTGGTCTGCCCGCTCTGCAAAAACTTATGGCAGACAAGACCGGACCAATAAAAAAAACCATGGGAAGGATGCTCAAAACAGCCGCCATCATGAGACAACTTTCTTCGGGTGGCGAAGCCTACAGCTACTATTTAACTGATCGAGTCCGAACGCTCTCGATACTCAGCAAGCCCTGATTTTCAGACAAAGGTGAGGCACTCGCTTGACTGCATTTTGTACTTTGAGTTCATTTTGCGAAAAATGGAACTGCCCGGTTCGCGTTTGAGAATTTGACATTATCTCAGGACTGAGATAATCCAAGATCAGCGCATGTCACCGTTTTGTCGGAAAGATTTCGACAATTCTGAAACTGAAAATATCTCTTACTACATCATATCGTTCCACGAGAGAACAAAAAAAAATGACACCAGATATGGTGCTTAAATTATTGTGGAATCTTAGGTGTTAGGACAAAACATCTACTGCGTTTTCACAGAAGCGCTCTAATCGCCCAAACCGCGAATCCCGGTCTAGCAAACGAAGTGGAGGGATGGGACCTCCAGTTCGATGAAGTTGTGTCCGTGCTTGCCTGGATCGCGAGCACAGCTACCGGGTTTCAGCAGAGAGAACCTACGGCAATGTCACGAGGCACCGCCGTAGGTTCAAGTGAAACTACAACGCTCCGCGAAAACGAAGCAGCGTGCCGACCGTGCCGACGAGGGCGCCAACCGCAGCGATGACACCACCAAAGAGCAGTCCGACGAGAATAGAAACGACCGCCGTGACGGCGAGCGATTTTTTCAGCGTCCAGCTCGAACTCGTTCCAACCGGACCGCTCGTGCTTGCCGCAGTCCAGAACACCGACAGATAGGTGGCGGCGAAAGTGCCGACACCCCAATTGATGAATGTTTGCGTGGCACCACCAAGAAAGCTGGCACCGACGAATACGGCGACAAAGGCGACGACGATGAGAAGGAGGTTGAAGATGACGTTCTTAGGCATGAGATTGAATTGGTTTCGAAGTTGAATGGAATTGAAACTGCAGATCACGATTGATGCAGTTGAAACAAATGAGAGGAGGGCACTACTGGCAGTGGCAGCAGGCACAAGGAGTCAGAGAGTAAAAGTGATAGTTCTCCTCCTGGTTGAACCCGCTTTCAATTGTCCAGCGCTTGCGCGCGAGGTGCTGTTTGACGGCGGAGAACAATGCGCTGGGAATCGAATCCTGGTCAACCCAGGTGGCAATTCCTTTCGAGCGTCCGAGCGCTTCACTCAAAACTGCGAGCACTGCTTCCAGTTCCGGTTTCGCAGCGACTTCCTCGGGATAAGCAGCCGCTTCCTGAGGTGTGGGGATTAGGATCATATCGTTTTACGGTGATTATCAGCGGGTCTTCAGGCGACTTTCATCAAGGCTAAGCACGTAGCGTAATTGAGCGTTTGGCTTTGGTTTTGTGCGGTTTGCTTGAAATGTCTCGCCTGAAAAAATACTGAAGTATGGGCTTTTATCTTACTTAAACCAATGCTCTTTCTAACAAGACCAAACCCCGGCATGTGTACACCTTTAAACGAACAAGCCATCACGCGAGGCCAGACCTATTTTGACGCTCTCGCCTCAGCTAGTTCACGCGAACGGCCTGCAAACAACCGAGGTTGTTGTCCAGAACCAATCCGCTGCTGTCTTTTAAAGTACAAAAAGGCAAAAAGGTCTAAAAGAGGCGAAATTTTTTCGATACAAAAGAGTCCACACGCAAAGCTCGACCAACTTTGACCAACGCCCAACGGGCGGCTGATTAGACCAGCCGCCCGTTAGAAACCTCACAACTCAATCACGCACTCTCCGCCAGACCTTGCCGCAGGCGCTTGTAGTACTTCTTCTTCTGTGTCGAACGCTTCTTCCGCGCGGTGGTAAGCGCGAGCGCTTCCTCCGCATCCCACTCGTCGTCGGGGAGGTCGCCCTCGAAGAAGTAGTCGTCGTCGTCGAAGTCGTACAGGTACGGCCGGCACATCTCGCAACAGCAGCCATCGTAGCTGCTGTTGTCGTAGTCGAGCGCCGGGTCTTGCAGACCCTCGTCGACCACAAGACCGGCGCGAAACGCCTGGAGCAGCTCGTACAGCTCGCTGTCGGCTTCGCGGGAGTATTGGCGAGCGTACTCGACTGCCTTCTCAGCGTAGTACACGCGGTCGTTGGCCCGGTAGTACCAGGGGTCGTGGTACATCTGGTCATCGAGCCAGTCCGACAGGCTCCAGAGCTGGCTGGCGGTCTTGCGCCAGTCGACATCCTGGTTCTGGACCTCCAACCGGGCGTGAGCGCGGGCTTCCTCGCGATCACGGTAGAGCGCGTTGTGCGCTACCAGCGCAGCCGCCAGATCGGCCTGGGCGAGCACCAGCTCGAGCCGCGCTTCGGCAAGCAACTCTGCCGCATCGCGCTTGTGGCTCACGGCCCATTCCAAATCTCGCGTAGTTGCGACCTTATCCATAAGTAGTTTTCCCGAGGGGTGAAGAAAGGCCAGCCGGCTCGTGATAAGCCGGCTGGAGTAAAAGGTGCGTATTCAACGCACCTGACACGCATCCGATCGATTAAACACATGCGCTAGCACACAGGAGACCCGCTTTCAAACGAAAAGCGAACTCCCGTGCACTAGAACGACTCACTCGCCTCCATCGAGCTCGTGGCCGCGAATGAAGAAAACGTACTCGCTGCCGCGCCGACGACTGCCGACCCAGACGTAAGCGGTCGCGCCCGGTCGGTCACCCGGGCGGTCGTTCGAACGCCATTCGATCAGCCGTCCGCGCGAGCGCACGTAGCTCTCGGCCTTCTCCAACGTCGAGCGCACCACCTCAACGTGGTTACCTTCGTCGATCCCACGCTGTGCGCTCTCGATGACGAAAACTTGCATGACTGGCTCCTTTCAAGATGCCTGGTGTAAAGGAAAAGAAGAGAACCAACTGCAAATCTGCAGTCAATTTATATAGCCAACAGGCACGACGCGCTTGCAAACTGAATCGACGTTCGGTGCGAGATTATCGAGTTGCGAACGAAAGACAGCTCTGCAAGCGCGTCGCCGCGAAGAATCATTCGGGTTAGCGTGAACGTGAAAACATGCCCGCACCGCAAATACCAATCACTCTACAGAAGCGCTCCACAGAACAGTTATCACAGACTAGTTACCACAGATCAGTTGCAGCTCAGCCCAATCGTCTATAAGAAGTACGACACGGGACGATCATGCAACGCGGTATTACCTGTGGTGATGGTGGCTGTGGCTGATTTTTATGGCTCCGAGAAAGTGCGATTGGATTTGTGAGTTCATCCTAAGGAATCAGGGCGGCTCCGAGCAATTAGTTGACAACCAAATCTTTGAAACTATACAGAGGTGCAATCCCAGACTTCTCGCCCACTAATTTTTCCCATCAATAGGGACCTCAGCCTGGTAAAAACGAATCTGAACCCCAGATTTTTGGGGTGGCTAAACGCAGCCAAGCCTGCAGAATTAACGAAAACGGCTCTTCATCCAGGTTTCAGGCGTCCGCGAATTGGTGATTGTGATCTTGCGGTTAAAGTCCTGACAAACACAAATTGCAGGCTCACCACAGGTGGTGCGACCACTTTGCAATCAAAAAAAATTCCATCTACTTCGTAACACAAGCACGGACGCCAATCTCCAGGCGCGACAATTTTGATATTTACAGATATCAATTACAGGTTTAGCCAGCCTGATACAAAAATACAAAGGTTCGAATGAAACAACCCGGCGCGTCGCAAACGGCTCTATTCAGGGCTCTTCGCGAAACAGACCGGAAATTAAAGCCAACTGTTTTCGGTATTGAAAAATTCCCTATTGGTCCATGTGAAAAAACCAAAACCTGAACAACTCGATAACGTCATTGACCGCAAACTTCTTCTTTCCATAGGATAAAGCACCTTTCCCACTTTCTTTCCCAGGAGCTCAACCCACTCAACCATCACCTGCTTTTCGATATCGAAAACGCGATCAAGACTGAGTTGTCCTGGAGAAGAGACTACGAAAGAACCGGCAAGTCACTGAGATCACGTGATCGTTCACGTGCACAACAACACATCTCTGTTCAAAGAAACGGAAACATCATGGTCATCGGCATCATCATCGGACTCGTCGTCGGCATCGCAATCGGTACCAAAGTTCCCAGCATCCTCATGTTCATCGACTATCTTCGCAACGGATCAGGTCGGTAACGGCGTCGCGACGACTGCGAACGAAACGTATCGCGGTTGAATTAACGTTTGCCGCGGTCCAGCGCTTGTGCTGGACCGCTTCTGTTTGGCTCGTATTTGTTCTGAAAAAACTGTTTAAACCTAAAAACCTAGCTGCCACGCAGCGCGCCACAGGAACGTTATGAAACACCTGAACGGAATCCGCACGTTCAAAGCTACGGCTTGGAAGAAGCTGGCTGCACTCTACGCACAGCTCACGAACGGACAGAAGCCTTTCGCGTTCGTCATCGCGTGCTCAGACTCGCGTTACTACGCCGAGCTGATCATGCAGACGGAGCCCGGAGAGTTATTCTGCCTCCGCAACGCCGGCAACATGATCCTGCCCTACAACGGGGACCAGCACCCCAGCGAAGGCGCAGGCACGCTCGAGTACGCCATCGACGTCCTCAAGATCGAACACGTCGTCGTCCTCGGCCACTACGGCTGCGGATTGGTGGAAGCCGCTCTCAGTCGACCACAGTGCGTCTGCGACCTCAAGTCGCTCAAGCTGTGGGTGGAGCAGAGCCAACACGTCCAAGTCGAAAACTGGAACGATTTCGATGACGACACCAAGCGCCAATTACACCGCGCCGCCTGCCGTCAGCATGTCGTGCACCAGCTCGACAATCTGTCCACGCATCCGTGCATCCAGAACAACCCCAACGTGCAGAAGCACGGCTTGATCTTCGACATGTCCGTAGGCGTCGTCGAAGAGTACGATCCAGAGTCCAGCGCATTCGTCGCCATCGAACCGGCGCCCTGACCGTTCCAACTGATTAACTCTTGAGGCGGGCAATCCCTTTGATTGCCCGCTATCGTTGTTCGATTTCATTTACAGATTTGCATTGGTTGCAAAAATAATCGACAATGAAGCAGAACGACAAATTAGATATGCCACCACTTACAATACCAGACCGTATTACTATAATGGACAGTACAAACATGTCAGCCTTATCAGAGCCAGCATCAAGCGCATTCTAATGCTCAGGAAAAATCCGATTGAATTTCTTCCTGCCCAGGCGTCGATAAATATCAAAATCAGAATCAAGGGTAACGATATCTGAAATCTCAAGGCGCTCTGAAACAGCGACCAAGGACAAGTCGGCGAAGTCCGCCGGCACATCACTGTACTTCAGGTTCAGTTTGGCTATTTGCTTAAAATCCGCCTCTACCAGTGGTGCCAACTGAAATAGTTTCAACGCCAAATCTTTTAGTAATTCGTTTTGCACCTTTGCCGAACCGCTCAACATCCACATAGCTTCTGTGATGACCGGTTCCGTGGTTACAAATTGACCGCGAAATTTTTCTAAGAACACTTGCACTGGTCTGTGCCAGGCGTCCCCAGAGTTGTAGTACGCTATCAAAGGACCGGCATCAATTAGCGTCTTTTGCATCGTTCCGCGCTATCCGAGCTGCTGCTTTCTGTTCCAAATGAGCCGCCAAACGACTTTTTCTCGATGCTCTGTCGCTATCGTCCTCGTTTCCGGCAAGCAAGTTGTGCGGGTGCCCACCTCTACGTTCAACAAACGTTCGATTGGTCTGCAGCGCGATCCACTTCTCCTCAATAATTTGCCGAATAGCATCACTTTGGTTGCCGACGTTCATCGCCTCCACAATTTGTTGAAGGCGAAATTCATCCTCTTCGTTCAGCCTGACAGTTAGAGTCATGTCGTAAGAGTCCGTATTACAGTCGCATTACATTCATATCATAAATAGCATTTTTCGGCAAGAAGCAACACGATGTCGGTAGTTAGCGGCTGACGCATTGCTCCAGGTGCGACACAACTGATCGGCCTTAGCTGCTGTATTCAGCCGAAACTGACGCGGACAAGCCTTCTTTGAGCGTGCCAAGGGTTTCAGTTGTAGCAGCGGAGCAGCGCAGGACCGATCGGGCGGCGATACCACATTCGGTATCAACGTCATTAGAAATTCTGAGTGTTACCACGGTTCTTGGACTTCACGAGCCGCTCACTTTGCGTTATAGAAATTCTGCAACATTACCTTGTTCTTGTCCTCAGCTAGGAAAAGATACTGCTTTCCGCGGTGACCTATTTCCCTGCAAAATGGAAGGTCTTTCATTAACGGCAAATATTGTTCTGAAAGTAAAATTGCATGATGATCCGGGGGCAGCGCCAGGAACGCGGCAAAATCATAATAGTTCACGAGTACTGGAACTTTCCGTTTCATGCAAAACGAAGCCGACGGATGCATATATTGAACCTCTGCCAGATTGAAACTGCGCTCCTGAGCCTTGCTCAAAAGATAGTTATAATCTGACTGATGTTTATTGTAAAACTCTTGAACCAGAGACGGCACCAACGTTGCATAGAAGAAGCACGCAAACAAGCCGAATTGGTAAAGGCCTGTGCTAAGCCCAACATTTTTTGAACTCGTGCGCCACCAGAATAAGCCGATGAGAAAAACAACAATCACTCCGGAGATGACCAAGTAAACCCAGGCGCTGTCTATTGCAAACATATTGTTATAGACCAACAGTAGAGCAACAGAAATCACTGATGTCGCGATCCCACACCAAATTAAATTAGTAGTTTTGCCGGCCCGTAATTCTTCTTCCATTTGAATTCCGAAGGTCAGAGCCACTGCCGGAATCATCGGCAAAATATAGGTTGGTAGCTTCGAAGAAATTGCAGAAAACAACACAAATATAGACCCGGACCAGATCAAAGCAAACAATTTGAGTTTACTTCGGTGAGTCTGGAAGCCTCTCCGTTTTCTAAACCGAGCGAAAGTTCGAGTAGCGTAGATCGGAAGAAATGAGAACCATGGCAAGATGCCGCCAGCTAAAATAGGCAGGAAGAACCACAAGGGTTGTGCGTGACTCAGTTTCAACATGCCAGCAGCACGAGCCAGGTTTTGTTCCAAAAAAAAGTATCGTAAGAACTCGCCTTTCGTGGCAATACCTTCTATCACGTACCACGGTGCAGCGACCAGAAGAATGAGAAGCAATCCGAAATGGGGCTTCAATTTGACAATCGATTGAAACACAGCTTTCCAATGCGATTGCAAAACAAACAGATAAATTATAAGAGGCAAGCCCACAAGCACAGCGGCAATCGGTCCTTTTAGCAGAATTCCCAGGGCAACGGCACCATAGCCGGTGGCGAGGTTTCGGCGAGATGGTGTTTCTAGTGCTTCGAAGAAACTAAGCATTGCCACCATAACTAATAAAGTGAGCGGCATATCAATTAAAGATACTCGACCGAGAATAATGAACAGAGGGCAACTTAGTAGAATCATCGTCACGATAAGCGCCGCTCGAATTGAAAGATGCCTGAGGCAAAATTGAAAGAGAATCACCGCCAGTAATACTGCACTTATCGCACTCGGAAATCGGCTGGCAAATGTGGTCACTCCGAAAAGCTTCATTGATGCTGCGGTCAGCCAATAAATCAATATCGGTTTGTCGAAATAAGGTTCGTAGTTAAGATATGGTGTCAAAAAGTTTCCGCTTTCCAACATTTCGCGACCGGCTTCGGCGTAGAAACCATCCGACGGATCAATGATGCCCGTGCTTCCTAGCGCGCCGCAAAAAATCAGTACGGTGCTTAATGCAACAGCTGTGACAAGGGCGGTTTGCGCAGTCTTCGTTGATAGATTTGTCATAAATGCTTTTACAAACCTGGGGGAGTTCGATAAATCGCTGAATGCTGTAATTCCTTCAACCCCACGCTTGAGCACGTCGACAAAGCGCAATCGTCCTGGTCTGGAGCAAACGAAATATTGTTTAACGTAACTGTGGGACCTGGAGGAATGCCGATAGTTTCAGAGACTATGAACAATGGCCGCCCTTTTACTTCATCGAAAATCCGACCAATATATTCTCCGAGAATTCCCACTGTGAGCAACTGCATGCCACCAAGAAACAAAACAATAGACGCGGTCGCAGCAAACCCAGGCAAAGATTTGTCAGTAAAAAGTTTGATATAGAGCACCAAAATGATACTTACAAAACTGGTAAACGAAACGAGTAGACCCAGAGTTGAAGCGATTCTCAATGGCACGACAGAAAAGGACAATAATCCGGAAAGTGCTAGCTGAAATAATTGCTTGATACCATATTTCGGATTGCCGCCCAATCTGGCATCTCGGTGCACTCGCACGCCAATCTGCTTAAACCCTACCCATGCTCTCAACCCGCGAATGAAGCGGCTTTTTTCCGGAAGACTATTAATCAGATCTACTACTTTTCGATCCATCAAAGAAAAATCTCCGCTATCCAACGGAATGTCGGTATCTGAAAGCGCCTTTAGAAGGCGATAGAAGAGCATGTAAAGCGAATTCCTTACCAGTCCTTCCTTTCTACTTTCTCTAATTGCATACACAACGTCATATCCTTTTTTCCATTCATCAACAAACGCAGGAATTACTTCCGGAGCATCTTGCAGATCGGAGTCCATGCAAATTACGATGTTGCCGCGCGCTAAGCTCATCCCGGCACTTACCGCCATCTGGTGTCCGAAATTGCGCGACAGCTTGACCAACTTGACACACGGATCAATATCGTGGAGATCCTTAATCAATATGTCAGACCCGTCGGTCGATCCGTCGTCAACAAAAAGAAGTTCGTATGAGCCACCCAGCAATTGCATCACAGTAGTGAGCCGCTGATAGAGTTCAGAAATGTTTTCGCACTCATTAAACACTGGTAAAACTATAGAGCAGATATTATCATTCGTAGCATTCAATATGCGTTGTGACTCCTGTTGCACAGCCATTCCGAGAATCAATACAAGCGCTGCGATCTCGATAAATCTGAGCTGAAGCAACAATATCAATGTGTTGTGATCAAGCTGTGATGAATTGGGGAAGGATCGGTGCAGAACCTCCTAGTCTGGATCGCGGCGTGGATGTCAACGTGCGGCTAAGTAGTATTATGCTCAGATACCCTCGACCAGCGCTGACAGGAGGGATCTCACCGAGCGTGACTTGCGGATCCTTTCATGAGTGTCGAGAAAAACTCGCCTGCTAAATCAACAGAAAGCAGCAGCAAGCGCGAACACAATACGCCTCCTACTCTTCTACAACTTTCTGGTGTTCGTGCCTGACGCAGCCATTTTTTCCAGTGCGGTACACAACTGGTCTACCTCGGTGACTGTGTTTAGGGGACCGATACTGACGCGGACAAGACCTTCTTTAAGAGTGCCAAGGGCTTTATGGGTAGCAGCGGAACAGTGCAGGCCTGATCGGACGGCGATACCATATTCGGTATCAAGCTTGTCGGCTAATGTGGCGGCGGAAACATTCACCATCGAGAACGAAACAACTGGCATTCGGCCAGATGACATGGCTTTCGTTCTAGACTTCGGTCCATAGAGTTTCAAAAACTTTCGACTTTCCGACCATTGTAGAAACTTTTCCGTCAATGCAATTTCTGCTTGAAATAAACTATCTGAATCGTTCTTACGCAACCAATCAACACCGGCTGAAAGCCCAGCAATAGCAGGTCCCGGCAATGTGCCCGACTCCAGCCGGTCGGGAAAGGCGACCGGCATTTCCAGACTTTCAGAACGAGATCCTGTGCCACCAGAGATAATCGGGTCGAGAGAGATACCGGGCGCTACATATAATAAACCGACGCCCGGAGGTCCCATCAAACCTTTGTGCCCGGATGCGCAGAAGAATGTGATACCACTGTTCTCGGACAAATTCGCGTTCAATTTGCCGGCAGTTTGTGCGCCGTCCACAAGCAGCGGTATGTTTTTTGTTTTTAAAAACTTAGCGACAGACTGGATGGGAAGCACGTCTCCGGTAACATTACTGGCCCAGACCAGTGCCACCAATTTAGGTTGATGTTGTTCGACTAAAACCTGCAGATCTTGTTCGAAGTTTTCGCCGACAGGGCAAATCACGATTATAATTCCGAGCGAATCTTGCAGTTGAGCAAGCGGACGCATGACGGCGTTGTGTTCCATCGAGCTGACAATTACCGCATCGCCTGGTTTCAAACGCCCATCCAGAGCCAATCCTTTGATAACCATATTCAGCGATGCTGTGCAACCGCCAGTGAATATCAAACGCTCCGATTGGTTCACACCAAGAAAATCGGCGATGTTTTCTCTGGCATCGAAAATTTTCCTTGCCCCTTCGAGGGCGAAGTGATGAGCGCCACGACCGGGATTGCCGCAAGTTCGAAGAAACTCCGACATAGCCTCAATTACTACCTCAGGCTTTGGGAAGCTCGAGGCAGCGTTGTCAAAATAAATACGAGTTTTTGTCAAAACCGAATCAATAAAGGAGCGGTGGCTAAGGCTATGCTAGCATAGCCCTTTGTACACTTACTAATTCTTTCCGCTGAGTTGCATTTTGCGAAAGCTGCCGCATATCTTCCTCATCACTCTAGCGATCAGCCTGACCGTGGGCTGCTCGTCACCTGCGCAAACGCAGCTCGATGATGACGATTCAATCGGTCCGGTCAATCCGCCGGGCACATCGAGCGATGCCGCTGATGGTGGCTCAGGCACAGCCGATCACGACGCCACCGATTTGCCGGACTCGACATCTTCGACCAGAAGAATTTCAATCGTTCCGCAGCTCGATCCAGGTTTTATCAAGGTATCCAAGGAATTTCGGGAAGCAGTGGGCTCGGTCGGACAAGCGCCGCCCGCGCAATCGATTGAATTGTTGCAGGCGATCCGCAAAAATGCGTTTGCGCCAGGACATGAGAAACAGCTTGCAGCCTATGTTCTGGCTGGCCTAGTCGCCGGGCAATCTTCGTCCACGTCGGCGCAGGAAGCGTTCAAACTATATGAGGAAGCGGCGGCTCACGATCCGCTCTCTACTCCGGCGCGAATGAAGGCGGCTGATATCGCCCTCGGTGCAAATGACGAGAAGAAAATACAGCACGTTCTGGTGCCGCTTTTGAAGAAGGCGGAGCATGCGGCTCGCAAAGACCGCGAGAACACAAAAACGCAAGGCGAAGAAAAAGGTGTCTGGCAGCGCGCGGCAAAACTGGATCCCGTTCTTCCTGAAGCATTGTATAAACTGGGCGAATCGTACTACCGCAGCCGCGATTATGGGGCGGCGACGAATGTTTTCGAGCGGGTTCGTGAGTTTTTTCCTGGCACCGAAACGGCCACCGGCGCATCCTTTTATTTAGGCACCATCGCTCTGGAAACTGCGGGCGATTGGAAGACCGCACAAAAAGAATTTCGCCATTATTTGCACCTGTCGCCGGGCGGAAAAAATTCGATAAAAATCGTGCAGCTCATGATTGATGCTTGTCAGCCAAAAGCCGCCGGCAGTGCCACTGCCCAAACGCCGGGAGCAACACCGGGATCGACGCCACCAGGTTCATTCACCCAGCCATTAATCGAATTGACCGCGACTGACAGAAGCGCGATCGCGCTTGCGCTCTACAAACACGGACGCTTCCATGACGCGCTCGATACCTGGAATCAAATCGGTAGCAAACACATTTATCGTTCCGTATGTTTGATGAAAACCGGCAAAAGGCAGGAAGGCATAACCGCGCTTCTCCAGGCTGTGGAAGCCGATCCGAAGAATCCCAACATCGAAGATGTGACCTCGGCGTTTTGTAAACCGGTGCCATCGAAAGAAGCATTAGCACTGTGGCAAGAAGTGTTGAAGCGTAAACCGGAAAAGATTGATGTGGCTCTCTGGAACGTGGCAAAACGTTTCGGCGCGCCGGCAGGCGCACCATACTACGATCGATTGATTACGGAGCGACCGACTTCGGAGTTCGCGCCGGAATCCGCATGGTGGCTGGTTTGGAGTTCTGCCAAACAAGGTTACAGCAACAGCGGAGCCAACAAGAAAGTGCACCTTGCCCGCGCTCTGGAATACTGCAATCGCGCGATGCAAACCTATTCGAAGACTCACATCGGTTCCAAATTTGCGTTTTGGCGCGGCAAACTGCAAGAAGCGGTTGGTCAAAAGCAGCTCGCCATCGGCAGCTACGCTTACTGCGACAGCAATTATCCGGGCAGCTATTACGGCTACCGTTCGAAGCACCGCCTGCGCCACCTTCGTTCTGACGCTGCACATCCGTTTCCCGATCGAAAATGGTCAATCGTAGTGGGTCGCGGTAACGCTGATCCTAACTGGGTTTGGCCGCAGCCACCAAGTTTATTTCAATGGCAGAAAATGCCGGCGACCATGGGCGAAACCGCCGCTACTCTCATGTGGCTGCGTCAGTACAACGACTGCTTTAAATATGTGACCGGCAAAATTCCGCCTGAAGTGCGAGGCTGGGTGCTGTTTAAACAAGGATTGATTTTAAAAGCGGGCGCCAATGCTTCGCTCAAATTGGAAGGATATCCGCAGCAGACGGCACACTGGAGATTCGCATACCCGCTTGCTCACGCCGCTATCGTCGAGCGCGAAGCACGCAAACGTAATGTCGATCCGCTGTTGATTCACGGGCTGATTCGACAAGAATCTCGCTATGACGACAAAGCTGTGAGCCGATCGAATGCAATGGGTTTGATGCAACTGCTGAAAGGCACCGCCTATGGTGTGGCGAAACATAATGGCATTACGTTGAACGCGGCATCAGACATCTTTAAACCTGACACTAACATCCAGCTCGGAACCGCTTACATTGCCTACGTCTTGAAGCGCGCTGAAGGCAACGCCATGTACGCTGTCGCCAGTTACAACGGCGGTCCTAACGCCGTCGCCAAGTGGATTAAACAGCATCAAGCCGCGGGCATAAGCGACCAGGATGCTTACGTCGAAAATATTCCGTATGACGAAACGCGAGACTACGTGCGCAAAGTGTTCGCCCACTATTGGAATTACGAGCACCTGTACTTGCCCAACCAGCGCGCTGAGAACGTCGGCAACTGACCGGGGCATGTGCTCACTTATAACGTCTATTCGTCAGGGTTGGCACCAGTCCCGGACGCACTTCCGGAAGCAGTTCCGGACCAGTTCCGGACCAGT
The DNA here is from genome assembly GCA_021772095.1 of Candidatus Obscuribacter sp. GTDB lineage: Bacteria > Cyanobacteriota > Vampirovibrionia > Obscuribacterales > Obscuribacteraceae > JADYXR01. Next base: position 4,374 of record JADYXR010000072.1, on the reverse strand, counting down.
TCCGGACGCACTTCCAAACGCAGTTCTGGACGCGCTTCCAGACGCACTTCCGGACGCAGTTCCAAACCTATTTCAGAACGAGAGGTAGGCGAATCGGTCTGCGAACGAAATTAGTTTATTAGGCACGCCGTTTTTGCACGCGCGGATTTACCAACCAGCGATCTCAGTTTCTCATTCCAAAAAGTTACGCAGACAAATTGACTTTGTCTGCGTAAATAATTTTTCTATTTTGAAAACAAGCCGACGTGCGATTAGCCGAGAGCCGGGTTCTCATCACGCTTTGAGTCTTGTTGACTGAAGCCTAGAAATTTGGACCATACTGCCGTCTTCTTATTCAGCACAGGCGAAGATTGCTCTTCAACGTGAGCATTGCCTGCAGCCTTCGGTACTTCATAACCGCACGTATTGCAGGATCGGCGATTGCCGGGGACTTTAAAATTACAACGTGGGCATAGAAAGTACTGCATGGTCACCTCGCATTCTATTTTCAGTATAACATCGGGAAAACCACTAGGGAAGCGCGATTCGGAAAAAATACCAGGTTTCCCAATTTTTTTACCTGTAGCTTACGTTCCCACAAACTGTCCGATAAAATCCCCTGACATGATATTTTGTCAAATGAAATCCAAATCGGCGAAGGTCCGCTTGCCATGCGCATTATCCTGACGTTCGAAACCACACATGCCGTGCTCGCAGCCGAAAAAGCGCTGCGTTCGGCCAAAGAAAAAAACTTTCGCTTTCGCCCAACCCCCACTCCGCCTGGATTGACAGATGCGGTTTGCGGGATGGCTCTTGAAGTTTTGGCTGTGGGCCAAAGACAGGACGTGGTCGAATTTTTGTCAGATTGCCAATTAACGCCACACGGCGTTTTTGAAATCGATCGCTAGAAAGTGTTGCTTCGCCGCCCTCTCCTCTCATTTGCGGCGCTTAGAAATCTCGACTGAGTACTTACAGGAATTAGGAAAGGCTCTAAAAGCTCCCGGTTGCCAAGCGCAAAACTAGCGCGACGCTCGCTAGGGGCGCCTTCCTCTCGCGCGCCCAACGCTGTCAAGAAACCTCCTATAACTGAAAGGAGATTTAGGTTTTAAAACACACACACATGGCTTTAAAGCTTGCTTGGCAACTTAGTTAATTTCTATTGTCACAGCATCATCTAACTCTTTCTTTTAACTCTAACGCGACGATCTACTTCAACCAACCAGTTATGCAAAACGTTTTTGCTCTTAGAAATAAGCGCCTGAACGAAACTGGATTTTTGAATTAGCAGTCGCACGCAGGTTTTCTTCGCCGCAGCCAACGACCCCGTCGGCTGTGTTTTTTTGTCCCGATTTTGAATTGGGATTTTCAACAAAAGGAAACTGACGGTCTATGCAAACAAGCCCAACAGCACAGCCTAAGCGTGTTCTTGTCGTCGTGAAGCAAACTCTGAAGTCTCTGGCTCTTGCCTCTGACGAAGAGCGTTTCAAGCGACTTCTCCAACCAGAGTGCAGCGAAAACGGTCGCATCGAACGCACGGATCAGGAACACAGGCTCACTCTGCAGCATGTGGTCGACACCTTGCACGATCGCAACATCGATGCTCGCTGCGTCGCGCGCGAACCTGGTGAGCACTTCGACGTCGGCGATGAGGAATTGATTGTCACCGTAGGTGGTGACGGCACCTTTCTCGACGCCTCACATTCGGTGCGCGGCAAAGTCCCGATGCTCGGCGTCAACTCGGCGCCCAACTCCAGCTTCGGACACTTTTGCCTGACCGACCGGAGCGGATTTGCAGACGTTCTGGACAGCATCCTGTCCGGCGTTCGCAAGCCCTTCCCGCTCCTTCGCTTGCAGCTTTCCATCGATTGCGAAGCAGTCGACGTCCCGGTTCTCAACGAAATCCTGGTAAGCCACTCGTGCCCAGCCGGCACCGCCCGCTACAAACTGGAAGTTGGCGGCGCCACGGCGGAGCACAAGTCATCCGGGTTGATCGTATCGACACCGAGCGGCTCGACTGGTTTCATGCGCTCGGCCGGTGGACCGATAGCAGACATCACGGATCAGACATTCGCATGGTGGGTGGACAAGCCCTTCCGCACACCGTCAGAGCGCTTCCCTCTTCGTGGTGGCGAAGTCAGTGACAACCGCATGGTGGTCACCTCCGGGATGTTCGAAGGACAAATCTACATCGACGGAGCGCACATATCTTGCGCGTTTCCTCGCGGGTCGAAGCTCACCGTCTCGGTTTACGATTCTCCGCTTCTCGCTTACGTCAACGCCAACTGTCACGACCGCTTCAAAGCGGACGCCGACACCTGGTAACGCTAACTTCAGGAGTACAGCAGATATGAACTTCTTCACGAAAATCACGAGCATGCTCGTGGTCATGATTTTTGCTTTGATTGCCCTGGCTCCGGCTCAAGCTCTGGCGCAAACCGGAGCACAGTCGCAGACGCCCTGGCGTCCGGCATTCAGCGCAGGCACGCAGGTCTACATTGACCCTGCCGTCGCCAACAACCCGGATTTCCCGGTCGCCCTGCCCGGTCTCGAGCAGAAGCTCCGCGATGCCGGCGAGAAACACAACGTCAAATACCTGGTCGTCGTCGTCCAGCAAACCACCGAATCCGGCACAGGCAACCTCGGCGCCGCTCGACTGGATGAGCTGCTTCTGCGCTGGGGAGGTGCCAACGGCTTCCCGTCCGACAACTACGTCCTCATGCTCTGGATGCGCAGCTCAACCAACCCGTCGGAAGGCTGGGTCGCGGTCAACGCCGGCTCCAACCTGAAGACGTACGGACTCTCGGGCGCCACGCTCAACTCAACCGATGGCCCGGTCGTTCCGGCGGTCAAGAAATACATGCCGCAGGATCCAAAGGGCTGCTTCAACGGTATCGCAGCCAACGTCAATCAGGTGATCGACGACTACAACGCCGCCCAGCAAGAGAAAGTCGACAGCTCCAACTTCATGGGCAAGCTCGGCTTCTTCGCCATCCTGCTCGCCATTGCAGGTGCCATCGGCGCCTTCTTCTTCATGCGTTCGCGCTCGACCGGCGAACTGAAGGGCAAGGCTCAGGCCGTTCTGACCGACTGGAACGAAAAGATGGACTCGGCCAACGCCCTCTATCTCAAGCTCCGCGCCGGTTACCTGGGCTTCGTCAAAGACCAGTCCGACTGGAAGGGCAAGTTCACCGGCGCCACCAAGTCGCAGTACGAGGCGGCTCTCACCAACTTCGCCGACTTCTCGGCGCGCCGCACAAGGGCCAACGCGCATCTGGTCGATGCCCGCAAGCTCTTCGACGCCGGCAACTACCAGGGCTGCATGGATAAGCTCGAGAGCGAAAGCATCACCGTCACCGGTGCCGACATCGCTCTCGAAGACGCCACGCTGTTCGGCGGGCTGGTCGTGAAAAACGACTACAAGCCCAACGAGCTGCTCAACTCGATGGCGACCTTGTTCGACCAGACCAACAAGGCTCTGTCGGGCATCATGCGTTCGATCAACGAGGCGATTGCGGCAGGCTCCGAGCTCGATTCGGTGCAAGCCGAGATCGAGATGAAGTGGGCTCGCCTGGGCGACGCCGCCTTCGCCTCTCACAAGGCGGAGTTCGACGCCATCAATCGCGACGAAGAGCAGGTGCGCCTGACCTTCAAGAGCAACCCGGTCTCCGGCAAGGATTCGATGCTGGCGCTTGTCACTCGCGCTCGCGCTATTCAGGCTGCTCTCAAGAGCGCCTGAGTTTGTTCGCACGCAAAGGAAGTGGTGGCACTCCGCCACCACTTCCTGTTGCGGCAACTGAAAAAATCTACTAAGGAGGACTAATACTTGGACACATTCTTTCTCGTTCTGATGGGCTTATTCGCTCTGGCAGCTGGTTTCGGTCTTGGTGCCGGCAACTACCACGGCATCGTCGGCGCCATCATCCCCGGCATTTTCGCGGGTCTGTTGGCTGCCATACCGGTAATCCGCGAACGTCAATGGACGCTCGCCGCCATCATGATTGGCGCCGCCGTAATCGGCTCCGTTGCCTGCGCTTTGAGCAGCAACAACAACGGCGTCAAGAAGTTCTGCCGCACTCAGAGCAATTTGTACATTCGGGTCGGACCGTATCAACTCGGCGTCCAGGCTGACAAAACGCCCAGCGATCATTCGGACCAGTCGGACAAATAGTCCCTCTGCGGTGCGCCACCACCATTAGTGTCTTCAAACGTGAAATTGGAACGGTACCTCATCGTCTCGACCGGCAATTCATGCCAGTTTGGACGATTTTGAGAACCGAACCTTTTCACGTTTGATTTTAAAACTTGTTTTATGCTTCTATATAGTAAGAAGCCAAGAAGCGCGCACTGAGAGGGTCTTCGAGGGATGGTGGTAACGATGTGTGAGAAAAACCACAT
>JADYXR010000071.1 GCA_021772095.1 Candidatus Obscuribacter sp. | reverse complement strand
CAATATGAACATGTCAAATTTGATGGGCAGAAAGCTTATCGGTAATGGTGGCATCGGCGGTGGCGGTGGCATGGGCTTCCTCCAGCGGCTCAACCAGATGAACAATGCCAGTGGTGGCGGTGGTGGTGGCGGCGGTCACAACCCGAACAGCCAATCCGCTAAAGACGCTATCCAATATCAACTTGGTGTCGCCAGATCGATGGCATCACAGGCAGTGAACTATAGCTATCGCGCCAGAAGTGGCAACGACAAGTCAGCCAAACAATCGGCAGCGTCAGAAGCGCGTTACTATGCAACCCAAGCGCGTGTAGCGGCGGAGCGCGCCGAAGCAAGAGTGTGGGAGTGCCCAGAAGCATCGGGCATGGCCAGTTCCGCACGGGGTGAATCCAATCGTGCGCAGTCAGCTGCAAATTACGCTTCCGATGCTGCATCTGGTTGGTAGAGAATTTTTAGCGAGATGGAAAAGCACGCGTCTACGATGCCGCAGAAACTCGTCGATAGATCCTTAAGGCATTCTGCTCATAATGCTTTCACTGCGCAGGTTTGGGTACACTAGTATAACTAAGGTCTGCCGGTTGATGGTTTATCATTTAGTTGAAAAAAGTCGTTCCATCTCTAATTATTTTTCTGGCTCTATGGTCGAGCCACGCAGACCACGGCTTGGCAGAACCGCTGCAGGGCAAAATCGATACGACCAAACTTCAGGGCGAGTCCACAGGTGACTTCATCCAGGGCGGTATCAAGAACGAAGCGACTATAAATCCGTCTTTAAAAGTGATACCAGGTCAAGTAAAAAAGTATGCTCCGCTGAGAGCTGAAACACCACAATATTTTTATCCGGCTGGTGCGAAACTGACGCAGTACCACGGCGCTTCGCAGCTGCCTTCGCCGGATGGGACACGTTCGGTTCCATATTTGCCTAGCAACGTCGAGCAATATAGAGGTGGTGGCAGAGTCGGTCATCCAATCGCTCCGATTTCAAGTTATACGCTGACACCGCGCATCGGCGTGATGAATTATCACTCCAGTGGATCGGCCGCAGTCTCGTCCCAGTCAGGCGTTACATCATACGTGCCGGGCTATGAAATTTCCAAAGTCGATACGCATCGCGGAATTTCATCATACGTTCCCGGCACGCATCAAGTTCAACAGGTTACTACTCATAGTGGCATCGCTTCCTACGATTCAGGTCACGATTCGAAGATCTATCACCCTGACATGGCGGCGCTGGCCGCCGGTCATGGCTCTATTCGGGCGGTTCCCGGTCCCGTTTCGAAAGAGGGCATTACCGCTTATGCTCCGGGCTATGCCTCCGTTCCAGTCCCTGTTATCAAAGCAACTCTCATTTCGAATACGCCCGGTCATAGCTATTTCACTCCCACCACCAGTAGTGGCATGAAGGAACGCGTGCCAGGATATCAAATAGAAATCAAAACAGCAAAGAACGGCATAGTGTGCTGGGATTCAAGCTACGAATCGACGGTGGTCCATCCCGGGTTGATTAAAAACACGCTGGGCGGCATGTGGTTCACTCATGAGAATGCACGACCAGTCGAAGGTGACAGAGCCACGACTCAGCCGCTTCCGTTCAAACCGGAATACGCTCGCGCACTGGTTGGACCTTCAGCACAACCGCTCAAAGCCATGGCGCTGGGACTGCCTGGAACACACGTCGCCGCCAATACGGAAATCACCTGGGGCGAATGGTACAAGCGCGTCGCCAGAGCCGTTTATTCGCGTTGGCAAAACGAAGATGTCGGTCCCGGACGAGCGACTGTGAGTGTCACGGTTACAAGAGATCGCGAGCTGGTCGGCAAAGTAGTTGCATTCACACCGGCACCAGATGTGGAGCGCGATGTAACCGCGGAGACTTCGTTTCGCGAAGCGGCGGTTAAGGCAGTAAATCTAGTCAGCCAATTTGAGATACCGGAATTTCCGCCAACAGCCGAGGTTCCATCAGTGACTTTCGAAGTGGTCATGAAACGCGACGTGGACGGACCAGTGGGCTTTGACGTGGCGGCAGTGCCGGGTGCGAGTGCTGGTGCCGGAGCAGTGCCGGCAGCAAGAGCGATACCGGGGGCAAAACCAGAAAGTGCATCGACCACAACCAGCACCACAGACGGTGCAGAAGCTCTCAATGCTGAAACAAAAACACTCGGAAATGAAACTCCGGAATCGACCGATCAAACGCAATCAAACGCTTCTGGCAAATCAACGAATAAGAAGAAAAAGAAAGGATCCAAAGCCGATTAGCTTAACGGTCCAGTTTCCAGCAAATCCAAATTTTTGACTATCGAGATCAGCCTGTCGATTTCAGTTTCGTCATTGAAGAAGTGCACTGCAACTCGGACCCAGCCATGTCTTACTGTGGTCAAAACACCGTTTTCCAGCAAGGTTTGATAAATGATGTTGCAATTCAAACGCGGATGATGGAACGACACGATGCCGGACCAATAGTTGTCCCAACGCGGGCTGACTACCTTACACCCGAGCGTTTGCAGCGCCCCCGCCAGGCGATTCGTCAGGGAGTGAATTCGTTTTGAGATGTTGTCGATACCCTCTTCGAGAATCAGATCGATACTGGCGCCCAGAGCGGCAATGCCTGAAAAATTCGGCGTGCCTTCTTCAAAACGTTTTGCCGAATCATATAAGCGTTCTTCGGTAGACGCGAACGAACTCAACTCCGTTTTGAACGGATCTTGAACGCTGAGCCAGCCCATATTCGGCACCCAGGGCTCTTCCAGCCACTCTTGTTTAACATACAAAAGTCCGACGCCCGGCGGCGCGAGCAACCACTTCTGCGAACCGGCAGCAACGAAATCAGCCTGGCTTTCACGCGCAGAAAACGGCAGCGCACCAAGTCCTTGAATCGCATCGACGACAAAAACAATGCCGCGCTCTTTGCAGAACTCGCCGAGCGCATTCATGTCTCGACGGCAGCCATCATCGTATTGAACAAAACTGACAGCCAGAAGTTTAGTTTTGTCGGTCACCAGAGAAGCCACCGAATTCGGTGTCACTAGTGGACGCGGCAAATCTTCGCGTTCTGGCGCTAACCACTTGATCTTGACGCCGAGCGGTTCGAGCGAGAGCCAGGGAAAAATGTTTGAAGGAAATTCGTTTTCCGGAAGTATGATCTCGTCATCCGGTTCCCACGGGATCATCCGCGATGCCAGCCAGAGACCCGAGCCTGTGTTTTTGACGAACGCCACATTCTTAGAATCGCAATCCAAGAGTTTTGCAGCACTCGCTCTAGTCTTCTCGACCACGTCCATCCAGTCTTCATATTTCGCCGAACTCTGCAGCATAAGCAGCTTGTTGAACGAATCCGCTGCTTCGTATGTCGAGCGCGGAATAGGACCGCTCGCCGAACTCATGAAGTAGGCGTATCGCTCTTTAATCGGGAAAAGGTTTCTAAGTCGCTCCAACATATAGTGATATCGCAGAAGATTCCAATAGCGCCAGGGATGACCAGGTCGTCAGTCGCAGAAACAGGATGACAGACACATGAGATGGATCACAGATTCATTCAGATTAGAAACTTCTAGCATTTCGGTTTTCAATTTTTGTAGATATTGAAAACCAGCCATTGGTGCCGTTTTTGAAAGAAAAGATTTTCCATTAGTAATTATATGTGGTGGCAGATTGAAAGCCAAGCGCACCGCCGGTAGTTGTCAGTAGACTAAAGGCAATATATCCTTTATATGTCGCAATGATGAATTCGCCAAGGGGAGCCAACTGACCCCAGCAGCGGATTTCTGCAGGCGTAAATTCTTGAGAAGAGGAGGAATTGACAGATGGCAGTCACACAGAGCAATGCCGTTACCACGTGCAAACTCTTGATCGGCGGTGACTGGGTAGATTCCAGCGCCACCGAATTTTCCGAAGTCTTTAATCCGTCGACCGGCGAAGTAATCGCCAAAGTGCCGGTATGCAAAGGCGATGACGTGGACAGAGCTGTCCAGGCTGCCCACCAGGCGTTTCTAGAATGGCGCGAAGTGCCAATCGTAGAGCGCGCTCGCGTGATGTTCCGCTTCAAACATTTGCTCGAAGAGAACTATGAAGAGATTGCTCGTTGCGTCACGCGCGAGCATGGCAAGACGATCGCCGAGGCACGCGCGTCAGTTCAACGCGGCATTGAAGTCGTTGAATTCGCTTGCGGCATCCCGAGTTTAATCATGGGCGAGTCGATGGAAAACATCGCACGCAACGTCGACTGCGAAACGATAAGACACCCAATCGGCGTCTGCGTCGGTATCACACCGTTCAATTTCCCAGCCATGGTGCCGCTCTGGATGTACCCAGTCGCCATCACCTGCGGCAACTCATTTGTTCTCAAGCCTTCGGAGAAAGTGCCGCTGGCAAGCATGCTGATCGCCGAGATGCTCATCAAAGCTGGATTGCCGAAAGGCGTCTTCAACGTCGTTCATGGCGGCAAAGAAGCAGTTGATGCATTATTGACACACAAACTCGTGAAAGCGGTTTCGTTCGTCGGCTCCACGCCGATTGCAAAATACATCTATGAGATGGGAACGAAAAACGGCAAACGCGTCCAATCAGCTGGTGGTGCCAAAAACCACATCATCATTATGCCGGACGCCGACATGAAGCAAACAGTTCAAGCGCTGCAAGCTTCAGCTTTCGGTTGCGCAGGCGAACGTTGCATGGCAGGCAGCCTCGCGCTTCCAGTCGGCGATGCCGCGGATCAATTAGTGCCACTACTGGTTGAGTCAGCCGCCAAAATGAAAGTCGGCAGAACCGACAATGGCGACGGCGCCGACATGGGACCGGTAATCACTTCACAGCATTTGAAACATGTTCGCGGGATGATCGAGAAAGGCGAAGCCGAAGGTGCAAACATCGCACTGGACGGACGTAAGGTCAACGTGGCCGACGCCGGAAACGGTTACTTCATCGGACCAACAGTGATCGACAAAGCCAAGCCGGATATGTCGGTCGTCAAAGACGAAATCTTTGGACCGGTATTATCCGTGGTGCGTTGCAATACCATTGAAGACGCGATCGCAGTCGGTAATGATTGTGAGTTTGGCAACGGAGCAGTGATTTTCACCAACGACGGCAACGCCGCTCGTCAATTCAAACGCTACTTCAACGCTGGAATGATCGGCATCAACGTCGGCGTTCCTGCACCAATGGCATGGTTCCCATTCACTGGTTGGAACAACTCTTTCTTCGGCGATCTGCACATCCAGGGCCGCGAAGGAATTCAGTTCTACACACAACAAAAGATGACAATGACTCGATGGATCAGTCCATCAGCAGACAAGTTCCAGGATCCGATCTGGAAAGCCAAAGGTAAATAGTCGCGGCTAAGTGCCGGACGCAAATCACGACGCATCCACTCGCAGCGTCTTCGAATCGGGCAGTTTGACTGCCCGATTCTCTTTTTGCATGGTCTTTGGAATCGAGCCGATTATCGCCAGAAGTAACTCCACTTGTAGTTCAAATCGACTGGAGTCCTCGGCGCCAATGTGACATTCCATGTGCCTTTGCCCATGCCGTTCACACTGGTCCACCAAGTCGGCCACTGATACCAATTCCACCAGACGAACGACGACGTCCGCGTTGTTGCACTATCGGCGTCTTCGAAAAGATTGATCATCTCGACCTTGCCGCCGTGATCGGCACTGATCAGTTTGCCCAGGACGAATCGTTTTACCTCGACCTCAAGCGGCTTGTCCGAAAAGTTGGTGAGTTCGATCTCGCCTTCCAGGTCAACTCGGCTGTATGAATTGTCATCGATTCTCGCCGCGTCATTCGTCCGTTTGATCTCTCGATCGGTTTTCTTTACTTTGACGTCAATAGCTGCGGTGAGAGTGACGTCGCATGAACTGTTGGGCGCAGTGTACGTCGACATGCCCTGTGCGATCAGTTTTTCATCTTTGAGGATTAGAACCGGTGCCGTCGTCATCGGCTGCGCGGTCTTATTAGAAAGGCGAATATTGTGCATCACCTTTGGTGCGCTAAATGCTTTCGCCAATTCCGGCTTGGAAGGCGTGTGATACATGTGCACATCCGGCGGTGGTGAGAACGGCATGTTTAGCGTGTACACGTCTTTGTATTTCATTTGATACTCGCCAATCGGAACGATCATTCGTTGCCCTTTTTTCAGAGTGATGTGATTGGCAGTAAAAATAAACAGGTCCTCGCTCTTGGAACCTCCGGCGACTTCGGGTTGTTCTGAGTCCGAATTGAATGCGTCGCCAAAACTCCTACCAATAGTTCCGTTGGTCGCCCCCTGCAGCATAGGCGCTTGAGACATTATGGCGTTACTGAACCCATTAGCTGTTCGGCTGTCCGCTCTGAAGTGCGGTGACAACTGCGCCACCACGTTTTGGATTGCGATCGGGTCGGTGTTGTCTGCAAATGCGAATGTTGGAACACCAATAACAAGATTGGCGCGCACATCGTTCAAATCGGCAAGTTCATTGACCAGGGTGGCCTGCAGCTTAACGTCGGCGGTTCCATCTGTATGCAAATTGACTTTGTAACTGGGGATCCAACGCAATCCTTTTTGTAAGTAAACCATTCCAACGTCGGCGGTTTCTTTAGCGGGTCCGTCCCACTTCAGTTTCAAGTTCAGTAAATTCCTGAACTCTTCATTTGAAAGCTTTGACTGGAAGCCATTCTTAAACGATATAGTTCTAATCCGATCCAGGTTTACAACCGAAGTTCCAGTTGCTGTTTTCAATAAAACAAGATTGGATTTCTGAGGAAGCTGCTCATCCGAATTTGGTGGACTTGTCGCATCCAACTCTTCTGAGGTTCTCTTCGGTACACCAATTATGGTGGCATCGTATGAAACCGTTTTTTCTGTGATACCGCTCCCGGTGACTTCCTCGACATGCACTTCGGCGCCTGGATTGCCTTCAATCAGCTCACTTGTAGTCAGCGATGTTCGTGGAATAGACACCCGCCTGACTCCGGAAACAACGCTCGTGAGCTTGGCACCCTTTTGCGTCGTGTACGGGAAAAACGTCCCCAGTACAGGCGCGGGTAAATAGTCCATCACGACAGTGCCATCTTTGGTCGGCATGGTTCCTTCATGCAGAACAAACGCGTGACCATCTTTAAAAACCGTGACTTCCTTTACCGGCATCCGCGCCAGCGCACTCAGAGGCGGAGCCAATTCGGCGGCACCCGCCATATTGAACGTCGTGGACAGACAGAAAGAAAATGCCAGCATAAAGCGGATTGCGGACATTCAGTTACCTCAGCACTTAGTAATAAGGCCAAGTCTAGCAACAATCGGAAAAACATCGACTGGAGATTTCCCTAGGATATGTCAAGGAAATTTACACAACAAAAACACGCGACTACATTAATTGGGCAGAGGGACCCAAACGACGTTATTCAACCGTGAAGTTAGTTGTTGTGCGAACACCTTGAAAATTTCGCACATGGCTCTTAGTCAATTTTTCCACAAGAGACTGCATCTTCACGTATTCGGAATCAGTTTTTAAATCTTCTGAAGGAAGGAACAGAAAGAAAAACAGATCGGAAGTAGTGAATTTTTTGTTCTGCGATCCATCTTTGTCAAAAGCATAAATTTCGGGATGCACCGCCTTCAGTGGCACGCCATTGACCTTCTGGTGGTAATAACCGACGGTGATGACTTTACTGATTTTGACTTTATCAGTGGCTTTGCGAAGGTTCCACGTGGTCGGCATGTATGAGTTTAATACCAGAACGAGTGGAGTGTTCTCAGCCTCAACATCCACATCAATTACACCGGAGCGCACCGAATCAGATGGCACTTTTTTATCGACGGGCGAGCCCTCGTAAACGCTTAAAACGCGCACATCCAGCGGATCAGATGCAACCGCCGGGTATTTGAACTCAGTTATTTTAAAAATTTTCGTTGGCGCTTTTTGTTCATCTACATGGGGAGCACTGATGATTGACCAGATCCCGACTACCGCTACGACTGCCACCAGAAAGAGCACCACGGCGCCGCCAATAATCAAATGGTTCTTCTCGAGTCCACCGGCTTTAGCGGCGTGTTGACGTGCCTTTGCCACGCGGCGAACAGAACTAACTCGCGCAGAAGCCTCGTGATTCTTTTCGACTTTAGCCACCGGTTCAATAAATTCAAAATCTTCTGTTGCTTCGACCTTCCCTGCCAGGAATCGTTCTTTGATCGACTTAGGCTGCTCGGATTTAGGCTGCGCCGACGCAGGCGCCAGAGGCTGTTGCACTTTAGCGTGGCTGCGCACAGCTAGTTGCTGATCGGCAACCGCATCGCGTTCAACCGCTTGCAACAGTTGATTCATCGATTGATATCGATCTGCCGGATTCTTGGCCAGGCATTTAAGCACGATTCGTTCCAACTGCCGAAGATTGTCGTCCATCGGCAAGTCCGGCATAACCTGATTGAACGTCGGCGCCTCTTCGGTGACGTGACTGTTCATCGTCATGATTGCACTATTCTTCACCAGTGGTGGCACACCAGTCACCATTTCAAACAGAACACATCCGAGTTGATAGATGTCGGTTCTGCCGTCATGCGGCTTGCCCAGCACTTGTTCCGGCGCCATGTATAAGGGACTGCCGAAAACTTCCCCAGTTTGAGTAAGCTTCTGAAGTTCACCGGCGTCACCGCCGATTAGCTTGGCGACGCCCAGATCAACAATCTTGATGTGATCTTTTGCACCGGATTCAATCACCAGAATGTTGGCAGGCTTCAGATCGCGGTGAATGATGTTGCGCGCGTGCGCATGCGAAAGCGCATCAGCGCATTGGGCGATGATCTTTTTCACGCGATCGCCGGGAAGAAAAACCTCGTCAGCCAAAACATCAGACAAGGGGCGGCTGGGCAGATACTCCATCACAAAATACGGAGTACCGTAGTCGGTGCTGCCGGCATCGATAATGCTAATCAAGTTGGGATGAGACAAATTGCTCATCGCCTTGATCTCGTGTTTAAAGCGCTGAACAGTCCGATCGTCCATCATCAGCTGCGGATGCATGATCTTAACGGCGACCGGTTTGCCGAGATCAACGTGGTGGGCCAGATATACGGCGCCCATTCCGCCGTTTCCAAGCAAGCGCACGATCGAATAACGACCGTCGAGAACCTTGCCGATCATGGGATCGACGGCTTTCGTTCTGTCATTCTCGTCTGGAAAATTTCCTGAGTTCATGTTCCGCGCTTGCAATCGACTGACTTGAAGGTTTCCGGTCAATCTACGCCAGAGACATTCTAACCGTTCAAAAAATCAAAGACCAGTTTTCGTTTGGAAAACTGGTCTTTTAGAGTCTTTCGTTTCCGAGCTATCAGTCAGCCACGCCGACGAGGTTTTCCTCGGCAACCGCAACTTTCGCCTTCTCCGGAATGGAGTCGATCACGGTGACGCTGTCGACAACATCGTCTTCCTCGTCTTCCATGATTGCGCCGGACATAGGTGTTCTGACGCCGGGTCCTTGAATTTTGGCCAATTTGTTTGGACCGTATTTAGGACGGACGACTTCGGTCGCCAGACCAAGCTTTTCTAAAACTACGACGGTCATCCAGGTGACGTCAATTTCCCACCATTCCATGCCATGACGAGCGCTGCGCGGCATGGCGTGGTGATTGTTGTGCCAGCCTTCGCCGACGGCGAGAAGACCAACCCACCAAACGTTTCTGCTCTCATCACGCGTATCGAAAAGGCGATAACCTTCGGATCTCTGGTGGCAAACAGCGTTGACGAGCTGCGGGCTCCAGAAAACTACCGAGGTGGCAGCAAGGTTAGCCAACAATGCGGTCCAACCGAATACTCCAAGAATTACGAATCTGAACAAAACGCAGAATGCCAGGCAGAGCTGAGCTTGCTCGGCGCAGTGATCGACACCGAACCATGAAAGGGTTTTGTTTTGCAGCAAATCAGGAACTTGCCTGCGCAGGGCATCGGCGGATTGGCGTCCGTCCATCGAGAACATCCAGCCGTACAAAGCGTGTTTGAAACCATGAAGCGGGCTATGTGGATCTTCCGGCATATCGGATTTCTGATGGTGCAGTCTATGCACGCCGACCCAGTTGACCGGTCCACCCATGAGCACAAAGTAGCCGCCTGACACGATTACATACATCAACCAGTTTGGCACTTTCAGTGCTTTGTGGGTCAGCAATCGGTGATATCCGAGTGTGATACCAACGGCGTGATAGTAGTAGAAGAAAAAGAACCAAGCAGTAAATGTGAGTGCTACAGATGTCGCTGTACCGTTCGTGAAATCCAAAGCCAATCACCCCTAGTGGAGGAAGATACCAGTTCTCGGGTTGATCCCAAGCAGTTCCATTTATAACACGTAACCCCAGCCATACGCTTGCCGGTTAAAGTAATGATCGCAAGTTTCCAAGCGCCAGAGACCGGGCTTAGGCGCGAGATGAGAAGGTTCACATCTGACGCTATCGCCGTGCAACGGCTCGTATCGATAACCTGCGAACACCGCTGTTGAACGCTCTCCTCCAGTAAAATAGGCAAATATTTAATTGTGACATTTTTGCAATCTAATGATTGCGCACCATGATGGCGAAAGACGCCAGGGCAACGATACTGCATGCGATACCATCTCAGTTTGAAAGCTTTGCTCTGCGTCACCACCATGTTGGCTCACGCACTCGTTTGCCAGACATCGGTGGGCGCTGAAGCCGAGATTTCGGAATCCACGATTGAATCGGTTAAAGAACTGAAACAAACAGAGTCGGTTTCAGACGTCAAAGGCAAGCGCGTCAAAATCGGACTGGCGCTCGGCGGCGGTGGAACGCGGGGCGCGGCTCACATAGGCGTTCTTCGCGTGCTCGAGAAAGAAGGCATTCCGATTGATTACATAGCCGGCACCAGCATCGGTGCCATAGTCGGTGGGCTTTATTGCGCCGGCGCGTCGCTCGATGACATCGAGAAAATGGTGGAAAAGAAAACCCTGAAGCACGCCTATTTCACAGTTCCGCTCTGGTTTAGAGTGGCTGTAGTTCCGGTATTTTTCGTGCCGCGGGCACTTGGTTATCCGCGCTACGACGGACTGTATCGCGGCAAAAAGTTCGCTAATTTTTTAAACAAAAGCGTCAGTGCTGAAAATCAAAAAATCGAAAACTTTAAAATTCCATTTGCCGCTGTCGTCGCCAGTCTGGGAGACGGCAAGTCGCACACGATTACCACAGGCAGCCTGGGAAGGGCATTGCAAGCCAGTTCTGCCATTCCTATCTTGCGCCGACCGGTGGAGATGAACGACGATTTATACGTCGATGGTGGCATCGTCAATAATCTGCCAGTTTCTGAAGTTCGGGCAATGGGCGCGGATTTGGTCATTGCAGTCAACGTGGACGAGAAGTTGAGCGGTCACGACATGCGCCAATTGCGAAAGATTGGAAGCGTGGGAAACCGGGTCATCAACATGATCTTGTGCCGCGTTGATAGCGAGCAGATCAAATCCGCCGACATTTTGATTCATCCTGACGTCAACAATATAGGATTGCTTTCGCTCGACAAAGCCGACGCATATCGCGCGATCAGTGCGGGAAAAACCGCAGCGGAAGCCAAAGTTGAACAGATCAAGGAAGCGATGTTGAAATTCAACGAGCCGAAACTGGACGCCTCGGAAAAACTAGCCCCGACCGAATGAGTTTCCTCTCATCCAATTTCACAAATATGCAACAACTTCCTGGCAAAATGGGGATCAACCACCCAAAAGACCGTGGTTTGCCCACCAGCGGGCGTCGAGAATGGGGATCTTCCCACAAGATTGCAGTAATTTAGCTTGATCTGATCTGTATCTGATCATAAAGTTGAGGAGTCAGTTTATCCGGTTCTTATAAAACGATTCGGATATTGAACTGAATACCCAGGCGTTTGGCGGTAATCAATGCGAATAGTAATCACAGGCGGCCCATCGGTCGGAAAGACCACGATCATTACGCACCTGGAATTGTTGGGGTACAAGGTTCTCCATGAGCTGGCAACCAAGATCATCAAAGAAGGCAAATACCTGCCCTGGGTGGACCGCCAGAAATTTCAATCGGAAGTTTTACATCGACAACTGTGCGCGGAAGCTTCAATTCTGGATTTCGACAATCCAATTTTCCTGGACCGTGGCGCATTTGACGGCGAAGCCTATTACATCGCCGACGGCTTGCCGGTGCCACCAGCGTTCTCGACCGTCGACCCGAGTCAATATGATCTGGCGTTCTTAATCGAAGAACTGCCCTTTTTCGATCAGACCGATGTCAGACGCGAGAATTTGGAATTTACGAAAAGACTGAGCCTGATCATCGAAGAGTGCTATGCCAGCCGCAATGTCAGAGTCATTCGAGTACCGGCAATGTTGCCTCACTTGCGCACCGATTTTATCGTTCAGCACGTCAAAGAATATCAAAAGGGCAGAGTGCGCTCGCCTGAACAAGCAGCGATGATCTTCAAAGCGATGACGCCGATTCAGTCACCAGCTCCTGTGTATTAGGTCACACGAAACATTCAATGCCCAAGAAAACACCGACTGTCAGAAGACTGGTATCATTTGGTCTCTGTTTGTCTCTCGTTCTTTTTGGTTCAGCGATTACACTTTCTGCTGCTGCAATGTCACAGATAACTTCAGAACAAAACGCCGACTACATCGTCACCAACGGTGCCATTTACACCGTCGACGCCATGCGAAGTTGGGCAGAAGCGATGGCAATCCGCGGCGGCAAGATTGTTTATGTCGGCACTGTATCTGGTGCTGATGCATTCAAGGGTAACGGAACAAAAGTAATCGATCTGAAAGGCAAAATGGTTTTGCCTGGACTGCACGACAGTCATGTTCACCTGGTTGATGGTGGCGTAGACCTGGGCACATGCAGCCTTTTGGAGTGCAAAACTAGAGATGCCGTTCTGGATAAAATCAAACAATATGTCGCGGAACACAAGGATCTCGTCGCCGAGAAAAAATGGATCCGCGGGAGTGGTTGGAGTTTGCCAGTTTTCAAAGACGGCAATCCCAGCAAAGCAGATCTTGATGCATTTATAAAAGATGCGCCTGCGTTTTTTGAATCGCAGGATTATCACTCCGGCTGGGCAAACAGTAAAGCGCTGGAACTAGCCTCGATCGACAAGAACACAAAAGATCCTGAAGGCGGTCGGATCGAACGAAACGACAAAGGCGAACCGACTGGAACCTTGCGAGAGTCAGCAATGAAGCTGGTTTCCGAGCGTATCCCAGAACGCGATGAACAAGTTTATTTTGCCGGTTTGGAACGCGGCCAGAAGCTGGCGAATTCGTTTGGAATCACATCAATCCAGGACGCCTGGACTAACGACAAGTTGTTGAATGCCTATTCGAAATACGACAAGGACGACAAGCTCAACTTGAAAGTCACCACAGCAATCGAAGTCAAAGCTGATGGTCTGGACGATCAAGTCGCGCAGGTGATCGAAAAGAAAAAGAACTTTCGCGGCAAGAATCTGAGAATCACGTCCGCTAAACTTTTTGCAGACGGTGTGATCGAAGCCTGTACTGCGGCTCTTCTGGCACCTTACAAAGGCAAGCACGGAAATTGTGGAAAGCTTTTGTTCACTCCTGAAGAAATAAACAGAGCAGTGCTTGGACTGACGAAGGGCGGAATTCAAGTTCACATCCATGCGATTGGCGATCGTGCGGTGCGAACTTCGCTCGATGCGTTTGAAAACGCGTTGACGACAAACGGCAGCCATGACCTCCGTCACCATATTGCGCACCTGGAGATGGTTACGCAGGAAGATATTCCGCGTTTTCGAAAGATGCGCATCAACGCGAATTTTCAGCCGTTTTGGGCGCAAGAAGATTCCTATATAAAAGATCTGACCCAGCCTTATCTTGGCAAAGAAAGATCGCAATCGCTTTATCCAATTGGATCGCTTGTAAAATCAGGAGCGGTTGTCGTCGCGGGTAGCGATTGGCCGGTGAGCTCGCTCAACCCGCTTGATGCCATCGAAGTCAGCATCAGACGCCGAGAGCCGGGCAACATCAAAGCCGACGCATGGCTGCCTGCAGAAGCATCCAATCTCGCCTCCATGATCGCCGCGTACACTATCAATGGTGCCTACGTTCAGCATCACGAAAAAGAGACAGGTAGTCTGGAAACGGGTAAAGCTGCCGATTTCATCGTTTTGGATCGCAATTTATTCGAAATTCCTACCGAAGACATTCACAAGACCACTGTTCTCTGGACTGTTCTTGATGGGAAAGAAGTTTTTCGCCATGGGTCGTTTTGAGTAGTACCTGATTGGCTCTCCTTTTTCATCACGACAGTTCTAAATGCGCCGATTAGAACAAACAAGTCCAGTCGAAAACCTTCACGGACTATTCGATCATCAGGTGACCACCATAACTTCGTTCAGCTGTAGATTGGAATTCGTCCGATCTCACTGGTTTTATCAATGGTCGGTTTCAGTACTATCAGCATGCCTGATAAGTGAATTTGTCCAGGGAGTTTTAATCCGGCTGGAAACCGGCAATCACGCTTACTGCAGTAGATTCTGTCGGGCGAATTTGGCGACTAGAAAAGCCACTTGAGGCCGCCAAGGTGATAACCTATAGAAAATCTGGTCTATACCAACTGCCCAGGAATCAGCAACAATGAAAGCCTCAGAAGCCACCAATTTTTACTTTCAAAAAGCGGCCAAAGAACTCCGCATGCAAGGTCAGCTCGAAAGGATCCTCATGCTTCCGAAGCGCGAGATCAAGGTCGAGGTTGTAGTCGAGCTTGACAATGGTGAGGTTTCGTCATTCCGCGGATTTCGAGTGCAGCACGATTCTTCCCGGGGACCGATGAAGGGCGGATTGCGGTATCACCCCGAAGTCGATTACGACGAAGTCTGTTCTCTTGCTTCTTTGATGACATGGAAAACCGCGGTAGTCAACATCCCTTACGGTGGCGCTAAAGGCGGCATCTCCTGTGATGCAGGCAAGCTCTCGCACCAGGAACTTCAACGCATCACTCGCGCATTCGTGGATCAAATTCATGATTTGATCGGACCGCAGTTGGACATCCCAGCGCCCGACATGGGCACCAACGGGCAAACGATGGCATGGATTGTCGACCAATATTCCAAGTATCACGGCTGGACACCAGCGGTGGTGACAGGCAAACCGCTCGAGTTGGGGGGCTCCGAAGGACGCGAAGCCGCTACCGGACAGGGTGTTTTCTACGCGATCGAAGCACTCATGCATGACGAGCAAAAAAACATTGCTGATTTGACGTTTGCGATTCAAGGATTTGGAAACGTTGGATCATTTGTTGCACGATTTATCCATGACGCAGGCGGCAAAGTTGTCGCTGTATCAGATGCAGGCGGAGCGATTCTCAATCAAATGGGAATTGATATTCCGGCGTTGATGGCGCACTATCAATCAGCCGGTACAGTGAGCGGTTTCACGCACGCAGAGCCGATGCAGCGAGACTTGCTTCTGACGATAGACTGCGATGTTTTGATACCAGCCGCGCTAGGCGGCGTGCTGACTGCCGAAAATTGTAAGGATGTAAAAGCTCAATACATCATCGAAGCTGCAAACGGTCCGACCACTCCGGAAGCTGATGAATACTTCCGCAGTGTCGGCAAAATTCTAGTCCCCGATATTTTCGCGAACGCCGGCGGCGTCGTCGTTAGCTACTTCGAGTGGGTGCAAAACATTCAACAATTCAGATGGCGGCTCGACCGAGTCAACATGGAATTGAAAGCCACCATGCTCGATGCCTACCGAGAAGTTCGCGCGATTGCAAAATCGAGCAACTGTTGCCTTAGAACAGCCGCGTTTCAATTAGCTATCACTCGCGTCGCCAGCGCCACGGCGTTGCGCGGGCTCGAGACAGACAGCTTCTGCATGATTAAAACGTAAAACAAGACGGGACCATGACTGACAAAAAAGAAATCGAAGGAAACGGCGACAATCCGAACGGCGGAGCGAACGGTGAAGCCCTCAATTCAGCCGAACTGCCGGCACATTCTTCCCCGCCAGGTGGCTCTGAAAAAATACATACTGGTCTGGAGCACGCCGAAATGCGCGGCGAAGAACCGGAATTCGATCTGACTTATCCGCCTGGACAGGTCAGTGACGAAGAGTTTGAAGCACGCCAACGCTATTGGCTGAAGAACGTTTACCAGGGTGATGATGTTCCGCAGCTGACTGTGCGCGCGATTTTAATGGGCGGCACGCTCGGCGCCTTGATGTCGATTTCCAATTTGTACACGACATTGAAAGTGGGCTGGTCTTTCGGCGTAGCGATCACTGCCTGCGTTTTGTCTTTCGTTATCTGGCGCGGCTTCCGCGTTTTGATTCCGAAGTTGTCTCCAATGACACTACTGGAAAACAATTGTATGCAGTCGGCTGCATCAGCCGCAGGATATTCGACCGGCGCAACGATCGGCACCGCATTTGGTGCATTGCTTTTGATTCAAGGTGTGCACATCGGTTGGCAAACGGTTCTGCCATGGACGCTGGTATCGGCGGCTCTGGGAGTGTTTCTCGCTATTCCGATGAAACGCCAGATGATCAACCGAGAACAACTCGCATTCCCCAGTGGCATTGCGGCAGCTGAAACTTTGCGCAGTTTATACGCTCAATCGAAAGAAGCTGTCACTCAAGCATACTCTCTTGTAATCGCGCTTGCAGTGGGAGCCTTCACCGGCTTTCTTGGACGAGGAGAATATGCCTGGCAAATTGCAATGAAATTGAAACTGCCTGAGCTGATTCCGTTCTCGGGTCAAATTCGAGGAGTTGATGTTTCGAAGATGCCGGCATTCGGTTTTGAACCAAGCGCATTGTTGATCGGCGCCGGAATGATCGTCGGCATGCGAGTGTCACTATCCATGCTGGTCGGCGCGCTCGCGTTGTACCTGTATTTTGGACCGTGGATGGTATCAATAGGTCAAATTCCGGAGCCATCCAAACTACTAAGATCATGGGCGCTCTGGCCAGGAACAGCACTTCTTGTTACATCCGGATTGACTGCATTTGCATTGCAATGGAAAACAATCGTAAAAGCGTTTTCATCAGCGAAAACGGCTAGTTCCAGCACTGGAGCTGTTGCTGACGAAGCACTCGCCCGCGTCGAAGTTCCCGGACGATGGCTTATCATCGGTCTAATTCCGCTGTCGATTATAATGATCGCACTCCAATATATTGCATTTTCGATCTCCATTCCGCTCGGGCTTCTGGCAGTCGTGATGAGCTTCTTCTTGTCACTGGTGGCGTGCCGCGCCACCGGTGAAACCGACATCACTCCGATCGGTCCGATGGGCAAAATCACACAGCTCACTTATGCGGTTTTGGCACCGTCGAACATCACAACCAACTTGATGGCCGCTAGTGTGACTGCCAATATTGCCAGTAGCTCTGCCGATCTCCTTATAGATTTGAAGAGTGGATATCTGCTCGGCGCTAACGCTAGAAAACAATTTCTCGCACAATTCATCGGTGTGTTTTTCGGATCGCTTGCGATTGTTCCAGCCTGGTATCTCATGGTTCCGAATAAAGCCGCACTGGAAAAATTCAATCCACCGGCAGCCAACATGTGGAAAGCGGTCGCCGAAGCGCTGGTCAACGGCATCAACTATCTGCCGGAAACCGCACGCATTGGTCTTCTTGTAGGCGGAGCACTCGGCATTGTTCTTGCCATGATGGAACACTTTGCTCCACCACACGTAAAGAAGTGGCTGCCGTCTTCGATGGGACTCGGTCTTTCATGGGTCGTTCCGTTTGCGAATTCTTTTTCGTTTTTCATCGGAGCATTAGTCGCTCTGATCTGGACAAAGGTAAACAATCGTACAGCGGAGCTTTACGTCATTCCAATCGCATCGGGCGCTGTGGCGGGCGAATCGTTAATGTGCGCCGTCATTGCTATGATCACTGCGGCACAAGCGCTTGGCGCGCGTTAGAATGATGTTGATATGAACACTCCTCTACCTACACTTCTAAAAGATAAACAGATTGTCCTCAAGGCAATCGACTCGCTCGGCAGGCGCGTTACGCCCGCGGATGTGGCATCGAACACTGGCTTGCCTCTATTGCCGGTGACGGCGACGTTGAATCAAATCGCGGCAGAAACCGATGGTCACATGGAAGTGGGCGCCAAAGGCGACATCGCATACATTTTCTCACCAGGCTTTCAATCTCGATATCTTGCTCAGGGATATCGACGAGTGTTGCAGCAAATTTGGTCGAAAGTTTTTGCCGCCGGATTTTTCGTCGTGCGAATTTCTTTCGGTATCATGCTGATAATCAACGCTTTGATTATCGTCGCGCTTGTGTTTCTAATCATCTTCTACTATTCACAACGCGGTGGCGATGATGACGACCGCGGCTTCGGTGGTGGATTTCCAATTAGACTTTCATTCTTCGAATACTATTTGCTCTACGACATTTTGTTCGGCTATCCGCGCCAGACAACAAGGTACGACTACGACAGACCGACGATTCGAAAATCAAACGACAGCAATTTTTTCTTCAACGCTTTTTCGTTTTTATTCGGCGATGGCGATCCGAATTTAAATTTCGAAGATCGCAAGTGGGCAATGATCGCAGAAGTGATTCGTCGCAACAACGGCGTCGTCACGGCAGAATTGCTGGCGCCTTATACTGGCGCCGAGCCTGGCAATGAAGATGCAGTGCTGCCGGTCCTGGTGCGATTCGATGGCCGACCTGAGGTCACCGCTGTTGGTGACATCGTTTATATCTTTCCAGCGATGCAAGTCACCGCGATGGAAGAGGCCCGACTCAATGTTCTGCCATCACACTTAACAGAGTGGACCTGGAAGTTTACCAACGTGCCATCCGGACAGATGCTCTGGGTCTACCTCTTAGCCGGTTTCGATTTCTTCGGAAGTTGGTTTTTGCTCGCTCAAATGCACGCGATGCAATACAGTGAGTTCGGAAATCCGCTTGCCAGTTTTGCACCGTTGATTTATTTTCTCATAATCTCTGCCACCATGTTCATCGTTGTGCCTGCGATTCGCTGGGTCGCGCTGGGCTTTATAAACCAGCGCATCGAACAACGGAATGCCAAACGGTTAGCCAATGCGAAGATTCTCGAAGAGATGCCGGACAACCTTCTCAAGAAGTTGTCGGCAGCGCAAACCATGAAAGTCGATCGAGAGCTTCTCTCTGAAAAGGACGCAGTCTTCACAACTGAAAAAGATTCGCTGGAGCAGGAGTTCGATGCCTCACCCTAAACTGATCGTCACTGCGCTTCATTACTATCCGATCAAATCATGTGCCGGCATTGCAATTAATTCCGCCGAGATTGGAGCACGCGGCATCAAAGATGACCGTGGTTGGCTGGTTGTCGACGCGAAGAATCGTTTCGTCACGCAGCGCGAAATACCGAAGATGGCTCTCATTAAAGGAACTGTTCAGGAAAATGGATTGGCTCGCATGATCAAACTGGAAGCTCCGGGTCTGCCACCACTGCTGGTGCCAGAAGCAATTGCATCGAATCCATCAAATGAACTTGCCGATCGAAGCGTGGTTGTTTGGGACGACACTTGCAACGCTATAGATCAAGGCGATGAGGCGGCGAACTGGCTGACCAGATACCTTGGAAAAGCGTCACTGCGCCTGGTTCGCATGGAGCAAGACAACATCAGACCTGTCAAATCTGAACGCGACGATGCAACCGAATCGCGCGTGGCGTTTCAAGATGGCTATCCATTTCTTATTCTGACGTCGGCATCACTGGACGAACTGAACCGACGTTTAGAACAATCCACGCAAACCGAAGGTCAGTTTTTGGAACTGCCGCTGCCGATGGATCGTTTCCGCCCAAACATCGTTATCGAAGGCGCAGAGCCGTTCGCCGAAGACGACTGGAAGGAAATTCGAATCGGTGATGTGGTTTTCGAACTCGACTCCGGTTGCCCGAGATGCACCATCACAACGGTGAATCAGAAGACGGCGGATCGCGGAATCGAGCCGCTGAAAACGCTCGCCAAGTTCAGAAAAACTGAAGATAACAAAGTAATGTTCGGTCAAAATGCGATCCACCGAAACTCCGGTGCCATCAAGGTTGGCGACGAAGTCGCTATATTGAAATAGCATGTTTTAATTATGCGAACTATTCTGATCCTTGCTTTAGTCCCGCTTGTGCTAGTCATTTGTCTAGCTGGATTGTTAATCACAAATCCGGAAATCGAATATCAGATCGGACAAGCCCTCCGGCATAGCGAAGGCAAAGGCGCCAGTGATGAGTTCGCTACGTTCTGGCTGAAACAAGCAGCGGACCACGGGCACGCTGAAGCGCAGGCTCTACTCGGAAGAAGCTACCTCGTCGGTTTACCGAGTCAGAACCTCGACCAGGCAGTGAAATATCTGACCATGGGCGAGAAACAAAACAATAACGAGTGCATAAAACTTCTCTCTTACGCTAATTCATATGGTCAAGGCGTTCCGCAAGATTACGCCAAATCAATAGATCTATCGCGTCGCAGCCTGGCGATTGAAATGGACGGGCGCGAATTGATGAACCTGGCGTTTCTCACACTGATACTGCCGGCGCCACTACACGATTATACGAAGTCACGGGAATACGCGGACGAACTTTCGCGGGTTGGCTTTTCATCAGCCTGGGCTTACTGGAACCTTGGTATCATTTACGAGTATGGCCTTAATTGCAAAAAAGATTACGCTAAAGCCTTGCAATATTATGGATCTGGTGCGCGACTCGGCGACAACGATTGCCAGTACGCACTAGCACGGATGCTCTTCGAAGGAAAGAAACCCCCGATATCAAACGCGCCCGCCACGCGGCTAGACAAGGTTTTGGCACACGTTGTTTTAAGCGGCAAAGACGCCGTTCCATCGGACAATAGCGGCAGGACTCCTGAGTACAAATGGGATCAAGGCAAGCAGACGTTTGCCGTCGACGACTCAGGCAATCCACGTCAGTATTTGGAAACCGCTTCCGCGACTCAAGTATTGGACGCGCAACTGTTGCTGGGATTAATCCTGGCATCTGAAGTGCGCAGTCAAAAAACTGATGCAACCTACAAAGCACTCCTCGAACAGCTGGCAAAGCGCGGCTTCAAAGACTACGCTGCTCGTCTGAAAGCAGTTTCGCCTCCCGGCAAAGCCAACAATTCAAAAGAATCAATCAAGTTGCTCACAGACGAAAGCAACGACGACGATGGCTCGAAACAGCTAGTCTCCGCGATGTGCAAGCGTTTCGGTATCGGTGGAAAACCTGATTTCAAGGCTTTCATGGATTCACTCAACTTGGCATGCTCAAAAAACTTGGTTGACGCAATCACGATTAAAGCAAATATTCTGACCGGGATGGACACGGGGCAACCTTATTACGACGAGGCTGCGAAGCTATACGCCGTGGCGTCCGAAAAGGGTCACGCCTATGCGCAGGGGCAATTCGGAATGATTAACGCTCTTGGTTTTGGCGTTAAACACGATTGGAAACCAGCGATTGATTGGTTGGAAAAATCATCAAAAGCCGGTGACCCGGAATCGCAGTTCATGCTAGGCGGCTTCTACTGCGACGGACGCGGTGTCGCACCGGATCGCAAGAAGGCACTTCAGCTTTTTGAGAGCGCTGCTAAACAAGGGCACGAAGACGCGGCCCTGGAGCTCGGTATCATATGCGGTGCCAGTGAATTTCCGGACATATCTCCCGATCAAGACAAGGCGGAGTACTGGCTGAGAACCGCCGCTGGTTACGGATTTCAGGAAGCCAATTATTACCTCGGCACGCAGTACATGCACAATCGAAAAACAGAGGAAGCGTTCAAATGCTTCAAGGACGCGGCGGACAAGGGTCATTTGCTTTCGCAACTACAGGTCGGAAAATTTCATGTCAATCAAGAGAATCTCGAGGAAGCCCGCCAGTCGTTTTCAATAGCGCTAAGACAAGGCAGCACAGCCGCAAAAAGGGAATTACGCCTATTAGATGTCAGAGCCGCAATTCTCGGAAATAACAAAAATGCAAAATCCCTGGTGGTGGCAAAACGCAAAATCGATAAAGGCACCTTAATCACCACAGACATGCTGGACACGCTGGAAAATAAACGCACCGAAGATGATACCAACTGGAGTAACGATATTCTCACGGATACTAACGTTGTGCTTGGTACGACAGCAAGTGAAGACATCGAAGAGGGTTCATACATCACCGCTACCGAACTCGACATCCCTGAAAAGAATGGCAAAGTTCAAAACTGATTGCGCCAGTCCTGATACTGAAATTGGACGAAAAAAGCTGAGCGCTCGTGAATGTTTCTAATTACACAGGAATGCTCTATTCACTCGTGAGCGTTCCAATTACACAGGAGTCCTCTATTCACGCGTTGAATTTTCTAATTATGCATGAACCTTCGAATCGAGCGAGCGAGTTACTTCTTCTGATTGTTGCCACAAGTGTTTCGCCAGCAAAATGTCTTGAGACTGCCGCGATGATCTTTCAATTTTCTCTTTAACAAAATACTTCCCGGTAACTTTGGCAACATCTGCAGAGGTAGCCAAATACAAGATGGTGCGCGCGCCGGCTTCGCACGTGATAGCGACGAAGGTCGTCAGCAAATTGAATATACGTCCAGGAATTCCGTTATTGGCGCCGAAGTTGGTTGCCACCACCCCTGGGTGCAGGGCGTTGACGATGATGCCGGTTCCTTCCAATCGGCGAGCCAGTTCGAAAGTAAACAACAGATTTGCTAGTTTCGAATTTCCATATGTGAAATAAGGGACTTTGTTTACTCTGTCGACACATTGCTCGCGGTTCAAACGTGCACGCTTGTGCGCGTCGGAAGAAACATTTATGATTCGAGCGGACGGGCTTTGTTTCAGCAAATCCAAAAGTTCTGCCGTCAACCAAAAGTATCCGAAATGATTCAACGCCCACGTCATCTCGATGTTGTCGGCACTTCGGCGGTCGTTGAAAAAGACGGCACCTGCGTTGTTGATCAAAACATCAAGGCTATCGAACTTTGCCTTATATTCAGCAGCAAGTTTAAGAACATCTTTTCTCGACGACAAATCAGCGACTAGATAACTGAGATCGCCTGTGCCGCCAGTATCCTTCATATGTTGGAGAGTGGCTTGACACCTGGCTTCATTGCGTCCAACGATTACGACATCGTAGTTTTGTTTTGCCAGTTCGACTGCGGTAACCGCACCAATGCCAGCAGTTGCTCCGGTTACTAGATAGCGTTTACTTTTCATTTGCCGAGACAGACCTTTGTACGAACGACACAACCAGCGACAACACCAACAGATGTATCGGATCAGATGAGTCTATTGCATATACGAGGTTACAGGCAAGAATAAACTAAATTCAGTGCCTGAGCCAAGTTCGCTTTTGCATTCAATTCGCCCACCCAGCACATGCATTATTTGCCGGGAAATATACAGACCGAGCCCGGTGCTGTTTCGCCGTTCGCTTTTTTCATGTTGCCAGAACTGCTCAAAAACATGAGTAAGCTCCTCGGTCGCAATGCCCTTACCAAAGTCTCGAACTGAAATTATTTCGCTCTGCTCCTCGGCTACAGCGATTTTGATCGTTCCATTTTCTGGCGTGAATTTGATAGCATTGTCCAACACATTTATAAGCACTCGCTTGAGTAAGACTTGGTCCGTTTGTACGGTCTGCAGACCGCTCACTCCTTCCAGTGTTATCTTTATTCCAGAATCGGAGCATCTGAACGTGAATTCTGCGATGCACGCGTTGAGGACTTCTGCGAGATTTACAGCATCGGGTGCGGCTACAAGGCTTCCGTGTTCATCCTTGTACGTAACCAGGAGATTCCAGATCATCCTTAGCATTGAGTTGGTTGAATCGAGAACAAGCTTCAGACATTTAGGCTGGTCCTCGATCTTAACTTTCTCGTCTAAAATAGCTTGTACGATCTGACTGCAACTTATCAAAGGATTTTTCAGATCATGTGTTAGTGCGGCAATGAATTCTTCTCTGCGTCCCATAAGCGCGTTCATCTTCATGTTCGCTTCCGTTATTTCGTCGTTGCGAGAGATTAGTTGTTGCATGTGCAATCTAGTAATTTCGTCCATGCCCAGAGTCGCTGGTTCAGCCGCTTTTGTTAATAGCTCCCGGTTTAAGTTTTTCAGGTCCAAAGTCAAGGCGCTCAGGTCAGCCTTAGCTTGATCGAATTCCGCTGACTTGTTTTTTAGGGATACTTGAGTGGTAGCTAAAGCCACGACGGCTTGCTGGAGTTGTGTACTAGCGATAACTCTAGCCGTATGCTCGACAGCTGTGGCATGGTTCGCGGTGGCAGTAGCCTCATTCGCATTCGCGGTGTCTACGTTTGCAGTAGCTGTGGCTGCATGAGCTACAGCTCTGTCTTCGTTTGCGATAACCCTGGCCTCGTGTTCAGTAGCTGCCGATTCGGTTGCGTCCGCAGCCATCTCATTTGCCGCAGCTGTCTCCTGCCGGCTCTCCGCAAGCTCCGAAGTTCTTTCAGCTAAAAGAAAAGTGGCGCGATTACGGTCAGTAATGGTCTTCGCCAGAATCTCAGAAAGACCCTGTGCGCTGGAAATGAATACTTCAAGCTCGCGAGTCTTTGTCGCCAGTTGCTCAAGGGCATCATCAAGCTCTTTTCCCTGCTCCGACACTAGGTCTGACGGTGAACGATCGCGGTTGCCCATGTTGAGCCCCTTTTGACTTATCAGGATTTGAACGGGACTCCTGATGCTTACGGTACACGATAATTGCGAGGTTTAACCTGAAAGCGACACAAATCAGCAGTTTCACTTTGTTTTGTTACACGAATGCGCCGTTCAAAAAATTCCGCAATCGCTCGATTGCGACTTTCCACCGATCTGGCGGAAGACTGAAGCAGAGTCTGGACCATTCATCGGTTCGCGACCATTTTCCTGAGTTGATCAGCAAGTCCGATTGTTTTGCTAGCTCATCGCGTTTGTTTGCCAACTTCGCCAGCAGAAACAATCCACCGCGATATGGCGTGTCGAGTCCATCGTCGAGATTGTGCTGCTTCAATAACAGAGTTAGTTCATCACGTTGGCTGGTTAGCAATCGTCGCGCACCACCCAGGTAATCGAGCAATTCGCTGCGAGTTGCGTCGATATCGATCAAGCCGTGCGGCGCTTCATCTAGGAAGGCGGAATAGAGATGGTCCCAGGCTCTCAGCATTGATTTTGGAGGCAACTCCAGTCGCGATTGAATATCGTGAGCGAACGATTGATCCGGTGTAATCATAAAGCCGCATCTTAAGCCACCCGCTGCGAATGCTTTGGAAACACCATCCATCAGAAATAAATATTTTGATTTTTCCGATGAGGCCAGTGCCGAGCCAAAGCTCAGGTATTGCGGTGTCCATGCGCCTAAACGATGGTCGCTGAGCAGGAAAAATATTTCGTCAGCCAGCAAATAGATTTCGTTTTTGACACAAGTATCAATTAGTGATTTCACCGCGGTCGAGTCGAACATCAATCCACTTGGATTGTTGGGCTGCGTGAGCCAGAGCAAATCAGGCTTCTTGCTCAGTTGCTCAATTGATTCTTTCGTAACCAGGAAACCGTTGGATGCATTGGTTTCAATTGCGATGGTTTCGGCGCCGTGATAAATAATGGTTGGGTAAATGCAACCGTACGATCCGTCCGGCACTGCCACCACTGGCGGGCGACCCAGTCGGCGAGCCAGTGTTCTAAGCAGCGCGCCGAAGATCGGAAACAGTCCTTGACCGAGAACGACTCGATCTGGTGTCACCATTTGTCCGCGTGTGAAGTGAACATATGAAGTCACACGTTGCTTCAGAAGTGACGGTAAAGCTTCGGCCGGCTCTTCTATGAATCCTTTGATCAAGCCACGCACGAGAAGATCCGGAACCGGATATTCCATCTCTCCGTAATCGAGCCGAATCAAGTTTGGATCGTCGACTGATACCGGCTTTGGTGCAAAGGCTTCGTCTTCGGCGGCGGTCATGAACTCAGGACGATACTCGACATCACCTCTGTCGTTGATCCGCAAGGCGCAGCTTTCTGGCACGGGAAACGGGAAGGACAGCAAGTCGTCGAATAACCACTCGTAATAAAGTTGGCTCGGATAAGGAATTCTGGAATAGGTAAGTTCTGATGCGACGTCGAACTTTTCGCACCAATCTGACGGAGCGTTGATCAGAAAGCTGAGTTCGACATCGGGACAAACTATGTTCTTGATCAAACCGTAGAGGAAGACGACGTTAGGCGGAATCTCCATCTGCGAGGCAATCCGCAGCGTCATGTTGGCTTCCAAACTGGAATCGATATCGAAGTTGGACGAATCGTCGATGATGTAAAAACGATCAGGATAAATTTTGGCATGATTGAACAACGCGCCTAAATTCAAAGGCGATGGGCGGCTCATTTGCCCCGGTGCGATCAATAAGATCTTCGGCGAAAGTGCGCTATCGAGTTCCATGATCTCGGCTAGATCGTCATTACAGGCGGTTATGTTGAGATCGCTATTACTCAAAACATCGTCGTATACGTTTCTTATCGAATCAGAAATCAAAACGCTGTCGTTTTTCTGCGCCACCATATCTAATATCATGGACAGAAGAACACGTCGTTCCGGAGCAATAAAAATATTATCCGGTTCAAGGTCTGTGTGACAGTAAACTCGAAGGAAAGATGCCAAACGTTTTCGCAACGACATATCGCCACGTTCATGCGGATACGGCAGCGTTTTCGACTTTAGAACCGCACTGGATAAGCGCTCCAGAAAGCTCATTTGTTCTTCCGACATTCTGGAAAAATCAAGCTCTTTTCGCAGTGTCTCTAAATGCAATTCGCGCAGATTGGAAACGAAACCAAACGTGTTTTTCTCGAATCTCGTATACGCTTCGTAGATCAAAAGATCGTGGTAGACCTGACGGTTTTGCTTCAGCAGCTTCACCGCTGTATCGGCGCTGACTGACTGCCTCGAATGCTTCCCGAGGAAGAAATAAAATTTAATTCCGTGCGCTTTTTCAAGTTCAACCAATGATGCCAAATCGGTATCATCGGCTTGCGCGATTCGTCGACTCCAGATCGTTTTGGGTTCAAAACCTCTGCGCTGGAACATCGAATCAATCGCTTGCGGACCGGGTCTGCCACACAAGATCAGAGTGACTTTGCCACCAGGTTTTAAACACAATTGCGATTGTTCTAACGCGCGCGCGATTAGCGGCAAACCGAATCGATCTTCGAGGATGCCTTGTTCAAAACAATAATTGCTGAGATCATACAGATCGCGTTCATTAAGATGCGGCTCGATGTCATCGTCGTCTTCGCGCCCGGGATGCAGGACTTGAGGGATGCAACCGATGACGTGATCGAAACGTTCTTTCGAATCGATGATCACTTTGAGCAGATCAGACTCGACGGCTTGAAAGCATTCAACGATCGGCAGACCGGCCTGACTCATCACAAGCGAGCCGTCGGCAAGTGTGCCGTTGAGCCACATGTTGAGCCGCGCTGTGGTGACGGCGACGGGATTAATATCAAGCCCAATCACTTCCTTTACTTGTGTTTTTGTCAACAAAAGCAAACTGATCCAGCCGGAACCCGTGCCTAATTCGACAACGCGAGTGCCGCGAAATTGTTCTGGCAATTTAAGGAGACCCTCAGCAAACGTCTGTCCCCACATCTCGGGAGAAAAAACGGCGGGCGTTAAAAATAATCGAATCGGTCGATCCAGACCGGGAACGTCGACGGATCGAATCAGCAGTTGCGGCAATCTCTTCGCCGCACAGGCGTCGGCAAGCCTGTGTAGTTCTGCGATAGCGAGCTGGCGAGTTTCTAATTGGTTTAGTCGCTCAATCAGATCATTGAGCAAGGTCAGCGTCGTTTCGGCAGGCGCTTGATTGGCAGACAAAATTCTGTCACTGATGTCAGTGACTGGCGCAAGTGGTTCACCCTTTTTCCCTGACATCGACGGCCACCTCGAAAGAGCATCACGATTTACGACCTGCAAGAATGTCTGGAATCCGCAGCTGGCAGGAACATTACCAGAGTTTACTTCAAACAGCCTCGCGTTTGTGATTGACAACTGGCGCGACAGATTGAAATATTTGAGCGAATGGCACGGATCTGGTCGATCTGGTCTGTTATCCTATGCTAATTAGTTCACACTGAAAAACGTGCTTGAAGATCGTCCTCAACAGATCTTGTCAATAGACAGGCTCGCTTGGAATTTTCAAGATGCCACCACTTG
>JADYXR010000070.1 GCA_021772095.1 Candidatus Obscuribacter sp. | reverse complement strand
GTCGTCAATCACAGTGAAATCATTGAACGGAATCGGAAGGAGGACCGAGAACGATCCATGTGTCGATGCAGCAAGATACCACCCAGAAGAATCTTTTGTAGTCGCCTGCACTCGATGCATCTCCATCTGAGGTTCTGCCCAAACCAATGATGACGAGAACAACAAAGTAATTGTGAGCAAGTAGGATTTCATTTTGTGACCGAACGACCCCAAGCTCAGCGACTGCGGAGCGCGGCGCGGTAGCTGCGTGGCGGGGCGAAGTGAAGGCATACGAGCTAGAGAAAAAGGTGGCTCGGACGAGAGACGCCCGGACAAGGGATAGCAGCTACCGTGACGCGCGGAGCAGTTCGCTGCAGCGCATGGTTAGGTCTCGTTCGACTTGGCCTAGAGTATTCGAGCAGCGAGCTTGCCGCATAGGTCTGTGAGCTGGCGTTCAAAGTCTCGCGACACGTCGGGAAGGCCATACTTTGCATGGATTGTTTCATGCAGGAGAGTGCCTGCGAACTCTTCAAGGCTGGTAAGCAAACTTCGCTTGAGAATGATCCAACGATTCTGCGGGTCCCACAGTCCGAGTGTGTGGCAGCCGGAAAATGTGTCGGAACTCATCGTTTCGGAGATTCGGATGTCACTGACAATGCTTGGTCTGCCTCCGACGCATGCAAGAATCCGGTCAACATACTGCCAAACAGCAGACTCGGTTTGTGTCAGTTGGGTGGGTTGAATCCATTGGAACTGGAAGGATTCATTATGCTGGCGGATGAATTGGGAGATTGCAGTAACGGGCTGCCCAGCGGTGTCTGTAATTCCCTCAATCTTCTTGGCAAGGTTGTCGGGCACAGTGAGCACTTGGTAGCCGGAAGTTCGCGCAGTATCGACGATTTCTGGGCGCATGATTGCGTCAGTAGTGCTGATAAAGAGCACTTTGCGCTTGGCACTGAGAATCCGCACGGCGTGCTCCTGAACGTCAAGCCATGAAAGCTCGTCGTGGGCATCGCCATACGGTTGCCGCTGAAGATCGTCTGAAAGCTTGGCGGCGATAGTCTCGGATTGCGCGCCAAGTAAAATGCCTCGAATGCGATCGGAATATGCGGAGCGGCCGAGATTCTGGCGTTCCCGGTTGAGCGCCTTTCGCAGGGTCGCGTTGAGGGAGGTGATGTTGTAGCTGAACAAAAAGTTGTCTTCCTCCGCGACTTTCATTCCGTTGATGTAGATGCACGCTGGCCCATTGCCTCGCGCAAGGACTGTTCCGAAGCGCGCCGTCTCCAGTGGTGGAACCGTCGAGAAGGTTAGAAAAAGACCTTTGGCGGCATCTATGTCGGATTCGCTCACGCCGTAAATGCAGCAATCCGTGCCGACCATGCTTGGATCGCTTGGTGGTGAAACGGTCGCATGGAGGGTGACAAGGTCGTCGAAGGAATGTTTGCTGACGCGGGCAAGGCTGATGTCACCCGCGGCTGAGCGAATAAGAACCTTGATGCCTCTGCGGTCGAACGTTGCGAGAGCGTCTTTTAGGCCGATACCAAACTTGCCGATCAAATTAGGGTGGCCGATTTTTTCAGGGTTCTCGGTCTGGATCAGGTCTTGGTAGCGCAGACCGCGCCCGAAGTCTCGAACGTGCCACCAGCCGTTGGAGTCGTGAAATATCTGCGGCGGGTCAGTGCTCGTGAGAACGTGCTCGTCAATGGCGTTGGCGATCAACTCGCGGACAGCATGGGACACCTCCCAGTTTTCGAGGATCTTATCGATGTTTAGATCGAAATTCTTCATTGGGCGTGGCGCGAGAGACCTAACGACCCCAAGCTCAGCGACCGCGGAGCACGGCGCGGCACCTGCACGGTGGGTGGAAAGGCGGCGGTGGAAGCAGGTGCCGTGACGTGCGGAGCGGTTCGCTGCAGCGCAGGGTTAGGCGTTGCGGTCAGTTCGGAATCGACGCATGGCCAGACCGAGCGCACCAATGACGCCAAAGATTAATGTCGATGGTTCGGGAACGGTATTTACCGTAAAATTGACTCCGGCATAGTCGCCGGGCGTGCTCGTTTTGGTGATGCGAAATTCAAACACCTCGCCGATGGAGACAGGGATGTTCTGCAGTGCCAAGGCACCGCCCGAACCTGTGTCGAACGAAAAGGGCGTCGCGCGATTGTAGCTGTCGCCGCTAAAGATGTCGCCCTCGGTGAGCAGGATGCCGTCATCGAAGAGCGCCCAATGATTGCCACGGCCAATGTCGCGGCCCATCCAGGTATTGCCCGAAATGGTCGCGAAGCCGTTCAGCGGGCTGGTCCAGATCACATTGCTGACCCCGCTGCCGATTCCGTTGAATCCATCCGTGCTGTGCGTGATGACGTCACCGGTTAGCCAGTCGTGAGTGATGTTGACCGCCGCCGAACTTTTTAGCCAGATGGGAAGGTTCGATGTCCCCGTCTCGAAGCGCGCCCAAGCCGGTTGTGCTGTGGCGAAATCCCCGCTGAGACCCTGCCAGGCGTTCACATGGGGTAGCGCGGTAGTGCCCTGTCGATAAGACCAAACACCATTGGGATTGTTTGCATCGCTCCAATCGGCGTTTAAATCATAGATTGTGGCGGAGGTGGTAGCGGTAATGGTTAAAAGGCTTGCGAGAAACAAGCCGACTTTAGTATGTGCGGATTTGGTTTTCATGTTGTCAGGGTTCTATTTT
>JADYXR010000069.1 GCA_021772095.1 Candidatus Obscuribacter sp. | reverse complement strand
TGCACACTACACTTCAAATGTGATGAAGCGTTACAGCTTTCTCCCCTACCAAATCCCCGACTGCTTACAAATCGGGTTCATGGTGCTGTGGGAGACGCTCGTCAAGGAGCGCAACTTCCTCGCTGAGAAAACCCGCCGCCAAGCGGTATTTTTCATTCTGGCACGGTGCAAAATCTCGACGATGCGCTACCAGGCGGAGATGTACGACAGCCTGGACGCGCTGGTCACGAACGACTGGAACCGCACCGCCGACGAGCAGATCGATGGGATGCAGCACCGGCACGGCGAACGGTGGGCAGGGTGGGCGACCGAGATCGATATGCGCGTGGACATCGAGAGCGTGATGCACAAGCTGGCGCACAAATATGCCGACTCGCTGCGCCACCTGACGGCGCTGTATCACATCACGACGCAGGTCAGTCGCAAAGACGCGGCAAGCGTCGCCGGTATGACGACCGCGAACTGGTACAATAGCTACGTGCTGCCCGTGTCGGCAGAAGTACGCTACGAGTTCGCGCAGGCGTTTCTGGAAACGCACAGCTACCCCGTCCCGCAGCCTATCGTCGAGCATTCGCACAAGACGCGCACGACGGGTCGGTTTACCTCTCCCTACAGCGGGTGGCGCGACCAGCACCGGGGAGGACATACTGCACCCGCCGATGCGCTACTGGCGAAGTACGCTCACACGCCCTGCCTGATCCTCGCGCTGCACGCGCAAATCGCGGGCAAAAGCTATCGTCAGGCGGCAGCGGATAACGGTCAGTCTGCGAATACGTTCAAGAAGCACATGAAGCGAGCTGCACGGCTGCTCCACGAGGTGTATAGGGGCTGAACAGCGGCACGTCCTGGCTGGGGACTTTAACTCCAGCCGCACTAAAATTTTCGGAACGGTAGGATCCTATGTTTTGTCTCGATTTCCGAGATGAACATGCCTCTTTTGGCTTGAAGTCCATTCTTTATTTGGCTTCTGCTGAGTATAATCAAATGTATCTGCGACAGAAGAAAAACGCCGTTTGCACTGGCTGACGGCTTTACATCCAATAGAGAATCGACCCATGACAATCGCGCAACTTATTCAGAGACAGGTCTCACTCGGTAGTGTAGTGACGTTTATTCTCAAGACGGGGCAAGAGATAACTGGCACTCTTCTTGAGATGAGTCGTGATCATGTTGCGGTTGAACAGGAAGATGGCATAGCAACAATTTTGATCGACACAATCGGTTCGTGGAAAGTTAGACCTTTTTCTGCATCTTTAGAAGAGAGCGTTCCTGTTGTTAGAGCGGATATTCAAGAAACAGCTGCTCAGCCGACTGATACATCAACTCCAAGCAATGAAAACGCTGAGCAGCTTCGACATACACTTACAGAGATAAAAATACGTTTTAGCTCTCACATTAGTGCTCTGAAACCTCCTGAACTTATTTCCTCCAATTTTCAGATAACGGAAGACGAGTTGCGAAGTTGGCAGAAATCCGGCACTGCTACAATCTGGAACAGTGCAAAGAACAAATACGAGTATGCAGCCAAAATAAATGAACTGAGTGGAAAATTCGGGAGAATTCAACCAGTTATCGCTCAACTTAAGATGATTGCTGCTCGTTACCCACATTCGTTATCCGTCAAACGTCAGGTTGCTTATTTGGCATATCTATTGGGCAACATCGCAGAAAGCACTGCCCTTTACGAAGAAATTGCTATCGCTTCCAAACAGCCTGAAGATTGGAGAAATTTTGCATCTATCGCTATTCAAAAGAAACAACTTGAACAAGCTCATATTGCTTTACATCAGTTTTTTTTAGTCTCTCAACCTTCAGAACAAATCCAGGAATGGTACTGGTACATTCATCTTGTACTTGAACTAGGTGTTCAAAGTCAGTTGGTTGAGATTTTACGAACTCGGGAAAATCTTTCAGAGCAAGATTATAAACTAATTCAAGATGCGACTGTATATATTTTGCTTGTAAAGGACAGGGATCGGGACGCGATCATTGTGCTTCAAAAAGCGACGAGCCTGGTTGAGTGGAATCAAACTCCTGAAGTTCAATCTTTATTCATGTCTGACCTTCCAATTGAATATCAATCACTAATTGAAAGAGTTGTCCCTCCCCTTCCCAAGCCTACGCCTATTCAAGTTGATCTTGATGCGAATGTACAAAAAGGGGTAGTTGTACGACATTGGCTAGATTCAGGTAGAAGCTATGGTTTTTTGCGAGGTAATGATGGAACAAGTTTTTACTTTGACAGATTGGGTGTCGGTGATGATGAGCTGCTCAGGCAATTAAAACTTGGTAAAACAGGTATGCTTGTCACATTCGATCCTAAAGATGGTCCAAAAGGACCGATTGCTGTCAGCATTTCCTTGCAGCGAACTGTTGACCAAATGTTCACTCTCGCCAAACAATATGCCTCGGATGGCGAATATCCGAAAGCGATTGCTCAGATCAGAAAACTTTTAAGTCTCTCTCCAGATTACCCCGATGCCCAAAAAATCTACGAAACTTGGCGCTCTTATGCACGAATCACAGGGGTGCCTCAAGGTTCAAACCCATACGCTAAAGCAAAACGTATTCAACTTATCGAGAAAGATTTACCACGTGCCATTGAATTGTTTAAACGAGCAATAAAAGAGGATGACAATACAGAAAGTGCTGTTAAAGATTTGGCAGCAGTTTATGTGCAATTTGGTCAACCTGACAATGCCATTAGCGTACTTAATGAATACAGAGCAAGAATTCAAGATCCACAATCAGTAGATAATTTACTGATTGGATTTTATCAGCGCGCTGAACAATATGA
>JADYXR010000068.1 GCA_021772095.1 Candidatus Obscuribacter sp. | reverse complement strand
TGGCGGCGGCGTCAGGCGCGGCGGTCTTGGTCGGTTGGGCGTCGGAGGTGAGGGCGGCGCAGGAGGTCGGAGCAGGGAGGGCGGCGGGTTCGGTCGGGGTGACGTCGATCACCGTGCCGTCGATCACCTTGCCGTTGCCAGCGAGGCGAGCCTTCTCTTCGGCGTCCGCTTCTTTCTTGGCTTGGTCGGAGACGCGCTGGAACAGTTCCGCGAGCACCTTGTCGGCGGCTTCGGCAACGGCATTCCAGTCGCCTTTGGCGTGAGCGGCCTTGGCGTTGGTGAGTGCCGTTTCGACCCGTTCGGTAAGGGCGGGCAGTTCGGGGTCAGGCTCCTGTCCGGGCTTGTCGGCCTTCTGGCGCAGTTCCTTCAATGCCGCTTCCAGCATGCTGACCTTGACCCAGGAGATACCGCGACGAGCCTTGGAGCGAATCCACAGGGCGGCGCAGACGAAGAGCAGAGCGATTACACCGAGAACGATGAGGATGGTCATGATTTTAGAGTCTCTTTCAGAAGTTTGGCGGTCGCGAAATTGCGACCACCGGTGTAGAACAATTGGCGGGAAACGCCTCATGTTCTACGAAGGAACATCGGGCAGGCGCCTTATGTCCCAGGTTTAGAACGTTCGACCAGGGTGGCGTTACGTCCTAATTTCAATTGCAGGTTGCAAAACCCGCGAATGATGTGGATGGTTGCGAAACCGCCTGTTCAATTGGCGGGCAGATTGTCGGGTCGTTTACGCGGAACGATCTGGTGGAATGCAGCGACCGGTGACAGCCAGGGAACTGGCCTTGTGACGAGTAACTGCTGCCGTTGGGCTTCGGATTGACGATCCCGTTCGGCATCTTCCTGAGCCATTGCGACCTGCTCCTGGAGAGCGTTGAGCGTAGCGGGGTCGGCGTTGAGATCCTCTGCGATTGCGAGTTGAAAACTGAGTCCCTCGGCGCGGTGTGCGGACTTGCCCGCATCAGGGGCAGTGTCTGAGAGACTGACGTCCTTGAAGACAGAACGGAGAAGCCAGACTCCCAGCGCTGAAACGGCTCCTACGGGGAATCCGTACAGTGCCAGAATTGTTAGTGTTTCCATGATTTGTTCGTGCTCGATCCGATTCCAGAGTTCACGCCCTGAATCACCCAAAGCTCACGGTGAGCTCCAGAACTGGTGAATCGCTAGTGGTTGTTGATGGTTGCGGAATACTTCAGGGCTTCAAAGAACGAGTGCGATGTATACACGGAGTCTAGGAACTACAGTTCCGACGTTTCCAGAGTTCTAGAGGGCGTTGTTACAATGCGCGCATCTAATTGATTTTCATACTGACATCGAAATCGGCGCGGCTGCGCTAAGTGGCGCTGCGAGCCGTTGTGAAACGTTGTTGTCAGGCGCTTGCGTGAGCGAGTGTGTTTGGTATTGAAGACCTAAACGAGTTGTGTGAAATCAGCGCTTGGAAAGGATGGTGAGGAGATGCCAAAAGACGCGTTTGGATGTCAGGCGCTCGCGCTAACTCTGGACTTTTGAGTTGACGATAGCTCAGCCAGCATGCCGAGAATTGAGTTTGAATCGACATTAGAAGCTGCACTTTCGTTTCAGTACCTGTATCGGGAGAAACACTGATCCTGCATTTTTTTTTGTTCTGCGTAGTAAGGTAGTAGACCAGATCCCGATACACGAAGACGGAGAAGCGGTGAGCTTCTTGGTCCATCGACATGTACCCCGGGCGCTCCATTTAGGCAGCGGCACTGAGTTGTGGTTTTGGTTGCTACCACCTGAGCTTTGAAACGAGGTTCTGGTTCGTCAGTGTTCATCAGCGTTTCCGTCGATCGAACAAAACCTGCTTCAACGTCGCCGGGTCGTCGGTGATGATGCCGTCGACTTCGAGGTCGAGACACTTGCGCATTACATCAGGATCATTGATCGTCCAGACGAGGACGCAGACGCCCTGTTTATGAGCCTGGCGAACGAAGGCTGGAGTCGGTAGTTTCAGTTGAAACTTCCGCATGGGCACTTCGAACGTCAGACCTCGTGATGCGAACAACCGCCCCAGCCGTGCTTTGGAAAGCCCGACGAAGAGCGCGATCTCGCGTGAGGTGTGACCTGTTTTGATGCGCGAATCGAGTCGACGCAGAGTAACCGCGGCGCTATGACGCACGTTGATAACGACGACCAGCACTCGATCGTAGGCGTTATGCCTGGCGATAGATTCTGCTAGCTTTAGCGCTGCCGACCGGCTGGAATCTTTTAGTTCGACCAGAAAAACCTGATCGGGAAACCTGGCGAGAACCTCATCGAGAGTAGGAATCACCACTCCTTGCTGGCGGTAAGGATATGAATTTCCACCGTCGCAAGAGAAGTGATAACCAGCGTCGAGGCGCTTCAGTTCAGGCAGGGTGAGTGAAGAGAGCAAGCCTGCGCCGTTGGTGGTGCGCTCGACTGTCTTGTCGTGCATGACGACGAGATGCCCGTCTTTACTCAATTGCACATCGAGTTCGATGGCGTCGACCATGCCCGAGAGGTGGGCCAGATCGAAAGCAGCGATCGTGTTTTCGGGAGCCTGGCGAGCGGCACCGCGATGTGCGATCACAAACGGTCGGGAGCCAGGAATGAGAGTTCCGGGCTTGATTAGTTTTAGTACCATGGGTGCCACCAGTTTTGATCTGAAAAAAGGCAGAAAAAGTACAAAATGACGAGGGAGAGCACGAGTTATCGTGCCCTCCCTACGTCACAAAACGCTTAGAGCTGCGTTTCTCGCAAAACATAGACTCGTCGAGTCTTACTTCTGCGGCTTGTCCCAATCTTCATCCGGCTCTGCGTCGCAAGGCGGGCAGTCGCTGGGGATGTAGCAGACGTCGGACGTCGGCTGAATCAATCGAGCCAGACCACCCAACAGCACGCCACCGATGAAGCCACCGATGTGAGCCCAGTAAGCCACGCCGCCGCCCGAGAGGTCGCCGCCGGACTGGATGATGGGGAGGAACTGCATGATGAACCAGGCCAGAAGGAACCAGTAAGCCCGGATCCGAACGATGAACATCGGCAGGACGAATCCTGTGATGTCAGCCTTCGGCCAGAGCAACAGGTAACCACCGAGCACGCCGGCAATAGCACCGGAAGCGCCAAGCATGGGGATAGAGGTGGTCGGGTCGCTGGCGATCTGTGCGAAAGCCGCGGCCAGTCCGCCAAGCAGGTAGAAGCCAATGTACTTGGCCCAACCGAGGCGAGCCTCGACTGCCTTGCCGAACGTGAACAGGAAGATCATGTTGCCGGCCAGGTGCATCAGTCCGCCATGCAAGAAGGCGTGGCTGAAGAGCGAGATGATCGCCCACTTGATCTGGTACGGTTCGCCGCTAGAGAACGCGGACATGATGCTGGAGGGGACCAACATCCACTTCAACATGGCATCGCCGGAACCGGAGCTCAGCTGGATGGTTTCCCAGATGAAAGCCCCACAGTTCAACGCGATAAGAATAACCGTCACCAGTGGGAAGGTGAGGCAACGTAAGTTGTCTTTGAGGGGAAACATAGTTTCGACTCCATTTGTTTCACTTCTCCTGGAAGGAGAGGTAATGTGCACGCAGCTATTGCCGCGAGGTTATGAGAAAGAAAAGCAGCAGCACAGGTGGGCTACGGCTCGGTCGCAATTGCGACGCTTTATTGTTTGAGTCGCTCAAATTCGCCGATTTCCAGTTGTGTAAATCGTGAGTTGAAGCTGACATTCGCAGTTCGAGTGTTCGGCCGTTGGTCGGTGGAACAGCGAAGGAACTGGAAGGTGTGCTTCAACCCATGTTGATGAAAACAACAGGAAGGTCGGAATTGCTGAGCGGCTCGGAACGACTTCTAGGGGTTTGGTTGAAAGCCTTGGAAAACAAAAGTATTAGTGACTACTCAGAGTATTTACTAGATACGTGTGAATACAACCGTATATCCAGTTATCAAGTGAACTTGAGATATTGCAGAGTTGCATGATGTTGACAAGTCGGGCGAAACGCCATAACTCAGGTTGATTTCAAGTGGTGATTGACCCGCGCTAGTACTGAAGAGGAAGTGTGCGCTTCTTAACTTGACCGAAGGTTTCCATGAATTGAGATATGACATGGTCAATTGCTAGGTTCTTGGAGCTATTTACTTTTACCTTTTGTTGCTCCGGATTTATCTAACCAACCGCCCCAACTCCCTTGCCTACTTCTTTGATGTACCACCTGAAATACAGGTGTTAGTAAATGCGGCCCGTTGAAATTCGTCCCGTCTTTTGTGAACCGCTCGAGTAGCCGGTTTACAAACAGGACGGATGGGCGCGTGCGATTCAAACTTTGGACTCTCGTTCCAATCAGCTTGCAAAAGCCTGATGGTGAGCGGGAGTTCATTCGTGCGCGCTGAAAAGACGGAACGCCTCTAGCTATCTCGTTTCCAAACGAAAGATGGAGATACATATGAACAGACGCGAACAGAAGCAGCTTGCACGCACGGGTAAGCCCGTGATCAAGCTCCATTTCCTTGGTGCCGCCGGTGGTGTCACGGGGTCACTCAATCTCGTGGAGGTTTTCGCCCGAGAGAAGGTCACCCGTTTCATCCTCGATGTTGGTTTGCACGTCGACAACGAACGAGCGGACCACCAGAATCGGCTGCCCAAGGGCATGACGATGAAGGACATCGACTTTGTCGTCATCAGCCACGCGCACCTCGATCACTCGGGATTGCTGCCGAAGATGATGCTTGATGGGTTTACGGGTCCGGCGTATTGCACGCCTGCCACTCGTGACCTGATGGAAATTCTTCTTCCCGATTCCGGGCACATCCAGGAAGAGAAGGTCGAACGGCTCAATCGCCGCAACGAGCGCAAGGCCGCCGAGACCGCTTCTGGCAAGACCACCGACACTTCGACCGGCAAGGGCGGTCGCAATGGTGGCAAGTACGGCAAGCGCAATGGCGTCAAAGGTGGTGGCGCGAAGTCGCTGACCGCTCCGGCCACGGAATCACGCAAGCCGCTGTACACCGAAGAAGATGGTCGCGAGAGCATGAAGCTTGTGCGCACCATCGACTACAGTGTTCGCACCAAGCTGGCTGACGACATCTACGTCACCTTCACGGACGCCGGGCATTTGCTCGGTTCTGCTGTTGTGTTGATGGAGATGGGTGCCGGCGCCAACAAGAAGTCGCTGTGCTTCACCGGCAACGTCGGTCGCGGCACCATGCCCGTCCTCAAGAGCCTCGAGGCGATCAAGGGCGCCGACTACGTGATCACGGAATCGACTTACGGCAACCGCCTCCACGTCGTCCGCGACCGTCACGCTCGGCTTGCCGACATCGTTAACAAGGCTTACGAGCGCGCCAAGTCCGGCAGCAAGTCGAACGGTTCGGGTGTGATCCTGATCCCGGCTTTCGCCGTCGGTCGTGCTCAGATCGTCCTCGACGACCTGCGGCAGCTGATCGCCGACGGTGCCATCCCCAACCTCAGGGTTTACCTTGACGGTCGGATGAGCATCAAGGCGACCGAAGTGCACCGCAAGCACGCCGAATTGCTCAACGCTGAAACCGCTGCCGTGATCGCCGCCGGCAAAGACCCGTTCTCCACGCCGCGCTTCGAGCTGGCACGTGAATGGCCCGATTCCGCCCGCCTCCAGGAAGCTCAGTCCGAGCCCATCCTCGTGGTCGGCTCCAGCGGTATGGCCAACGGTGGTCGTATCGTCAGCCACCTGACCAAGCGTCTTCCGCACAAGGAGAACACGGTCGTGTTCGTCGGCTACCAGGGCACTGGCACGCTCGGCAATGCGCTCGTGCGTTTCGCTGAAGGCAACCCCTTCGTCGAACGCACCGGCCCGGTCGACCCGACCGCTGCGCCGAAGACCGTCAACGTTCAGGGCAAGCCTCTGAAGGTGCGAGCGACGGTCGAGTTCATGTCGGATTACTCCGGTCACGCCGACTACATGGACATCATCAACTGGCTCGGGAAGTTTACCCAGAAGCCCAAGATGGTGTTCATGGTGCACGGTGACGAGGATGCGCTCGAGGGTATGCGCGACCAGGTCGCCACCCGCCTGCGCTGGAACGCCACTGTTCCGAAGGCGCGGGAGGTTTTCGAACTTTCCTGAACTGGAGGAGAACAACAATGGTCTGGACCTACGCACAGCCACAGCGATTCATCGATGATCGCAAAGTGGTGCGCACGATTAAGTCGATCGGCGAAAGCCGGCTTGCGGAACTGAAGTCAGAGAAACGATTCATTGAGCCGGTTTCGACCGTGCTCGATGAGTTGGTTCACCTGGCTCCGGCCGCTAATCTCGTGAAGCTCGAGTGCGCGCAGACCCCCGAAGGCGTGCGCGAAGCGATCTTCCAACCGGCCGCTCTCGAGCTTCTCAAGGCGAAGTGCCGCAACCGTTACTGGTTGTGGTACCTGGTCTCGCGGCTCGA
This sequence comes from Candidatus Obscuribacter sp., assembly GCA_021772095.1. Taxonomy (GTDB): domain Bacteria; phylum Cyanobacteriota; class Vampirovibrionia; order Obscuribacterales; family Obscuribacteraceae; genus JADYXR01. Next base: position 49,115 of record JADYXR010000068.1, on the reverse strand, counting down.
CACGTCGACCTTCCCTATCAATCCGCTCGCTATCGCTCGTGCTCACGCACGGGCGAAAGCGGCGCTGCACGACAATCGATATGGCTTCGCCTTCATCGAACCGATCAGTTTGATCTGGGAACTAAAAGCGTTGCCCCCGGGTTTCCTCTTCGAAATGTGGGACTCCGGGCGCGTCTTAGCTGATCCTCGCAACGATGCCAACGGCTACGGCGTCATGCTCAACCCGTTGCTGATCGACGACTAAGCGCTAACCGCAACGTTTTTGCCGGAGTCATGTGTTCAGAAATTTCTGAACCTTGGCTCCGGTTTTTTTAAACCCGCGTATACTATACAGCTGCGTAAGCACCGCGTGTAGTGGCAATAAGAATGGACAAAAATGGAGCGGATGCATGACGCCGTTAGGCTAACTCATGCACCCGCCCAGCGAAACCCTCTTGTCGAGGAAGGTGACCTTTGTGCTATGGAAGTTCAACCGCTAACGGTTGAAACTATTTCGCCGGTGTTCGGCGCTGGCAAAATTCCCTTGTCGAGGAAGGCATTCTTGCCGCCTGGAACTTCAACCGTTAGCGGTTGAAAATATTCCCGAACCTCTTATCCCGCGGGCGTCACTTGCGCGGGCGGGGCGATTTCGGGATGGTCGGATCGTCGATCGGATCGAGCTCGTCGATACGCTTCAAGTCGAACGGGTCGGAGAGATTATCGCCCTGCTCCGTTTTCTCGAGGCTGCCGTTGCGGTAGTAGTCGACCGACTCGACTTGCTTGCTCAAAATCTTGATGCGACGTTCGCCGGTGGCCGTTGCCTCGCGAACTTCGGTGATCGTGTAGCCGGCGAAGCCGGGCACCCAGATCTGTTCGTACAACTCGACGCCTCTTTTGTCGAACACCTTGACGTTCATCTGACCGGATTTAGCGATCGTTCGGGAAACGCGGAGCTTGCCGTCGGGACCGAAGTATTCTGAGCGACGCGAGTCAGTGTCCGTGATGCGACGGGTCCAAATCGTCTTGCCGTCAGGTCGGTACTCCTCGTTAGTCACCGTGCCTTTGCTGGTCGTGAGGATGGACTTCAGTCCTTTGCCGTCGTCGGAGAACAATGTCGTCTTCAGGTCGCCGCTCTGCAATTCAACGACACCGTGGATGGTGCCATTGTTGTTGTATTCGACGACGCGAAGGTCGTTGTTGGTGTACTTGGTGGTGGAGCGTACGAGGCGAGCGCCGTGGAATTCCTTCAGGCAAGAAACCTCACCTTTGAGGGTGTCGACCGGGCCGTTCTCGACGCGAAACTTTTCGCCGGTGATCGGCAGTTCTGTCGGTGCCGGAGAGCTCCCTGCGGGCGCGCTCGGCTTCGAATTCTTCTCGTCTGCGGACTTGTCCGTAGGGTTCGATTCACCTCCGTCTTCGACCGGCTGCGCCGGCGAGACGGTCGAACTGCCATCCCTGGTGGTCTGGTCGACCGGGTTCGATTTGGGCTCCTGCGCCCGGACGCTGGCAACGCCGACGAGGGCAAACGCCGCGAAAACGGTCAGCATCTTCAGGTTCATCGCCATAATGGCTTGGTCCTTTTCTTATCTTCAAGTTGTTTAGTCGCGTTTTAGTGCGCACAATCTCCGAGTTTCACCATTACCGGAAACCTGCAAACAACGAAGCCACATCTCACCGATCGCCTGAAAGGAGCGGTTAAGTGAATGTTCAGCAGTCGGTGTTTGCGTTTTGGAGTTCGGAGATCGAAAAAAAATAAGTAATGGTTGCCAGACCCTAAACAAGTTCAGGACTCAAAACCACGATTGTTTCCTAAAAGATTTTTTGTGTGGACAGGATGCGATGCTGATGTTCAGAAATATCCAAACTTTACTGGACGGGCTGGTTTCGACCATAGCGTAACACCTGTAAGCCTGAAGGTCGGGTGAGGTGCATGGGAATATCCCCATTGTTGACGCAATATCCCATGAATATGATGGGAATCCACACTGCTGATTTCAATTCATTCAAATGATTGACGATTCTATAAGTAAAAAAATAGCTTCCATGTCTGATTTCCCAGACGCCGCACCCGCTCCCAAGGACGATTCAGTCTGGGATGCAGTATCGCGAGAAGCATATGTAGTCGGCGGTGGATTGCTCGATGGCTTTAAAGGAAACATGAACTCTCAATCGTTGATTGAGCGCACGCCGGACTTCGTAATCTCGGCTGGCATTGGCGCAGGGCTCGCGATAGCGCAAGGCAAGGCAGGCATAATCAAGTTGGGAGCCCAGATCACGGGGCTCTCGTTTGCTGTTGGTTTCGCGAAAGATTTGACCAGTCCGGAACGTATTGATGGATTGTCTACCGCCATCGGCAACACCTGGCGCTCGCCGGATCAGCTCGATCACAATCGTGCGCAAGTCAAACGCCACGGCGGCGACTTTGTTTTCGACACCACTATTATGATGGCTGGCGGCATGATCGGCGCCTCGAGTGTGAAAATTAGCCTCTCGGAAACCGCTTCCCAACTCAAGTCTATGGTCGGAAACAGTTTAGAATCTTCAAAACGAGCTTTCTCTCCAACCGAAATGGCGGCGAGCTTGCTCAAGTCCAGAGCCCAAGTTCAATCCGGATCGATGGGCGCAGTCGAAACCAAGATGGGCGCGTCAGGCAAGAATCATAGCGGTTCCAGCAGCGCTGAATTAATTAGCGGCAAGGCAGCTGCCACCGAGGGTGGTAGCACATCGTTCGCCTCCGGGCCACGCGACGGTCACCAGCCATCACTCAGTACTGTTCCTGAAGGAATCATCCATCCTAATTCCGCATCGCGACGCCTTGCTGAAAACGCAGATCAAACACCGCTTGCCGATCTTCACAAGAAAGAAACGATCGGCTGGGAATTGGAAAACGGAAAAACCGTTACCTGGGAAGCCAGCAAAGAAGGTGTGGGCGTCAGGCTTCTGGCTCAGAAGTGGGTCGACGCTTTCATGGAAGGGCGTTTTACCGACGCCCTGAAAGTGGCCGTCGAAGCGCCTGTCATGGAGAAAGTCAATCTCAATCCAACCACTCGTCCGCACACAGTTACCGTCACGGCCGCCGAACTCAAACAGCCGGAAATTTTGCAGCTCAGAATGGGAACGCTTTCGAATTACGCCGAGTTCAAATGGCAGCAAACCATGCGAGAAGGTCAGATTGAAGCAACGAAACTGGAAGTCGTAATTCCAAAACCGATCGTCGAATTGAAAGACGGCACCACAGTTCCGTTCGTCGATTTTGTTCGCCACCAGGCCGGCAACTATACGGTCGCGCTCCCGGAAAAATCTGTCGCCGGGAAAGATCTGTCACCCGCGCAAGTAGCCGAGATTCGCGCCCTGCGCAGCAGTCCGGAAGGTCAACGTTTAATGGCGGAGACAGCCATCTTCGGATTCGAAGAAACAATCGTGCACGCCAATCAACACATCACGCAAGGTGGGCGGATTTCATCGCCGACTTTCGCTGAGTACGCCGCCGAATTCGCATCACAAAGCCCGAGCATTCGCGGACATAGATTGGCTTTCCTCAACGCTCTCGACCAGAAGCATCCAGCCCGCGAAACCATCTTCGAGCAGGAAGTTCCAGTCCTCGCGTACGATGCCGGTATGCCACTGTCAGTGGTGCGCCATCACTTCTTCTTCGGCGATCGCCATGTCGCCAGACGCACGCCGGTAATGGAGTTCCTGCGCAATCGCGAATTGCGCGGCACTTCGGAATAAGTCGGGTTTAGATTTCAGGCGATTGAACCGGCACATGTTCAAATCGGACGAAGTCGTTCTTATTACCACAGGCGCGATCATAGCGATGTCGATCGTCATCGCTAGCTGTTGCGCCATGGCAAGGTTATGCGTTGTCAGTTGGTCTGAATGCCTAAGCCGTGATGCCGGGCGCGTAACAGCCGCCGTTCGCGCTTGCGGCTCCCCTTTTCTTGCAACCCGGCGTATCATCCCGTTTAGGAACTCTCTTCGAAGGGCTTCTTAAAGATGAGAGCAGGATTGTCTATATGGATAAAGAAACGAAGGATTCGGCGCCCTTATTTTTCGGAGTGATGCTGAACCGTTCATCGTTGGCCGACGCTGAAGCTCGGAGCAAGCCGGTTCTCCTTCCTTATCGCGTCACCTGGGGCTTGCCGTTGCGCAAGTGGTACGGCGATTCCGAAAGCGCCAAGCATCGCGTGTTCGCTTTGTTGGCGGTCGGTTATGTGCTCTACCTCTTCACCCTGATTTCCAATAATTTATACTTCCCTTTCGCCGTGCTCAGCCTTCTCATTGCCTCTGCTCTGCTGTTCTATGTGGCATTGGTTCTGCCCACCGACAAAATGTATCTGGATCGACTTTCGTTCATCATCCCGGATTCCAGTCTCTTTTCGCCTGGCAGCAAGGTTTTGTGGTCGCGTATTGAAGAGGTGTCTATAGTTGATACCGCGGAGAGTGGTGCCAAAAGCCGATTCGCGCTGCGACTGAGTGAGTCGTCGGGCGAGCCGCACGATTTGCGTTTAAGCGCGATGGATAAGGAAACGCTACGGACGCTGGCTCGGTACATTCAAACCTACGCGCCACACGCTCGCGGTCTGGTTCAACTCCAGGAGCTGGAGCGCTTTTACGATTACGAAACCGGAAAGCTCGAAGGCGTCTCATATACCCAACTCTGGGAAAGCGGCTCCGCGCTGCGCTTTGGTTTAACTTCGTTCACACCACTGCTGCCAGGCACGATGTTGCAAGACGCGTTCAAAATCGAAAAACAGATTGCCGCAGGCGGTTTCTCGGCGGTTTATCTGGCCTGCGATCAAGATGGCAATCGCTTCGTGATCAAAGAATCCGTCGTACCATTCAACCTTGACGATGAGCTGAAGAATAAGGCGCAGGAACAGTTTCAGAGAGAAGCAAAACTGCTGGCTAAGCTCAATCATCCTCAGATCGCGCAGGTCTTCGATCACTTTCAAGAGAGTGGTCGCAGCTATCTTCGAATGCAGTACATTGAAGGACGAAACTTGAGAGATTTGATCGGAAGCGGTCAATCAGTTTCCGAAGCGATAGCCATACAATGGCTCCAGGAGCTGGCCGCCATACTGGCATATCTGCACGAACTGTCACCGCCGGTAGTGCATCGCGATCTTTCGCCCGACAACATTTTGGTGACTGCCGATTCCCATTTAGTGCTCATCGACTTCGGTGCCGCCAACGAATTCATCGGTGCTGCGACTGGAACCCTGGTCGGCAAGCACGCCTAGATGGCGCCCGAACAAATACGCGCCAGTGCGGAGCCGAGAAGCGATCTCTACTCTCTTGGTGCATGCGGATATTTTTGCGTCACCGGTCGCGATCCGGAACATATTCGTAAGTCGTCTCCAAAAGCGCATGGCGCCAAAGTCTCCGACTGGTTCGATCAGCTGATCCAGCGCCTCACCAATCTCGATCGCGATGAACGTTTTAACTCCGCAAGTGAGTGTTTGCAATTTATCAAAAAACCAATTCTTATCGAGCAAGTAAAGGCGGACGTCGCCAATGGCTGAACGACTGCCGATCACCAGTCGCGAAGTTCTAATTCGTTATGGACGGTTATCCCCAAACGCGCGCGATCGGGTTCTCGATCAGTTTTATTTGTTGGTGCCGGACTGCGCATCATTACAGCAATACGTGCTGACGCAGATGTTGACTTTTGGTCTGTCGTTCGTTGCTTGCGGCACCGCAATATGGGCGCTCTACGTCAGTATCGCTCAGGTCTTTCATCTGGGAACGGTGAGCCTGTCCGGCTTCTCGGCGTCAATCATCCTCTCCTTTGAATTTTTGGTTTTCGCATACATCATGCGCCGTCGTGTCAAGTACCGCCGGCGGTATCAAGAGAAATTCTTGCAACCTACTGAGATTGGCGTCGGTCCGCAGTGTATCAATGTTCATCATCGGATTATTCACGGCGGTTGCGTTCTCAAATCGATCAAATGGAACGAAGTCTCGAGCGTGGAATTATTAGAACCAACCGGTGCCGTAGACGAGCGGGGCAACGTAATCGGCAGCATTCTGCAAATCCGAGATCACAATGATCAGAAGATCGAACTGCAACTTGATTACATCCAAACAATTGAAGAGCGGCAGATACTGCGTGATTTCATGCTGCGATATATCGAACAAGTCGATGTCCGTCCGGTTTTAACAAACCTCCTTCGCATCGGGAAGCGCGACGATATCCCGTTTACGAAACTATGGTGTCAGGCTCTGCAAGACAATCGACCACGCCTTCGCACCGCACCACTCGTACAAGATGCGCTCCTGCAAGAAGGACGCTTCACGATAGTCGAGTGCATCGGCGGTGGCGGTCAGGGAACTGTCTACGCCGCTCAAATGCGCGACTTGGACGGCATTCACAACATCGTTCTGAAAGAATATATTCTTCCTGATTTCGAACATACCTCGGAACACAAAGCCGCCTGCGAACAGTTCGAAAAAGAAATTCGTCTGCTTGGACTGGTCGATCATGATGGCGTAATCAAGCTGATCGACGCCTTTGTCGAAGACCATCGCGCATATCTTGTTTTAAATCACGTCAACGGACACTCGCTCAGAGATCAAATCGACAACCAAGGCCCGATATCGCAAACCGACGTAATCGACCTTGCCGTGCAGATGTGCGAGATTTTGCAGTTTTTGCATTCGATGAAACCGAGCATTATGCACCTCGATTTTTCACCAGAAAATTTGCTTTTGTCTTTGGATAAACGAATTGTTCTGATCGATTTCAACATCTCTGTTGAAGAGAACGCGTTGAGAACCCGCACAGTGATGGGGAAACAGCGATACATGGCGCCGGAGCAATACAGAGGCACTCCGTCAACCAGAAGCGATGTTTATTCATTGGGTGCGACATTGTTCTATTTGCTAACCGGCAGAGAACCAGAGCCCATCACGGTCGCACGCGTCTTGAAATTTGTCGATGGCATCGATCCGAATTTGGATGCGTTGATCGCGAGGTGCACCGCGCTTGAAGAAACCGAACGCTATCAGTCTGCTGATGAGGTTCTTCACGAACTGAAGAAGTTGAGCAACATAGTGGAGGCTCAAGAGAATTTCAAAGGAACTCAAAGTGAGGTCAACGAAACTTTAGACGAGATCCACGAAACTTCAGGTGAGGTCAAAGAAACTCTAGACGCGATCCACGAAACGCCAGGTGAGGTCAAAGAAGCTTTGTCGGATAGCGTCAGCAGGACCGGTGTTTAACGATGGATCAAATCAAAAAACTAGATCCGACCGCAGACATCAGTTTGCCAAAGCTCTATGAAAACTATCGCAGTCCAGCCGAGATCGTCCTGCCGTACGCTATTCCGGGACGTAGCAAAAATTTTCTGGTGACATATTCAGAAAGCAGATTTAAAAAATCACTCTGGAATATGGACTTCCCGTGGCTTCTCGTGATGGGCGTTTCCGTGCTCGGAGCAGCCGCTGCCGGTTTATTTGTGTTTTTCATTTCGATACTAGTCGTCGCCACAACTGGGTCTTCGCTAGCACTCGGGCTGATGGTTTTTGGTTCCTTTCCAATTATTTTTGCATTATTGAGTCCATTGGCTTATCCGATCTCTGTGTACCTCAACATGCGCAAAGGTTGGGGCAGCGATTGGGCGCGCACACTTTTAGGACCGACGCACATCGGTTTAACTGACTCAGGATTCAAGCTCTACGTCCGCGGCTACTTCTTCTACAACTTTCCAAACCTGGCAATTTGGCCTGAGGTTTTCCAGCTCGATTTAGTCACGGACAAACGCTACAACACGGTCGCACTTCACTTCGTTTATCAAACCGGTTTTGGCCGAGCGCCTATAGATCTGCCTCTTAGTGGCTTCGCGTCCGCTGAGGATTTACTTTTCGTCCTCACGAGTTTCACAGATCATGTGGAACCAGCCAATCAGAGCCCGTTTATGAAAGAGATGGCGGCGGTACAATTCGCACCGATTATCGAGGCTTTTGAAGAAGGAAGTCTCGCAACACTAGAACAGAAGCTCTTGTTGGAACAGTCGCTTGAGTTGTTAGAGTGAACATCCGTGTTTCTGGTATAGGCAACAGAGGTTGAAGTCTCTCTGGTATAGCAACAGATGTTGACTCAAACTAATGGTGTCGTTCAAGAACGGAAACTACAACGCAAGCCGAGATACACCAACGATCGAAGGTGCGGGATCAAGTGCATCGTGCATCACCGAACGAAAGTTGCCGGGACTCAAGAGAATGATCAGTCGGGAACGAAAGGCGCCGTTTAGAAGTTATCTCGCGTTTGTTAGCGCCTGTCCCAGAGCCACTCTTCTATAGGTGGTTGTGAAACCCGCATCCGATGCATACCCGAGAACTTTGTTGATATCTTTTTCGATTACTGCGCCTGCCATTTGTGTGACTTCGTCTTCCCATGGAACGTCGAAGTCGTTGGCGCCCCAGGTTAGGGCTTTGATCCCGTTTTCGTTTTGAGTGAGAACCGAGGCGCGCAGCATCTTGATGTTGTCGAGGAAAATTCGGCAGAGTGCGATGTGTCGCAAGTATTCTTCGCTTGAGATTTCGTAGCCGCCAAGCTCGTTGTTGTACGGTTTATAAGTCCAGCATAAGAAACTGAACAAACCGCCGTTGGTTTCGTCCTGGAAATTGCGAACCGCTTCGAGGTGGTCGAGCCGCTCTTCAAGCGGTTCGTCGAAACCGATTACCATTGTTGCGGTTGTGTTTAAACCGGCGGCGATGATATCGCGTTGGGTATCGAAGTATTCTTTGACTGTGAATTTGTGAGGACTGTGGCGCAATCTGAATGGATCGGAAAGAATTTCGGCACCACCCCCGGTGATCCATCGCACGCCTGCTTCTTTCAAAATTCGCAGTGTTTCAGGCACTGGGAGTTTGCAAAGTCGAGCGACGTAAAGTAGTTCCACGACTGTCATTGCGTAGAATTCGATTGAGTCGCCGTAACGTTGTCTAATGGAACCGAATAGATCGATGTAATAGTCGATTTTTAGTTTTGGATTAAACCCACCATTGAACGCAAACAAGTCGCCGCCCATCTCTACGAGTTCGTCGATTTTTTCGAAAACCCATTCTTTGGAGCGAACATACCCGTCTTCCGCGTTTGGCAGTCTGTAAAAAGAGCAGTAGTCGCAGAGTGCGACGCAGATGTTCGTGTAATTGATAATTCGCATCAGCAAATACGTTGCTGTTTTTGGTTCGTGAAAGCGATCGCGCACGATGTTGGCGAGGCGGATCAGATCTTCGTCGGCTGCGTTTTGCCAGAGCCAGGCGGCGTCGTCGCGGCTGATTCTCTCGCCGTTTTCGACCTTGCTGTTGATGTCGCTAATGCTGGTGGACACTGAGCAAACCTGCTGGGGAACCGAATGCAGCACCATTATAGCCACAGGATTCCAGCCGATTTTCCGTTTCCACACATCAGTTAATAAACCAATACACGATGCAACGTTGTCGCTCGCGAAGCGGAGTTATCTTGATAACCGGGCTTGAGTATGAACCTGTGGGAAGTGACCGGAGCGTCCCTGGGGTCCGGCCTTATAGATTTTGGCTAAACACTTAACAGGCTTTGACTTTAGTTCTTGAATCAAGAAACCTGTGCATGTTATGGCTATAAAGCTTCTTTTTATCCCTCACATCCTATAAGTCTCGCGAAACGCACCCGGTTACTCCACGCCCTATACTTGTAACTCACGTCTCGCGTTTCGCGAATCAGGGCAGACCACCAAACCGTCAGCCCACCAGTCTTTGACACGAAAGGACCAATTACCATGGAAAAAACAACTCCTAGAGTTTTTAACGGGATTCCTGTCCCAGTCGGAGAGAAGATCACCTTCAAGGACGGCAAGCCAGTCACGCCGAGTCGTCCGATCATCCCCTTCATCGAAGGCGATGGTATCGGAACGGACATCTGGCCTGCCGCTCGCAAAATTCTCGAAGCTGCAATCCGGGGCGCCTACGGCGACACTCGCTCGATTGCCTGGCTCGAGATTCTCGCTGGTGACAAAGCCAGAGCGTATTCCGGCACCACAGAAGGTCTTCCCCAGGACACGCTCGACGCCATCACCGAATTCGGTGTCGCGATCAAGGGCCCACTCGGTACGCCAACCGGCGGCGGTGCGCGCAGCTTGAACGTGACCATGCGTCAGAAGTTCGACCTGTATCAGTGTGTTCGTCCGGTGCGTTACTTCAAGGGTGTGCCATCAGTGGTGGTGGCGCCTGAGAAGCTCAACGTCGTGATTTTCCGTGAGAACACGGAAGACGTCTATGCCGGCATCGAATACAAGGCTGAGACCGAACGCGCTCGCGAACTGATCGCCACCCTCGACAAGTGGGGCGCAGGTCCGATTCGCGACGACACCGGCATCGGCATCAAGATCATCTCGCGCTTCGGCTCCAAGCGTCTGGCCCGCCGTGCCATCCAGTACGCCATCGACCACGGTCGCAAGGTGGTGACGCTCGTCCACAAGGGCAACATCCAGAAGTTCACCGAAGGTGCCTTCTGCGCCTGGGGTTATGAAGTCGGCAAGGAAGAGTTCCGCGACTTCATCGTCACCGAGGAAGAGCTGTGGAGCACCCACGGCGGCAAGATGCCCGAGGGCAAAATCTTGCTCAACGACCGCATCGCCGACGCCATGTTCTTCGAGGTTCTGACGAAGCCGAGCGAGTTCTCGGTGATCGCCACGACCAATTTGAACGGCGACTATCTGTCCGACGCTTGCGCCGCGCAGGTCGGTGGTCTGGGCATCGCTCCGGGAGCCAACATCGGCGACCAGTGCGCCCTCTTCGAAGCCACTCACGGCACCGCGCCGCGCATGGCTGGTAAGAACCAGGCTAACCCGAGTTCGCTGCTCCTGTCGGGCGTTCTGATGCTCGAGTATCTGGGCTGGAAGGATGCGGCTGACCGCATCGTCTCCGCGCTCGAGAAGACGATCGCCTCCAGGTCGGTCACGGTCGACCTGCACATGTTGATGGAAGGCTCGACGCTCTGCTCCACGAGCGAGTTCGCCGACGCCGTCATCGCCAACATGCCGGAACCCGCAAAGGTGGAAGTCGCCGCGACCGCTTCGGTTGCTGACTCCGCCACGGCAACGCCGGAAGCGCCTGTCGCTTCTGTTGCTGGGAAGGCCGTTGCGACGCCGGAAGCGCCCATCGCTTCTGCGGTTGCGCGTGCTGCGGTACCCGTCGCTAGCGCTGCTCCGACTGTCGCCCCGGAAGTTGCAGTGACACCCGCTCCTGAAGCGGCTTCGGCTGAAACTCCGGCGGCTGCAGCCGCTTCGCCGACTGCCACCGATGGTGGTGCCTCGAAGACCGACGCGAAGTAATCAACTCGACCGTCCGTCGACGAACGACAAGTTTCGTTTGCTGACGGACCGACTTCAATAAAGACACCACAGCTGGTGCGGACTCGTTTCGCACCAGCTGTTCGTCTTTCCACTACAACTAAGACCCGGCGGAACTGTTCGCAGTTTCGCCGAGTCACTTTTCGTCCTTGAAAGGAGGATAAGATGCAATCCGCATTAACAGACCGACGACTACTTGTCCTCGACCTGGACGAGACGTTGGTTCACACGGTGGAAGCTCCGCTTGCCGGTCGCGTTGCCGACTTTCGAGTTGGTGAATTCCACGTCTACAAGCGCCCTCACGTCGACGCGTTTCTGACGCGTATGGGCGCTGTTTTTAATCTCGCCATCTGGTCAAAGGGTGGCACAGGTTACGTCGAGCCGACCATCCGGTTGCTGTTCGCTCCGCATGCCCAGCCGTTGTTCGTGTGGAGTTTTCCACGCTGCACGCGGCGCTATGACCAAGACGAGCGAGAGGCGTATCACATCAAGGACTTGAAGAAGGTCCGTCAGCAAGGCTTCCCGAGTGAGCACACGCTAATCGTCGACGACGATGCGCGGAATGCCGAACGCAACTTCGGACAAGCAGTCACCATCAAGGCCTTCACCGGCGAGCTTGATGACTGCGAGTTGCTCCACCTGGCGACTTATCTCGAGTCGCTCGTCACTGTTCCGAATTTCAGAACGGTCGAAAAGCGATACTGGCGTAACCAGTTCGTCGCTTAATTCGAGACGCGCTACAAATCTGGCGAGATGTTGAAAAGCCCGCGTCATGCGAACCTTCAGCATCTCGCCGTTTTGCAGCTTCATCAAAATTGTTGCTGCCGAAGCATGCAACCCACTTCGTCAAGGAATGTATGAAAGACCTGAAACCTTCTAATGCTGTGCTTCCCATGGTAATCAGAAGGAAACCAAATTTTCTCCCAACCGTTTTTGTCTCGGCTGAATTCGACAACGTGTTCATTCCACGCGTTGCTCGGTGTTTCGAAACTCTCATTACGACCGCGCATCACGCTGGCGACGAGTCTTGGCACGTTTTGATGGCCACGCTGGACCAGCATGGACTGTGCGAATTGACGGTGCCTAACGAGATGGTTCTTGGACTGCTGGAATTTCAGATCACTGGTCGCGACGGACAAACCACCACTCGCACCTACGAAAGCACGGAGCCGTACTCGTATGGTTTCGACAAAATGCGCATCGAGATCGACCGTGCGTCAGTCGAAAGCGACGTTCGTCTGCGCGAGGCTTCGTCGATTCTCGCCTTCCTGTTTTGCTGGATGCTCTTCAGCACGCCGATGCAGGCACAAGACTTCGCTCTTGTGAGATTGGATTCGGCATCTTTGTCCGACTATCTCCGCAGCCACCACCGCGGTGAAGTTTCGCCCGCTGCGTTGTCGACGTTCATACTGGCGCGCACCATCGATGACCTGATCGCAAATTCTCCTGCGTTCGCGGAATTCGATCGAGTCAGCGAAAGGATCGCCGCCTGTTCGAGTGACAAAACATAAAACAGCGCTGAACAATTTTGAACCAGCGGTCTAGAGCAATCGCGCCAGACCGCTTTTTGAGTCCATCCTGCGGACTCAATTTTTTGGCGTTTGTTCTATGTGGCTTTATAGTATAAATTATTCACGATTCACAGCATTTTTCTAAATCGGCGTCATGTCCATCTATTATTGGCTCTTGACGATTTTATATACAATGGATAGAATGTACATATTATACGATTTATCTATTTTGCATAGTTTGAACTAAATAACTTTCAGAGCACAAACTAGTAATTAATTACATTGAGCAATTGAGGCATCAGGCTATGAAGACAGTTACCGCGACCGAATTGAAGACCAAAACTGGTGAAACGCTCGATGCTGCTCAAAAGGAACCTATCACCATCGAGAAAAATGGTCGTCCGATTGTCGTCATTGTGCCGCAAGCCGATTATGAGCGGCTGACGAAGCTTGAAAACGACTACTGGTTAGCTCGGGTAGAAGCATCCGAAAGCAGCGGATACATTGGAACGGAGGACACAACCGCCTTCTTCAAAGAGATGCTAAAAGGCAATGCTGAAACCTAACTTGAGTAATGATGCAATGCGCTTTCTCAAAAGGCGTGATGGCAAGCAGTTTTTGCAAATTTTCCAGGCTATAACTGGCCTGTGCGATCAACCTCGACCTACCGACTCGATTTCGATGGGAAATGGCACTCACTACAGAAAAGACGTAGGCGAGTTTCGGGTTATTTATCGATTCGACGATACGATCATGTGGATAACGGTTGTTGGAAACCGCAATGACAGCGCCGCATATGAAGAGTTCGACCGCAAGAAATAGAATCTCAATGTCGACGGTTTTACTTCGTCCGCAAGTAGCCGATTGCCGCGTTCAATTGTCCGTCATTCTGAGTGTAATAGTTCGAGGGCTCCGGATTTTTCACGACCAGATTCGGTTGAATTCCAATTCTTGTTGCGTGTCCATCGCCTGGCCAAAAGCCGGATGGCGTGTAGTATCTGAACGTTGTGACTTTCGTCGCGCCGCCGGACATGAGGTCAGGTATAACGCTCTGACCAACTCCCTTTCCGTAAGTAGGTGTGCCTACAACATAGGCGCCATCAGTGTCTTTAAGTGCACCTGCCAAAATCTCAGCAGCGGACGCGGTGCCCTGATCGACAAGAACAACAACAGGTTTGTTTACTCTGTCTTCATGACGAGGCATGTAGGGCTTGGGTTTGGCGTTGTTCTGTGCGGCGGTAATCAAATCTTTGCTCAACGCATAAGTCTGCATTGAGTATTCGGGTTTGGACGGGTCCGACGGCACGCGGCTCTTGATAGACAAAACCTCGCCTTCTTTTATAAACAACGATGCCGACGTAAATGCCTGATCGAGCAAACCGCCCCCGTTGTGTCGCAAATCGATAATGTAACCTTGCGCTTTGGGATTGTCGAGAATGGCGCTCTCGATTTGCGCCGACGTTGATTCGTGCATGAAGGTCTTCACTCGGATGTGGGCAAATTTTCCATCGACCATTTTATGTTCGACATTGGAGACCTGCTCTTTGGTGCGCTTTAGCTGAACGTCGCTTTCCACGCCGTTTCGCAAGATGCGCACTTTGGCTGTGCTATTCTCCGCGCCGTCTAATGCATTCAATCCATCGCGCCAAGTTTTACCCGACATGCCCACGCCATCGACTGCAAGGATTTGGTCGCCTGGTTTTAGACCCTGTCCGCGGGCAGCTGTGCTGTCAAAATCCTGAACAATTAACGGCGGCCTGGCACCGGTCTTGTCGTCGAGCGCGGTCGGCATGACTAGCGTAACACCAGTGCCCACGACCTTTCCACGCACTGAGTCTTGAAAGCGACTGTAATCTTTTTCATTTAAAAAGGAGGTGTAAGGATCTTTGTCATCCTTGTTGAGCGCCTGTTTGGCGTACTTCCAGGGGTCATTTGATGCTTTGATTTCGCAGTTGTATTTGGTTTTGAGCTTCGCGATATCGCCAAGATCGGCTGGGTCAAAGATTCTTCGAGCAACGTCGTCGATGATGTTGTTGAATATTGATGACGATTCGCATTGTTGTCCTGCTGCTCCCGCGCCGTTAGCATTCGGCTTCTCAACAGGCGCAGCAGGCTTCGCGGGCACCAGCCGATCACCTTTATTTTCTGCCATGAGGTCAACGAGATTGGTGGACCAAATCGGAGAACTTGATGATGAGCCGCTGGTCTGCTCACCCGTGGATTCGAAAGACTGTTGTCCCATGCTTTATATTCACCAGTGTGCTCAACATCATTAGCTTATGAGAACCTCAATATCTTAACAATCAGGAAAATACGAAGTCCGAAAATACTGCTGGGCTGACCTCTTGATGTTCCGCCGCGTGCTTGGTTTCGTCGCCGGAGTGGAGTACGAAAGTCGTTGGTATCACATGATTTCAGCCACTGCAATCCGGCGCCGGACGAGATTCGTTGGTTCATTTTGGCCTTCCCATCCGACTATACTGTCGTCTGTAGATATTCAAAAGGCGCGAACCATGATCTCAGAATTCAAAGATTTCCTGTTCAAGACGAATGCGCTAGCGCTCGCTGTCGGAGTCATTATCGGTGCCACCACCGGTAAGGTCGTAACAGCAGTTGTTGATGATGTAATCATGCCACCAATCGCGCTAATCATGCCTCCTGGGGATTGGCGAACCGCCCAGATCGAATTGTCGCGTGCGAAAGATGCCGATGGAAAAGTAACGGTCAATGCGATCAAGTACGGTCACTTCGCTGGAGCAATGGTCGACTTCGTGACCATATCGTTTGTGGTGTTTTTGATCGGGAAGTCTTTGTTGCCCAAGCCGGAAACTCCGAAGACACAGGTTTGTGCGGAGTGTCTGGAGACAATTCCCCAAGAAGCGAAACGGTGCAAATTTTGCACTTCGGCAGTCAACTATGCATGATAGTGCCTCGGTTTTCAGTAGTAAGATTTTCCGGGAAGAGCTGCTTAAACAGCGGCTCTTCCCGGTTTTGCTTGACCATTAGATTCGACTCCGAGTTACGGTCAGAACTTATCGTCGTCGCCCAACGCAGAGTCAGTTGCCTCATGAACGCGGTGACTGATGTCCTTCAAGCGCGACAGTTGCTGCACGAGAAACGGCACGGTTGCCAGGCTGGAAACGAAATTCCACAGATACGCGATGATGGCGTATATGGTGCCGGCACCGGCATCGTCCAGGTTGACGGCGCGGTAGATAACCCACGCGGCAAGTCCGATCATCGCTGATTCGATCATGCCCCAGTTGGTTGCCTCCGCGTCCGACAAACGCACTTGCCAGATCGAGAGCAGGTTGTAATGTTTCTTGATCTGGGATGGATCCCCGCTTTCAAGAACGGCGACTTCACGTTCGCGTTGATCGTTTAGCTGAGTGTTCAAGTGCAACGTGCGCTTTGCGTAGTGGCGACTGAGTAGCGAAATCGGCATGACCAGGGCCAGACACGCTAGTCCAATTTGCACGTCGTAAAAGAACAGCATGATCACCGCGCCAACAAAACTGACCAGCGAAGTGATGATTAGCGGAATGTCGCGTTCGAAGAAGTCGACGATTTCGCGGGAGAGCGTTGCGCGCGCGACTATCTGAGTGGTTGCCACGCCGGCTCGATGTTGCGACAGCACCATCCGTGATGCCAGCTGCGCATAGATGTCGCAGAAAACGCGGGTGTCGTATCGTTGGCGTAAAACGCCCACAGCAAGGTGCAGCATCCAGGTGCCGAGAAACAATCCGAGTCCGAAGTATTCGTCCTTGAGCAGCCCATTGATTGCCATGCCGGTGGCAAATGGGTAGAGCAAGTTGAAAAAGTTCTCCAGAGTGGACAACAGATACGTTGCCGAGATTCGCCATCGATGTTCGGCAAAGAGCCGCTTGAGGCTAGCCATAAGCGTTTGGGGGGTATTCACGTCGGTCTCCATGAACGGCGCTCGGCTGCCTCTACAGCGGTGCGCAGTTCAAATTTGTGTGTTTGTGCCAATGCGATCGTTGCGCCAAGCAGCGACCACGCCAGGTGTTCGCGTCTGGTCGATATGCAACAGAACTCCTCGAAGTTTAGTTTTGTTGGCGTTTGGTTTGATGATTGTCGTCTGGGCGAAACGTCGAAGGTCGTGGTGGGAAGCGATTGTTGCTTTACCCTGTCACATCAACAGGTGTAAGTCACTGTTTGCTCGTCAAGAATAGGATCGTTCCGAAACCCTTATCAATGGGCAGATTCGCAATAACGGAATTGTGATGCTGTGGTTTCGATAATGTGAAATCTTTTTGACAAAGCGCATGGACAGGGCTGATGATTGGTGTCGATTGCGGCTGTGATATTACACTGTGCGAATGCACAGTTCCTTTCTCTAAGACGAAGCTGTATATGGTAGGTCCAGTCGACACTGGAATTATTCCGAAAGATGAAAAACGTTATGCCCTGTAGCACTGATCGAGAAGAGCTGCATGAACAGCGGCTCTTTGGTGTGTATTTGTATTACTAATACATCTAGTAATAAAATTTGGAAAAACAAGACTACCAGGCAAGAGGCGCTGAGGATGCGCTTCTTGCTTATCTGGTGTCTTGAGAATGATGGTGCCCGCATTTATGCTGGTTTCCGAACGGGCTTGGCTACTCGCTTCAGCAGCTTCTTGTAGTTGACGCGCGCTGTGTTGAGCTTTTGGCGAGGAACCTTTTGGAGTTTCTTTTTCTTCGTCACGCGGCACTTGCTCCAGGTCTTCATCAGCATCTTGCGATAACTGATTTTGGCGCGGCGGTTTGCCAGAAGCTGAGCAGCCAGCTTCTCGATCGTTGCCAGAGCCTGCTGCACGACCTCTTCTTCGCTGCCCAGCGCGAGCAACGTTTCGATCTCGATGTAGTGACCGGAGTAGTGGTCCAGTCCGCGCGCGTGATCGAGGGTGATGGTGACCACGATGCCGTTGAACTCGCCCTGGTAGTGCCAGCGCGTTTTGTTGTAGTACGGAATCGGCGCCTTGAGCCGGTTCATCATATCCAGGATGAACGACAGTGCGCGTTGCGGCGAAACGATCTTCTCGTCTTCGAACCGAACGTTGCGACCTTTGCGCCCCTTGATGGGATGGCTTTTGAAGCCCTTGATGCAGGTGACGCCGGTGTTCCCGTCGACTGCGACCTTAACGTTTTCGATCCGCATGCGGCGCGTCGTTTCGCCTTCCGATGGCATGACGAAGTCGGTGATGTGCGACTCTTTCTGAAATGCGAATCCGATGGTGGGCAGAAGTTGTTTCAGCACCTTGTACTCCGCTTTGCGGAGCCGGTAGCCTTTCTCCACCTCGAAGTGAGCGCCAGTTGCGGCGCACTCGGTCTTACGCTTGCTCATGGCATTCTCCTTTCAACTGAGTTTTCATGCGCTTTTGAGCGCGGTGAAGAAAAAGGTGGCTGCCCAGGAATCGAACCTGGCCGGGCTATCATCCGGTTCACACCATGTGACCACAGCCATAAAGTTTTGGTTTGCGTGCAAACCTGATAGACAAAACGAAAAAGGTGGCTGCCCAGGAATCGAACCTGGCCGGGCTATCATCCGGTCCACACCATGTGGCCACAGCCATAAAGAACCGGGGCAGAAAGACGGACGATGCCGACTTCCCGCCCCGGTTGGGGTAACTAACCGACTTCAGCTCAGGCCGCTTCGCGGGCGAGCTCGAGAGCTTCCCACTGCGCGACGACCTTCTTGACCTCGCGGCTGCCGAGCTGACGCTTGTTGCAGGCGTAGACCGCGCTGCCCCACTCGTGGCTGAGCTGGCTGCGCGCGCTGCTGCCGCCGTGCTTGAGGTCCTCGCGGAACACGACGTCGTAGATCACGGGGCGGAACTTCTTCCTCGCGGCGGCCGCGAAGATTTCGTAGTCCGCCTCGACGAACGGCGCCAGGCTGACGCGATACCAGATGCCGTTGATTTCGACGAACTTTTCGTTCGCGTCGATGGGCACCTGGTTGAACTTGGTCCGGTAGCCGCGGAAGCGATAGCGCTTCTCGAGCGGGATCGCCATCAGGATACCGGTGTCGGGGTGGACCCAGAGCCGGCGCCAGATGCAGTGACCGTCGCTGTCCTCGGGTTTGCCGTCGACGATGACGACGTTGGTGTGCACGGCGTAGCGGATGTAGTCGCGCACGTCGTATTGGGTCTTGGAGCGGAGATCGTTATGCGCGCAGATGTCGGAGAAGACATCGTTCCACAGCCGGCCGACCTGCTTGAGCAGGTAGCGGTCGATCGGGGTCGTCCAATCGTGGTTCTCCTTGAGGTTCCAGCCGCCGACGCGGGGCAGCATGGGCTCACGGCTGGGGAAGTTGTCGTAGTCGCCGGTGGGCGCCTTGATCTTGGCGTAACCACCGCCGCGAGCCGGGAGAACCTTGATCAGCTTGTGCATGTCTTTGCGCATAGGACAGTTGCCTCCGGGGGGAATCGAAAGTAGTGAAACGCGATTGCGATTGGTGTTGTTGCCGGTAGCCTCCAAGGTTTTGATTGGTTATGGTGAAACCGAGCGCGACACGGTGCCGCGCTCGATTGTGTGAGGGTGAACGAAACGCAGTCAGCCGCAGTGGTGAGGTCTTCGCGTGAGCGAAGTTTACCGATGCGAACTAACTAGTCCTTCGTGGTGGGACGGCGACGCCGCGGGGTGCGGGCGGCAGGCTTGGCGGCAGGAGTGGCGTCGTCGACGAACTTCTGCGGCTGGCCGGAGAGCAGACCCTGGATGTCGAGCTTGAAGCCGCCGAGCGTATCCTTGCTCCGCGTCCTGCCAGAGGCGCCGGCCTTCTTCAGCCGCACGAGCACGACCTTGTCCGGTTCGACGGCGAGCGCGATCTTGGTGTCGAGCTTGGCGTCGAGGTTGACCATCCCGGCGAGCGCGGTAGCCGCGTCGGTCGGGTTGTCGAACTCGAGGTTGACCAGGTCCATGATCTGCGTGTGTCCGCCGCCGGAGGTGAGGGGCTCGACTGCAGCGATGACTTCGAACTGCTGGCGGGCGAACAGGTAGGTGTGACCAGTGGCCGGGAAGGCCGCCAGCTTGTGCAGACTGCAGCTCACGAACTTGTTGTCGGGGAGTCGGAAGATAACGAGGGTGTTCATAGAACCTCCAGTTTGTTGTTGTGCGTTGCGAAACGTTTGCCTGACAGATTCTGCGTATCATCGAAAATCGACGAAGTAAGCAAAACCATTGCACCATCAGACACACGAGTTCTCAGCTTCAAAACGAAATCATCCAAACCAGCTCTGAGCGTAAAGATCCAAACCACGGGGTGGTATGGAAAAAGGTTGAGACGCTAGATCAGGTTTGGTTTTGGAGTGAATTCGTGTTTTGGAAGAGAAGTTAGGTGACGCCAAACCCTATCCCTGTTCTCAAGTGATAAGCAACAGCCTATGAACCTTTATGCTCGTTGTCAGATCAGCTTTTATCTTAAATCTGCCTCGCCGCACTACGCGAGCTAGCGAAGCTGCTATTGAGGCGACTCAAGGGTAGTAAATATTTTAGTCACGCCGGAAGACATTTTTTAGTGCGCCTGCACCAAGCAATGTCCGACTCAAGTTGGTGCCGCTCCGAAATTGACGGGTGTGTCGAACACTTTCATTACCACAAAGCCGATAGACGCAATTAAAATTACGAGAATTGGCATTACCGCACAGGTTACAAATTTTCGAGAGAGCACTTGATTTTTCATGAGTCTGTCTGTCCTTGTAAATCGAATCATAGCAACCCTAATTGTCATTTGCCTATTCGAACGGATCTAGGTGGCCGGCGCTCTGACAATTATTCCGTCACTTCTGTCAAGAACGAGGCTATGTCGGCAATGTGAACCAGAAAGTTGAACCTTTGCCCAATTCACTATTTATTCCTATCTCTCCTCCGTGTTGTTCGACAATTGCTTTTGCAATCGACAAACCTAGCCCTGTGCTACGAAATTCTGTTGAAATTGTATTGAGCTGTCCGAATTTTTGAAAAAGCTTGCCGATTTGATCACTGGCGATGCCAGGTCCGGTATCAATAATTTCAAATTTGACGCCCGCATCATCGGGCACCATTTGTAGTAAAACTTCGCCATTGGCCGGGGTAAATTTGATAGCGTTCGAAATCAGATTTGTCAAAACCTGTTGAAGACGATCGACGTCACACCTGATTGGGGCAGTGCAAGCGATCTCCGAACGTAATTTGATTTTCGCCGTACTGGCCATGCCCTGTAAGCCATTCAGAGCTCCTGAAACAACCTGCTCCGGTTTCGCTTCTGTGTACTCCAGAGGCCAATATCCTTTTTCGATTTTGTCTATATCTAGTAAATCATCAATCAGTCGCAGCAGACGGTTTGTTTCTGTTTCTGTGATGCGAAGCAGCTCAGCAGCATCCTCTGATGAACGCTCGACGATACCGCCATTCAGGAGCCCTATAGAGCCTAGGATAGATGTTAGTGGTGATCGCAATTCATGGGCAAGCAGCGAGTAAAAATCAAGAAGGTGCTGTTCTGCTATCTTGCGCTTGCTATCAACGGAGTAGAGTTGCCTCGCCGTCAGAAAAGTGATGGTCATTAGCAGGGCAGCACTCAGTGTGACGGATATAGCCGTTGCCACTTCGCCATCCAACAACTGTGCTCTAGTCACAAGGATTCGCAACCAACCAATCAGCCCCGGTACGATTACGCAGGCTGGCAGAATGAAGCGCGTCGTCCGACCCGCCGCGCCATCGTTGTTGAATATTTGAGCAAAACCTACCTGCGGAAAAATGCGCCACATTCCGAAGGCCAGGGAAATGAAAGACATGGCAGTTCCCAGCGCCATCGGGATAAAAATTGTGACTGTGAAAAAGGGAGCGATCCCATACAGATAGCCGAATGAAGCAACAAGTCCAACTGAAATTGGAACAACCGTCAACACCTGCGCTGCTGATCGTACCCGATCTGACTTGGAGCGCATCATAAGCGCAACTACGCAGAATATCACAAAGCATAGTGCCGTATTTGGTGCCATCTGATTTGGAGGTGATTCGTTCAGCAGCTTTTGAGCGAACAGTATTTTGTCCATGTTTAGCTGCGTGTGGAAGCAAACGTCGAATAGTTTTCCAACACTTCCGATCAGTACAAAAATAATTGCTGATAACCCGAGGCGGTCGGCCGTTGCGTTGGTTGAGTGAGAAATCAGTCGAGCAGTCTCAAGACCAAGAATTAAAAAGCCCACTGCTGTGGCTGGATTCATCGCTGTAGGACCACACAGTCTGGTGAGGAAATTGATGTCCCATTGCCAACCAACTAGTGCGGCTAATGCCAGAAGTAACGGAAAAACGGAGAAAACGAATTTCGTCAAGTTGCCCCCATGATATTCGTCGGGCGCGTCGAGCCTGGATCAGATCACAATGTCTTACACAGCCATTTTAGACCAGGTATCAGCACTTCGCTAGGTCACCAAAAACCGCCGGTCGTTCTTTGCTGTTGTTGAATGTCGAGAAGAAATCTCAGGCTCTGAAAAAATTAAGCACCTTTTGAAACTTAAGCATCTTAGCCCGTCGCGCCGGTGACAAGTGTTCCCGCATGAATGACTTTTATCCACTCGAAAGGCGGAAATATCAGCAATAACGGGGAATGCTGGAATGATAATGCCACTATCTTCGGTGTGCTCCGGAGATACGATATGAAGCTATAACCGGCACACAATCGAAGCTTTGGTAGTATGATCTAATGGTCCCGATCCTCAGTTCAGCGATGGAATATGACAAAATCCGATGGAGATAATCCAAAGTCAGGTTCGAGCGCAAGCGGCGATGCGGCAGCTTCCGCGTTCGACATAAACGTGCCCTCTGTCGAACAGGCAGAGCCGACCGTAGCTGGACAAAGGTCTGTGCGAGAGATAGAAGTCTGCGAACCATTAGCCGAGGAGCAGGTGGAAGAACTGCTTCTGCAGCTTTCTGACTCCACTCCCGGGCTGCATGCGCCGACTGAAACATACACTCATCCGGTCACCGGGCGCGAGGTCTATGTTCCTAAATCGCAAAAAGAGTTCGGTGCCGGTGCTGTACTTTCGACGATGGCATTGTTGATGTTTGTCGGTGGCGGTTTAGCGACACTAATGATGGTGGCGCGTGCGTTCAATATGCACGGCGATATTTTGGTGTCTTTCGTGATCGGATCGTGCGCCCTTATTCTCGGCATGGCCGGCGGGTTGTTGCTGCAAACCATGGGCGACAAATGGTGGCTGGGCTCAATCATCGGTGCGTGTTTCGGTGCTGTCGGCGGTATATTGATTTACGCGCAAACCAGCCATCATCCTTGGTGGCACTGATTTGAGCTTAAGTTGAAATCGATTTGACTTCGACATTGTCCGGGTCGCCTTTGAAGACCACAAAGGAGCTGTAACCCTGCTCTCCAAGCTGGTCGATCTGTTTCTTCATGTCCTTCTTTTTCGGAGTCAGGGAAACGGCAACCGATTCGGTGCGCAGTTTTTTAGAAGCTTTGAAAACGTCCTTGAGCTTGTCGCGCTGAGGATCGTAGATGAATGCTAGTTTTTGAAACTTGACTGGTGGTTTGAATTTCTTTTCTTCCAAAACAGAAATGATCCGTTCAAAACCAATCGAAAAGCCACATGCAGGCACTTCGCGTCCGATGAATTTTTCGATCATTTTGTCATAGCGTCCGCCGCCGGCGACGGAATAGGACAATCCGGGGACGCTGACTTCGAAGATGGGACCAGTGTAGTAGCCCATTCCGCGAACTAGAGTCGGATCGAATGCGATGTTGTATTTGCCTGCGCTGGCGCCGTCGATTGCTTCTATAAGTTGGTTCAGTTCATCGACTGCGTCAGGCGATGAGAAGGTCGGCAACATTTCGGCGATTTTTTTGAACTGGGCGATGCCACTGAGGGTGGTGTCGGCCAGTACCGGTTGAATTGGTTTAAATATCTCGAGAAGTTTATCCACTGCTGCGTCGGGATGCCCGTTGGAGCGCAGTTCGCTAGCGATGCCATCTAAACCGATTTTGTCCAGTTTGTCGACGGCGATGAACACACTGTCCAGTCGAGTGCTGTCGAAATTGCAGTGCAAAGCCAGTTCCGATAATATTCGTCGATCGTTGATTCGGATTACGAATTTTTCGAAGCCAAGGTTTAAAAGTGCCGATGCTGTCGCTTCCAGCAGATCGAGTTCCGCGAACACGCCTTTGACGCCCATGATATCGATGTCACACTGGGTGAACTGGCGGAAGCGTCCGGCTTGCGGGCTCTCGGCCCGCCAGACGGAACCTACTTGTATAGATTTGAATGGGTTTGGTATCGCCGCGTTGTTATTGGCATAAAATCTGGCAAGAGGAACAGTCAGGTCGAATCTCAATCCCAGATCGCTGAGAGAATCTTTGAATTCCGGTGTGCCACTATTGGCGGTGTCAGCCAGCGCCTTTTCCAGCTTCTCTCCCCGCTTCAAAATTTCGTAAATTAAGGCGAGATTTTCTCCGCCGTCGCCGCGTTTCAATAGCTCAATGCTCTCTACTGCCGGCGTTTCAATTCGCGTGAATCCGAACGTTTTGTACGTCTCTAGAATTACACCAGTTGCCCAATCACGAAGAGCGGTTTCTTCAGGGAGAAGATCGCGCATGCCGCGGGGTGGTTTTGCTCTTAACGGTGTGAATGTGGACATAGAATAGATCCTTGTGCGAGGTTGAAACCGGTTTGCTGTTCGCTAACGGTTTCGAAATACGTTCGGCATGGGCGTTTCGGCTGCCAACCAGACGTTCAGTTTAGCTCAATAGAACTGCTTTTTCTATCAGGTGAGCTAGTTGCGCTAGCCTTTGGCAACCTTTGTTTTCGCTAATGTATCTGGATAAGATCATGAGCTTATTACAGCTACGATCGACCAGGAATCAGTATTTGAATATTTTTTACAGAACTTGAACTGGTTTATTTTTAGCCAATACAGCGTAACTTTAGGTTGTAAGCAAGTACTTGGGAAGCCGAAAGTAAACGTACTATTTTCCTCCGCGAACTATGATGCCTCTGACTAACTAAACTTCTTTTCCATTCATGAACTAAACCAACGACTAACCGCACTCACGGCTGGTCGAAGTTCGCTCAGATGCCTCAAATTCGTGACCGGCTCAGCACACCGGACTTTCTTACGTGCTACTTTGTTGTGGAACTGCGCCTGGTGATCCAGACGCATTTGAAACACGAAAGGCGGTCGCCCCTGGCGATTTGCCTCTGACAAAATGGAGATTTCGATGGAATTTCTAACCGATCCGAACATGTGGGCTGGGTTTCTCACGCTCACAGTGCTCGAGATTGTTCTGGGCATTGATAACATCATCTTTATCAGCATCCTGGCAGGAAAACTGCCCGAGAATCAGCAAGCCAAGGCGCGTCGCCTCGGACTGCTTGGTGCGATGGTGACTCGGATCATGCTGTTGTTTTCGTTGTCGTGGGTAATGTCACTAACGCAGCCCTTCTTGACCCTACCGATTATCGATCATGCTCTTTCTGGGCGAGATTTGATTTTGGTTACAGGTGGTTTGTTCCTGCTCTGGAAGAGCGTCAAGGAAATTCACGAGAAGATTGAAGGCAACGAAGAAGAAGAGCTTCTGGCTCGACGTCAAGTCGGTTTTGCCGCTACGATCGGGCAGATCATGGTTCTCGATATCGTGTTCTCGCTCGACTCCGTCATCACTGCAGTTGGTCTCGTCGACCAGTTGCCCGTGATGATTGCTGCGGTCGTCATATCAGTGGCGATCATGATGGCTGCTGCCACGCCGGTGAGCAACTACGTGTCCAAGCATCCGACCATGAAGATGCTCGCCCTCTCGTTCCTGCTTCTTATCGGTGTCGTTCTCGTCGGCGAGGGTATTGGCCAGCACATCTCGAAGGGTTACATCTACTTCGCGATGGCCTTTGCATTTGGCGTCGAGATGCTCAATGCTCGCATCCGCGCCATCGAAGAGCGTCGAAAGAAAGACAAGTAGTCGTTTTCGGACGAACAGTCGCCGGCACCACATACGATGCAGATAGATGCGCTGTCCTGGTTGGGTTAAACCCGCCTGGCCACTGCATTGCCGTCTGTGGTGGTGCCGGCTGATTGGTCGAGTTCAACATTCACATCTCCGGGAGCGCTCGCTCCCCGAAAGGATTTCTGAAAAAATGGAATACCTCGTCGCTCTTGGTTGCGTTGTCGTTCTCACGATCTTCGCCAGCATGATTCTCAGCCGCTTGCACCCCGCCAGCTCGTCGATGGACTTCGAGTCAATCGATGCCTACACCGAGCACCTGACCAAGCGTGATCGCTTCGTGCGCGAAGAACAGATTCTGTTCGCCGGCTTCAACACCGCCCTCGGCGTCGCAATCGGCACCGGCTTCTCGGCCGCTGCCTTGCCCGCTCTTACGCTGGTAGTCGGCATCTCAGCGGCCTGGTCTGTCTACCGGCTGCTCAAGCGCCGCGACGACCAGATGCTGCTCTGGGACAAGGTCGACATGAAGTTCCTCGGCATCTCGCTTCTGGTGGGCATCGCCGTCGCCGTCGCCACCGCGCTTCTGATCGCACTGCCGGTCAGTGTGGCAAGCTTGCCTGTGTTTATCTACGCAGTCGCCTGGCTGCTGTTGTTTCCCCTGTAACAGCTGGACCTGCTTAAATAGCAGGACGGCTCAACCCGACGGCTCGCTGCCGTCAACCAAAAGGAGGCTAGCAATGAAATCAAACATTCTCAACGTGCTGGACCTCGAGCTGTCCTGCTATCCGAACGACTCATTCCCCGCCGGCGAGCGCAAAGAGATTATCGAATTCGGTCTCACCACCGTCGATCTCTCGAAGCTCACGATTGTGCAATCGTTCAGCTTCCCAATCATCCCGACCATGTCGACAATCAGCCCGTATTGCACGGAGCTGACTGGCTGGACGGAAGCGAAGCTGAAGCGTCAAGGAATGTCGTTTGCCGAAGCGCTCAGGCGCATCGAAGGCAAGCATGGCGGCAAGAACAGAACCGTGGTCACCGACTCTGATAAAGAGCTGGACGCGGTTCGGGATCAATGCCAGTTGATGGGACTGCCCTGCCCGTTCGGCAGCGGCTACTTCAACGTGTCCACAATGATTGCGGTTCTCACAGGAGAACTGCGCAATTTGAGCCTGCCCGAAAAACTCGCCCTCTTCAAGCTTGAATTCGAGGGTGCTCTCCACAGCGGCAAAGACGACTCGCGCAACATCGCGCGACTCTTCCTCGCGGTGGCGACGAAGGGCAGGATTGAGCTCGCTGGCAGCCTCTGAAACAGGTTGGCGGCGGAGTTATACTACCAAGTGCATCTGACGGCACGCTCGCGCGTTGCCCGTTCCAGCAGTCGATTGTTTGGAACTGGTCAGGTGCCTGTTTATTTAATTCAAAACGAAAGGACACGAATTCATGTCTCATCAAACCAAAACTCTCAATGAACCGGCCCACGAAGCCGGCGATTCAAACCGCGATGAGACGGCCACTGTGCTGCTTTTCGTGGGGCGTTGGCATGGTGTCACGCGCGATCAGGAGCAAGCGCTCAAGGATGTGCTCGCTGAAGCCGGTGGCGGGAAGCTCGTCTTTGTCATCACCGCATGCGAACAGTCGCGCACCAAGCGTCATCCGCTGACGCTGGAAGAACGCCGCGAAGTCGTCGAAGGGCTCGCTCTCAAGCTCGAGCGCCCCTACGAAATCCACGGCGTCTCCGACATCAGCGACTCGACCGTCTGGGTCGAACACATGAAGGCTGTCGTCAAAGACGAGAGCGCAGGCGCCACGATTCTCGATCCCGAGACCACTGTCCTGGTTTCCTCCAACCCGGACGTGCTTGGGCTGTTCGGCAAGCATGGCTTCAAGAGCCACATTCCGTCGCCCGATGGCACGATGCCTGCCGACCTGCACGCCGCCATTCGCACGGGCAGCGACTGGAAGGACATCGCCAGCGACGCCACCATCGCACTGTTCGAAAAATGCGATCTGGTCAAGGTGATTCACGACCTCTTCGAGGACGTGCTGCTCACCGACGACGGCGAACTCTCGCACGGTCGCGACTTCAAGGTCTACAGCGCCGGCATGGATGCCAGCCTGAGCGTCAAGATCGAGGACATCTGCACGCACATCCGCCCCGGTCGCATCGTCGACAAGGGCTGTGGCACTGGCTCGCTGCTGATTCACCTCTCGACGCTCTTCCCCGAGTCCGAGATTGTCGGCATGGACCTGTCCAGCGAATTGCTGCGCACGTCGGAAGGGCAGTTCTTCCCCAACCACAATGTCTCGATCGTGCGCGGTAACATCATCCACCAGCGCTTCCGCACTGGGACGGTGTCGACCATCATCCTCTCGTCGGTGATGCACGAAGTCTACTCCTACAACGGCTACGACCGAGAGCAGGTGCGCCTCGCGCTCGCCAACTCTCGCAAGGAACTGGAGCTGGGTGGACGCGTCATCATCCGCGACGGTATCAAGCCCAAGTTTCAAGGCAAGGTCTGGATGCGCTGCGACGAGGAGTCGGAAGCCCGATTCCGCAAGTTCGCTCGTGAGTTCAAGAACAAGTCGGACGCTCCCGGCGTCGAATTCGCGGAACGCAAAATCGGTGATGTGACCTGGTTCTACCTCGACATGCACGGCGCCAATGAGTTCCTCTCGAAGAAGGACTACCTGGCCAACTGGGACATGGAAGTCAACGAGGAGTTCGGCGTCTTCACGCTCGACGAGTGGCAGACGGAGTTTGAGAAGCAAGGCTATCGCATGCGCGAATGCCGCAGCTATCTCAATCCCTGGATTGCCGACAACCGCTACAGCAACCACGTTTGGCTGCACGCCGATGATGGTGGCAAACCTGGCGAGGTTCTGCCTTACCCGGACACCACTGCAATTATCGTCGCGGAAGCAGTCTGACGAGCGGCCGAGCTGTGCGTCTAAGTCGCATCTGAATCGATCGGAAACGACTGACCATAAGGTCGCGTATCAACATCCCTGGTGAGGCTCATGAAGAGCCTTGCCTGTCTCTTTAATCTTCAAAACGAAGGAGTATTCGATGAATAAACCAGCAACGCCTCGCAAGTCGTTGACGCTCGGAATGAGCGGCTTCGCCGGGCTGATTCACGCTCTCGGGCGTATCCCGCGCGACGTCAATCGCGCAATTCCGATGATCGAACGCGGTCAGCTGATCGCGGGCAGCGATGCTCTTACAAGCGCCCTCATCCAGGTGGAACTCGCTAAGGCTGCCATTCTCGGCAACCTGGCATTTGCCGCCATGAAGGAAGGTGACTTCGGCAAGTGCACCGGCTACGTCGACATCGCGCTCGAGTCCCTCACGGAACTCGGTCTCGAAGGAACCGAAATCGCCGGGATGCTCGCGCTCGTTCACGCCAACCTGCCTGCCGACAAGCCGGCGGAAGGCGCACCCGCAACCGATGCATCCGCAACTGCCCCTGCCGACGGCGCACCCTCGGCTGACGCTGCCGAAACGGCCCTCGCCGACGATGCACCCGCGGCTGACACTGCCGAAACGCCCCCCGCCGACGGCGACGCCACCGGCGGCTGATTTATCTCAATCGACAACAAACTCACCAGGTCGGTGCGTCTTTCCTGGCGAAGGGCGCACCGACTCATGTTGTCGTTGGATGAATCCACATAAGCCGAAGACTCCCGAGTCTTCTGGCTTTATGTGTTTTGCGGTTGCTATACTAGGATGTACAGTAAGCACCAGGTGTGGTGGCAAAGTCTGCGCTAATTCGAAGGCGATGTTTCATTGACGACCTGGAACTTCCGCCCGCCGACCTGGAGCTAAAGCGGCCGCCATCGTGGAACTGCAGCGGCCGTGTAACATAAGCAGCGCCGTCGGTTTGAACTTCCGGTGCCGCTGGTTTGAACATCGGGTGCCGCTGGTTTGAACTTCCGGTGCTGCTGGTATAGAACGTCCGGCGTTGCTGGTTTGGAACTTCAGCGCCGCCGGCTTGGAACATCAGTGTCACCGGCGTGTCAATGAACACAAGGCGGCGCCTCGTTTACAGAGGAGTTCGTGCGGGGGTATGAGATGTGAAACCGTTGCTTATTGAACGCCGAAATACGGTGGCTCGTTGCCTGGTTTCCACTTGATGTTGCAGCCGGTGCTCGGCTTCTGCTCTTCTGGAACTGGCTTCCCGGCTAGCGCCGCGTCAACTGCAGCTCTGAGGTCTTTGCCATCAATTGGTTCAGTATTTCCTCTGCGACTCTCATCGAACTGTCCACGATAGACTAGTTTTCGTTCTGAATCGAACAGGAAGAAATCAGGTGTGCATGCGGCGGTATAGCGCTTTGCGACATCTTGTGTTTCGTCAAACAACAATGGGAATTTAAAGTTCAAACGCTCTGCGTATTCCTTCAATTTTTCCGGCGAATCTTCTTGATAGTTTTCGGCGTCGTTGCTGGAGATGCCCACGATGCCTATGTCTTTGCTCTGGTAGTCGGCGGAGAATTGAGCGAGCGCGGTTTCAATATGCACAACATAAGGGCAGTGTTTGCACATGAACATCACAAGCATCAGTTTTTTGTCCGCGAATGTCGCGTTGGAAATTTCCTTTCCGCTCACAACATCTTTGAGCGCGAACTCGGGCGCTTTTGTGCCCAGCGAAAGCATCGTCGAATAAGTCAAAACCATCGAACACACCTCAAAATGAATGCGCTAATTTTACTCGATCTTTTGGCGCGAGTCTGAATCTTGGCTTGTTCAAAATTTCCAGAAAGACTGAGTAATTATGAATATCGCAACTCAGCGCTCGCGTGAGGTGAGCTAGGTGGCGATGACCTAAGCCCGTGATGTGGTTGCCGAAATCAATTGCCAGCGCCTGATTTCGATCACTTTCCGCTGGACCTGAACCTGCCTTTGCGCTAGCTCTCCTGCGCCTATGACTACATAGAAACTAATTTGAGTTATCACTTGGCATCTTGATAGTTTTAGTCCTCCTCTCCCTAACAACTTTTCAAAGAAGCCCATCAGCAAATAACTGACAAGATTCCCCAAGCTGCTAAACATCGGATCCTCCGCTGTTCGCATAACACCGGTTCCGCCGCTGTTTGAGAAGCTTCGTGTTTTGAGTTAGCCGGCTGAATCAGGTTTCAATGCAGTTTCGGGAGTTCCACACCAGCTCTGAACAATCGGAATTGTTCGAACACTATCGCGGCAAGACGGCATCCACTCTGGAACGTGTTGCAGCGATGGATTTACACCTAACAACGAAAGCCAAATTCTATGTGCCTGTTTATCATGTTCGTCATCGGATCGATTGCTGTCGCAGCCCGGAAGGTCTTCGGCAAGCATGCAATGAAAATCATCGGCGGCATTATCGCGCTGACGGTGATTGGCTATCTCGCGCACGTCATCTTCTAGGAATCGTGTCTGCGCTTTATTCGTTTTCAGCTAATCAGAGTTCTATCCGCTGGTTGGCGTGTTCTCGATTTTCGTCAAAACCGCAATGTGTCTAGGCTTGATAAACACTGTTTATCGGCTTAGCACTCGCTGGATGTTATACTAGGCGTTACAGTAAGCACCGCCTGTGGTGTTATTGACAAAGGGCTAAGGGTTCAAATGGTAATGATTGGGAGAAACATGCGAGTTTAAACGAGATATACACTTGAAGTGGACTATGCACAAACGGTGCTGGAACCTCAAGCCGTCGTTGACGCTAAGGTGCTGTAGACGTGCTCGTTTAATGATTGTTATTCGCTGCTATTGATGCTCTTGGTTCTATGGTGCTTTTGCGATTACCCGAGAGGTGCTTGATGTCTGGGTTCTAATAGTGAGCCTGACAAGTTCTCGTTGTTGCTGAGTTGCTGATGACTGAGTAAGTAAACTTAGGAATTGTTGACTTTGGAATTGCAAAATCATCTGGCAACTTAAACAGAGTCAGAATCGGTTCATTCGACGGTTTGAGTGATGGCAATGAGTTTTGGGGTCGTAAACGGAAAAGGAGGCATTGAGCCCGGCTAAAGAGCCGAGCCCAATGCTCCCGGTGCACTAAATACGGTGCGACTGTTTACGTCACTTCGGGCTGGTTACTGCTTGCTGTCGGTTGGGTTGAGGTTGCGATTCCCTTCTAGTCTTTGTCGTCCTCCATGTCGGGCATCGGGCACGAGCCATCGGCACGCAGGTCGCAGGGTGTCATGCATTCGGGGCAGTGCTCACCGATGAGGACAGCGGATGGGCGCTTGCAGGTTTTACAAATGCCGGAATCCCTGCCGCACAGACCGAGCGTACAGTGGACGACGGGCAGGCGATCGTTGTCGGCGTCGAGATTGTTTCGTTCCATACTTTCCTCTTTTTACTTCATCAGGTTTGATTCGCACACGGACGACATTTCCCAGCCCTCAAAAGAGTTGCAGAAAGAATCGAGAATGTGATGTGTGCTGGGATTTGTGCTTGGAAGATCCGGTGCGGGTGTGATGAAGTGCACCATCAAACTAACGGTGTTTCAGGGTGATAAACAAAGAACAGCTCTGTTTGCGGCAACAAATGTTTGTTTCTTGACATGGGGATCGCGCTAGGTTTGCGCTTCTTCATGGATCCGAGAACCTTGTGGTCAGAGTGTTTTGCCGCTGTCATCGCAGGTGTGCGTAAAACCTTTATGTTTCGTTGTCGCAAACTTGTCCGCACACGAGCTAGCTCAGCTTCGCAAGCCCGGCTTGTAAATAGATTCGGAGGTTGTCAGCGAACGCTTGGCGCAAGAGGCGAGATTCCCTAACGGTGGAGCCTCATGCCGCAGAACTTCATGTGTCCGGACCTCACGTGCCGTAATCGCAAACTTGTCCGAACTTCACACGTCAGGAACTTACACCTCTGAACCTCAGGTGCCAGAAAGTCTAACGTCCGAAACTCATCTCCGAACTTCATCGACCTTTGATAATCAATCTCAGTTCCATGATGCCCTTGCGAATTTCGTCTTCGTTGAGGTTTCCATATCCGAGAATGAACTCGCCTTGAACGGCGTTGCGCGTGTAGCTTGTCCGCGTGCTGGTGAGTACGATGCCGCGTTCTCCGGCTCTGCTGATAATCTGGTCATCGTCCAGATCGCATTTCAATCTGATTAATGTGCTCAATCCGGCGTAATCACCGTGGGTGGTGGCACATCCTTCCAGGTGATCTTCGATTGCCTCCAGAAGAGTCTTGCGGCGAAGCGCGTAAGTGGAGCGCATGCGTTTAACATGGCGTTCCAGCATGCCTGTGGAGATGAACTCGGCAAGCGCATCTTGGAGTTGTATGGAAAGTTGATCGGAGGCAAGCCAACGTGCCCGAGTATAGATTGGTATCAAGCGTGATGGCACCACCATGAACGCGATTGCCAGGGATGGATAGAAAACTTTAGTGAATGAACTCAAGTATATGACTCGTTCTTCCTTGTCCAGCGTTTTCATGGCTGGTATCGGACTCCCTCGAAAACGAAACTCGCTGTCGAAGTCGTCTTCGATGATTACGGCACCGCAGTCTGTCGCCCATTTTAAAAGTTCCAATCTGCGGGCAAGGGTCAAAACCGCTCCAGTAGGGAATTGATGCGAAGGTGTGACGTAAACTGATTTGATGTTGTGCTTGGGAAGTTTTGCTAAACGTTCTGTTCTCATTCCTCCTTGATCGACAGCAATGCTTCGAACTGAAACGCCGTAAGTTCGGAATATGTCTCGAACCGGTCTGTAGGAGGGGTTCTCGACGAGCAACTCAGTGCCTTCGGCGGAGTGCAAGCGTGCGACTATATCTATAGATTGTGAAAAGCCGCAGGTGATTACTATTTGTTCTGCCCGGCAATCTAAACCTCGAGTTCTGCGTAAACGCTCAGCAATTGTCTGTCTCAGAGGAAGGTGTCCGAGTGGGTCGGGCGCGTAGTCGACCAGGTTGACGTCGGCGCGGCGAAAGGTCTTGCCGACAATGCGTGACCACTCGACCAGCGGAAGCTCATCAAATGCGGGCTGCCAGTTGAAGAACTGAAAGCGTGCATGTTCAATTTGCGAGATTTCCAGATCGACTCCGCCGATTCTTCTTGCATATAAGGAAAGCGGTTCGGTTTCAGAATCAGGTTCTACGGTAGCCTCCGTGGGCTCCTCTGGTCTATCCGCTAAAAGTTCGCGTGGTAATTTTTTCTGCTCTGGTGTTTGGTCACCAGTGTTCCTCAGACTTTTGCTTGCCGCTCTGTCGTTCCCCCGTTTTGAAGATAGGCTGCTCGAGCCGCTCGACTCGGGGGTGTCGGTCGAGTTGGAAACCGATCTTAGTAATGATAAGGCGTTGCTTGGATCGGATACAAAGGTTCCGGAACCCGTTTGGCTACTCACGTAACCTTCGGCCAGCAGCTGATCGTAGGCGCTTACTACAGTTTTTCTTGACGCTCCGATTGTCTCCGCCAGTTTCCTGGAAGGCGGCAATCGCACTCCGGGCAGGAGCTTTCCGTTCAAAATCAGCTCCCTTAATTGAAGATAGACCTGTTTCTGCAACTGAGTCTCTGATTTGGGGTCCAAAATTAGTTCGAAAATTTCCAATTCCATTACAGGGTCCTTGTTTCGAGCTAATCAACAGCGTTTAAACGCCCTGCGGAAAACCAAATACGCGTCTTGTAACCATGGAAAACCGGCGCTATTCCAGACAGAGCTTTAGATATTGCGTTTTGGAGTTACAGATCTTGCAACAATACTTTGTTAATTGTGCCCATTCTGAGATACCAATAAACTACTGGGTTTCGGCTGTAAACATTATCATAGCCGCGTTTTGGGGTATTCTTCGTGAAAGGAGTCCAATTTTTCAAATTGGTATCCTCGATATCGCAATGAGTTAAATGTGGAGCGGCCCAATTGTCCAGCTTGACAATCCCGCCTATTCTGAACACACACGACCCCTTTGCCACTCCCCCATTAGAGGTGTACTCAGTGACTTATACTCCCACCCCCCCGCGCACTCAAGATGTAGTGTCGCTCGAAGGTTTCAAAACGTGCTTGGACAGCCAGTCTATGGCTGCTCATACACAAAGAGCATATGTTTCTCGCGTAAGAAAATTCCTTTCTTATGTAGCAGAACAAGGTGCCAATTCAAATCAGATGGACGGAACTGCCTGGCATGAACAGGTTTCCGGTTACATCAACTTTTTGAAAACCGTTGAAGAATCGAGTCAGAATACAGTTAATAACGTTATTACTGCTGTTGAAAAATATGTCGAGTTCCTGGGAGCCGACATGCCGAGAATGACTCGCGAATCGTGGCCGAAGTCCACGCCTAGACCGTTGAGCGATGATGAAGAGCGTCGTTTCGTTGAAGCGATTTATCGTCATCGTTCCGCAAAAGATCGCGCCATTGCATTTATTCTTTTGTATACCGGCATCAAAATCGGCGAGTGCGTTGGTCTAAACATGGATGATGTGCTGCTTGCCGCTGACACTGGTCGTGTCATGGTGAAAGGCAGTCGCGTTATTCCATTGAATGCTCCAACCAGAAGAGCACTCTATGAATGGCTGGCAGAGCGCCGTCGCAGATTCGGTGAGTCTGAAGATCAAGCGGTGTTTCTCAATCCGATGGGCAAAAGAATCTCGACCGTTGGTGTCGATTGCATCGTTCGCAAGATCGGACATCGCGCTCATTTGAACCTGTCGGCGCAGGTTTTGAGAGATACATGTCTGACAAATCTGGTTCGCAACGGAAACGATTTGATGCTCGTCGCTGCAATCGGCGGACACAGAACTCTGGAAACAACCAAACGCTACACTTCCAATCAAGGCACGCCGACTGTGTCTTCGGAAGTGATGGAAAGCTTGAGCAATAGAGTACCGACTTTTTCGGTGCACTAACGATTGGCGATGTGAACGTCAGGTGATGGGAGTCGCTTGATTTAATTGGGGCGCTCATAGCGAAACTGTCGAATGAGTAGTACTTGAAAGACCCGCGTAATAGCGGGTCTTTTTGTTATTTGGTGTGTGTTATTCGGACTGTACTTGGTGGCTGTTATTTGCAGCATGTGCCGTTCTGGGTGGTGGTGGTAGCCGCTACTGCGCTCGGGCTCGGCACCGCTACTGGTGGCTGGCGTGTGATTAAGACTGTCGGCGAGCGCTTGTCGTTGCGCCCGATCGACCCGGTGCACGGCTGCCACTATCTTCGCCGCGTCGGCTGCCGGTGTGCCGGTCAGCACGACGCACACGTTGACTTCGAGCGTGGTCGGCGGCACCTGCGGTCTCTATGGACCGGGGCACACCGACATGAGCACGATGAAGAAGATTGTCTACGCCTGGCTTCTGACGTTGCCGGTGACGGCGATTGTCTCCGGGCTGTTGTATTTGCTGCTCAAGAATCTGATCTAATCTTGACGCAGATGCCTTGCCGAGTCTGTTCATCAGTCGAGTTTCGAATGGCGAAACTCGTCCTTCTCTAATGAACCGCCGGCTTGGTGTTGTGAACGATAGAGCGCCAAGTACCCGCTGCGATTGGGTTAAGAGCCCAGTCGCAAGCGGGTGGTCGGCCATCGATTGGTCTAATTGAGAGACCAATTTTTTTTTTTTTTGAGTAGGAGTAGGAGTATGAGTATGACATGGCGTAGTATAGTGCGATGGAATTGAAACGAGCTGGAGCTAATTAAGGCTCCGTCTCGTTTCTAAGGATTGTTTGGAGAAGGTGCCGGCTGCGCGGGTCGGGTGTTGACCCGCGCAGTCCGGCGTTCTTCTTGTCGATCATGGTCCACCAACGGCTTTCTAAACCGTTGCCGGTACGTCGTCAGGTGTGGCGCAGTAGCCCTTGATGACGCCGAGAAGCAGGCTCTCGAATGCCTTTGTCATAGGGGCCGGAACGTCGGTCAGGCAGTGCCAGGCCATGTCGGCGGTCTGGGCGGCGAGCCGATACTCGCAGACCACTTCTTCGGCGTAGCTTTCGTTGGTTTCCTTGACCTTAATGTCGTACTCGCGGAAGATGCGCCGCATCTTGCGATCGGTGAACCAGCCTTTGATGTACGCGCCGATTAGCGCGATACCGAGGGCGGTGCTCATCGAAACGTAATGGACGTCCTTGCCGCGCGTTTCTTCGTCGGCGATGTGGATGCCGAAGACAGCCCGGACCAGGAAGAAAACGAAGCCGCCCAGCAAGAGGATTTTCCATCCGCCGGCAAGCAGTCCGCCGCGACGCGTGTCGCGAGTGATGCGGTCGAGCGCATCTTCCTTCTCTTCCACAGCACTGGCCAGCGCCGTCGCGCGGGAACCCTTGCGCCGCTCCACGCCCTGCCCAAAGCTGATGGCAGCCATGCGCAGAGTGGTGAGATAGATGCGTTCGGGACTGCCGGGCGAGAAGCTGTCGACCAGGTCTTCCAGCTCTTGCACCGCCTTCATTGCCGATCGGCGCGTTTCGGAAGTTTCCGGCAGCACCTGAATGACGTAAAGATTGTAGCCCCACTCAATCGCCATGTTCGGCGTAATGGCGATGATCCTGGAGTCCAGCTCTTCACTCAGGGTGATGCGAGGAGAAACAGTTGTCATCAAAAAATACTCCTTCCTGCGACGGCGAGCAGGCAGACCCGCTCGCCGTCGTTTTGGTGGACTCGCCGATTGCCAGTCGACGAGTCGTGAAATACTAGTGCGACGACTTCGGAAGCCGCATCTTTGTGGTTGAAACTAGATACTTCTCGATGGATTGAAGAACCTCATTCAGACGGTTCGGCACCGTAGGTGGTGCGAATTGTGCGTGCTGAACCGGCACCGGATGTGGTTAATTCTTTCCCGCTTCGACGGTCGGGGCGGGCGGTCCTTCTACTCGTTCGATCTGGGTATTGCCGAACGGCAAAACACTGGTCGCCGTGTTGAGGGCGCGCACCGTCTGGCACTGGTAAGCGCGCACGGTGGTGCGGTCGCCGGCTTTGACAAGCACGCAGTTGTGGGCGTCAACGATGGCGCCGTCTTCGGCCTTGAGGTTCTGCGCGCTGTGCACGATGAACTTGGCCGGACCGCTGACCTTCACGTTGGGCATGATCGCTCCTATGCTGGTAGCGGACGTGCCGTAGATGTTGACGATCCCATCGGCGTCGATGGTGATGTTGACGAGACCCTGATACTGAACCGTCCAGGTCTTCTCGTGGACGATCTTGACGTCGTAGGTGTCGTCCTGCATAAGCTTCTCGACCTGCCGTCCGGGCTTGGCCGCGCAACCGTTAAGGCAGAGCAGGCAGACACCGGCGAGGAGTGATGCGACGAAGCTGAGGCGAAGTTTCTTGAGCATGGAGACCTTTCTTTGAAGTTGACGAGTTGTTGAAACGCTCTTGCTGTCCGGTTTTAGAAGAGCGACGGAAACTCGGGAGGTTTGTTCTTGAACGGATCTCCGGGCGGTTCCGGGAGCGAAGGTTGGCTCTGGCGGCGCCGGGGCGCAGCCGGAAAAGCGGTCGAGCCCGAACCGATCGGTCCGCCAAAGTCGAGCGAGATCGGTAGTTGTGGACTGGTTGGTTCTGGTTTCTTCTGTTCTGAACTCATGGTTTCCTTTCAGAGTCGATGGTTTTTCATGGCTTCTCGACTGGGTCTGCCAGTTGAGCGCCCCGACCGACCCGGGTTCGACGTGAACCCGGGTCGTTTGAACTCAGCAATCGAAGCTGCTTGCCTACTTCGTCGCCAGCGGAGATGCCGGTGCCGGAAGCAGGCTCGCTTCGATCTCGACCATGACGGCGTTGGCCGCTTCGACTTCCTCGTCCAAGACGTCGTTGTTGGTCCAGAGCGCCTTTTCGCAGCGAGTCAGGAAGGCGGTGAGCTGGTCCTTGTTGGGCACCGTGCTGCGCTTCAATTCGCTGACCGTGAGGGTGTCGACGCCGAAGAACGAGCGCAGCGACGCGGCTGCCTTCGCGAAGGCGGGCTTGGAACGGTCACCGCCGGTGATGGCAGCCCAGGCGGACTGAACCGGCTCCCAACCGGCTGGGAATGGACCGCTGGCAGCTTCCGTTTTGGTCTTCGACTTCTTCTCGCGCTTGACGCGCGGCTTGCGGTTGCGAAGCAAACCACCGATGGCGAGCACCACTCCGAGCGCCCCGAGCACCACTAAGGCGCCGGTGACAGTCAGGTGATTGTCGGAGACAAAGGTGATGTCGGCCGACTCCTTCGGGTGTTCGCTTTTGCGACCGTCGTAAGTCTGCGAGGAGTACACCTCGATGGGCAGCAGGTCGAGTTTCTTCACGTCGTCACCGGGCTTGGTGCGATACGCGATTGTCGGTTTGACCTCGAGCTTGGGTTTGAGCACGAAGGTCTGGAGCGTCAGGTCGATGCGAACGAGGGTGTCCTCGCCGGATTTTTCCCGATACTCCTGTTGGCTGACGACCTGGAAGTCGCCGTTGATTACCGTTTGGTCAGTCAACAGTTCCATGCCGGGGGCGAGCTTGAAGTACAGCCCGACCGGCACGTGGTTGCCGGTGCGGTATCCGAAGTCGCGCTTGGCCACTTCGGTGTTGTACTTGGGCGCGCCCTGTTTGTCGGTGAGAAAGTCCGGCCATTCCCTGGACGTGCTCGTCTTGTACAGCGCCACGAGGGCGACGCACGCCACGAGTGCCAGGGTGGTTGCGGTCAGTGCAATCTTCTTGCGACTCATGCTTGGTTCCTTATGAATGAGTGTGGATACCGCTTTTGTGGCGGTTAGACTTCGCGTGCTGTACGGACGGAGCGCGCGCGCCGAGCCGTGAGTAGCGGTGTGACGCAGATCAGGATGAAGAACGCCAGGCAGGGGTAGAAGTAAATTTCCATCTCCCCGACCCGTTCCTTCGGGCTCATGTGCGAAACCAGGGGCTTGAATTTGAACTCCCCGGCAGCGGTCACGGGCACAAAGGTCGCATCGTCGCCGACCGCCGTGGTCAGCTGGTTTAGCGTGGCAACGTCAAGTGACGTCATGGCATTTTGACCATCGATTTTGTAGAACGGTTCAGTCGCCAATCGACGGTCTTCTTCTGCCAATTCTTCATTGGGGATGAGGGCCGGTCGCGGCCTCCCCAACCCGATCACGATTAGTGTGACGTTTCGGTTCTTCATGCCACCAACGATTTCCTCGAGCCGCGTTTCTTCGTCGGTGCCTCCGTCGGAGAGCAGGACGATCATCTTGCGGCGCGATTTATCGCTGTCGTGGTCGAAGTACTGAAACGCCAGCTCGAAGGCTTTGCCCATGGCGCTGCCCTGACCCGGTGCGCTCGAGATCTTGAGCTCTTGTTCTGCGAGCCAATTGACGGTCTCGAGTTCTTCGGTCAGGAAAACGACGGGCGTAGCCTTGCCGGCGTAAGCAATCACGCCGATCTGGTTGTGTTGCATGGAGGGCGAAATCTGCTCGCGCAGAATGTGGCGGGCGCAAGTCAGGCGACTTTGCCCGCTGCAATCGCGAGCGGCCATGCTGCGGCTGACGTCGAGAAGGACCACGACGTCGACCGTTCCGGCGTGAAACTCGACGTGCTTGCTCTGAATCGCCGGTCGCATCAGGGCGACGATACCGGCTGCCAGAGCCAGGCTCGCCAGAATGCCCCTGATAACAAAACGGCGCTTGCCGATCGGCACGCCATAGCGACTGGCGTTGTCTGCCGCTCCCCAGGCGACGATCATCTGCCTCTGCATCGCGTAAGCGAGCCAGGCGATGAGCGCGCCCACGAGGGCAAGTGGCAGGGCGAGCCCTGCTTGCTCCTGTAGGAAATGCATATGCCTGCTCCTTAGACTTTGGTTTTGTTGATGTTAGAAGC
The DNA here is from genome assembly GCA_021772095.1 of Candidatus Obscuribacter sp. Lineage (GTDB taxonomy): Bacteria > Cyanobacteriota > Vampirovibrionia > Obscuribacterales > Obscuribacteraceae > JADYXR01. The sequence continues at coordinate 8,656 of JADYXR010000068.1, read as the reverse complement.
CTTGGGCTTGTCGCCCTTGTCCTTGCCACCACCGCCGCCCGAGCTCAGCAGTCGTTCGAGGTTGTAGATGGTGACCAGGTTGTTGGGGTCATACGTCAAGCTCAGCTGATACGCGTTGATTGCCTCTCCGTCTTTGCCGGAGTTGCACAGCGCGTTGCCGATCATCAGCTGCGTTTCGGACGCCCGCTTCTCGTAGCCGCGCTTGACCTGACCGTTTTTGTCCGACATGGCGCGATAGGCGTTGTTGAACGCCTTGACCGCCTCTTCATAGCGGTCTTGATGGTAGAGGCTGAGCGCGAAGTTGTACTTGGCCGTGACTCGATCGCCGACGACTGTGTCGGTGGCCAGTCCCTTTGTGTGGATGACGAAGACGACGGAGTTTTGAAACCAGTCGTCCTGTTGGATGAACTCCGGCTCGGGTGCGCCGTCCTTGTCCTCGAAGTTGTATTCGGTTTTGCCTTTGCCGGCGAGCTGATAGTCCGGCTTCAGCATCGGCACGTCGTAGTCGTGCAGGCGCACAAAACCAATAAGCAGCAGGGTCAGGCTGAAGAGGAGCAGCGTCAGCGGCTTCCAGTTGCGCCGGCTGTAGTTCAGCGTCAACACGCCGAAGTTGTAGCAAGCGCGCAGGCTGAACATGCAGCAGTGAAGCAGGAACCGCGGCGTGCCGCAGACGATGCGCAAAAGGAAACGCGGCGTGCCCCAGATCGTGCACCAGGCGAACTTCACGCAGTTGAGCGCGACGCCCGGCGTGGCCGACGCGGCACGCCTGACGTTGGCGATCGTGCAGGTCTTGCGCGTGTTGCGCAACGCCGCGCAGACCATGCCCCATGCCGACAGCACGAGGAACAGGAAGCCGTTTTTGCAGCTGCGAAGCACACCACAGATGGTGCGCTTGATGTTGGCGAACGTGCAGTTACGCCAGGTGTTTGAAACGCTGTGACTGAGGCGGGCGGCGGTGTTGATGCAGGTCGCCCTGATCGTTCGCGCCATGGTTAGAAAGAAACCGCTCATGGTAAAGTCCCTAAAGAAAGTGTTCTGAGCGTAAGTCCGGTCGCATCCAGTTTGGAGCGGCGCATTGGTAGCACCGCTTTGCCTGGCATACGACCAGGCGTTTAGCGACTCAGAATCACGGACTCTGAAAGAATAGCCAACACGTACAAAGCGATCGCCGCGGCGAGGAAGTAGTAAAACACCGGCTCCAGAGACTTGTCCTGGGTGACGGGGATGGCCGAGGATTCCAGTGCATTGATACGCTCAAAGCACTGGTCCAGGTCCGCCTGCGTCTCCGCGCGAAACACCTCTCCGCCATGGTCGCGGCAGAGGCGTTCGAGGCTGAGTTCTCCTTTGCCGATTTTCTCTCCCACGCCGATGACGTACATCTTCATCCGTGCTTTGCGGATGACGCCGGATAAGCGGGTCATCACATCAGGTTTGATCTCGTTCTCACCATCGGACAGAACGATCAGCACTCGTGTGCTCGACTTACCCTTGGCCGCAAAGTGATCGGCCGCCATGTCGATCGGCCCCGGCATTTCGTTGCCGAAGTTAGTGCCGATGCCCAGCTCCTGCGGTCCCTTGCCTCTGGGCAAGAAGCTGCCGTGCCTGGTAATCTGCTTGATGTCGCGGTCGAGCGGCCAGCGCAACTGCGGTTTGTAATCGAAGGCAATCAGCCCAATGTGGTCGCCGAGCGAAAGTTTCTGTCTGGCCTCGGCGAATGCAACCAGGGCGTCCTGGGCTGCGTCGATGCGACGCAGTTCCTTGACGGTGGAAGCTTCTTCGGGGTCGACCGGCGGTTTCTCATCCCTGGTGGCATCGTGATACCAGGCATCGCGCTTGGTCACTTTGCGCTCGCCCTTATAGGGCTCCGCCATCGAGCCTGACCAGTCCAGGGCGAGGATGATGTCGCGCCCTTGCACGGTCGCTCTGGTCGTCTCGTTGACCGGCACATGCGGTCGACTCAGTGCCACCGCGGTCAGTACCACTGCCAGCGTGTAGAACACCGTCGGCAGATGACCGACCAGTCGGCTGGCGGCGCTGGAGTGGTAGTGCCGCGAGGTCGATACCCTAATGCGCTCTTTGCGCCGGCTCAGGTAGATGACCGGCACCACCAGCAGTGCCAGGAACATGCAGTAGAGGTTCGCGTAAATCATGCCTGTTCTCCTTCGTTAAGATTCAGGCGATCGCGCCGGCTCGAGAGGATTCGAGTCAGCTGAGCACGCCGGGTCCGGTGGTCGTCTTCGGTGTGCAGCGAGGCGAACCGGCAGTTGAGCTTGGTGAGCTCTTCCATCGTTTCGTTCTCGTGCTGGCAGAACCGCGCGGTATGCCGCTCGCGACTGTTCTTGTTGGTCCACAATAAACTGGTGTGGCCGGACTGATCGATCACGGGGAAGTATCCCGGGATGGGCAGAAACGGCAGCAGTCTGGTCGCGGGCAATTCGCGCTCGCGCAGGTCCGAGATGGACATGAAAACGACTTCGTGACGGATGCCCAGGTAGAAGAGCTGTTCGAGCTCCTCGGCACTGAACTCGTGGTTGTTGTCGATCAGGATGAAGACCAAAGAGCGCGACTGCGGCAGGCGCTCCATCGCGCAAAGCAGTCCGCTTGCGCCTTCATCGAGGTAGGGGCTGTCCTGGTCCAGCACCGCCGCCGGTGCCAGGGCGAGCCCGTGGGATGCGCGCCTGCCGAAGAAGTGCTTGACGCCCCGTTCGTCGAAGGTGGCGAACAGAGCCGAGTCGTTGGTGCGCGTCGCCGACCGGATGATCGAGGAGGTCAGAACGCAAGCAAGCTCGCGCTTCGACAGCCCCACGCTCACCATGTCCATGCCCGCCGAGATGTCGGCAAGCACGCAGACACAGGCGTTTCGCTCTTCTTCGAGCAGAGTGACCATCAGCCTCTCCGGCCGACGAGCGTACATCTTCCAGTTGATGCGCGTGGGCTTGTCGCCGTCGCGGTAGTCCCGGAAGTCGCAGTAGTCGCGCCCGTTGCCACGGTAGGGGCTGCTGCGCACGCCCTCCTGGTACTGAGAGGAGAGCCAGGCGATCTGAATCGGGCAGTCCACGGTCAGGACGGCCAGTCGCATCAGCCGTTCGTTTATGGATTCCATGTTAGTTCCCTTCTGACGTCTGAGAAAAGAACGCACCGTGCATGGGTGCGCGTTAAAGGGACAGGCACGCTGCCTGTCCCTGCTCAGGTCAGAAGGGAAGACCCTCCCGACCTTAAGACTTGACGATCGGAACCAGGTCCACGATTTGCTGAATCACATCATCCGGCTTGACGTTGCGCAGCAGCTTCTCCTGAGTCAGGTAGAGCCGATGGCGCAGAACTGGCTTGGCCAGCGCTTTGACGTCGTCCGGCTTGACGTAATCCCGCCCGTGGAAGAAGGCGCGAGCCTGCGCCAGCAGCACGAGCCACTGGGCCGCGCGCACCGACACGCCAGCCAGGAAGTACTTGTCGAGCTCCTTGAGCACACCCGGACGGGTGGCGTAGCCGAGCTTGACGGCGTACTGCTTGACCTCGCGGGAGCAGTGCACCGTGCGCATCGCTTCCCGCATCTCCGGGATGTCCGAGAGTTGCAGGATGCCGCGGAGGCTGGCGTCGATGCCGTGCCGGCTGCTGGCCGAAGTGGTCTTGTCGACGACGTCGAGTTCTTCCGCTTCGTTCAAGCGGTCGTAGACGATCTCGGCCGCGAAGCGGTCGAGCTGCGCCGCCGGCAAGGGATACGTTCCTTCGAGGTCGATCGGGTTGCGCGTGGCCAGCACCATGAACACGTCATGCAGGTTGCGGACGCCGGTGGGCAAGCTGATCGCGTTTTCTTCCATCGCCTGCAAGAGCGCCGATTGCGTCTTCGGTGTCGTGCGGTTGATCTCGTCGGCGTGGAAGAAGTTGGTCTTCGGGTTGAGCGGCCCGAAGCGGTACTTGAACTTCGAGAGCTCCTTGACGAACACGTTGGCACCGAGCAAGTCGGCAGGCATGGTGTCCGAGACGAGCTGTTCGCGGTGATACTTGGCCGAGCCGTCGAAAATCCAGGCGATGCCCTTCATCGTCAGCGTCTTGGCGGTGCCGGGCTCACCGAGCGCCGACACATGGCCGCGGGCGAGAAGCGCGCAGCAGATGGTCTCGATCTGCGGTTCGCAGCCGATGACGATCTGGTTGAGCGCGGCCGCGAGCTTTTGAACCTTGTCTTGACTGATCTGGAAAGTACTCATGGTACGGTTCCTTGAAAAGACTACGCGCGCAAAGAGTTCCACTCGTCACCAAAACCGAATGTGAGCTACGCTCGCAATCGAGATCTGGTGCGTGGAAAACGAGCTTGCGAAGTCAACCCTGGGAAAGAACTGGTAAATGGTTTGAGTCTTGCTGGCTGAAAGCCAACGGGGTTGTTTCTGAGACGAGCATAAAAGCCTTGGTGGATGAGGTTATTGGCTCCTTTGTTTCTTTGAAATGAAAATCTAAACTAGAATTTGATTCTGAGCTTATGACCTGTGGATGCACAATGGCTCTCATTCACATTTTATTTACGCTAGAGAAAAAAACCAAAACGCTCAGATCGACAATATCAGTAGTGCCATATATGGTGCTAACCCGGACTGTCGCCAAACTTTGTTGCTGTGTGCATGGCGCACAAGAGAGTGTGCACCACCCGCAGTTGTCAATATCAATCAACGGACCTGCACCATGCTCCGAACGTTGCTTCGAACTGCAATATCGATGCCGCCATTGGAGAGAGTGCCGCGAGCATGTGCCGCGGATCTCCGAAATATTTTCAACCGCTAGCGCTTGAAGTTCCTAGAGACTAACGTACTCATTCGGCAAGCCCTTGCTACGGCCAGGGCAAGTCGCCGATTTCTACGCGGATTGAGTAGGCATCGCCCCAGAAGCGGTCGCTTGCCATGATGCTTCGCAGTGCGTTTTTGAAATCTTTTTGGGCGAGGGCGATTTCTGATGGGCTCCACCATCCGACGAAGACGCCGTGCTGAAACATGGGCTGGTAGCCTTCTCCGGGCGATGGGTGTTGAGCGAGGTCGGCCTCGCTGATTCGACCGGCGCCACCGCGAGTGGTGCCTTGGGCTGTGGCTGCTGCATCGAGTGCGTCGGCTGCGTGGTTGTATTGATGGTCGCCGTTGTTGACTCCGGATTGGCTCCATTCGCCGGGTGGTGCGATGTATTCGTCGGCGCCCCAGGCTTCCGGCAAGTAGCTGCCGTGGCCGGTGGTCAGCCCTGTGTCTCGGTCACCTTCGATTCCGGTATTGATCCGGTGAACGTGGTTGAAGCCGAAGTAAGGTGGGATGCCGTTGGCGCCTTCGTCGCCGTAGATGTGCTCTTTGTGAGAGCCTGCATTTAAAACAAAACTGTCCATGCTGGTTGGTGGCAAACCGTTGCGCATGCCGGTTGGACTATGGTTGCGATACGACATCGTGTTGGTGCTCGTGCCGTTCAAATTAGGACGTCCGCCGGTTGCGCCGCGGTAAACATACGCGAGACCATTGCGTGCTCCGCGCTGCGCGGAGTTGCCGTAGGCGACCGCGCGATTGGCATAGCCACCAAATTGGCGTTGCTGCGCGAAAACCGACTGACTTGTTGCCAGAATTCCTGCCAACATCAGAAGTATCATCAATCCGGTTTTAGTAACTACAGCCATCTTTCGTCCCTCGATTGCGCGCCATTCGTTCCAGTGCGCTCATCTTAGTCAGGGGTTCTGGCAGATATCGGTCAGAGTTTTGGCAAAGTTTTGGCAAACCAAGCAAGGGATTAATTCGTCTGGGCGAAATCCTGTTGTAGCAATCGATTCCAGCCGTCGTGGATTTTAACTGGACTATCGGTTTTGCACCTGACGCACCGGCTCAGAGTTCCCAGCGTCGGGTATAACATGCCGGGTGATATCATACGGGGCGATCAGAAACAGTAGGCGAATCGTCCAAATGCAGCTGACCCTGGCGAAAAAAGTTTTGATTTTAGTGGCGGTTCCGCTGGTCTTTGAACTTGGTGTGGTGTCGGGCGTGGCGTACCTGTTCCATCAGGCGGAACAAGAACGCGCGCGCGAGGTGCACTCGATTGCGGTGACGAAGAGCTTGAACAGGCTGTTGCGCTTATTGCTCGAGCGGTCGTTCACTCACACCTTAAAATCGGTCAGCGGCAGTGACGAGTTTGGCAAGGCCTTCAAGGGCGCGGCTGTCGACATGAAGGCTGAGATCAACGAGCTGCGCAAACTCTGCACAGACGATCCTGTTGAGATGGCTTCTCTCAATGAAATCGCCAGGATTGCCGACGAAGCCAACCTCAATCTGGTCGAGGCGCGGAACGCTCTTGAGGCCGAAGATCGCGTCGAAACAATGCGCAGTTGGATCAAAGTTCGAAAAGGTTTGAACAAACTGTATAAACTTTGCGATGAAACCATCGCCCATCAAGTTTGGCTGCAGGAGCGCGAAGCGGAGGGTCAAGCGCGAACACGAAAAGGCATTGAATCGCTTTTGTTTTTTGCCGCTGTATTCAATGTGGCTCTGGCTCTGGTTCTATCAATGCTCTTTAATCGCGACACTACTGACCGATTGAAACTGCTCATGCAGAATACGGTAAGGTTGGCGTCAAATGAACCTCTCGGACCGCAGTTGCGTGGTGGCGATGAGATGGCTGTGCTCGATCGTTTCTTTCGCGACATGGCGCAAGCGCTTGAAGAAGCTCGTCGCAAGGAGCGCGCCGTGGTGGACAATGTGCTTGATGTAATTTGTTCGATTGATGAAACCGGAAAATTCTCGGCTGTTAATCCAGCCAGCGAAGCGCTCTGGTCCTTCGCTCCGGACGAACTGATAGGTAAGAGAATTTCCAGCATTGTGCCCTCTGAGTTCGCTAATCAAGTGGCGGCAATTCTCGCCGGTATCAAGGAAAACCAGTCAGCGCACAGTTTTGAATGTCCGGTGCGCCGCCATGATGGTTCCACCGTCGAGATGTTATGGACAGTGCATTGGTCGAGTGAGGAACGAGAATTTTTCTGTGTCGCTCACGATATCAGCGAGCGCAAGAAGTTGGAACGTTTGAAGCGCGACTTCATCGCCATGGTCAGTCATGATTTGAAAACGCCGTTGACTTCGATTCAGATGGTGCATTCCCTTCTTGCCGCCAACGCGTTTGGCGAATTGAACGAAGAAGGGCATGAAAGCCTGGATATCGCTGACGAAAACGTTTCTCGTTTAATCAAACTTGTAAATGATTTGCTCGATGTTGAACGAATTGAATCAGGCGAATTGGATTTGAATAGAGTGCCTTGTCCAATCTCCTCCGTGGTAACTTCGGCTGTTCAAGGCGTTCTTGCTATAGCGGAAAAAGATGGCATCGCAATTAATACGAGTGTTTTAAAACCCGATCTGTCCGTTCAAATCGATCGCGATCGGATAACCCAAGTGCTCGTCAATTTGATTGGAAACGCGATCAAATTTTCTCAACCAGGGCAGACCATCGAAGTCGGCATCAAGCGGCTTGAAACAGAAGTTGTGATCGAAGTGAAAGATTCCGGTAGAGGAATTGCCGCCGATCAACTGGAACTTATTTTCGAACGTTTTAAACAGACCGACGCGATCGAGGATCGAAAGAAAGGTGGCACCGGGCTTGGCCTGGCGATTTGCAAGGCGATTGTGGAACGGCATCACGGTCGCATCGGTGTCGATTCAGAGGCTGGTAAGGGTAGTCTTTTTTGGTTTCGATTGCCGATTGAAAGTTGAGCGTCATGTGAATACACTGTTGGTGCGCGCTCATTGACGGGTTGATCGTGATGTGAATACTGAAGGTTGAGATGGCGAAGATTTTATTAGTTGAAGACGATCAATCGCTGGCGAAACTGGTGCGCAATTGGCTGTCGCTCGATCATCATGTTGTTGAAACGGTGGAAGACGGCGAAGAGGCGCTGCATCGGCTGAAAGTCAGCGAGTTCGATCTTGTGGTGCTGGATTGGAATTTGCCGAAACTGGAAGGCGTCGAGGTGCTGAAACAACATCGCCAGATGGGCGGCAAAACGCCGGTTCTCATGCTGACCGGTAAGGATCGGATCGCCGATAAAGAAGAAGGTTTCGACGCCGGTGCCGATGATTATTTGACCAAACCGTTTCACGGCAAGGAGCTCAGTATGCGGATCAAGGCGTTGCTTCGCAGACCGCCCTTGTTGGTCGAAGACGTGCTCAAGGTCGGCGATCTAGTTTTAGAACGAGAAAGTTTTACAGTGCGGCGCGGAGATGCAGACGTTCGGCTGCTTCCAAAAGAATTTGCGCTGTTGGAATTTTTGATGCGTCATCCCAATCAAGTATTTTCTGCTGAAGCGTTGCTTGAGCGTGTTTGGGTTTCGGAGTCGGAATCGACTGTGGAAGCGGTTACTACGTGTATCAAACGATTGCGGCGGAAACTGGAAGGCGCAGGCGGCGCTCCGGTGATTGCCACCGTCAATGGTGTCGGCTATAAGTTGGTGGCTGTTTAGGCAAAGGTCGAAACGCGGCGTTCAAGCGGGTGTGAGCCCGCTGGACGATGTTGGTCGAAACCGTTCTCGGCGTTCTGGGTCGCACATATTTCCCCTCAAACCCGGTTTATTCGTCTATATAGTAATCGGGGGGAGAATTCGATGAATTCTGCATTCCAAGCGGTTATGCAAAATTCATGAGCGTGATTTTTCAGATTA